>DHSP01000029.1 GCA_002408485.1 Proteiniphilum sp. UBA5283 | reverse complement strand
AATGAAAAAGATTATCTACCTGTTATTGGGTGTCTTTGTTGTATCCTCGTTCAAGGCTACGGAAAAGCCGGTGAAGATTCTGATCGCCGGCGATTCCACGGCTCAGAGCTACAAGGAAGAGAGAGACGGGTTGATCAGGGGATGGGGGCAGATGCTGCCCCTCTACATCGACAGCCAGACCACCGTGGTCAATCACGCCATAGGGGGCAGAAGCACCAAAAGCTTCATCGCCGAAGGACGATGGGAACGACTGCTCAGTGAAACCGATGCCGGGGATATCGTACTGATCCAGTTCGGACACAACGACTCCTCCACACGCCCGGAACGACATGCTTCCTATCAGCAGTATGAAGAGAACCTGTTGAAGATGATACGGGAGGTGCGGCAGAAAAAAGCGATCCCTGTCCTGCTCACCTCCGTGGTGATGCGTACCTTTGTAAACGGGAACCTGGTTGATGACCGGCTGAAAGGGTATCCGGTAATCATGCGAAAAATAGCCAGGGAACACCAGGTAGACCTGATCGACATCAACCTCAGGACCCGTGATTTCATCACCATGTTGGGCGATGAGGCGTCAAAACCTTACTATCGGTGGGTGGAACCGGGTATGGACCCGGTGAAACCGGAAGGAGTAAAAGACAATACACATATGATGGAAAAAGGGGCCAGACAGGTAGCCCTCTTTGTAGCTGAAGGACTTAGGGAATTGGATCTACTCAAATTAAGCCGAAATTTCAATGAAATCAATGAATAAAATCGGTTGGTCCATTCTCGTCATATCCCTTATCCTGTCAATCACACAGGCGAAAGCACAGGATATTGTGTACGAAAGAGGAGAAACAATTTACTACGAACTGGATCAGGATGCCGCGCCGGTTGTGCGTACAGCACTCTCCATGTTTGAGGGTGACCTGGACAGTGTGTTAGATGCTTCTCTGAAAAAGAGTGACAAACAGGGAGATAGAAAACTGATTATCCACACCCTGAAAAGCAACGAAACAAAAGACAGCATTGCCTCCCGACACGAAGCATTCCGCATAGAAGCAAAAGAGGGAAACCTTCGTATAACCGGCTCTGATGCCAACGGCACAGCATACGGCATCATGGAGCTTTCGCGCATGCTGGGCGTTTCTCCGTGGGTTTGGTGGGCCGACAGCACCCCGAAGAGGAGGGAGCAATGGGTCATTAAGACTGACTTTCTAACGGAACAAGCACCGGCGGTGCTTTATCGGGGCATTTTTATCAACGATGAAGACTGGGGGTTCAATCCCTGGAGTTGGAAAAATTATGAGCCTTCAGACCGGGAAGGAGAAGTGGGCCCCAAAACTTACCGGGCTGTCTTTGAGCTAATGCTGCGACTCAGGGCTAACATTCTCTGGCCTGCCATGCATGAAGTCACCATCCCTTTCTACTTTGTGGAAGGGAACCGGGAGATGGCCGATCTTTACGGAATAACCATCGGCACCTCACACTGTGAACCGTTACAACGCAGCACCCCCGTCGAATGGCCCCTGGCTGGTAAAGGAGATTACGACTATGTGAACAATTCGAAGAACGTATGCCAATTCTGGGAAGAGAGGGTGAAAGAGGTGGCCGGCTCTAACAACTATTTCACCATCGGGATGAGAGGAGTGCACGACGGCAAAATGCAGGGAGCCAAAACAATTGAAGAACAACGGGTGGTCCTGGAACGTGTATTTAAAGACCAGCGGGCTTTGATTGGGAAATATGCACACAGCGATGCAGCAAGCGTTCCCCAGGTATTTATACCTTACAAGGAGGTACTGGATATATACCGTTCGGGATTGGAGGTTCCGGAAGATGTCACCCTGATGTGGTGTGACGACAATTATGGCTATATGAGGTCCCAGCCCAATGAGCTGGAACAGGCACGCAAAGGGGGCAACGGTTTGTATTATCATATCTCTTACTGGGGCCGTCCTCATGACTATTTATGGCTTGCTTCAACTTCGCCTGCTTTAATCCGGACGGAGTTGGAACGTGCCTACAATCATCAGGTGCAACAGATATGGATTTTTAACGTAGGGGATATTAAGCCGGCAGAATATCTGCTGGAGTATTGTCTGGATTTGGCGTGGGACAAGGAAATTCTGCACAACCGAGACAGCAATGTCCACTTGAAAAGCTGGTTGACAAGAGAATTCGGGGAGACAACAGCCTGTAAGTTAGTTCCACTCTGGAACGAATACTACGCACTCAGCTATCAGCGTCGGCCGGAGTTTTTGGGCAATACCCGTACCGAGGAGCGGAGCGAACCGATATACAACATTGTAAAAGATCTGCCGTGGAGCGACCGTGAGGTGACAGAGCGGTTAAAGTCATGTGAAAAGCTGGAAAAGGAGATTCAACAGTTGTCTCTCCAGGTTGATGAACCCGGTCGCGCTCACTGGTTTCAGTTGGTGGAGTATCCCATGCTCAGCTTCTGTGCCATGAACCGCAAAATGCTGGGCGCACAGCTCGCACGCCATGGAAAAGCAGCGTGGAGAGTTTCCACCGTTGCGTTTGATGAGATATTGAATTTGACAGAGAGATACAACAGCATGCTGAATGGCAAATGGAGGTATATGATGGATTGCAGGCCGAGGGAGCTTTCGGTATTCATGCCAGTCGATACCACCCAAATATCGTTGCCTCTCCCCGAGCCATCGGAAAAAAAATGGAAAATATCTCCCTCCGATGGGGAGTTCAGCAACAGTGCTTATATGGTGAAAGAGCTGGGTTACAGTCGCGAAGCGTTGGCTCTGCAGGAAGGAGACGCCTTTAGTGCCACACTTCCCCGCTCCTCCGAAGCACTGACGGTAACATTGGCGTTTGTACCCACCCATCCTGCCGGCAATGAGAGGCTGGAAGTGAAGGTGGATATTGAAGGCGAAAAACCGTGCTACATCAGTTACGAAACCTATGGCCGGAGCGAAGAGTGGAAAAACAATGTACTGCGAAACCAAGCACTCCGCTCCATCACCCTCCCGCCATCATCCAAAGAAAGAAAAATAAGCATACAGGCGCTCACAGCGGCTGTCATTCTGGATGAATTGATCATCCGGGCAATGTAAACAATAGCTCAATTGCATGGAATCAAAACAAAAGAAACTGTTCAGGAAATAAAATTGAACTGCTTGTAGTAAACAATGGTTTCTTTTGTCAGAATATCGAGTTGGATATAATTCTGTACCTTCACGGGATGCCTGTAAATCAGGTATTCGATCAACGTCTTCATGGCAAGAAACCCCTGATGCTCGGGCTCCTGCCCAATCAGAAAATCGATATACCCGTCTTTGAGCCCTCTCACGTTTGGCACGGTGAGGTCGACACAGATCATTTTTTTATCCCTGATGCCCTTTCTGGCGAAAAAATCCGCCACTATCCCGCCCCGTGAGTTGAGCACCACCACTCCTCCGATATTGGGATGGTCCTTAAAAAAGGTACGCAGCTGCTCATCGTACTTCTCCGGTTCCATTGCCGTGACAGAGATCCTCTTAATTTTATTCGTGATCTTTTCTTCGGTGAGATAATCCTGAAAACCTTTTTTTCGCAATATACTGCTATTGGCACTTTCATCGCCTATTCTGACCGCCTGCACCATGCCGATCTCAGAGTTTATCGGGATAATGGAAGTAATCAGTTTGGCTACCAGGTATCCGCAAATATAATGATCGGACGTAAAATAAGCTAGAGGAGAGGTGTTTTCCACCATAGAATCAACCAGGATATAGGGAATCTCTTTTTTGTCGAGTTCTTTGGACAAACGAACGGTTTCTTCCTTGAAGGTAGTACCAATGATCACGGCATCTGCATCAATCTTCGCTATTTTGTTGTATACCTCCCGGCAGGAATAGATATCGTACTGGTTATAATTATAAATCAAACATTTAACACGAATATTCTCATATTCTTCCAGGGCGTGCCGGATACCCGCATGAATGCTTTCCCAGTACTCCCCCTCCATCACGTTAGGCGTGGTGATCACGACCCTGTATCTTCGTTTTAAAGAGAGTCCGGTAATATGAATATTCGGCCTGTAATTTACTTTCTTCATCACCTCCTCCACCGCAATCCGGGCAGTCTCAGAGACTCTGCCCCTGTTGTGGATGACGCGGTCGACAGTTCCCGGCGATACTCCGGCCATTTCTGCAATATCTTTTATGCGGACTTTTTCGTGCATTACCGATGTATTTGGTGAGGCTTTACAATCTTCTGCAGGATGGTGAGGAGAAAATACAACACCTTGGATTAGGAGTTGAACTCACTGTAAAAGTCAATGGTCTCGCGGGTGAGAATATCCAGTCGTACGTAGTTTTGCTGTCGGACCGGTTTTCTGTAAACCAGATACTCAATCATTGTCTTCATCGCCAGGAAACCCTGATGTTCAGGCTCCTGTCCGATTAAAAAATCTATATATCCCTCCCTGAGGCCTTTCACATTGGACACCGTAAGGTCCACCCCAATCAAATGGATATTGTTGATTCCGTTTCTTGCAAAGTAGTCAGCTAAAATCCCGCCACGTGAATTGAAAAAAACAACACCGCCGACATTGTGCTGATGCTGGAAAAAATCCGACATCCACGCATCATTTTTCTCCGGTTCCAACGCTGAATAGGGGATTTTCAGCACGCTGTTGTCGATCTTCTTCTCCATCAGATAGTCATGAAAGCCTTTTTTCCTCAAAATACTCGTGTTGGCGCTTTCATCACCAATTCGTAGTGCCTGCGACATACCGATATCCGAGCCTGCGGGGATAATGGACGTAATAAGCCTGGCCATCAGGTATCCACACATATAGTGATCGGAAGTAAAGAATGCGAGTGGAGAAGTGGAATCCATGGTGGAATCCACAAATATATAGGGAATTCCTCTCTCTTCGAGCTGTCGGGTGAGGCGTAGAGTCTCCTCCTTGAAAGTCAACCCAAGAATTACTCCATCCGCATCAACTTCCAGAATCCGGTCGTACACTTCCCGACAGGAATAGACATCAAATTCGTTATAAGTATATATTATGCGTTTGATGCGAATATTCTCATATTCGTCCAGTGCATGCTGTATTCCGGAATGAATGCTCTCCCAGTATTCACCCTCAGTAACATTGGGCGTGGTAATAACGACCTTGTATCTGCGCTTTAGCGATAATCCGGTAATATGAATATTCGGCTTGTAGTTTACTTTTTTTAAAACATCCTCGACAGCTTTCCGGGCCGACTCCGATACATTTCCTCTGTTATGAAGTATCCGGTCTACTGTTCCGGGCGAGACTCCTGCCATTTCTGCAATATCCTTGATTCGAGCTTTTCGTTGCATTCCGGTAAATTTAATGATACAAGTTCAACACCTCACAGATGAGCGATCTTTAATGTAGTTTGTTACACAAAGAAACAAACTTTTTCTCTATTTCCATAAAATAACTTTACCGATCTGCCGGATCCTTTTTTGTCGCATAAGGATAGAGTACAATTTGCGATCGGGCAATAGGTGTGATTACCCTCCTGGCTTAGGGTTTTGAATAATCTCTTTCCGATTTTACCGGAAAATAAAATAATTCTATTATATTTGCAGTTACAGGCAACATATACCATTGGAAATAACCAGTTTGAACAGCATGAAACGGACCTCACCACTTCTAATCCTGTGCATGATGAGCCATATGGTCATCTCACAGAACAGCCATGACTACTTTCCACCCCGTCAATTAACGACAGTAGGCGCCTACTACTACCCGGAGCACTGGGATGAATCGCAGTGGGACAGGGATTTAAAAAAAATGGCAGAAATGGGATTTGAGTTTACCCATTTTGCAGAGTTTGCCTGGACACAACTGGAACCGGAAGAGGGGGTATATGATTTCGACTGGCTGGACAAGGCGATCGGATTGGCAGCAAAGAACAATTTGAAAGTGGTTTTGTGTACTTCCACAGCAACACCTCCGGTGTGGCTGGTGCGCAAACACCCCGAAATTCTGATCACCCGGGAAGATGGGACCCGTTATGATCACGGTTCCCGTCAGCATGCTTCTTTTTCCAATGAGTTTTACCGCGCTTATTCGCTGAAGATGATCGAACAATTGGCCCTGCGCTACGGAAAGGACGACAGAGTCATAGGGTGGCAACTGGACAACGAGCCCCGCTCAACGGTCGATTACGGCAAGGATGCACAAAAAAGGTTTCGCAACTGGTTACAGAAAAAATATAATACAATTGACGTTTTAAACAGGGCTTGGGGCACCAATTTCTGGAGTGGCACCTATAGCAATTTTTCGGAAATTAATCTCCCGCAACACAAACAGTGGGGTATGAACCTGTATCAGCGGCTCGATCATAGCCGCTTCTGCGATGATGAAACAACCACATTCCTCGACGAACAAGCCTCCACAATCCGCCGGCATAGCGGACGGAATCAATGGATTACCACCAATTTCATTCCGATGTATGATGCCCGTTTCATTGGTGCAAGCAAAGAACTCGACTTTATTACTTACACCCGCTACATGGTGTACGGCGAACAGGAAGGAATTGGTAAAAAAGGGTACCGGATCGGGGAATATTCCCGTATTGCCATGGCGAATGATTACTTCAGGCCCCTGACACCGCTATACGGAGTGATGGAGTTGCAACCGGGACAAGTCAACTGGGGTACTGTTAACTCTCAGCCACTTCCCGGAGCAGTACGACTATGGTTATGGCACGTCTTCGCCGGTGGAAGCAAGTTCACATGTACCTACCGGTTCCGCGCTCCCATCTACGGATTTGAACAGTATCATTACGGCATTGTGGGCACCGATGGTGTCACACCTACCCCGGGTGGATCGGATTTTCAGCAATTTATGGAGGAGATAAGTCTTTTGCGACAACACTCATCTCCGGGCAGCACACCGGCAGCATACAGGCAAAGAAAAACAGCCATCCTGTACGATCCGGACAACACCGTAGCCATTGAACAGAACAAACAGACCGTGCTCTGGAATACCGAACAGCATGTGCTAAAGTATTATAAAGCCCTCAAATCGTTTGGAGCACCGGTCGATTTTATCCGTGATTCAACCGATTTTACTAAATATCCCGTCATCGTGGTACCCGCCTATCAGCAGATGAGCCTCAGCCTGGCAGACAAACTGACCCGATACGTAGAGAACGGAGGAAACCTGGTCATATCGTGCCGGACCGGCCACCAGAATGAACTGGGCCATCTCTGGGAGGCAAGACATGCTGAACCGCTCTACGGGCTGATCGGGGGTGAAATTGAGTTCTACGACCTGCTTCGTCCCTATGCATCCGACACGGTGATGATGGATGGAAAGCCATATGCCTGGAGCAGCTGGGGAGATGTGCTGAAACCTTTGGCAGATACCGAAAGATGGGCTGCCTATAGTGGCGACTTCTATGCCGGAAAAACAGCAGTAAGCTATCATCAGCATAAAAAAGGGAGTGTCACTTACGTAGGAGCAGACAGCAATGAGGGTGATCTGGAGCTGGCGGTACTTGCCAAGGTCTTCGCCCGATTGGATATTGCGGTGGAAAACTATCCGCCAGGCATTCTGGTGGAATACCGTGACGGATTTGGCATTGCCTTGAATTACAGCGACAAATCGTATGCGCTAAAACTTCCCGATGAAGCGGAAACATTGATTGGCAACAGCACGATTCCCACAGCAGGTGTTCTGGTCTGGAAAATCAAAAAACAGTAATAGTTAAAACCATAGAAAATTCAATTTGATAAAAACATGACCGGGTGCTGTGTACGTACACAAAATCTTTCTATCAATATTCCGGCACAATCTGCCGGTTTAACAGATAAAGCCGATGAGACAACTGACAAAAAAATTATAACGTTACTAACATTTTACAGAAATGAACAAACTATCATTTTTAATCGTGATTTTTGCCGGGCTTATGATCATACCGGGCTGCAAAACAAACTATAAATACCCTTTTCAGAATCCCAATCTGGATGTAGAGGAACGGGTTGAAAACCTGATCAGCCTGCTCACGCTGGAAGAGAAGGCCGGCTTAATGGTAAATTCCTCCAAGCCTGTTCCCCGCCTCGGCATACCGGCCTACGACTGGTGGAACGAAGCGTTGCACGGAGTCGGCCGGGCCGGATTGGCTACCGTTTACCCGCAGGCGATTGGGATGGCAGCCACATGGAATGAACCGGGTCATCTGAAGGCCTTCACCTTCATATCAGACGAGGCACGGGCTAAGTATAACGAAGCGATACGGAACGATAACAGAGGGCGATATTACGGTCTTAGTTTCTGGACTCCCAACATCAATATTTTTCGCGACCCTCGCTGGGGAAGAGGTCAGGAAACTTATGGAGAGGATCCTTTTCTGACAGCCCGCATGGGCGTTGCTGCCGTAAAAGGACTACAGGGAAATGATTCTGTCTATTACAAAACGTATGCCTGTGCAAAACACTTTGCGGTACACAGTGGTCCCGAATGGAACCGCCACTCCTACGACGCATCTGTCTCTGCCCGCGATTTGTGGGAGACCTACCTTCCGGCCTTTAAAGCGTTGGTACACGAAGGCAACGTAAGGCAGGTGATGTGTGCATACAACGCATTCGAAGGTGAACCCTGTTGCGGAAGTAGCAAGCTGATGCTAGATATTTTGCGAAACGAGTGGGCATATGACGGCATGGTGGTGTCTGATTGCTGGGGGATCAACGACTTTTATCTGCCGGACAATCACGGGACACATCCTACCCCGGAATCAGCTGCCGCCGATGCGGTAATTCACACGACCGACCTGGAATGTGGCAGCGTGTATGAGAATCTTGTACTGGCAGTAGAACAAGGTTTAATAACAGAAGAAGAGATCGATCGATCACTCCGTCATGTTTTACGTGGCTGGTTCGAGCTGGGAATGCTGGATCCTGCCGGAAAAGTACCGTGGAGTCATCTTCCCCTTTCGGTAGTGAATTCACCAGAGCATAGAGAAAATGCCCTAAAGGTAGCTCGTGAATCGATGACTCTCCTGAAAAACAAGAATAATTTATTGCCCTTAGGCAAAGATATCGGACGAATTGCGGTGATCGGCCCGAACGCTGCAGACAGCGTGATGCTCTGGGGTAATTATAACGGCACCCCCTCCTCTACTGTAACCATACTGGACGGTATCCGTGACAAGCTTCCCGATGCCGAAATTATCTATGAGAGTGGCTGTGACCTGGTGGACACATGGGTAAGGACTTCGCTCTACGAAAATTTCAGCAACCGGCAGAAAAATTCAGAGGGGCTTTATGTGGAATTTTTCAACAACAACAGGTTTGAAGGAAATCCGGTTGCAACAAAAATTAACAACGAAGGAATCCGGTACAACAATTCCGGAGGAACAGCGCTGGCCCAGGGCGTAAAGATGGATAACACCTCCACACGCATTAGTGGCATCTTCACCGCCCCCTATACAGGAGAGGTGGTCATGTCGGCCCGTACTTCAGACCAATACAGACTCTATATGGACGGAGTGGAGGTGATGTCACAAAGTGGCCGGGAAGCCTCTGTCCCTTCTGAATATGCGTTCAACGCGACCAAGGGAAAAACATACGAAATCATGTTGGAACACACCCAGACTGGCCGGCGTGTAAACATCGACTTCTCCATATTCCGCAAGGAACTGGCTCAGTTTGAAGGGTTGACAGAGCGGATCAAAGATGTGGACGTAATCATTTACGTGGGAGGATTGTCTCCCCGCCTGGAAGGAGAAGAGATGCCTGTGAGTGCAGACGGCTTTAAAGGGGGCGACCGCCAGAGATTGGAACTTCCCGATGTGCAACGTCGCCTCCTGGCCGATCTTAAGAAGACAGGCAAGCCGGTAGTTTTTGTTCTCTGCTCCGGCAGCTCACTGGCCCTGGAACAGGATGAACAGAATTACGATGCGCTGCTTGCAGCGTGGTATGGGGGACAGGCAGCGGGAACTGCTGTGGCAGATGTACTGTTCGGAGATTACAATCCGGCAGGGCGACTTCCGATCACTTTTTACAAGTCGACAGAGCAACTCGACAACGCGCTTGAAAAGGCAAACAATCCGGAACATCTGGGTTTTCAGAACTACAATATGGAAGGACGTACGTACCGCTATATGAAGGAAGAACCGCTTTATCCCTTTGGACACGGTCTAAGTTATTCTGAGTTTCGTTATGGTGAGGCACGGATGGGTTCAAACAGGGTAAAAGCTGTTGAGGGGACAAATATAATTATTCCCGTCACCAATCAATCTTCCACTGGAGGAGAGGAAGTAGTTCAACTCTACGTAAGAAGAAATAATGATCCGGAAGCTCCCAATAAATCACTATGCGCATTTAAGCGGATATATTTGGCACCGGGGGAGACAAAAGAGGTGGAACTGAATGTGCACGCTGATGCGTTTGAATTTTACGACGGGCCTACCGACGGACTTATCCCGAAAGCCGGCAATTACACCCTGTTATACGGCGGGACCTCAGCCAACAGCGGTTTAAAAAGTGTGGATATCGTCGTAGAATTGTAAAATGTGAAGATGAGTTCACCATTTAAACAGAATAATCCTCTCCGGCTGACAGATAAATCGGGTAATTTTACATTTTGTTCAGATAAAGATTTGTTCAAACTTAAATTAATAAGGGTTATGAAACGAGCATGAGAATCATTCATACCCAAGAACATGATTAAAGCGAGTTCCATACACATTAATGTGAAAAAATATTTTAATCGTATGAAATATCGGGTTTTGATACTAATATTTTTACCATCTTTTTTAATCGCCCAACAGGCGAATGTAAATCTCGATTACAATCCACAAAAGAACAGGGAAGGACTGATTCCGTTTAGTGCACCGCTAAATTCTCCCGAAGTAGATGATAATGGAATGGTTACTTTCAGATTGAAAGCTCCCTGGGCGAATGAAGTTAAACTTCCCCCGGGAGCCATTCTCACCTCACTGGGAAAAGGAAACGAGCCTATTCCGTTCACCAGGGGTGAAGATGGAGTGTGGACATTAACCATCGGCCCCCTTATACCGGATATCTATGCTTACCATTTTGTTGTAGATGGTATGCAAATTACGGATCCGAGTAATACATATGCTGCATTTACCGCGATGCCACCCTATAGCCAGCTTGTTGTTCACGACAAGGAACCAGCTTATTACGATGCAAAAAATGTTCCCCATGGAAAGATCATCCGTCACATCTATCATTCCGATGTAACAGAAGGTGAACGCGAATTGTATGTTTATGTTCCTCCCGGATACGACGAAAAAAAATCATATCCCGTATTGTATTTGCTGGGGGGAAGTGGTGAATTGCCCTCCAACTGGGTTTACGACGGAAGGGTAAATTTCATCATGGATAATTTGCTGGCCGAGGGAAAGGCGGAGCCCATGCTCATCGTCATTCCAAATAATCAGGTCATTCATCGCAATCATCCGCAGCATACCGAATTAACTTTTGACATATTCGAAAAGGAGCTCAGAGAACATGTTATTCCACTGATAGACAAAAATTACAGCACAATACGGGAGGCAAAAGGGAGAGCTATTTCAGGCCTTTCGATGGGAGGAAGGCACAGTATGTTTGTCGGTTTCAGGTCGCTTGATATTTTTGCGAACTTCGGCATCCTTAGTGCAGGCGATACAAATCCGGAAGAATCGTTGAGGGATTTTCTAAATGATCCGGACGTCAATAACAAAGTTGATTATCTTTTTGTAGGACAGGGAACAAAAGAGGCTGATAGTTTTTTCAACCTACGTGTTCAGGCACTGCATAACGCGCTTACCAACCACAATATTCATCACGAATATTTTGTGGGAGGACGCGGGGCGCATGATTGGTCCACCTGGCGATATCTGCTCTACAATCGTTTTTTACCCAACTTGTGGAAAAAAAACAAAAACAATACCCCGGCAGAATTGCTTCCTGGTTCCAAAGTCAGCTCCGCCCCCGCTCCCGATGAAACTTCACGGAGGGTTATGGTGGAAGATGGCGGTACCGGCGCTTATCGTGCCATCATGTATACCGATGACTCATTACCCACCCATACACTGTTCCGGCCGGATGATCTCGAACCTTTCGGGGAGAGCCATAAACTACCGATTATTGCATGGGGAAACGGGGCCTGTGCAAATTCTCCCTGGGAACATGTTAATTTTTTGTCGGAGGTGGCTTCCCACGGTTTTTTAGTCGTTGCAATCGGGCCTATGCCCCAGGAGGGGGAGCGAGGGATGGGAAGGTCCACTTCTTCCCAGTTGCTGGATGCCATCGATTGGGCTATTTCTCAAAACAAAGATCAGCGAAGTCCTCTGTACAATAAAATTGATACGTCCAAAATAGCAGTCAGCGGCATGTCCTGTGGGGGGCTGCAAACGCTTGAAGTTGCACCGGATCCGCGCATTACCACGGCCCTTGTCTGTAACAGCGGCATCATCGGTGATGGAGGTGGCATGCCGGGCATGCCGGGTTTGACAAAAGAGCATCTGGCAAAATTACATAGCCCTACGCTCTATCTGCTGGGTGGAGAAACGGACATCGCTTACAAAAATGGCATGGACGACTATCGGCGTATCAACCATGTACCTGTTTTTGTGGCCAATATGGACGTCGGGCATGGAGGCACCTATGGGCAGCCCCACGGAGGTGAATTTGCCAGAGTGGCCACAGCCTGGGTTAAATGGCAATTAAAAGGTGATGGCGAAGCGGGAAAAATGTTTACTGGAGATACGCCACAGCTCTCCTTATCCACCCTCTGGAAAACGGACAAAAAAAATTTACCGTAAAGCAATACGAGCATGAAGACTGTTGTCAATCAATAACATGTCCATGAAATTAATTAGAAGTAATCGAACGTAACATATATGTGAGTTCCATATGGCCATAATGTAAATAAATTAAAAAATTATTTTATGAAAAATGTATTAAAATTTCTTTTCTCCCTTCTGTTTTTTTCCTCTTATGCGGTATACGGACAAGACGCACAGCCCCTACCTGAGGGAACTGTTCCTAATGAACACAATATCGTGGGGGCTGAATATCCCCGGATTGGCAAGGATGGACGAACCTACTTCAGAGTTTATGCTCCGGATGCAAAGAAAGTAGAGATTAGTTTCCGTGGCGAAATGAAAAAGGGAGAGGATGGCTTCTGGACCCTGGTCAGCGAAGGGCCGGAAGTAGTTGGATTTCATTATTATCAGGTAATTATTGACGGCGTGAGTGCTGCCGACCCGAATGGAAAGCCTTTTTTCGGGATGGGTAAATGGGTCAGTGGCATTGAAATACCGGAGAAAGATGTGAATTATTATAAGCCCAGGAAAGGTGTTTCTCGGGGTGTGGTGAGCGAAAGCTGGTACTATTCTGATATCCGGAACGAATGGCGTCGCGCGCTTGTGTACACTCCTGCCGAATACGACAAAAACCCCGAAAAAAAATATCCGGTTTTATACCTGCAGCACGGCATGGGGGAAAATGAAACCAGCTGGGCTAATCAGGGAAAGATGAACTTCATTATGGACAACCTGATTGCCGAAGGGAAAGCTACTCCCATGATCGTGGTGATGGATAACGGCAACATTGAAAACTTCCGCCCGCTGCCTGGCGAAAATCCCAACGAGGCAAGACGCAAATTTGGAGCTGATTTTCCCGCAATACTACTGAATGAGATCATACCGCATATTGAATCCAGTTACCGGGTATTGACAGATCGCGAAAACAGAGCGATGGCCGGTCTCTCGTGGGGTGGATTGCAGACCTTCAACATCACGCTGAATAATATTGATAAATTTTCCCACATCGGAGGATTCAGCGGTGCCGGTCAAATCAATACAGATCAGCTGGAAACTGCATACAACGGCGTATTTAAAGACCCGAAAGTTTTTAATGAAAAAGTACATGTTTTTTTCCTCGGGATCGGATCGGAAGAACATCCCGAAAGAACAAAAAACCTGAGCGAAGGTTTAAAAAAAGCCGGTATAAACAATATATACTACGAATCGCCGGGGACAGCGCATGAATTTCTCACCTGGCGCAGGTGCCTTAACGAGTTTGTACCTCTTATTTTCAAACAGAAAAAATAACGCTTCCGATGACATCTGACAACAAGCCGGATCAGTGGAATAATCAAATCCCGAATTGTCGACTTGCTACCATGTTGCTGCTGCTCCTTCTATGCCATTGCGCTGTGAGGGGACAGCATCTGCAATTAAATGAGCTGGATTATTTTGAAGCAGATGGAATAAACGTACTGGTTTACAGCAACAGGTATAACCCCATCTTCTTTGACGAAAAAACCGCGGGAGTGGAGTTGATACACCATGGAGTACGCACAGCTACCGGTGGGGCAGTGCGTTTGCAACATACGCCCGAACAATGGGATTTGGTCCCGGAGATTATAAGCCGGACTGTTCATAAAGAAGATCAATCCATCTCTACTCTGTTACGTTACGAAGATTTCGATTTCAACAGCGAAATAAAGGTCACATCAGATAAAAAGGGGTTTCGTATCGCGGTCATCCTGGAGAAGCCGCTGCCGGCAGCATTGGAGGGACGAGCAGGATTTAACATTGAATTTCTCCCTTCCGCCTACTGGGAAAGCCCCTATTTTGCGGACGGAAAACCGGGTCTCTTTCCCCGTTATCCTTCTGGCGAGACAGAAATGAGGCCCGGGAAGGAGAAGATACAGCAGATTTACCATCACACCACCTTTGATGATCGGGGGAGAAATGAATTTCCTGTACCTCTTCCATTCTCAAGAGCCCGAACGTTTGTGCTGGCGCCGGATGACCCTGAGCGAAAGATCACTATTCAGTCGGAGAGCGAAATCATGCTGTTTGACGGACGCCTCCTGGCACAAAACGGGTGGTATGTATTTCGTTCAATGCTGCCCTCCGGAAAAAGTGGCAAAGTGTTGGAGTGGTATGTGGAGCCTAGCACCATTGACAAATGGGTAAGAGAACCCAATATCGGATTTTCTCAGGTTGGTTACACACCAGCACAGCAAAAGATTGCAGTGATTGAATTGGACAGGAACGATACACCGGCAGGGGAAGCGACCCTTTACAGAATTACCGGCGAGGGCTCCCTGATACCGGAATACTACGGGAAGACAAAGTCCTGGGGTAGATATATGCGGTACAATTATCTGCAGTTTGATTTTAGCACCGTCACGGAGACAGGCATCTATTGTATTGAATACAATGGGAGAAGGACCAATGCCTTCCCCATTTCGCGCGATGTGTATCAGGGTATCTGGCATAAGACGATGGATGTCTGGTTGCCCGTTCAGATGGATCACATGACCGTAAACGAGGGTTATCGAACCTGGCACGGCAATCCCTATCAGGATGATGCACTGCAGGCACCTCTCAACCACAATCATTTTGACGGGTATAGTATGGGTGACACCACATATACCCGGTTCAAACCCTTTGAACGAATTCCCGGGCTTAATGTCGGAGGATGGTATGATGCCGGCGATTTTGATATACAGACCGGCTCACACAATGCCGTGGTGATGGATCTTGTTCAGATTTATGAAACATTTTCACCGGATCGAGACATGACCTTTGTCGATCAGAAAACACAATACGTGGATATCCATCGCCCGGATAAAAAAAATGATCTGTTGCAGCAGATTGAACATGGAACTCTGGCACTTGTCGCACAAATAGAAAACATTGGACACCCTGCGAGGGGAATTATCGTGGGCAATCTGCATCAATACCACCATCTTGGCGACGCCGCTACCATCACCGACAATCTGCCATACAATTCCGAACTGAAACCCTATGAGACGGACGGAATAAGTAGCGGGACCATGGATGACAGATGGGTTTTCACCACACGTTCACCTTTTCTGGACCATTCTACGGCGGCAGCACTGGCTGCAGCCAGCAGGGCATTGCAAGCGTTTAACCCCGACTTATCGCGCAGAGCGCTCGATTGTGCACGTAAGATGTGGGATGAAAACGAAACGACGGAGAAAATCCAGCAAGAGCCGGTCGACGGATCTTTCAACCAACGGAGTGGTGGAAAGATCTCTTCTGCATTGCAGCTTTATATCACAACCAAAGAAGATCGATTTAGGAAAGTATTCGAAGAAGCTCTCTGGAAACAATTAGAGGCAACAGGACGAAGGAACATTTCCGACAGCCCGGGGAATATGTGGATTGACAACGCCATCACCTATGCTCTCATGGCTTTTCCGCATATGAATGAAGAGTTTCATCGGAAGCTTCGCCCCTATATTCTCAAGTACAAGGAGCAGATAGACCAGATAGATGCCGGCAATCCTTACGGGGTGACCATCGGAGGTCGCGGATGGGCCGGCAACACGCCCATCATGAAATGGGGCAATTACAACTATCTTATTCACAAATATTATCCGGGGATAATGGATAGAGAACATGTTTTCAAAGCAATGAACTATCTGTTGGGGTGCCACCCCTATTCAAACCTCTCCTTTGTGGCAGCGGTAGGCGCACGATCAAAAAAGGTCACTTATGGCAGCAACCGGGCCGATTTTTCCTTTATTGCCGGTGGTGTTGTGCCGGGTTTATTGCTCCTGCAGCCTGATTTTTATGAAAACAAAGATGACTGGCCATTTATATGGGGACAAAATGAGGCCATCATCACCTCTGCCACCCCTTTTATCTTTTTATCCCTTGCGGTGGAAGAGCTTGCGAAAGAGATCAATCAAGAAAACGAAAACACAAATTGAGAGAGAAAGCATTCAGGCGACAATCTCGCGGCATAGCTGGTAGGGAGATATCATCAGGGATTATATCTCCCTATTATTTTCAGGAAATCACCCGATAGATCGACCTCCAGCAGCACGGGTTTTCGGGGACCGGGGTTCTCCTCCAGGCTCTGGGAGTGTAACGAGAGAAGTGTTTTACCTTCAAAGGTCTGAAACAACATCCCATGTCCTGTGTTCTGATCCAAAAGAGGTTCTTCCTGTTGAATCCACGGCCCGGCCAAACGGCCCGTTGCAGAATAAGCCACTCCCTGTGCATAGCGATGGCTGCTCCAGCTGGACCATAACATTCCGAGACGTCCTGTGCCGGTCCTGAAAAGAAAGGGACCATCAGAGACGTAGCCCCCCAAAGACATTCCAAAGGTTAATTCGCCGATCGATTGCATCTCTCTGGGCCATGGTGCATCCGACGCAGAGAAAAGAAGCACCGACTCACCGGTTGTGCCGGATAAATCAGCGGTAAGCGGCACATATTTTATCGCTCCATCCACCAATTGCATCCAGTCATGATTATAAACCAGATAAGGGATTCCATCCTCTTCCCACAGCGTGCCGTCGAGTGTAGACCAATCCTCCTGCAGGTAAAGGTTGTCATTCATCGGTCGATAGGGACCCTCGGCCCTGTCGGCAATAAGGATGTGTGTCCCCCTGCGCAGGACATCGCACCGCTCAGGAACCGTATCGACGACGATGTCTGTGTTGGTAAATGTGGTAATGCAGTAATAATTACCCTTGTAATAATGAAGTTCGGGAGCCCATATCATCGGATTGGATCCCATCCACGATGTCGTGTCAATTTCAATATAGCCAAACGGTCCTTTCCAGTTCTGCAAATCGGTACTTTTCCACAATATACCACCCGATCCTGTCATATAATAGGTGCGCGTTGCCTCATCGGCCAGAATAAAAGGATCGATAACAGTTAATGAATCAAAAGGAACAGTTGCCACCTCCTGTATACCCCACCCCGATACAAGTGTATATTTGCTCTTCGTCTTTTTGTTATCATTGCTATCGAAACATCCTTGTAAACACAGTGCACAAAAAAATAACGATACGAAAAAAACGTATTTCACGTTTGCACCTCGATCTTTTTTATATCTGATATTTGCCGGGGATAAATATTGATCCTTGTTCCACATTGCTACACGAATTTATATAATTTTGCAATACAAACATAAAGAGTTTTTTTATATCGAAAGCAATAAAACTCTTATATTAGGAGGACAAATTTTTCAATCTGGAACGTACGTGATGATTTGTATCCCTTATAAAAGAAAAAATCCACCATCATGATTTGTTACTATCTTATGTTTGTATGAAATGAAAAAAAAACAATACTTTTGTCTGTCAGCACCAATACGACTATATCATGAGACTTCTAACTGCAACACTCTTATATTTGCTGAGCTGTACCTTCGATGGAATGTTGACGGCACAGGAAAAACCAAACGAATATAATTTTTCATATCTCACCATTAACAATGGGTTGTGTGATAATTCAATCCGTGCAATTCACAAGGACAAAAATTCATTTATGTGGTTTGGCACTTCCAACGGGTTAGACCGTTATGACGGATACGATTTAAAACATTACTCTGCAGGCTCTGTCTATCCGCATCAGTTTATTGAAAGTAATTATATTTACGATATCAAAGAAGATGATTTCCAGAATCTGTGGGTGGGGTCTGATGCCGGCATTTTCAGGATTAATCTTCCGCAGGAAAATATAGAGTTCCTTAAAGGATACGACGGCGCAAATAAAGAAATTCTCTCAACACCTGTTCAATCCATATATATTGATGAGTTTCAAAATCTGTGGATTGGCACAAACGACTGTCTCGCTTATGTGATGCTGGACAGAGAAAGGAGTATCAAGGAGATTGTGATATTGAAAAGGGGAGTGGATGTAAATACCTTCATCAGACATGGGAATGACATATGGGTTGGCGGGAAGAATCTGTTGCTCCGCTATAACTCCACCTCCCGTGAAAGATACCATCAGATTCCCTACACCACCAGTCTTGATTTTTCGCATTTGACGATCAATGCACTTTTTTCCTTTGGTGACTACTTGTGGATAGGCTCACAAACAGGGCTATACTGTCTGAACACCCAGAAAAATCAATATACTCGCTACCAGCATGACCCCGGGGATCCGAAAAGTATCTCCTCCAATTTCATTATGGATATTGCAAAGAATGATTCGGGCGACATCATCATAGCCACACGAAACGGGGTGAATATATTTCAACGAAATGAACATTTTGTGCAATTTGGCAAAGAACCAGGATCTAAATCGCTGAATAACAACATTATCAATAAGGTATTCGTGGATGAAGACAATTGTATCTGGGTCGGTTCCGATTTTGAAGGTGTCAACATAATGGCGCCAAAAAACATCCACTTCTCCCATTCGATGCAGACTTTTGAAAACGGGCTCCCGCATATCATCAGCTGTGTATTGGAAGACAAAGAAGGCAATCTGCTTGCAGGAATGATGGACGGAGGACTGGCCATCAAAATGAGAAA
The DNA here is from genome assembly GCA_002408485.1 of Proteiniphilum sp. UBA5283. Taxonomy (GTDB): domain Bacteria; phylum Bacteroidota; class Bacteroidia; order Bacteroidales; family Dysgonomonadaceae; genus Proteiniphilum. Next base: position 46,848 of record DHSP01000029.1, on the reverse strand, counting down.
CGAAGAGACTTTTACCTTTCACAGACATCGTGCGGACGTCCCTTCTTCACTGGGACACAACAGCATCACCGATATCGTACAGGATTTCCGGGGGGATTACTGGATATCGACCATTGGCGGAGGAATTGATAAATTATCGAAAAACAATCTTCGCCGTCCCTCTTTTGAGCATTATACCACCGAAAATTCGGGATTACTCTCCAACGAGATTCATGATCTTTACCTCGATACGGTCAGAAATTCACTCTGGATTTGTAGCAGCAGGCATATTCAAATGCTGGACTTTGCCACCGGGCACATAAACCGATTGCCCTATTACACCCGATCCAAGGAGATACCGGACAATATGCACACCATTCTTATTGATTCGCAATCCCGCCTCTGGATCGGTGGAAACGGAATCTACATCATCGACCTGAAAGACTATAGAAACGGGTATGAATGCATTTATTACAAAAACAAACTGGATGAACCGCTAAGCAAGATCAATGAAAAAATCACCTGTATCCTTGAAACCCGAGACAACGAAATCTACCTGGGCAGCATGGGAAACGGTATTTACCAACTCGACAGCAACAGTTCAAACGGTACATACTCTTTCATCAACTATGCTGCCCGCTCAGGCTTATCGGATTCAAGTATTGCGAATCTAATGGAAGATGATAACGGAAATATCTGGATAAGCACCCTGAGAGGGATCTATTTGTTCAATTCCTATACAAAAAGAGCGATTAAATTTGATGAAAAAGAGGGGTTACAGGTTCAACAATTTTATAAAAGAGCCGGATGCAAAACCGCAGACCACCAAATAATACTGGGGACAACAAACGGATTGGTTTCATTCAATCCGCTCATTAACCTTCCCAAGAAAAAAGAGAGAAAAGTTACCCTGACCAATTTACAATGCAATGGTCAGGAAATGATTCCTTTTTTGCATAAAAAAAACCTATCCACATCCATCACCCAGGCAAAGGAGCTGCATCTTTATCCACCACATCATTCATTTGAACTCACTTTCAGCAGCCTTGACTACACAGGCCAGGATAAAATATTTTATTTTCACCGCATCCAGGAATTGAACGAAAAGGCTAATGTGGGGCTTGCAAAAAGAAATGCCAAATATACAAACCTTACTGCTGGAAAATATACCTTTGAAGTATGGTGTACCAATTACGACAATGCCTGGTCTGCCGAACGAACATTTCTTACCGTCATTGTGCATCCTCCCTTTTATCAGACTACCTGGTTCTACTCGATGGTTGCGTTGTTCTGTATCGCAATTTTTCTCTATATCTTGTATGGATACACACGGAGACAAAAAAATATCCAGATGCTGTTAAAAGGCAAGATTGAGGAACGCACTTCGGCACTGATTACTTCCATTGCAGAACTAGAACATTCACAGTCCGACATCCTCGAGAAAAATGAACAGTTACAACTACAAAATGAAGAAATCAACAAACAGAAGAATGAGATTTACGAAATGTCACTGCAAATGGAACAGATGAATAAGGAGAAGATCTCCTACTTCACCAACGTAGCCCATGAATTTAAAACACCGCTGACGCTTATACTGGGTCCTACGGAGCAATTGATCCGACAGACAGGGACCGCGGAAGGAAAGGAAAACCTGGAGATGATTCACCGGAATGCCCGTTACCTGCTTTCAATGATCAATCAGCTTATTGACCTGCAGAAACTCGATACCAAGAACCTGGCCCTTCAGCCACTTTCTTTCGACCTTTCACAATTGTTTAATCAGACTGCATCCGACTTTGCCAACCTGATGCAAGCCAGGCAAATCCACCTGGATACCTGTTACCGCTTGCTCCACCATCAAATTATCTCAGACAAAGAGAAAATACACAAAATTCTTTATAATCTTTTGTCGAATGCCGTGAAATACACACCCGACAAGGGGAAAATTACGCTTCGAGCCTGCCAGTGTAGAGATGATGCCGGTAACCTGATGCAGTATATTTCGGTCACTAACAGTGGCAGCGTCATCGAAAAGGAGGAGCGTGAAAAAATTTTCAACCGTTTTTACCGGATTCCGGACCAGCACGGATTTACGCATTTTAACCAAAGCAGCACGGGAATCGGGTTGCATATCGTAAAAGAGCTGATCTCCCTGCTCAATGGTACCATTACCGTGAAATCGACAATGAAGACCGGCGTTTCCTTCAGGCTCCTTTTTCCGGTATTTCTTTCTGAGAAAGCCGATCCGGAAGAGGTTCAGGAGACACTATCGCCGGAATCAGAAAAAGACATCATCACACCGTTCATTCCCATTGACCGGGATAAGCCTAATCTGTTGCTGGTGGAAGACAATCCTGATATGCGGAACTACATCAAAAAGATGCTTTCACAGAAATTCAATGTGGCCGAAGCGAATAATGGAGAAACGGGATATGAGGCAGCACGGAACATATTACCTGATTTCATTGTTTCTGACCTGATGATGCCGGTGAGCGACGGTGCCGTTTTGTGCAGGAAGATCCGCGATAACCTGGAGTTGTGCCATATCCCTTTTCTTTTGCTTACGGCCAACTCGAGCGAGAGTGCCTATATTGAGAGCTATGCCAACGGAATAGACGGGTACATCACCAAGCCTTTCGAGGAGTCAATCCTGATGGCGCAGATCGACGCAATCATGAAAAACAGGGACTTGCGTCAAAAAAAGTTTATGGAAGAAGAAATGAACCTTTCGGTGTTGGAAGTGGGTAAATCTGATCAGCAATTCATGAATGAGGTGATGCAGATTATCGAGAAAAACTTTACAGACTCCAACTTTGGAGTGAAAGAACTGATCCTTCAGCTGAACATGAGTTACACTCTCATCTATAAGAAATTTATCTCTCTTACCGGCGTTCCCCCTGTACGGTTTCTTCTGCTTTACCGTCTGAAGATTGCCCGAAAAATATTGGAAAAAAACAGGAACAACAACATCATTGTCTCGGAGATCGCCTATCGGGTAGGATTCAACGATCCCAAATATTTCACCCGCTGCTTTGTAAAACAATACAATATGACCCCCAGTTCCCTTATTAATCAGGAAACATAGGGGCCATTTTTCAGTGATCTGCAAACAGCTGTCGGCTTTGGAAAAAGAAACCGATGAAAATTGAACGGTTTCTGTTTTACGATCAGCAGTTTTTATTCGAAGCTGATCCAGTCAATCTCGGCCATCCCTTCGTCGATGAGCGTAAGTTGGATGTCATGTATTCCTTTCGGAGCGTATTTTATCGGTACAGTTATCTCCTGCCAGCTTCCCGTCACAGGCACCTCCAGTTCTGTCATCACACTGCGGCCGGTATCCCCGGCTTGCAGGCGCACCGTGCAGCCCGTAGATGACTGCACCCTGGCTTTTACCATTTGCTGTCCGCCCTCACCAAAGTCGACACGTTCGTAACGCACCCATGCCCCTTTCTCCTCCAATTTCATCTTCCATCCCTCAAACGGGTTTTCATCGCTCACAAAGGCAATGGAGGTGCCACTTTGACTGACTGCACTGAAGCGGTCGGGATGCACCTTACCGGTTGCAGGCGAAACACCTACACCACGAAAGGTGGGTGTTACCTTCCGAATGGTGCCGTCAGAATTGAAAAAGAGTGCATCGATCCGTGCCGACCGGTTCTTGTCGAAAGAGGGTGAGTAATCGTTGTGATGGTAAAAAAGATACCACTGGTCCTTATACTCCACGATGGAATGATGATTTGTCCAGCAACCGGTCGGTGACTCTTCCATGATGATCCCCTGAAACGTAAAAGGGCCCATCGGATTATCTCCGGTAGCATACGCCAGTGTTTCGGTCTTATCCTTTACCCAGGGAAAGGTATAATAGTATATACCCTTTCTTTTAAAAACAAACGGCCCCTCTTTAAAACCCTCTGGAAGTCCCTCTATTTGAGTAGGTTCACCATCCAGTTCCAGCATGTTCTTTTTGAGACGTGCCACAGACATACCCCGGCCGGACCAGTAGATATAGGCCTCGCCATCGTCGTCGATCAAGACGCAGGGATCTATACCTCCAACGCCCTCAATGGGTTTTGCTTCGGGGATAAAGGGACCATAAGGCGTGTCGGAAACAGCTACTCCGATAGCAAATCCCCGTCTGTTCTCACCGGCAGGAGCAGAGGGAAAATAAAAATAATACTTTCCATCTTTATAAACGCAATCAGGTGCCCACATGGAGTAAGACTCAGGGGCTACCCAGGGTACATTCTCCTGACTGACAATAACACCATGGTCCTGCCAGTCGATCAGGTTGTCGGATGAAAAAACATGGTAATCGGCCATACAGAACCACTCCTTCAGTCTTTCAACCGGACTCGGGATATCGTGCGACGGATAAAGATAGATCTTTCCTTCAAAAACTCTGGCTGTGGGATCCGCCGTAAACTGATCGCGCACAATCGGGTTTTGGCTGTACACGGTAAAAGAAAAACAAACAAACAGCAATAACAGGATTTCTTTTTTCATAAATTCTTGACACATATTATTTATCGTTAGTATTTTCATGCATTTATCGTGTTATTTTAAGCATTGCTTTGCATCTATAACACATGAGAGTAATCTACAGATACATTTACTGAACAAAGATACATACCCTTTCCTACAGTTGGGTGGATGAATTTTACCGATAGGAGGATTAAGCTGCAAGCGACGAAAGGAGACGGAGACTTTTTATATATTTAGGAGGACAAAACTATTCTTAACGAATTTATCCTCCTGTAATAAAGATTATTTAACCTAATCGCCGTTTTAATACCATATTTTTGGGAATATTTAGAATACCATCAAAACAAAATCGATATAAATCACCTACCGGTATCCTACAGATATACAACACATGATGATTTCGGAAGGAATTCGATGATATCGGTATATTTTTTTGTGTATAAAAATTTCATTACAGGCAAAGTTCGGTATCTCATATTTTGTTAAATTTATTTTTTTTAAACACTATGTCTATGAAAAAAAGAGTATTATTTTTATTTTTTGGGCTATGTTTCAGCATTGCCACATTTGCACAGATGCAAGTGAGAGGCAACGTTACGGACAGCAAACGCGATCCGATTCCAGGAGTTACGGTACTGCTGAAAGGGACACAAAACGGAACGACTACCGATATTGATGGTAATTACAAAATCACTGTACCCGGACAGGGATATGTACTGGTTTTTTCCTTTGTGGGGATGGATACACAGGAAATAACAATTGGCAATCAAACCACCATCAATGTTGCCCTCACGGAGACTACCACAGGCCTTGAAGAGATTGTGGTGGTTGGTTATGGCACCATGAGAAAGAGCGACGTTTCCGGCGCCGTGGCATCTGTCAGCTCAAAATCGCTCCAAAATTTAGTTACTCCCGATGCAGCAGCTGCTCTTCAAGGAAAGGCTTCCGGCGTGCAGGTACTGACCAATTCCGGTGCTCCGGGTCAGGGAGCGTCCATCCGTGTACGTGGTTATTCTTCAAACTCCGATAAAATTGGGCCACTACTCATTGTTGACGGCCTTCAGGTAGACAACATCCAATACCTTGACCCATCCATGATTGAGTCCATAGAGATACTGAAGGATGCTGCCTCTGCAGCCATTTATGGGGCTGCAGCAGGAAATGGTGTCGTTTTGATTACCACAAAATCAGGTGCTTCTGCCAAGGGTACCTCCAGCATCACCTACGATGTCAGCTACGCCAGCCAGCGTCTTGCCCGGCATCCTCAAATTTTCGGAGCGAAAGATTTTATTGAATATAAAAAGATGTCGGGTCTTCCAATCGAAACGCAACTGGAGGCAAATGGATATGATGGCACCGACACCGACTGGTTTGATGCAGTATTCGAACCTTCGTGGAGCAAAAAACATACAATCACTTTTCAGGGTGGTAATAACCAGGGAAATTATTTTACATCCATTAACTATATCCACAATGATGGCATTGTAAAAGGAGACAAGGACGTGTACAAACGCCTCTCTGCTCAGATCAATGCCGACTACAATATTAAAAAGTGGTTTCAGGTAGGTACCAACACCTCCATCGAAAAATGGTCAACCAAATCGGTTCCACATATGACTCAATACGGATCACTGATGAACTCCGTACTGACAATCGACCCATTGACTCCGGTTTACTACTCTAGTCCCAACGAATTTGCACCGACTATGAAGCAGGCTTACGATGAAGGTAAAATAATCCTCAAGGACCCTTCCAACAACCTCTACTATGCGACTTCGAAGTATATCACTGACGATAGTGGCAATCCTCTGCTCCAAAGAGACCGTGTTGACCGTGAGAATGGAGGCGTTTCACTCCGTGGCGTACTCTTTGGAAACTTAAAGCCAGTGAAAGGACTGGTGATTACCTCACGCTTAGGATACAGAGTGGCACAGAGCAACGAACACAGCTTTAGCACGCCCTATTATGCCACAGCTCAGGCAAAGTCAGATGATTACAACATCTCTGCGAATGCAAATACCAGTCTGTATTATCAATTTGAAAACTTCGCCAACTATAACCTTACCATCGACAGGCATAACATCACCGCCATGGGGGGTATGTCGTATATCGAGAACAGCTGGGACAACGTGAGCACCAGTGCACAGGGACCCGATATTCTGAAAGGATACGAACCAAATTTCCGATATATCGATTACGTGAAAAGCAACATGGTCGACGGTGTGGAAAAGACAGTGAAGGGCTACGGTAATCTGCCCGGCAAATCAACACAAATATCCTACTTTGGACGTCTTGTTTATTCTTATGACAACCGTTATACCCTCCAGGCCAACTTCCGTGCCGACGCTTTTGACTCTTCCAAATTGCCGGCAACAAACAGGTGGGGTTATTTTCCCTCGTTCTCCGCAGGCTGGACGATCAGCAACGAATCATTTTTTGCTGAAGCGATCAACCCGGATGCATTCTCTTTACTAAAACTCCGTGCCTCCTGGGGACAAAACGGGAATATCAATGTACTCAATAATTACAAGTATAGCACTACCATCTCCTATAACAGCTCCTGGTACCAGTATGGCGTTGAGGACGGTGCCCCTTCCTATGGCTCCAAGCCTTCCGGACTGGCCAACCCGAATCTCAAATGGGAAACCTCGGAACAACTCGACCTGGGTGTAGATCTCAGATTCCTGAAAAGTAGACTTGCCATTTCAGCAGACTATTTCAACAAAAAAACCATTGATCTCCTGGTAGACATCAATCCTGTTCCTGAAATCGGAGTTGGATCTACAACCGTCAACGCAGGGTCAGTGCTTAACAGAGGGTTAGAACTGGAAGCTTCCTGGAAAGACCTTATCGGTGATTTTAGCTATTCTATCAGCGCTAACTTCTCGACACTCCACAACGAGGTTACCTACCTCGATCCCTCTATTTCGAGACTGGAAGGAGCCACCGGTGGAGTAGACGGCACCAACAACCCTATCCGCACTGCATTCGAGGTAGGAAAACCTATCTGGTATTTCAGAGGATACAAATACGATGGCGTGAATCCGGAAACAGGTGAAGCCATTATCAGGGATTTAAACGAAGATAATCAGATTTCCGACGCCGATATGACCTACATCGGAAAGGCAATTCCTGATTACACATACGGCTTGAACCTGAGCCTGGCTTACAAGGGCCTTGATCTGAATATATTCGGCGCCGGCGTAGGAGGCAATAACATCTTCACGGTGTTATACCGGGCAGATACACCCATGCGTAACTCACTCAAGTACTATTATGACAATGCCTGGACACCAGAGAACAAAAATGCTTCCATGCCTGACCCCAAAGCTGTAGCCACTGACTGGCATTTCTGGGGGTCATCTGCCTCCATGTTCAGCGGAGCTTACTTTAAAATCAAACAGATTCAGTTGGGATATACCATTCCGGAGGATATTTCCAGGAAGGCACTTATCGACAGACTGAGGCTCTATGTATCGCTCGATGATTTCATCACCTTTACCAACTATCCGGGCGTTGATCCTGAAACAGCCACTGTAAGTACCGCTCCCCAACGTGCAGGCTTTGACAACGGGACCTATCCTCAATCAAAGAAGATCACATTCGGTCTTAACATTACATTCTAATTCAACACATTAATCATATGAAACGAGCATGACAATCATTATCGTACAAGATCATGACGAATGCGAGTTCCATATGACACCTTTGAAAATAAATAATTTTAGTCATATGAAAAAATATATATTTCCCCTATTATTCGTTGCAGTTGCCCTCTTCTCTGCTTGTGACGTGGATCTCCTCGATATTCCACAGAAAGGAGTGATTGACATCGACTCATTCTATAAGACAGATGAAGATGCTGAGTCAGCACTCGTAAATCTATATGGAGATTTCATCACAAATATTGGTGGTAACGACGGCATCTACGTCCCCTACAACATCATCTTCAACTATTGTGCTGATAATGTACTGGCAGCCGGAGAATACTATGGAGACAACGATCAGTTTGCCAGCATCAATGAATTCCGGTTCGATTCGCAAAGCTCAGTGGTTTATCAGCTATACAGGCGCTTATACTTCGTGATCTACCACTCCAACCTGGTAATAAACAACTTCGAGTATGGACAAAGTGCCGTAAAAGACCGCTGTATTTCCGAAGCAAGGGTCATCCGCGCCTGGTGTCACATGACGGCCGCCCTGGCATGGGGCACCCCGCCCCTGATTGACCGTGTTCTACTCGGCACCGACAAACCGTCAAATTTTGAGGGCACCCATGAAGATCTGCTCAAATGGTGTGCAAAAGAAGCATCAGAGGCAGTTCAGTATCTCGACGAGCGTAAAAGCACTTCGGATAAGGATGGTGCGGTAAAAGTGACGAAGGGATTTGCCTGGACTGTTCAGGGGAAGGCTCTTCTCAATGCAGGTGACTATGCCGGTGCGAAAGCAGCGCTCAAGAACGTAATTTCTTCAGGTAAGTATGCACTTGTTCCCGGGGAGGAATTTGGGAATCTATTCCACCTTTCCGGCGACGGCAACGAAGAGAAAGTATTCGAGCTGAACCTGATCAACAATGCCAGCATTGGTGACTGGAGCGGAAAAATTCAACGCTCCACGTGGATGGAAATGAATCTTTGGGGATGGAGATCATCGCGTCTTGCAGCTTCTCCAACAATGCAGGCCGATCAGGGATGGGGCGGTCTGGCCATTGAAGAAACTTTCGCTAATGAGTTCGCAGCCAATGATGGAGATTCTTATCGCCGCAAAGCCACCATCATCACTTATGAGGAGTTTCTGACAGAGCTTGAGTGGCCCAGCGATGGCGGAGACATCAACAAAATGACCAAAGCTCAGAAACTTGCCGATCCGAAGAGAGGCATCATCAATCCTGACGGGCTCTACGGACAAAGCAATTATCTGCAAAGAAAGCATATCGTCGCCAAGGAAGACCGCTCAACCAACTGGTACCGGTTCAACAACTTCATCATCACACGGTATGCCGATGTGCTGTTGATGTATGCCGAAGCCTGCGCTCAGACAAGCGACAACGATGGCCTTCAGTATTTGCGGATGGTTCAGCAACGGGCTGGATCAAACTATGTAAGTAACTCACTGACATTGAATGATGTAAAGAAAGAACGAAACTATGAACTCTGGATGGAAGGTTCACGCTGGATCGATATGAAACGGTGGAAAGAGTTTGAGAAAGCAAAAAAAGCGGGGACGCATATCCCTTCGTTGAAAGATGCTTTTATCAACGACAAGGAACCTGCGCACAGAGGATACCTCACTTACTCTGAACCTAATGCAGGAAAACAGATTGGATTCAAGGAAGGTAAGCACGAGTGGTTCCCGTACCCCTACAATGTAACATCCATCAACCCCAATCTGACACAAAACCCGGGATGGTAAACAATTTCATTTTCTTTTTCATTTTCTTTTTCTGATGCCGATCTGCCGGAGTGAGGTTGCATGGTCTCCTCCGGCAGAATTTTAAACAATCTCAGTTTAACCGTGTCATCAGGAACAAACTATATTTATTTCACCAATCACGTTAAACTTTATCCAAATGAAAAAAATCAGCAGCATCCTTTTACTGGTAATGATGGCATTTCCATTTACCACCATGGCTCAACCCTACCCTGAAGGCACTTTCCCCAATGAGCACAATCTCGACGGTGTTCAATGGCCGCGGGTAGACAAGAATGGACACACATATTTCCGGGTATATGCACCCGATGCAAAAAAAGTACAAATAAGTTTCCGCGGGCCCATGACACGGGAAGCTGACGGTTACTGGACCTATGTCTCTCCAGAGCCGGAGGCTGTGGGTTTTCACTATTACCAACTCATCATTGACAGTGTCTATGTAGCCGACCCTGCCACTAAATCCTATTACGGCATGAGCAAATGGGTAAGTGCCATCGAAATTCCGGAAGGACTGCCCTACGACAAAACACAAAATGTGCCGCATGGAGAGATTCGGATGAAGAAATACTGGTCGGAGATGACCCAGGCCTGGCGGATGTGCTATGTCTACACCCCACCCCGGTATGACCAGGATGCCCAAAGCCGCTATCCGGTACTCTATCTCCAGCATGGCGGTGGTGAAGACGAAACCGGCTGGATATTCCAGGGAAGGATGAGCAACATCATGGACAACCTGATTGCCGAAGGCAAAGCGGTGCCGATGATTGTAGTCATGGATCGTGGTTATGCATCGCTTCCGGGAGCTGCTTCTGTACCAAGATTCGATGATGCACGCATGAATGCATTCCTTGCCGGAGCAAGCGCACCGGCAACATCGGCTGCTGGCCCCTCATCCGACAGGCCGGCCCGCCCCGCAGCACCCTTCAGGTTCCAGAGTGTCTTCCCCGAGTTGCTTGTGAAAGAGATCGTTCCAATGATCGATGCATCATTCCGCACGAAAACAGACCGCGCAAGTCGCGCCATGGCGGGTCTCTCCATGGGGGGCATGCACACCTTCCAGGCTGTGATGCCCAACCTGGACAAGTTTGCCTATCTGGGCGGATTCAGCGGTGGCGCTGGTTCAGTAGAACAGATCGATCAGCTGTATGACGGTATTTTTGCCGATAAAGAGAAATTCAACCAGCAGATCAAACTGATGTTCCTCAGTATCGGCTCAGAGGAAAGACCGGAAAGAGTGAAAGCTTTTGCCGAAGCATTGCAGGCAAAAGGGCTCCATAATGTCGTCTATTATGAATCCGTAGGAAGTGCCCATGAATGGCTAACATGGCGTCGTTCACTCCGTGAATTTGCTCCCCTCCTTTTTCGGGAGATACAGAAATAACCAGCCGTAATTCGTTTTTTTTACTCCCGTGAATTTTTCCTGCACGAATCATTTACGGGAGTAATTTCTGCACACAGGCAACTCACTATCAACAACTATCCTTCAGTCACCTTCAATTACCCAAACGACAAATACCTAAAAAAAGGATAATAATATCTAATATTGGATGAAAAGATCCCATAAACATGGTTTATTTGTAACAGGGAAAACTGATACTACTACCCCGGTAAGAGTGATGCGGAAAAATGTGTGAAGAAACACACACTATAAACAGATCAATGAATAACATGAAAAGAATGAAAATTTTATTATTGCTGTTTACTGCTTTTGCCATACAGGCATGCAGTAACAACGTAGTCAAAAAAGATCCAGCATTAAAAGATGTACTACAAGACAAATTCCTGATTGGCGTAGCATTGAACACGCGTCAGTCCTCCGGAAAAGACACGGCCGCAGTCCGTATCGTTCAGGAACACTTCAATGCCATTGTAGCCGAAAACTGCATGAAAAGCGGTGAACTCCTTAAAGAAAAGGGTCGTTACGACTTCAGCGATGCCGACGAGTTTGTGAAGTTTGGCACGGACAACAACCTGACTATCACCGGCCATTGCCTGATCTGGCATTCACAATTGCCGCCATGGTTCTGTGTGGACGACAACGGAGAAAACGTTTCACCGGAGGAACTGAAAAAGAGAATGAAGGAACACATCTCAACCGTCGTGGGCCGCTACAAAGGAGTCATCAAGGGATGGGATGTGGTAAACGAGGCAATTCTGGAGGACGGATCATACAGGAAAAGTAAATTCTACGAAATTCTGGGAGAAGAGTTTATCCCCCTTGCCTTTCAATATGCACAGGAAGCAGATCCCGATGCGGAACTCTATTACAACGATTACAACGAATGGTATCCTAAGAAAAGAGAAACGGTGGTTCGTCTGATCAACACTCTGAGAGACAGGGGTATCCGCATAGATGGTATTGGAATGCAGGCCCACGTGGGTATGACAAACCCCACTATTGAAGCATACCAGGAAACCATCAACGACTACGTAAATGCCGGTGTGAAGGTTCTGGTCACCGAATTTGATCTGAGCCCACTGCCCGAACCACGCCGGATGGGTGGAGCCAACCTGGCCGACCGGGAAGCATACCGCAAAGAGATTGATCCCTATACAGAAGGTTTACCCGAAGATGTGATGCTCGCATGGAACAACAGAATGATGGATTTCTTCAATCTCTTTCTAAAAAATAGCGATCATGTGTTGCGCGTGACCATGTGGGGGGTGAGTGACGGAGATTCGTGGAAAAATAATTTTCCTGCCAGAGGACGGACCGATTATCCACTGCTGTTCGACCGCGACCATCAGCCAAAAGCTGTGGTTACACAGCTGATTGAACAGCTCTCTGCTGGAAAAGATAAATAAAAATAGTTTAGCAGGCTGAATCGGTAAATATTTAAAAAATACTTTTATCTTTGTGAAGATCTAAATATCGCAAACGACATCCGATTCAACCAAATTGAGTTGTGATGGCAGCAACAGCTATTTATACACTATTTATCTGATTTTTATATTTGAATAAAAATATATGTTAAGCAACATTGTGGATCTACACAAAAATGAAGGCAACGTGTAGTGCTGTGTACGTCCACGGCTGAGTTTTGAAAGTCCGTTAATGGATTAATATGGAATGCCACGAAAGAGGTAAATGTCTAAATGAAGGATTGAAGTATCGAATATAGGCAATACGGAAAGAGCCAATATTGATAATTTTATCCACCCTAATATATATACCTATGATCATAACTTAAAATTACCGAAGATTGTCAACAGAATGTGTCAACGATTCACATCAAAAAAGTATTTGTTTAATCTAATCAAATCAGAGAATGAAAAGAAAAATTTCGTATCTATTAAAAGGAATATGCTTTACATTACTATGTGCATTTTCCTTATCCATGTTTGCGCAGAACATTACCGTAAGGGGTACTGTTTCTGACGCATCCGGTGAACCCCTGATCGGAGTGACGGTACAGGTGGAAGGCGAATCTACCGGTACAGTCACCGATCTGGATGGCCGGTTTAGCTTGTTCAATGTACCCTCTAGCGCGACATTGCATGTCACCTACGTGGGCATGAAACCTCAGTCCATCAAACTGAACGGGAGGACAACCCTGTCTGTTACCATGATGGAGGACACCGAAATTCTGGAAGAAGTAATTGTGGTTGGCTTCGGTCAGCAAAAAAAAGAGAGCGTGGTAGGGGCCATTGTCCAGACCAACAGCAAGGTGCTGGAACGTACAGGAGGTGTGACCAGCCTCGGGCAGGCACTGACCGGTAACCTGCCGGGCGTGGTTACTATGACCGCCACCGGTAAGCCTGGTGAAGAGGATCCGGAGATCACCATCCGTGGGGTCAGCTCATGGAACGGTAGCGGGCCACTGATCCTGGTAGATGGTATCGAGCGCCCGATGAGCGGTATCGATATCAATTCGGTGGCAACCATTTCGGTATTGAAGGATGCTTCCGCAACTGCCGTATTCGGCGTACGGGGTGCCAACGGGGTAATCCTGATCACCACCAAACGTGGGGAGGAGGGAAAAGCCAATGTGGATATCAACGTAAGCACCACAATGAAAACCTATTCCAAGTTGCCGGAACTGATGGATTCTTACGATGCCCTGATGCTGCGCAACCGGGTTATTGAAAACGAACTGGGTTACGCACCCGAACAGTGGGTTAATATTAAACCTCAGAATCTCATCGATAAATACCGGTGGCCTGCCAATCTGGAAGAATTTGAACGTTATCCCAACGTAAACTGGGTTGACGAGCTCCTGAAGGACGTGGCCACATCATACAATGCGAACGTAAACGTATCGGGCGGCACCCGCTTTGTGAAATATTTTGCCAGTCTGGACTATGCACATGAAGGGGATATCTACAAACAGTTTGACAACAACCGCGGATACAAAACCGGTTTCGGATATGACCGTATTAACGTGAGAAGCAACATGGACTTCTCCCTGACCAAATCAACCACATTGCGGGTAAACCTTTCCGGATCGCACGCTGTTTCCAAGGGAACAAACTACAACGCCTATGAAAACCTTGTCTGGTCGGCCTTTTACGGCATTGCACCCGATATGTTCAGGCCCAAATACAGCGACGGGTCTTTTGGTTACTACCACCCCAATCCTACGCAGGCATCGACCAACTCCATGGAGAACCTGAGTGTAAGCGGAGTAGGATATACCACCAACGACAGGCTCAATACAGACTTCACACTGGAGCAAGATCTAGGCTTCCTGCTTAAAGGTCTTTCCGTACATGGCAGACTTGCCTTCGACAATAGCTTTCGGGAGCAAAACCGTGGTATTGATGATACCAACGACTGGGAAGACAACCCCCACAAGTGGATCGATCCCGAGACCGGACAGACGTTTACCGATGTGACCGTCGACGGCAACAATAAGTTCGACTACCAAAACAACATTGCCTGGATGACCGGTCCCGGAAATGTAGACAATGCCCAAACATATCGCAGAGTGAACTATTCCACTCAGCTCAATTATATGAATACTTTCGGAGACCACACCGTAGGTGCTATGGGCAACTTTAGCCGCGAACAATATTCCAGGGGAAACAATCTTCCGATTTATCGCGAGAACTGGGTGTTCCGGGTTACCTATGATTATTCGAAACGATATTTATTAGAATATAACGGTGCTTACAATGGCTCGGAAAAATTTTCTCCCGATTACCGGTTTGCATTTTTCCAGTCAGGAGCGCTCGGGTGGATGGCCTCGGAAGAACCGCTGATCAAGGAGCTCGATCTGGGATGGATGGACATGTTGAAATTCAGGGCATCCTACGGCCAAATTGGGGATGACAAGATTGGATGGAATGAGTTTACCAATCGTTGGTTGTATATGGATACATGGGGATATGGCGGAGCTTTCAATCAGGGCCTGACCGGTGTCAACTCAACGAAGAGTCCTTACCAGTGGTATTATGAGTCACAGGTAGGAAACCCAAATGTACAATGGGAGGTAGCCACCAAATTGGATATTGCTGCAGACTATGCATTGTTCGGCGGAGCAATCTCCGGTTCGGTTGATTTTTTCAGGGAAAAAAGAACCAACATTCTGCTGGAAGGAAGCAGACGTTCCGTACCCTCCTACTACGGAGCCACTGCCCCGGCAGCCAACCTGGGTAAAGTGAATACCAAAGGATATGAGCTGGAACTGCGCTGGAACAAACCGATTAATCGCGACTGGCGCTTGTGGGGAAATGTATTTTACACACATGCAGAAAATACAATTATTGAGGCCGACGATCCATTATTTACACCGGAGTATCAAAAAGCTGCCAACAAGTCGATTGGACAGACCAATGCTCACGTTGATTACGGCTATTACAACAACTGGGATGAACTTTACGGGTCTACTGGACACGACGCATTGAACGAAGCCCGTATTCCCGGTAATTATATTCTTCTCGATTACGATGCCGATGGAATAATTTCAAGATTTGACGAAATTCCGTATGGCTTTACCGGTATTCCTCAAAACACGGTAAACAGTCAGTTTGGCATTGATTATAAGGGATGGAGCTTTTTCGTACAGTTCTACGGGGTAAACAACGTAACCCGTTATGTGGGACTCCAGAGCCTGGGCGGAATCAAAAACACTGCCTTCCGGGAAGGAACGTACTGGTCGAAAGATAACACCCATGCCGATGTGCCACTACCCAGATGGGGAACTATTCCCAGCGGATACTCCAACGCTACGAGGTTCCTGCATGATGGATCCTATATTCGTCTGAAATATGCAGAACTCTCCTATACCTTCAGCCAGGAGGAATGGCTGAAAAAAATTGGGTTGACCAATCTGAAAGTATTCGCAAACGGCAACAACCTGTTTTTATGGACAAAAATGCCGGATGACCGGGAGTCTAACACAGGAGGCAATACCGCGTACCCGACGCAGAAACGTTTTAATTTAGGATTGAGAATCTCGTTATAACCACATAATATGATGAAGACAAAATTTACTTACTATCTATATGCATTGGCTACATCACTTCTTTTAAGTGTTGCCTCATGCACAGACTATCTGGACAAGGCTCCCGAATCGGTGATTTCGCCGGACGAAGCCTTCAAGAACTTCATAAATTTTCAGGGCTTTGTCGAAAGAATGTACCACCTCACACCCGACCTGGCCAAGCACTACTGGGTCAGCTCATTCAACTGGGGTGAAGATGAGGTGGTAACCATCGGTAACGGAGAGTATCTGATGGGATTCAGCATTGACAGAGGGAACTACCGTGACTATATTGGCAAAGGCGCCTCTTTTCTGGACCGTAACTGGAGCGCAGGAGGAGACCGCTTCCAAAAATCGATATGGGGCGGTTCCTGGTATGGCATCCGAGTAGCCAATATGGGGCTGCAGGCGCTTGCCGACGGGAAAATGACCGATGCAAACCAGGAGGAGAGAAATCTCGTTGAGGGACAACTCTACTTTATGCGTGCCTGGTTCTACTTCCAGCTTACACAATACTGGGGCGGGCTTCCCTATATCGAAACCGTGCTCCCCAGCGATGAACCCCTTACCCTTCCTCGTGAAACATACCGGGAGAATGCCGAGAAGATGGCGGCCGATTTCCGCAAAGCGGCCGAACTGCTGCCCGTAGACTGGAACAACACCGAAGTCGGGCGTCGCACCTCTGGCAACAACCACCTGCGTGCCAACAAGATATGGGCACTCGCCATGCTGGGCAAGACCTACCTCTATGCGGGAAGTCCTCTGATGACTAATGGTATCAACGGTCCCCGCACCTACGATGCGGAGATGTGCAAAAAATCGGCCGATGCTTTTGCTCAGCTGCTGAGTATGGTGGAAAGCGGCCAAACACAGTACGCATTGGTTGATTTTAAAGATTACTCTTCCCTCTTTTACACTATACAACAGGGATGGCTGATGCCGGGCGGTTCGGAAGCGATAATACGAAGCCCGACCTACGGTGCCGATTCATACTGGCGACAGATGAACTCCTACCAGCCATCACCCATCGCTCAGGGGGACGGTATCGTGCTGGCACCGGCTGCAAACTATGTCAATTATTACGGCATGGCAAACGGATTACCACTTAATGACCCGGAATCAGGGTTCGACAAGACACATCCCTGGAAAGGCAGAGATCCCCGCTTCTACAACGATATTATCTATGATGGTGTGAAAGTGGTATCCGGAACCATCACCAACGCAAACGACGAAGTGTGGCGATATGCCAATCTCTATACCGGCGGGAACTACTCAAACGATCCCCGAACAGTAAGCCGTACAGGTTACCTGAACTACAAGTTTATCCCACTGGGAGCCAATATCTGGGATAATACCTACGGGTACAGCTACGCTACTCACTTCCATCTCTCGTGGGTACGTTTGGCGGATGTCTATCTGATGTATGCCGAAGCAGCAGCGCAGGGATACGGATCACCGTCGGGCAAAGCATCCGGTTACGCAAAAAGTGCCGCAGATGCGCTGAACCGCATTCGTGAACGTGCCGGTGTTGAGCCCCTTGCTGACAAATATACGACCAATCTGGAAGGGTTTATGAGCGAGCTGCGCAGGGAGCGTGCAGTAGAGCTGGCATTTGAGGGACATCGTTTCAATGACCTCCGCCGCTGGCTCCTGCTCACGGAATATCCTTTCAACATCAAAACAAAGCAAGAGTTTGACCGTGCAGCACCACTTGATACCAAAGTAAATCCGAAAGAAAATGCTGTTCTGAATTTCCGAGAAGAGGTGATTACCACACGCAATCTATCAAGCAAACATTACTGGTTCCCCTTCAAAACCGACGATGTCAGCATGTATCCGGAATTTTACCAGAATCCGGGTTGGTAACAAATTGATAATTAAAAAAAGACTAACATGAAACATATATATATTGGTCTCGCAACATGTATCATTCTTGCCTTCAACACATTGCAGGCTACCGCCCAGTTGGGGTACACCGACGAAGCGGCATTGGAAAACGATACGCTGCACAATAATGTGGAGGTCGCATTTCGTACCATGGACATGCAGGACCTCCTGGGTGGTATCTCGGTCATCGATGTGGAAAAGATGACAGAAAAAGCCTATACCACCTATAGCCTGAACTTTGTAGAGAACCTGGTCGGTGGTGTGAACGGAAACATTTGGGGTATGGATGAATATCTGGTGGTCATCGACGGGATGGTTCGCGATGCCAACAACGTACTGCCTACCGAGATTCAGCAGATCACCGTATTAAAAGGACCAGCCGCGGTGGTGCTTTATGGTAGCCGTGCTGCCAAAGGAGTGATCCAGATCACCACCAAACGGGGCAAGATTGGTGATTCGCGCATTCGCATCCGTGCCAATACCGGATTGCATACCCCCAAAGTCTATCCGAAGTATCTGGGATCGGCAGAATACATGACTCTTTACAACGAAGCGAGTTTGAACGACGGGAATGCAACAAACTACAGTATTGAGAATATTTACCGGCATGCCTCCGGGGAGAATCCCTACCGTTATCCAAATCTCGACATGTATTCGTCCGAGTATCTCCGCAAAGCCTACAACAGATCGGAGGCAATCGCGGAGATCACCGGAGGTAACCAGCGTGTGAGATACTACACCACTACCGGCTATTCCCGTGAAAACGCCCTGCTTAAAGTAGGAAACCATGCCGATGATTATGTGAGTCGCCTCTTTGTACGAGGAAACCTCGATGTGAACCTGCGGGAGTTTCTCAAAGTACAGGCCGATGCCAACGCGACATTCTACGATTCATACAGTGCCAAGGGAGACTGGTGGACCAATGCAGCAACGCTACGTCCCAACCGCATAGCACCATTGATTCCGCTCACCTATCTCGAAGAAAACGACATTCCCTCGTGGAATGCGATCAACACCAGCAATTATTTGATTGACGGTAAATATTTTTTCGGGGGTTCCCAGTTGTATCTCACCAACCCGGTTGCCGATGCTTATGCAGCGGGTAACGACAAGTTCGTCAGCCGCCAGTTTCAGTTCAACACCCGCTTCGACCTCAACCTGAAATCGTTGCTGCAGGGATTGCACTTCCGTACCAGATACGGCATTGACTATGCGTCGACCTATAACCAGGGTTACACCAACCAATATGCAACCTTTGAACCGGAATGGACAAGTTATGCAGGCAAGGATATGATTGGAAAGGTTGATAAAAATAACACTGTTGACAAAAAGTCCGGCGACGAAACTATCAGCAACTCAGCCTATCGTTACACCTATAACCTGGCAGCGCAGTTTGATTATGCACATACCTTCAACAGTGACCATAACGTGTTCGCTATGCTGGTGGCCAATGCCTGGCAAAGACAACAGAGCGGACAATATCACCGGTTGACCAATGTGAACCTGGGATTACAGGCTTCCTACAACTTCAAACAGAAATATTACCTGGATTTCAGCTCCGCACTTCCCTACTCCGCTAAATTACCGGAAGGGAACCGTCTCGGTTTCTCTCCGACAGTGACACTCGGGTGGCGCCCCGTGAAGGAGGACTTCTTTTCAGAAAGCGTTTTTGATGATTTGATGCTGACACTGTCTGGTGGCATCATTAGCCAGGATATGGATATTGCAACCAACGACAACGAGATGGGTTACTATCTCTACAAATCGATTTTGCAACGTGGGGGATGGTACTCCTGGGCTGACCTGGGCGGTGAAGCCGCCACTGAATTCCAGCGGGGAGACAATCCCGATATGACCTTTGTTAAAAGAAAGGAGTTGAATCTGGGTCTCCGCGGATCTCTATGGAATCAATTGCTTTCATTCGACTTCAATTACTTTACCGGAAAGATGGACGGTGATATTGTACGACCATATTCACTATATCCAGTCTATTTTACGCAAGTCGGGTATCCAACCTCCTCTATCATACCCTATGTTAATTACAATGTAGATAACCGCTCCGGCTTTGACTTCAGCATGTATCTAAACAAAAAGGTAAGCGAAGTGGATCTGACGTTGGGAGTAAACGGGATGTACTACACTACAGAGGCCGCCAAACGCGACGAAAGCTTTGAATTTGATTATCAAACAAGAATCGGACGCCCGTTGAACGCCCTCTGGGGATTGCAGAGTCTCGGCTTCTTCAATGATCTGGATGAAATCGAAAATTCCCCAAAACAAACCTTCGGGGAAACCAAACCGGGAGACCTCAAGTATAAGGATCAAAACGGTGATGGCATTATAGACCCCAACGACGAGGTCTATCTGGGCCGCTGGGATACTCCTTTACGTCTGGGACTCAACTTTACAGCCAAGTGGCGGAACTTTACATTCTTCGCAATGGCCGACGGTTTCTATGGCGGACAAGGCATGAAAAACAGTTCTTACTATTGGGTGCGGAGTGACAGCAAATATTCAGAGATCGTGCGCAACCGTTGGACAGAAGAAACAAAAGATACGGCGACCTATCCGCGTCTTACTACCACAGGTGGTGAGAACAACTTTCGCTCTTCCGACTTCTGGATGTACGATGCAGATCGTCTGAACCTGTCACAGGTGCAATTCACCTATGACATCCCGGAAACTGCCTTGCAGGGATCGTTTGTTAAAGGCATCAGCCTCTATGTAAGCGGCTATAACCTGCTGACTATCTCCAAAGAACGCAAACACCTTGAAATGAATGTGGGAAGTGCACCACAAACGCGTTTTTACAACATCGGCGTAAGAGGCACTTTCTAATGACATCATCCGTTTAAAATTATTCAATTATGAAGAATAGAAATAAAATATCCATCATTGCACTGTTTGTGTTGCTCCTGTTTGTCCAGACAGGGTGTCAGGACATGTTCGAGCCTGCAATTGAGAACCACAAAGACAAAAATGATTTGTATAATATGCCGGCATGGGCTACCGGATTACTAGGCCACGCATACATCAGCAACCCGCTGGGATCCTGGTCTTTTAATGATGTGGCTACGGACGATGCCGTCTCCAACAATCCAAACAACGCTTATCGTCAAATGGCTACCGGATCCTGGAGAGCGAACAACAACCCCATGGACAGATGGCAGTATCTGCGTGCCTCATGGCAATATCTGAATCAGTTTATCAACATTGCCGACGAAGTAAAATGGGCTGAAGATCCACTGGTTGCCAGCATGTTCAAAGATCGAATGAAGGGTGATGCATTTGGGATGCGGGCACTTTACATGTACCATCTTTTGCTCAACCACGCCGGGTGGGCTGAAGACGGACAGTTACTGGGTATTCCGATCCTGACCGAGCCGGAAGATCTTAACTCTGAATTTAATCTGCCGCGCAATACGTTTCAGGAGTGTATCGATCGTCTTAATGCCGATGTGGACTCCGCATTGATGCTTCTGCCGGAAGATTACGGCGCCATTGACGATGACAATCTGGTACCTGCAAAATATCGTGCGAAGGGAGTGTCTGCCGGCCAGTATACGCGTGTTTTCGGAGACAACGCCAAAAACCGCATGAGCGCCCGCATTGCCAAGGCTGTACGCGCCCAGGCTGCTCTGCTTGCAGCCAGTCCCGCATATAGCAGCGGCTCCGGAGTGACCTGGGAAGAGGCTGCCAATAGGATGGCTGTTGTACTAAATGGATTAGGCAGCAACCCTGTGGGGCAACTCGACCAGGACGGGAACAAATGGTATGCAAACAGTGCAGCTATTCAAAACCTGCCTGCCGGGGTAAATCCCAAAGAGATGCTCTGGCGCGGGAACAAAGAGAACAACCTCACGCTGGAACGGGATAACTACCCTCCCACTCTATATGGCAGTGGACGCGTGAATCCCACCCAGAACCTGGTGGATGCCTTCCCCATGGCAAACGGGTTGCCAATCACCGACCCCAATAGCGGGTATGACCCAAACAATCCCTATGCCAACAGAGACTCCCGACTGGCACTCTATATCCTTTATAACGGTAGCAAAGCCGGTCCACAAAGCACTGTGATCACCACTGCAGCTGACGGAGGCGACAACAACGCCCTAAACAGAACGGAAACCTCTACACGGACCGGATATTATATGAAGAAGTTGCTGAACCAGCAGGTAAATGCCAATCCCAGTTCTGAAACAACAGCATACCACTACAAACCCTTTATCCGGTATACAGAAATATTCCTGGGCTATGCAGAAGCCGCCAATGAAGCTTGGGGCCCCAATGGAACAGGTCCCAATGGTTATTCTGCATATGACGTAATCAAGGCAATCCGTAAAAGAGCAGGCATCGGCGTCAACACCACCGACACCTATCTGGAATCGGTGAAGAGCGACAAAGAAAAAATGCGCGAACTGATTCATAACGAAAGACGCATTGAACTCTGTTTCGAAGGATTCCGCTTCTGGGATCTCCGTCGCTGGAAAAAGAACATCACCGAACCGGCGAAGGGGATGAGCATCAGTAACGAGGAGTACAATATCCTGCCACAGGTAGAGAATCGTGCCTACCAGGACTATATGTATTACGGACCCATTCCTTATGGAGAAGTGGTCAAATTCAGCAATCTGCTTCAAAATGAAGGATGGTAAAACAGTTTTGAACTATTAAAAAGATTAACATGAAAAAAATATTCATTATAATGTTTTTGACGGCATGTGTAACCGGATTGTTTACTTCCTGTGAAAATGGGGACTGGGAATTTCCCGATTACGAATATTCGGCCGTATATTTTGCCTATCAGAGTCCCGTCCGCACCATCGTTCTCGGGGAGGATGTGTTCGACACCAGCCTCGACAACGAGTACAAGTGTCAGATCATGGCAACGATGGGAGGGGTCTACTCCAACAAGAAGAATGTGGAAATAGGCATCCGAGTTGACAACTCCATATGCAATAACCTGGTTATCAAAGACACAGAGAAAAGCATCATTCCCATGCCCGCTAATTACTACTCTCTGTCTTCCGACAAAATAACCATTGAAAAGGGAAGCATATTGGGTGGGGTAACCGTTCAGTTGACCGAAGCATTTTTCAACGACCCAAAATCACTGACCACTACTTATGTAATTCCAGTGGTAATGACTGGTGTGGTGAATGCCGACTCCATCCTCTCGGGCAAACCAACGGCAGATAACCCAAGGCGGGGTGTTTCTTCCGACTGGGATGTACAACCCAAAGATTATGTACTCTATGCGGTGAAATACATTAACAAGTATGATGCCAATTACCTTCGCAGAGGAAAAGATGTGATCACCGGCAGCCAGAGCGGAACAAAAATCCGGCATGCACAATACGTTGAGAAAGATGAAGTGATAGACGATATCACCACCCGTTCTCTCAGCACCATTGCGTGGGAACATCAAACCAAAGACATGAACAATATCACCCGCAACAGCGTAATGTTACTTACTTTTAATGAACAGGGCGATTGCACACTTACCTCCGAAACAGATGGCGTGGCCGTCACCGGTACCGGCAAATTTGTCTCCAAAGGTGATAAAAACAGCTGGGGAAATAAAGACAGAGACGTGCTTTACCTCGATTACACTGTCAATTACGGTGATATCCAGTCGGCTACCAAGGACACTTTGGTTGTGCGCGACAGAGGAGTGAAGGCCGAATGGTTTACTCCCGTATTAAAGGATTAAATTGCTTTCCAAAAAAAATTAGATTATGAGACATACAATCAATACTTTAGGAGCGATCTTCCTGATGTTGGCGATGGCCGTTTCGTGTGTGGACGATACAAAACTACTCTTTGAGGTGGAAAAGCCTGAATCGATCATACAGATGGAATACCTCAACGACTATGATGCCCTGAAAACCTACATCGACAGAAGCGCCAACCCCGGTTTCAAACTGGGTGCAGGAGTGACTGCAAGTGAATACAGCAAACAGGGAATGATCTACCGCCTCATCAATTCCAATTTTGATGAGATCACCGCTGGGAATGCCATGAAATATGGTTCCATAGTGAAAGACGACGGTTCAATGGATTTTGGGCAGGTAGTGCAATTTGTGGGAGCAGCCAAGGCAGCAAACACCTCCATCTATGGACATACGCTCGTATGGCATGCTCAGCAAAACAACAAATACCTGAACTCTATTATTGCTGATAAGGAGATAGAGATCGATCCCAACGATGCCAACAATGCCCTACAGGCGACTACGCCAAAGGCCAATGCCAATATCTGGGACTGGCAGCTGAATTATGTTTTACCAACCCCCTTAACGAAGGGAGTGGAATACACCATCAAAATGCGCGTGAAGGCCTCTAAACCCTTTACAGTGGCTTTCTGGAGGACGGACGGTTCTGCAACTAATTATGGGCCTGACATTGCATTTGGCGAAAACTGGGGTGACGCTTCCGTTACTTTCACTCCAACAATGAATGCAACAACCCTTCAGTTCTGTTTCGGTACTTTTGAGGGAGATCTCTTTTTTGACGACATGGTACTAACGGCAACGGGATCAGAAGAAAATCTGATTGAAAACGGATCATTTGATGAGGAGGTATTGAAAGGCTGGAATAAACCGGGCTGGCATGCTTATTCCTTTAAAGTAGTATCGGTAGCGGGCGGTCCTGCTACCTGGTGGACCAACCTGGTGAGCAACAGTGACGTGGAAGGCAACGACCTCTCCTGTTTCTTCGCCACCGAAAAAACAGTCGGCCCCAAAGCTGCCACGATTGGCCCTGCCGGAACGGGAGCCGACGGCGTTGGAAAAGCCATTGTGGTGAAGTCGGGCGATAGTCCGGCGAACAGCTGGGACACACAGTTTTTTGTAAGAGCACCGCGTGTATTCAAAGCGGGTGAAAACTACCGATTCAGCATGAAGATCCGTGCAGAAAAACCCGCTACCGCCACATCACAGGCACATAAGCAACCGGGAGAATATCTGCACTGGGCCATGGTGGGCAGCCCGAGCTTTACAACCGAATGGAAGGAATACAAAAGCTCAGGTCTCATCCAGGGTACGCAGGAGGGGATGAGTACCATTGCTTTCAACCTTTCTGAATTCAAGGAGGCCAACACCTACTATTTCGACGATATCGTGTGGGAGATTGAAGAGTCGGGGAATAAGATACCTCAGACCCCCGAAGAAAAGGCTGATACCCTCACCTGGGCCATGGACAAATGGATTGCCGGCATGATGAATGCAACCGAGGGATATGTGCTTGCGTGGGATGTGGTGAACGAGCCGCTCTCCGGTGCGGATAAGGACGGCGACGGCCTCTACGACCTCCAGTCAGTGAAAAATGTATCGGAAGCAGACGCCAAGAACAACTTCTACTGGCAGGATTACCTGGGGGACAACTATGTACGTACAGCGGTGCAACTGGCCAGGACACATGGCCCGGCAAACATGAAACTGTTTGTCAACGATTATAACCTGGAATCGGACTGGGACGATAACCAAAAGCTGAAGAGCCTGATCAAATGGATCGAAAAATGGGAAGCCGACGGCGTAACGGTCATCGATGGAATCGGTACGCAGATGCACGTTTCCTGCTATGCAAACCCGGCAACACAGGCCAGCAAGGAAGAGCATATCGTGCAAATGTATGAGTTGATGGCGGCAACCGGAAAGCTGGTAAGAATTACCGAACTCGATATGGGATATGTGGATGAAGACGGTAACTCATTGCAAACTGAAGAGATGACCGAAGACCAACATAAGGCAATGGCTGAGTATTACAAGTTCATTGTCCGCAAATATTTTGAGATTATTCCGGTCAGCCAACGTTACGGCATTGCACACTGGTGCCCGACAGACAGTCCCAAAAGTTCCTCCTGGAGAGGAGGTGAGCCGGTAGGTCTCTGGACGGAAGGTGGTAAATACCGTAAACACACCTATGCAGGATTTGCCGACGGCTTAGCAGGTAAATAATCGTGCTTAAATATAATTTAAAGAGGGCAAGGAACTAAAAATGCCTTGTCCTCTTTTTTCATCCAAATCAGCACAAAAAATAAGATACAGTAAATGAGGTACCTATTCATTCTTTTCGCTATTTGCGGCATGCTGCTCACCTCCTGTACTGAACAACTACCAGAGACAGACAAAGAGGAAACAGTGCCGAATCCTCCTGTGACGGCTGAACCCGACCCGGTGTTGCCGAAGCTTCGCATTGAAGGGAGATACCTGAAGAACGAACAGGGCAAGACGATCAATCTGCACGGGTTTGCACAAACCTACAGTCCTTTCTTCAATCAGAATGCATGGAATAACTACGATGTGGCGGGATGCCTCCGGTACAACAAGACGATGATCGACAACATTCTGGCTGCCGGATGGAAGATGAATTTTGTCCGGATGCACATGGACCCTTACTGGAGCGACGATACGAGCAAACCTTCGGTCCGTTACGAGGGACACGAGCGTTTCTCCACCACTCGCTTTAAAAAATACCTGAACGAGGTGTTCATTCCGATGGCCGAATATGCCAATGAAAAGGGTCTCTATGTGGTGTTCCGTCCTCCCGGTGTCAGCCCCGAAAAAATCGCCGTGGGGGATGACTACAACCTGTTTCTTGAGCAGGTATGGAGCATCGTTTCAGCACATCCAAAAATCAGAAACAACACGGGTATCATGTTTGAACTGGCAAACGAACCAATCAATATTCTAGGCCCGGATGGCACATATGCCAGCAATGGACAGGGTCATTTCGACCGGATGAAAACCTTCTGCCAGCGCATTGTGGACAAGATAAGAGAAAACGCAAACAACATTATCTGGGTCCCCGGACTGGCCTATCAATCTTCCTTCAGCGGTTTTGCTGCGAACCCCGTGGAGGGAACAAACATCGGTTACGCCGTACATGCCTATCCCGGCTGGTATGGCAGCGATACCGAAGAAGCAAGCGTGGAGCTGGGCGGCACCATGGGTGGCGGATACGAAAGCTTCCAACGTGGCTGGAATGCACAGGTAAAACCGGTCGCAGACATCGCCCCCATAATGGTGACGGAGATGGACTGGGCACCGGCCAAATACGAAGCCTCCTGGGGCAAAAGCTTTACCGGAACGGTGGGTGGAGCGGGGTTCGGCGCCAATTTCAAATATATTGCCGACATGACAGGGAATGTAAGCTGGCTCCTCTTTACCGAATGCCACCGGCTGGCTGCATTTACCAACAAAGCGGGTACACCGGGACGATACACATTTCTGAACGACCCCGAAGCCTGCCCATGGCCCATCTATCACTGGTTCAGGGAATATGCGGAAGGACAAACAGGAGCAGCCGGAGAATTAACGAATTTACAGCTTGTGGGCGTGAACGACAATTTGCAGATATTGACGGGTGGGGAGCGTTACCTGATCACAGAGGCAACCTTTGCCGACGGTTCCACCCGGCATGTGACCGGAGAAACCCGTTTCCATGTCTCCGACGAGTCGGTGGTGCGCATTGCGGACAACGGCATCATGAGTGCCCTCAAAGACGGAACGGCAGTGGTTACAGCTACCTACACCCCGCCAGGCGGAGTTACCCGGAAAATAACGGTCACCGTCCATGCCACCACCTTCCCGCTGACAGTCGGGATGTTCAACCCTTCCATTTTTGCGACAGGGACGTTCGACGAAGAGACAAAGACACTGATCACCGGCCAGTGGGGCTTTGGTGGATGGTGGTATAACAAAGGCGTTGACCTGTCAGGTTACAAATACCTGGTCGCCGAGCTTGGCAACGACAACAATGCCAGCGTTTCTTTTCGCCTGTTCGATGAAAACAATTATTGGTCACAACCTGCTCTCTACGATTTTAGCAACGGACGAAAAGTCGTGGTTGAGCTTGATAATATGTACAAGCAAATTGGCGGACAGCAGGTAAAACTAAATCCATCGCACATATACATCATCGGGTTCTGGTCGTCAGGTGGAAAACCCATCGTCATCAAAGATGTATATCTCACAGATAAACCAACTTAAAAATAAAATATGAAACGACTTTTTGTGATACCCTTGTTGCTGTTAAACTTTTTCTGTGCCAACAGTAGCACAGAGGAGGAGGGAAAAATAATAAAAGCAACCAACCCCATTATCTGGGCAGATGTTCCCGATGTTGCCATGGTTCGCGTAGGGGACACTTACTACATGAGCAGTACAACCATGCACATGAGTCCCGGAGTGCCCATCATGAAATCAAAAGACCTGGTGAACTGGAAGCTGGTCAGCTATGCCTACGACAGGTTGGCCGACAACGAGAAGCTGCGTCTGGAAAACGGGAAGAATGCCTACGGCGCCGGGTCCTGGGCCAGTAGCATTCGATTTCACAACGGACGCTACTACGTTTCCACCTTTTCCTCCACTTCGGGAAAAACACATGTCTACACCACCGACAACATTGAAAAAGGGGAATGGAAAGAGACTACCTTTGAGCCTGTACTTCACGACAACACACTTTTCTTCGATAACGACGGCAAGGTTTATATGATTTACGGTGCAGGCGATATCCGTATTGCAGAGCTTACGGATGAAGTATCCGGGCTGAAGGAAAACGGCATAAACAAGGTAATCATTCCCAATGCCAGCCGGGTAGCATCAGAAAAAGTCGGCCTCCCTGCCGAGGGGTCACAGATGGTGAAACACAACGGATATTATTACCTCTTTAACATC
Source organism: Proteiniphilum sp. UBA5283 (assembly GCA_002408485.1). Taxonomy (GTDB): domain Bacteria; phylum Bacteroidota; class Bacteroidia; order Bacteroidales; family Dysgonomonadaceae; genus Proteiniphilum. Next base: position 17,969 of record DHSP01000029.1, on the reverse strand, counting down.
ACCTGGCCACCCAACGATATGCGCACGGTGATTGTGCATCGTGCCAAAGAAATCACCGGCCCCTACGAGGGCAAAGTGGTACTGAAGGATCGTGGAATAGCACAGGGAAGCATTATCGATACTCCGGAAGGAGACTGGTATGCCTATATGTTCCGTGATTACGGGGCTGTAGGGCGGATTCCCTATCTGATGCCGATGAAATGGGAAAACGGCTGGCCGGTGCTGGGAGAAAATGGCAACGTCCCCGACACGCTCGACATCCCTGTTAGCGAACAGCTCGGGGTTTGGGGAATCGTTTCATCCGACGAGTTCAACCGGATTGAAGGCGATGCACCCCTGCCCCTCTGCTGGCAGTGGAACCATAATCCTGACGACCGCTACTGGTCGCTCTCCGACTCACCGGGATACCTCCGGCTGACCAGCAGCAGGATCGACAACTCACCCCTGCAGGCGAGAAACATATTAACCCAGCGCACATTCGGACCGGAGAGTGCTGCCTCCACATTCGTTGAAGTTTCCTCCATGAAGAACGGAGATTACGCCGGAATGATTGCCCTGCAGAAGAAATATGCCTTTGTAGGCGTTAAGAAGGAGAAGAACCGCTATACAATTGTGATGATCAACGGTGAAAAAGATGAACCGGTGGAGGTAGCTTCTTTTCCCCTGGAACAGAACGGCGTCCATCTGAAAATCGAATGTGACTTCAAAAACAGGACAGACAAGGCCTACTGCTTCTACAGCCTCGACGGTGTAAACTGGACCGCCATCGGCAATACCCTCCAAATGGCCTATACCCTCCCCCACTTTATGGGTTACCGGTTTGGGCTGATCCATTATTCGACGAAAGAGACAGGAGGATATGTCGATTTTGACTATTATCGGATTGAAGACCGCATCACCGGAAAATGAACAATCCTCAAAACGATCCAGAAATAGATGTTTCAACCTGAACATCCAATTTTGCATGAAACAAGTATGCAACTTGTTACATCTGAGAATATAATTCACTGCGAGTTTCACACAAAAACATTTGAAAATCAACAATTTTAGTTGTATGAAAAATAAGATGCTCCGTATAATTTTGTTATTGAGTTGCATGCAGTTGACTAACTGCGCCTCTGCAGTCCAGAAGCCCTGGGATAAAGGGGCTTTCGAAACCGGCAAGTATCGCAATCTACTCGCCGAGATGGGTTACAAACAACGTGATATAGATGCCAAGCTGGAAGAGGCCTTCCACGACCTGTTTGAGGGACCGCAAAAAATTTATTTTGAAACCGGTGACACGATGGCCTACATCTCCGATATCAAGAACAACGATGTCCGCTCCGAGGGAATGTCGTACGGCATGATGATTGCCGTACAGCGCGACAACAAAGAGATGTTCGACCGCCTCTGGCGCTGGTCAAAGCATTTCATGCAGCACCAGGAGGGACCTTTGAAGGGGTACTTCCGCTGGAGCTGCCGGACAGACGGCACCCCCAACTCACAGGGACCGGCTTCCGACGGTGAATTTTATTACATCACCTCCCTGCTGTTTGCCTCCAACCGCTGGGGCAACGATACCGGTATCGACTATCTCTCGGAGGCACAATTTATCCTCAACAGTTCCATGGACAAAACCGGCGAAAACGGTGTGACACCGCTGATTCATCCCGAACACCAGCTCATCACCTTTGTCCCAACAGGCTATGGAGCCGGCTTCACGGATCCTTCCTATCATGTGCCTGCCTTCTACGAAGTGTGGGCACGATGGGCTGAAGATGGGAGAGCCGACTATTGGAGGGAGTGTGCCCGGATTAGCCGTGCCTACCTGCAAAAAGCCATTCATCCCGAAACAGGGTTGAATCCCGACTATAGCCGCTACGACGGATCCCTCCTCAACAGCGGGCGAATTATTGGCGATGCTTTCCGTTTTGACTCCTGGCGTGTACCCATGAATATCGCCCTCGATTACAGTTGGGCATGTGAAGATAAAGAATGGCAACGGACATATGGCCACAAGATTCAGAATTTCCTCTACGCACAGGGAGTGGACCGGTTCGTGGATCAGTATAATGTGGACGGTACTCCGGTAAGTGAGATTCTGGGTGCGGGCGGATACAAGAAACTGCGCCATTCTCTGGGGCTGGTAGCCAGTTCCGCTGCAGTCTCGCTGGTCTGTTCCCACGATAAGAGCCGTGAGTTTGTGGATCATTTCTGGAACAGCAGCCATGAACCCTATGACGACGGCTACTTCGATGCCTATTATGACGGATTGTTGCGGTTGTTTGCATGGATGCACCTGAGTGGCAACTATCGGATTATATCCCCGGCTAACGGGCTGTAAAAGGAAGAAATATATGAACTGCAAAAGAATCATGACCTTGGTTGCTGTTGTGGGATGTATCTTCTGTAGAATGAGTGCTACAGAAGATTTCATCACCTCGCAAAAAAACAACAACACCATCACCTTGTGTGAAACCGGCAGGATTGCTTCTATCTTGCTTTACCCCGACGCCGATAAAGGTATTAAGCGGGCAGTAAGTGATTTGCAAAGCGATTTCGAAAAAGTTACCGGCCACAAACCAAATCTGATCAGCTCATTTACTCCCGATCAGATGACGCTGGTCATTATCGGCACTGTGGGTACAGGTTCTGCTATCGACGAGTTGATACGGCTGAAAAAAATTGATGCTGCGAAGCTGAAAGGAAAGCGTGAGATGTTTATCATTGAAACGGTAGCAAACCCCTGTGAGGGGGTTACGGAAGCCATAGTCATCGCCGGCAGCGACAAAAGGGGAACCATCTTCGGGATTTATGAATTTTCGAAACAGCTGGGCGTATCACCCTGGTATTACTGGGCAGATGTCCCGGTAGATAAAAAAGAACAACTCTATTTTCAAAAAGGAGTTTATACCGACGGGGAGCCGACAGTGGCATACCGGGGCATTTTCCTCAACGACGAGGCTCCATCCCTGAGCGGATGGGCAAACGCCACCTTTGGCGGGTTTAACAGCGCCTTTTATGAGAAGGTGTTCGAACTGCTTCTACGCCTGAAAGGCAACTTCCTCTGGCCGGCAATGTGGGGCAGTGCTTTTTACGATGACGATCCGCAAAACGGAGTGCTGGCGAATGAAATGGGAATTATCATGGGTACCTCACACCACGAACCCATGGCAATGGCACAAACAGACTGGCACCGGTATGTGCAAAGAAACAAATTACCCAAAAACTGGGACTACAACCTAAATGCTGAAACACTGAAGCAGTCATGGAAATACGGCATACAACGAAGTAGGGACTGGGAAAAGATCGTCACCGTCGGCATGCGGGGTGACGGTGACGAAGCCATGGAAGAGAGCGTGAACATTGCACTGCTGGAGAAGATTGTAAAAGATCAACGAAAGATTATTGAGGGGGTTACCGGTAAGAAAGCAAGCCAGACACCACAGGTATGGGCATTGTACAAAGAGGTGCAGGATTACTATGACCACGGGATGAGAGTACCGGACGATGTGACGCTGCTCTATTGCGACGACAACTGGGGCAACATACGCAAGCTACCCTCCATACATGCCAAACCCAGAGAAGGCGGATATGGTATTTATTATCATTTCGACTACGTGGGGGCTCCACGCAACTCCAAATGGATCAACATAAGCCCTGTTCAACGCATCTGGGAACAGATGAATCTGGCTTACGAGCACGGTGTAGACAGGCTCTGGATTGTAAACGTTGGAGACCTCAAACCCATGGAGTATCCCATCAGTTTCTTCCTCGACATGGCCTGGGACCCAAATCGGTTTAACCCGAAAAATCTAATGAACCATACAAAACAATGGGCTGCCCAACAATTTGGCACATCGCATGCTGAAGAAATTGCCCGCATCCTCACCTACTACGCGAAATACAACAGGAGAGTTACACCGGAACTGTTGAACGAACGTACCTACAGTCTGGAAAACTACGGTGAGTTTGAAAGAGTGGTAAACGAGTACCGTGCCCTGGCTCTCGATGCATTCAGGCTATATGCTCAATTACCAGATAAATACAAGGATGCCTATTACCAGCTGGTGCTCTACCCGGTCAATGCCTGCAGCAACCTCTACGAGATGTATTACGCTGTGGCGATGAACCGGCAGCTGGCAGCACAAAAAGATTTGCGGGCCAACCGGTATGCCGACGTGGTGAAAGAGTGCTTTGTCCGCGACTCGCTGTTGCAGGTGGAGTACAACACAGCCATTGCCGGCGGAAAATGGATGCACATGATGGATCAGACCCGCATCGGCTACTTCTCCTGGCAGGAGCCGCCTCGCAACATCATGCCCCGGGTTACCCGTGTCACCCCGGAGGAGGCTGACTTTGACAAAATATATCTGGAACAAAACGGGTATGTCTCCATTGAGGCGGAGAATTTCACCCGCTATCAGGATGCCGGCGACATCCACTGGGAGGTGATTCCCCACTTCGGCAAAACCCTCTCCGGCATAACCACCTTACCACAAAATGGCTACCCCTCTCCCGGTGAGAATCTTTACCTGGAGTATGACATCGTCTTTGAAACCACCGGGGAGATAGAGCTACAGCTGTTGCTGGCCCCCACCCTGAATTTCAACGATAACAAAGGTTTGCGCTACGAGGTTTCCTTCGACGGTGAGACGCCGCAGCGTATCAACTTCAATGGCCATTATCGCGGTGAGCTGGGACAATGGCAGGCTGAACACCTCATCAGATCTGCCACCACCCACACCATCGACACCCCGGGCATTCACACCCTCCGTTATCGCGTGCTGGACCCGGGGATCGTATTGCAGAAAGTCCTGATCAACACCGGCGGATTGAAACCCAGCTACCTGGGCCCCCCGGAAAGTAACCGCAAGATCCCGGACAAGATGAACCGGTGAAACAAATGAGTAAACATAAAATGATTGTATCACATAATAATTTAACATTGATGAAGAATTTACGATTTTCTCCAAAAAACAAGAAGTTAATTTTACTGAGTATCACGCTGTTCATCTTTTCCACTGTTGTGGGATTGGGACAAAACAACCCTTACCCGCAGAGCAAGGCACAAAAAAAGTTCGTACACCATGGAGCGGGAAACCCTTATCTTCCGCTCTGGGAGCATCTGCCCGATGGGGAACCCCGTGTTTTTGAAGATCCCGACAATCCAGGCAGATACCGCGCTTACATCATTGGTTCACACGATGTGCGGTTTACCAGTTACTGCGGTCCGGACATCAGGATCTGGTCGGCACCTGTGGAGGACCTTTCCCTGTGGCGTGACGAAGGTCCTGTATTCACCTATACTGTCAACGATCAATGGGACGTGATGTATGCTCCGGACCTGGTGGAAGTGAAAAAGAAGGATGGCACAAAAGAGTATTACCTCTATCCGCACAGCCGCGGACCACGCAGGGAAGCAATGGTCGCCAAAGGAAGCCGGCCCGACGGACCTTTTACCCCCATTAATCTGACCGAAGACGGCACAAGAACCGTCGAGGGTAGCATTCTGGGCTTTGACCCTGCTGTTTATGTTGAATATGTAACCGATCCGAATGATCCGGATTATGAGATCGGCTTCAGAGCGTACGCATACTGGGGTTTTCAAAGATCATTGGCAGCCCAGCTGGATCAGAATACCATGTATTCACTCAGGCCGGGGACAGAAGTAATCAGCTACTTCATTCCTGCCAGTGCAAGATACGGCGTGATACGCGATCCTGAGGGCACCAAATACCCACAGATATTTCCTGATCAGGATCTCAAAACATTTAACTTTTTTGAAGCATCCTCCATCCGCAAAGTGGGGAACAAGTTTATCACAGTTTTTAGCGGATATTCCGGGCCGGAATACGGTGTGGGTAGCTCCAACTCTACGCTGCGCTATGCCGTGGGCGACTCGCCGTTGGGTCCCTGGAGGAGCGGCGGCGTGTTGGTCGACTCCAGAGCACCGGTGTTGAACAAAGATGGATCGGCCATTGAAACATCCTATGCCGGTCACAACACACATGGCAGCATCGAATTGATCAACGATCAGTGGTATGTCTTTTATCACAGGCCTCCAAGAGGTTTCGGATTTGCACGACAGGCAATGGTGGCACCCCTCACCGTGAACTGGGATGAAAAACCGGTGTCGGAAGGAGGAATGGTCACCATCAGAGCATACGATCCTTATGCCAGCGACCATGTCTGGAACGTCAAAGACAGCAAGGGTAAAGAATACAAGGGAGCAGAAGTCACCTCGGAAGGATTTCACCTCTACGGCCTTGACCCCTATCAATACTACTCGGCCGGATATGCGTGTTATCTGTCCGATAGTGGTATCCAACAGGATTCATGGGATATCTGGGACAATCATATGCCCATTGGCAACGTGAAGAACGGCCATATCATTGGCTACAAGTATTTCGGTTTTGGCGGACTCAAAAAAGATACTAAGGGGCTGAAAGCCTTCAAGGGTACCCAAAAAGGAAACAAAACAGCCTTCAACCTGTTTCTGACACCCAAAACATCGAAATCGTTCAAGGTCAACGTGTGGCTCGATGGTCCGTGGGAGAACGAAACCTGGAAAGGAACAAAAATTGGGGAAATTGTTGTCCCTGCTAACGCAGTGCAGGAAACGACCCAATTTACAGTAGATGTATCCCGGTTTGTGGATCATCTTGATAAAAAGCATGCCATCTTCCTGGTAGCAGAAGGGGAAGGGTCGACAGAACTCTTCGACTTAATTGGACTGGGTTTCAGCGCAAAGAAGAAGAAGCTCACTCCGCCGGTGGTTCCATCAGTCACCATTGCAGTGAATGGCAAAAAAGTGGAGCTCCCCAAAACACCGGTTAGGTCCACCAATGCCAATGGCATCGTGGGATACAATCAGTACGAAACCACCTTCAAGCTTCCTTTCGGAACAGGAAACGCTCCCACGGTTACTGCCTCGTCGGACCACAAGAAGGTAAAAGTGAACATAACGCAGGCTGATTCACCCACAGGCACTGCCAGTGTCGATTTTGACTTCAACGGTGTTGTCAAAACATACCGGATTGCATTTACAAACGACTAAGGAGGGGATATTGTCGGTCCCGGCAACGGACAATCCGCTACAAAAGTCAAAGCATGCAATTGAAATAATTTAAGTTTACACAAAACACACAAAACTATGCGTACAAAAATATTGTTTCCGTTAGCCAGTCTCGTCATCATCCTGATGAGTGCAGGCTGTTCAGGTAAAAAAGCCGCAACGGCAGAAAACAAAGAGGAACTGCATGTTTACCTTTGTCTGGGCCAGTCGAATATGGAGGGACATGTGCGCTTCACTGCCGAAGACACCATCGGCATCGACGAACGTTTCAGGGTACTCCAGACAATCGATTGTCCCGATCTGGGACGGACAAAAGGGGAGTGGTACAAAGCCACTCCTCCCCTGGTGCGTTGTCATACCGGCCTCGGGCCTGTCGACTTTTTTGGAAGGGCAATGACCGCTGTACTTCCCTCTCACATCAGGGTGGGAGTAATCAACGTAGCAGTAGGAGGTTGTAAAATTGAGCTTTTCGACAAAGATAACTATCAGGATTACGTTTCCACCTCACCCGGCTGGCTAAAGAATATGGTGGCCGAGTATGATGGAAACCCCTATCAGCGCCTGGTGGATATGGCCAATGTTGCCCAACAAAAAGGAGGCATCATTAAAGGGATCCTGCTGCATCAGGGAGAATCCAACACCGGCGACAAAGAGTGGCCCCAAAAGGTGAAAAAAGTGTATGACAGCCTCCTTGAAGATGTGGGACTCCCCCCCAACTCGATTCCTCTGCTCGCAGGGGAGGTGGTGCATGCCGATCAGGAGGGGGTCTGTGCATCGATGAACGAAATCATTCAGACGTTGCCCGAAGTAATACCCTACAGTTATGTCATCTCTTCCGCAGGATGTAAGGCAGGGCCGGACCGGCTGCACTTCTCCAGCGAAGGCTACAGGATGCTGGGTGAGCGTTATGCTAAACAGATGCTTGTCATCCTGAACAAGTAAGCTAAAAAAGAATTGTGCGCAATAAACTTAATTTTTTAAAATGTCCTTTTATAAATCCACATTGCTGCTTATCGGCTATTTTACACTACTCTCGTTTACCTCTCCAGAAAAATTTCCGTATAGTGATACCGGCAACCAGGTTAACATACAGATAGACGGAGGCGTACTGACCCTTGAACCGCTGAACGACAATGCCCTCCGCATCAGATACCGGCAACCGGGTGCAGATCTATACCCGGAAGATATTGTCTATACGGAATCGGTTGCGACGCCCCCATATAAGGTCAGAGAAGATACGGAAGCGATCAGACTGGTAATGAATAAGATCACTGCAGTTTATAACAAGAAAAAAAACATCCTTTCTTTTCTGGACCATAAGGGAAATGTGATACTGAAAGAAAAAGCCGGAGGGCGCATCATGGTGCCGGACACCCTTGATCAAATCCCGGTGTTTAATGTTACGCAACGGTTTATCTCACCACCGGACGAATATCTGTTTGGAACCGGGCAATTTCAGGACGGACACCTGAACATCAAGGGCCTGCCCCGAAGGCTCACGCAGGTAAACAGCCAGATATCTGTCCCCTTTATTCTTTCTAATAAAGGATACGGCCTTTTATGGAACAATTACGGGCTTACAGAATTCAATCCTGCTGAAAACGCCCTGCCGCTGATACGCAATCATGACCGGACGGAGACCTTTACAGTAGACGCTACAGGTACGAGCGGCAACAGACGTGAGACCAGAAATATGAATCGCTTTACGGCCACACTGAATGTTCCCGCTGCCGGCAGGTATGCTCTGCTGCTCGATGTGGGACAACCGATGGCCCGCAAGCATCACCTTGTCATTGACGGCGACACATTGGTGGATGTGAATAATATCTGGCTGCCCCCCACAACTTCCCTTCTCGCAGAACTTACGGCAGGCAGGCACGAGGTTACCGTTGAGGGAGAACAGAATGACCGTCCTATGCTTTTCTGGAGAGCTGTTTCCGATGAGACCGTATTCTTTTCCCCGGTGGCTCAAGCTCTCGATTATACCGTCTTTGCCGGTTCCGGAGATGAGGTCATTGCCAGTTACCGGGAGTTGACAGGACCAGCACCAATGCTGCCACTCTGGGCATTTGGCTATATTCATTGCCGGGAACGTTTTCACACACAGGAGGAACTGCTGGAAAATGCACGCACCTTTCGCAGTAAGGGTCTACCCGTCGATGTGATTGTACAGGACTGGCAATACTGGGGAAAACATGGCTGGAACGCCATGCGCTTTGACGAGGATCGTTATCCCGACCCGGCCGGCATGGTGCGCCAGCTGCATGACATGAACATGCGCATGATGATTTCTGTCTGGTCGAAAATCGACAAACAGTCCCAGCTGGGCAAAGAGATGGAGGAAAAGGGGTATTACATTCCTGGCAGTGAATGGATTGACTTCTTCAACCCCGAAGCTGCCTCCTTCTACTGGAAAAACTTTGCTGAAAGACTGGTTCCCTACCAGATAGATGCCTGGTGGTTGGATGCTACTGAACCGGAAAATGATGATCTGCAGAACAGAAAAATTCTCAACGCCACCCTGCCAGGAGAACTCTTGCGTAATGTCTATCCACTCTATGTGAACAGGACGGTTTATGAAGGACTGCGTAAAGATGATCCCGCACAGAGACGCGCCTTCATTCTCACCCGAAGCGCTTTTTCCGGCATGCAACGGTATGCCACGGCCACCTGGTCGGGAGACGTGGGACATGATTGGGAGACGTTGCGGCGCCAGATCACCGCAGGACTGGGACAGATGAGTACCGGTCTTCCCTGGTGGACTTATGATGCGGGTGGTTTTTTCCGACCCGGCGACCAATATTCCAACCCCGGCTATCACGAACTATTTATCCGCTGGTTCCAGACCGCCACCTTTTTTCCTTTGCTAAGGGTACACGGATACATGAGCAACACAGAACCCTGGCGATATGGCGAAGAAGTGGAAAAGGTGGTTTCGAAATTTCTGGATCTGCGTTACCGGCTGCTCCCTTATATTTACTCGGAATCATCGCGTGTCAGCTTCAACGGTTCCACGCTGATGCGTCCCCTGGTGATGGACTTTGCTCATGACCGGATAGCGCTGGAACAAAAACATCAGTTTATGTTCGGCCCATCGATCCTTGTGGTACCGATCACCGAACCAGGAACCAAACAGTGGTCTCTGTATCTTCCTGCGCATAAGAAAGGGTGGATTGACTTCCGAAGCGGAAAAAAGTGGCAGGGAGGAGTGAATGTGGAGATTCCGGTCGACCTCTCCTCCATTCCGTTATTTGTCAAAGCAGGCTCCATCATCCCGATGGGTCCCGTCAAACAATTCACGTCTCAGCATACCGACGACCCAGTGGAGATTCGGATCTATCCTGGCGGAGACGCCAGCTTCACACTCTATGAGGACGAAGGGAATAATTACCACTACGAACAGGGGCAATATAGTACCATTGAGCTGCAATGGAATGATGCGGAAGCCACCTTTACAGTCGGAGACAGAAAAGGTGCTTTTCCCGGGATGGAGCAAACCAGGAGTTTCCGGCTGGTACGGGTAGATCCTGTCAACACCACAGAGAACGGCAAGACTGAAAAAGGTGTCACAATCGACTATTCCGGAAAACAAAAAAGTATACGATTAAATTGAAAGAATAAGGAAAAATTAAATGCAACGATTTATACAACTGGCACTCTTACTTGCCTTCATCACACCCTGTGCAAACGGTCAGAGCCATGTTGCCTCACCAAACGGGAAGATCACGGCCGAGGTACATGTCACAAAGGGGAACGCATTTGGCCAGCCTTCCCTGACCATCACCTACAACAATAATGGCAACAACCATACACTCTTTGAAAATCTGCTCACGGGACTCAAAACAGACAGCCAGAACCTGACCGACAGCATGAGGCTTATTTCTGCTTCATCCCCTTCGGAGGTCGTGGAAGAGTACACCATGATTACCGGTAAAAAAAGACTCTGCAGCAACCACGCATTTGAACGGATATACAGTTTCGAAAACCCAAAAGGTGAAACGATGGATCTCATTGTACGAGCTTACAACGATGGCGTTGCCTTCCGGTACCGGTTTAGCAGCATCGCGGAGCAGGAAAAAATTGCGGAGGAAGCGACCACCTATCCAATTGCGGAGGGAATCAAACGATGGAGCCAACCCAGCCGGATCGACTACGAAGGATTCTACACACTCACCCAAAGCGGGATTTCCGAACCGGAAACTCTCCAGCAAAGGAGCAACAGCCATTGGTCTTATCCAATGCTGCTGGAACCGGCCGACTCCATCTTTGTCCTGATCACCGAAGCAAATATACAGCGGGGGCAGTGCGGATCGCAACTGAACAATGCCGCCAACAGCAGCGCATATCGCGTACTGCTGGCCGACAAGGCACTTCCCGTCCGGGGTACATGGTTGTCGCCATGGCGGGTGTTGATCATCGGAAGTCTGGCTGATATTGTCGAGTCAACGCTGGTTACAGATGTATCGGAACAATCAAAAGTAGCCGACACCGGCTGGATCAGCCCGGGGCCTGTAGCCTGGATATACTGGGCTTACAACAATGGATCGAACGATTACCAAATTGTAAAGAAGTATATCGATCTGGCCGCAGAGATGAACTGGCCTTACAACCTGATCGACTGGAAATGGAATGAGATGCGCAACGGCGGCACTGTCAATGATGCTGTACAATATGCAGCTGCAAAGGGGATCAAAACCCTGTTGTGGTACAACTCATCTACCAGCTGGAATGGTGAAGGGGCACCGGGTCCCCTGTATGTACTGAACGGAAAAGAGAGCAGGATCAACGAATACCGGAAACTGAAAGAGATGGGCGTATCCGGCATCAAGGTCGACTTCTTCAACGGCGACGGACATGAGGAGATGAATTACTACATCGACCTGCTGGAAGACGCTATCGACCACAGGCTCTTGATCAACTTCCATGGTGCTACACTCCCACGGGGATGGCAAAGGACCTACCCCCATATGATGACCGTGGAGGCGGTTTACGGAGCAGAATGGTACAACAACAGGCCGATCCTGACAGACAGGGCAGCAAAACACAATACAACGCTGCCTTTCACCAGGAACGTGGTGGGCCCGATGGATTATACTCCCGGCACCTTTAGCGATTCTCAGCATCCTCACATCACCTCCCACGGTCATGAGTTGGCACTGACAGTTGTTTTCGAGTCGGCACTGCAACACATGCCGGACCGTCCTGAATCCTATTGTTCCCTTCCGGAACCTGTCAAAGAGTTTCTCTCCAGTTTGCCAACATCGTGGGATGAGACAAAGCTGCTCGCCGGCTACCCGGGTGAGTCGGTCGTGCTGGCACGACGAAAAGGACATACCTGGTATATTGGCGGACTCAACGGTACCGATGCACCCCAGACACTGTCTTTCCGGACAGCCGTGTTGTCCGGGACAAACAAAACAATCACCCTTTTCAAAGACGGGGCCGAAGAAAGGAGTTTCACAATTGAAGAGGGATCCAACCTGTCTGATTTCCCTGCCATCATAGGAGTGGATTGTGCGCCTCGTGGTGGGTTTGTAGCAATAATCAAATAAATACAACAACATATCTTATGAACAGGATACACTTATTTTTCTCGACACTGTTTTTCCTTTTTTCGATTCATCTACCGGCACAGGAGCTGAAGTTGTGGTACAACACACCGGCTTCCGTTTGGGAGGAAGCCCTCCCGTTAGGTAACTCAAGGCTGGGAGCAATGGTCTACGGCTCTCCACAGCGAGAAGAAATACAACTGAACGAAGAGACCATCTGGGGAGGATCGCCCCACCGAAACGACAACCCCAAAGCAGCCAATGCATTACCGGAAGTGCAGAAGTTAATTTTTCAGAAAAAAAACGGTGAGGCCGATAAACTGATCAACGAAACTTTTTTTGGCGGTCCCCATGGTATGCCTTACCAGACTGCCGGCAGTCTGTTGCTCCATTTTGAAGATCACCAGGATGTGCGGGACTATTACCGGGAACTCGACCTGAACAAAGCTGTCGCCACCACCCGGTATACGGTTAACGGTGTTACCTTCACACGAGAACTGTTTTCCTCCTTTGCCGATGATGTGATCATCATGCGCCTTACGGCTGACAAAAAAAGGAGTCTCAATTTTGATGCTACCTACCAGAACCCTTCGCAACACTCTGTCGAAAAGAGGGACAACAGGCTGGTGCTTAGAGGCCGGGGGGGCGACCACGAAGGCATCCCGGGCAAAATTGACTATGAAATACATACAGGAATTGAGCAGAAAGAGGGAAAGGTGGAAGTCATCGGGAACAGAATCCGTGTGACCAATGCAACGGAAGCGATTGTATATATCTCAATTGGCACCAACTTCCGCGATTACAACGCACTCGACAGGGATCCTGCCACAACGGCATCCGGGTTGCTGGAAGCTGCCTCAAAGAAGAAGTATCAGGATGCCTTGAAAAGACATATCAACCTTTATAGCAGACAGTTTCACCGTTTCAAACTCGATCTGGGCCAGTTGCACCACAACACTGCGATGACAACAACGCAAAGAATCGCTGCCTTCAAGGAAACACAGGATCCGGCGTTAGTGGCGTTGCTGACCCAATTCGGCCGCTACCTGCTCATCTCCTCTTCTCAACCTGGGGGACAACCGGCAAACCTGCAGGGCATATGGTGCAACTCCATCTATCCGGCATGGGACAGCAAATACACGCTCAATATCAATGCCGAAATGAATTACTGGCCGGCAGAAGTGACCAATCTGTCAGAGACCCACGAACCACTGTTCCGGATGATTGAAGAGTTGAGTCACACCGGTCAACAAACCGCTCGAACCATGTACAATGCCGACGGGTGGGTGGTACACCACAATACCGACCTGTGGAGAATCACCGGACCGGTGGACTTTGCTGCTGCGGGGATGTGGCCTACCGGAGGTGCCTGGCTTTGCCAGCATCTGTGGGAACATTACCTGTTTACGGGCAATAAAAAACTTTTAGACAGATATTTCCCTGTGATGAAAGGGGCTTCCGACTTTTTCCTTTCCACACTGATAAAACATCCCGATAATGGATGGATGGTGGTGAGCCCTTCCGTGTCGCCGGAACAAGGTCCCGTGACGGCAGGCACCACGATGGATAACCAGCTCCTCTTTGATCTTTTTACGCGTACAGCGACAGCAAACGATCTTCTGGGCAGGGATCCACAATACAGCAGGCAGTTGCGGGATATGGCAGACAAGCTGCCTCCCATGCAGATTGGCAAACATTCCCAGCTACAGGAGTGGTTGGAAGATGTGGACGACCCCAAAAACGAACACCGCCATGTCTCTCATCTATATGGTCTCTATCCGGGGAATCAGATTTCCCCCTATACCACCCCGGAACTGTTTGATGCTGCAAAAATGTCGCTGATTTATCGCGGTGATCAGGCTACAGGCTGGTCCATCGGCTGGAAAGTAAACCTCTGGGCCCGCCTTCTTGATGGAAATCATGCCTACAAAATCATACAAAACATGCTGACACTGGCCGGCGCCGGCGAACACAGGAATGGAAGAACCTATCCCAACCTGTTCACAGCACACCCTCCCTTTCAGATCGATGGAAATTTCGGACTAACGGCAGGTGTGGCTGAAATGCTTGTACAGAGTCACGATGAGGCCGTTCACCTGTTGCCGGCACTGCCGGAGGTATGGGACAACGGCTCTGTTTCGGGCATTCTTGCCCGCGGAGGGTTTGAAGTAAGCATGCAATGGAAGGAGGGTGAAATGCAACAGGCCACATTTATCTCAAAGCTAGGAGGGAACCTGCGTATCCGCTCCTATGTACCACTGGAAGGGAAGGGGCTTGTAGCTGCCTCGGGCAAAAACCCAAATCCCCTTTTTCAAAAAGCAGCGGTAAAAGCGCCCCTGATCAGTGAAGAGGCTGTTGTGGCTGAAAATAGTAATCTACGGAAAGTATATGAGTACGATCTTATGACGGATGCGGGAAAAAAGTATCGCATAAGAAAAGAGCAACGGTGAATTCGCACACCGGTCACCACAAACAAAAAAGACAAACAAGATGAAACACAGAACACAGGTTAACAACACCATAAGGCAGACTGTCGTCAGCAGTTGCCTGCTGGTTCTTTTTACCATCCTTTCGCCGGCCCAAATCCCGGGCAGAGCCAACGAGCAGCCTATTTATCTCAACACCTCCTACACATTTGAAGAGAGAGCGGCTGACCTTGTCTCGCGACTAACACCAGAGGAGAAACAGACGCTGCTGGGAAACACCATGTCACCGGTACCCCGCCTGGGTATCAACAAATACGATGTGTGGGGCGAGGCACTACACGGGGTAGTAGGCCGAAACAACAATGCCGGGATGACTGCCACCTCATTTCCCAACAGCATTGCCGTGGGCAGCACCTGGGATCCGGAACTGATTCAAAAAGAGGCTTCCGTGATTGCAGATGAGGCTCGGGGATTCAACAATGAGCGAATCTTCACTCTCACCTACTGGTCACCCGTAATTGAACCGGCCAGAGACCCACGCTGGGGCCGTACCGCCGAGAGCTACAGCGAGGACCCCTTCCTGGTTTCCGCACTGGCAAGTGGCTTTGTGAAAGGGATGATGGGCGATGATCCCAGGTATCTCAAAACGGTGCCGACCGGCAAGCACTATATTGCCAACAACACCGAGTACAACCGTCATAACGGCAACTCGGAGCTCGATGAACGGGATATGCGCGAGTTCTATCTCAGCCCCTACAAGTCGCTGATTGAGAAGGAGAATCTCCCTTCCATCATGACGGCTTACAATGCCGTAAACGGAACACCGGTATCTGCCAGCATCTTCCTGGTCGACTCCATTGCCAGAAAGACATACGGAATGAAGGGTTATGTGACGGGCGACTGTGGGGCGATCTCCGATATCTTTCAGGGTCATCACTTTCTGAAAGACGGTGTTGAGGCTACTGCCGCCGGCCTGAAGGCCGGGGTAGATTCGGATTGTGGTGGAGAATACCAGAGCAATGCCCTGGAAGCATTGAACCGTGGGTTAATCACCATGGCTGATATTGACAGGGCATTGATCAACATGATCACCATCCGCATGCGGCTGGGCGAGTTTGATCCCCCCGCTATCGTGCCCTATTCCAGGCTCAGGCCAGATATCATCAACGATCCAGCACACAACGACCTGGCCCTGGAAATTGCCACAAAAAGTCCTGTGCTGCTGAAGAATGAGACAGTGACCGCCACCGGTACGAAAGCACTCCCCCTCCGACCCGACAAGATTCGTACGATTGCGGTGCTGGGACCACAAGCCGACAGGGTGGAGCTGGGTGATTACTCCGGTCCGGTGGAGAAGCACTTGAGTATTTCTCATCTGCAGGGACTCCACAATTATATCAGAGAGCACAACCTGCCCATCGAACTGTTTTACGCAGAAGGCGGTAACACCAGCCGAAGAACAGACTTTTTTGTACTGCGTAGCTTTATCACCCGCAAAAACAATGGAGAAAGCCAGGAGTATAACGCCACCGCCTTCGATGCCGCTGCTCCCGGAATCATTGCCACGGAGAGGTTCGGAAATTTGACACTACAGGGAATCAAAGACGGTGATTGGACAGCTTACCACAACATCGACATGACGCGTCTGGATTCGCTCATCCTAAATCTGAACGTGGCACAAAACGGCGGGATCCTGGAGGTGAGAGTAGGTGCAGCCACCGGCAACATCATTGCTTCACAAACCATTGAGAGTCCGGCGGGTGCTCGCTCATTCGGGAGAGGAGTGACGATCCCGGTAAAGGTGAACACACTGGGGATTGCAGGCCCTCAGGATCTTTATTTTGTATTTCGGGAACCGCAATCCGAGTCGATCAGCCGGGAGGCGCTTGAGAAGGTGGCCGCTGCCGATGTGGCAATCATTTTTGTTGGGACCGATCAAAATACCGGCAGAGAAGAATCGGATCGGTTTTCGCTCTCCCTACCGGGAAATCAGATACAACTGATTCAATCGGTAGCGTCGGTGAACCCCAACACCATCGTGGTGATGCAAACAATGGGTATGGTGGAGGTGGAAGAGCTCAAACAGAATCCGAACATTCCCGGCATGATCTACACCGGCTACAACGGACAGGCGCAAGGTACGGCCATGGCACAAATTCTCTTCGGAGCGGTCAATCCCGGCGGCAAGAGCAGCGTCACCTGGTACCGGTCCGTAAAGGATTTACCCCAGTTCGGTGACTATACGCTGAGGAGCGATGCAAACAAAAACGGCAGGACCTACTGGTATTTCGACAAAGAGGTCTCTTACGAGTTTGGTTATGGGCTCTCTTACACTTCATTTGAATACAAGGATTTTACCATCAACAAAAAAGAAATCACCCCCTATGACCGGATCACCATCACCACAGATGTCACCAACAGCGGAGAGATGGATGGCGACGAAATTGTACAGGTCTATCTGAAAACACCCGATGCAGGGGTAAAGGGACGTCCCCTCAAGCGGTTGAAAGGATTCAAAAGAGTCACTATCCCTGCGGGACAGACCAGAACTGTCTCCATCGACATCGACTGTGCCGATCTGTGGTACTGGGATGAAGTGAACAACAGCATCACATTCGAGCAGGGAACCTATACTTTCGAAATCGGAGCCTCCTCGCGGGATATCAGAGGCAGCGTGGAAGCGGTGATGGAGGGACAATTCAGAGCTACACTGGAAACAGTCGTTGCCGAATCGGACAAGATGATCCTGCAACCGGGAGAGACTGCCCAAACCCGCCTGTCTGCCACATTAAAAGACGATAGCTTTGTCGCACCCGATCAGCTGCAAATCCGCTACAAAAGCAACGACCCATCGGTGGTGAGCGTCGACAGCGATGGAAAGATCACGGCTCACCGTGCCGGCGTTGCCTCCATCTTTGCCTATGCTACCTACAA
>DHSP01000052.1:5448-8306 GCA_002408485.1 Proteiniphilum sp. UBA5283 | reverse complement strand
ACTGTCAGCAGATGCGTAAATTTTAGCCTGTTTTGTTTCTTTGCCATTCCCAAAAATAATGCATTTATTGCAAATCTTTTCGCTCTGCCCCGCAAAATCATCACATTTGTTTTGGTTATTTGTTTCTTGTTCAATGTTTTTGAAGATCCAGCCTGTCTCTGAACAGGAAATAATTCTCAGCCGGGCTTGGGTTTGTCTTATGATCCTCCGTATCTTTGCCTAATCTACTCCATGTTTATTTGGTGTAATTATGGTTTTTAAATGGTCTTATAAAATTCTAAATGCAAAGAGAATTTCCCTTCAGCTCCCAATTGGTTTAGTAGAAATGTGAACAAAAAAGGTTTACATTTGTCTTTAAGAATGAAAGTTTGATGTTTCAAACAATGTCTGCTTCCATCTAATTTTAATAAGGAAATAAAATGGCAACAATAAAATTTAAAACCAATATAAACTGCTCAAGCTGTGTGGCAAAAGTAACCCCCTTTCTCAATAAGAAAGAGGGAATCACCTCATGGAGCGTCGATATCGACAACCCCGACAAGATACTGATTGTTGAAACCAACGACCTATCGGCAGAGGATATTGTGAAAACCGTGAAACGTACCGGCTTTGAGGCGGAACCAATTTAAAAAGTAAACCTGCGCTTAACCGTCGGTTGTTTAGCCAAATACAAATCCTGCCTATAAGGTTAAAAAACACAAAAATGTTGTTTATTGATTTCTGTTAGTCTACATTTGCAATCAAATAATAGCGAAATAATGAATTTACGTAACAACGGATATTGGTGGCGCTACTTACAACTCAAAAAGTCGTAAGGAAGAGCAGCCGTGTCTTGAAATAAGTATACAACATATAATTTAAGAGCCTGTCGCAATCCTGCGACAGGCTCTTTTAGTTTTAAGGGGTAGATGAAACAACAAGTAAAACGAAGATAATATGCAAAAATATTTGATAGATGAAAGAGGATATTACGGTGAATTTGGAGGAGCCTACATCCCCGAGATTCTGCACCAGTGCGTGTCCGACCTCGAAAAGGCATACCGCCCCATCATGGAGAGTGAGCGCTTTCGGGCCGATTTCGATTCCCTGTTGCGCGACTACGTGGGTCGTCCCTCTCCACTCTATTTCTCCCGGCAGCTGTCGTCACGCTACGGTGCGAAGATCTATCTGAAACGGGAGGATCTGAACCACACGGGTGCCCACAAAATCAACAATACCATCGGGCAGATACTGATTGCCCGTGAGATGGGCAAGACAAGAATCATCGCCGAGACCGGTGCCGGCCAGCATGGTGTGGCCACCGCTACCGTTTGCGCACTGATGCAGATGCCCTGCACCGTGTACATGGGCAAAACGGACGTAGCCCGTCAGCAGGTGAACGTGAAAAAGATGGAGATGCTGGGAGCCACGGTCGTGCCGGTCACTTCGGGTAACATGACGCTAAAGGACGCCACCAACGAGGCCATCCGCGACTGGTGTAGTCACCCTGCCGACACCCACTATATCATCGGATCAACGATTGGTCCGCATCCCTATCCCGATATGGTGGCCCGTCTGCAGTCGGTCATCAGCAAGGAGATCAAAGTGCAACTGGTAGAGAAGGAGGGCCGCGATTATCCCGATTATCTGGTGGCCTGTGTGGGTGGCGGCAGCAATGCTGCGGGTACCATTTATGAATATCTGGATAATGAGAAGGTGAAGATTGTGCTGGCAGAAGCAGGCGGGAAGGGAGTAGATAGCGGCGAGTCCGCCGCGACCATCCATCTGGGAACCGCCGGGGTGCTGCATGGCTGCCGCACATTGCTGATGCAGACGGAGGACGGGCAGATCACCGAACCCTATTCCATCTCGGCAGGACTCGATTATCCCGGCATCGGGCCGATACATGCTCATCTTGCCAAAACAAAACGGGCACAGGTGTTCGCAATCAACGACGATGAAGCACTACGGGCAGCCTTCGAACTGACCCGCAACGATGGAATTATCCCCGCACTGGAATCGGCACACGCACTGGCAGCCCTGCAGAAAGTGACTTTTGCTCCGAAAGAGGTGGTGGTTCTCACCCTTTCGGGGCGTGGCGACAAGGATCTGGAGACCTATTTCCGGTATGAGAAAGAGTTTGTTTGATGATCGGGAACCAAGGTTCAAATATAAAGAACTGAAAATGAGCCGACTAATGCGGGCTGCTGGCTGTATATATCCAGAGTAAAAAAACTTATAACGTTGAAAGGTATGCAATACAAATTTCAAACCAACAGCAAAAAGATCATGGGCGACCTCCATACACCTGTGAGTGTCTATTTGAAAGTGAGAGACTCCTTCCCGCAGTCGGCCCTGCTGGAGAGCTCCGACTTTCATGCCAACGAGAACAGCATCTCCTACCTGGCGCTGAAACCCATCGCCCGGGTGGAGGTGAACCGGGGTGTTTGTCATTTTCTGTTTCCCGACGACAAGGAAGAAAAACAGGCACTGTCGGAAAGTTTCACCATCTCCGATGCGTTAAACCGTTTCATTGGCCGGTTCGAGGTTGCCGGCAGTGAGCTGGAACAGTGCGGACTGTTCGGGTACTCCACTTTCAACTGTGTAAAGTATACCGAGCACATTGCCATCCGCGAAAGCAGGGAGGAACGCAACGATGCCCCCGACTTGCTTTATATCCTTTATAAATACCTGCTGGTGTTCAATCACTTCACCGACGAGATCAGCCTGATTGAGCTGCAGGGTGAGGATGAGATAAGTGACCTGATGAAGGTGGAGTCGCTGATCAACCAGCGTAACTTTGCCACCTACAACTTTTTTACCGAAGGAGAGGAATACAGCACCATCACCGACGAACAGTTCAAAGAGCATGTGCGTGC
>DHSP01000052.1:5017-5208 GCA_002408485.1 Proteiniphilum sp. UBA5283 | reverse complement strand
CTGCGCTCCATCAACCCCTCTCCCTATCTCTTTTATTTCGATTTCGGCGGATACCGTATTTTTGGTTCCTCGCCCGAGACGCACTGCAAGATAAACGGATCGCAGATCAGCATCGACCCCATTGCGGGGACAACCAGGCGGAGCGGCAATCATCAGGAAGACAGGAAGGCGGTGGAGTTTCTGCTGAACGA
>DHSP01000052.1:1927-4766 GCA_002408485.1 Proteiniphilum sp. UBA5283 | reverse complement strand
CACGTGATCCACCTGGTCTCGCGCGTGAGCGGCACGCTCAATGAGGGTACCGACCCCATCCGTGCCTTCTTCGATACCTTCCCTGCCGGCACCCTCTCGGGAGCACCCAAGGTGCGGGCCATGCAGCTGATCTCGGAAATAGAATCGCACAACCGGGGAGCTTACGGCGGCTGCATTGGTTTCATCGGGCTGAACGGCAACATCAACCAGGCCATCACCATTCGCACGTTTGTCAGCCGCAACAACGAGCTGTGGTACCAGGCCGGGGCTGGCGTCGTTTCGCAAAGCGACGATGCCTACGAACTGCGCGAAGTGAACAGCAAGCTGGGAGCACTGAAGAAAGCCATCGACAAGGCGGCTACCCTCTATAATTCATAAACAAACAGAGATGAAAACGAATAAGATTCTTATTTTTGATAACTACGATTCGTTCACCTACAACCTGCTACACGCCGTAAAGTCGTTAGGATATAATGAGGTGGATGTGATTCGCAACGACAAGATCGATCTCTCCGCTGTGGCGCAATACGACAAGATCATCCTCTCACCGGGACCCGGTTTGCCGAAAGAGGCAGGCCTGCTGATGCCGTTGATCAGACAGTATGCAGAGACGAAAAGCATTTTGGGCGTTTGCCTCGGCCATCAGGCCCTTGGAGAGGTCTTCGGTGCGAAGCTGGAGAACATTCCGTTTGTCTTTCATGGGGTACAGACGCCGGTGGACATCATTGCGCATGATTATCTCTTTGATGGTATTCCGGATGAGATCCTGGTCGGACGGTATCACTCCTGGATTGTCTCCAAAGAAAATTTCCCCGCCGGATTGGAAATCACGGCAGTGGATAAGGCGGGCGATGTGATGGCGTTGAAACACAGGCAGTTTGATCTGCACGGCGTGCAGTTCCACCCCGAATCGATACTCACCCCGGAAGGTATTCGCATCATTCAAAACTTTCTGCAGCATGTATAAACATACAAACCGGATATTCCTATCGGATTTAAACGACAGCTTCTGCCCGAGAACCGGTCGGTTTTCAACGATCGTAACAGCAGCGTGGACACTTTAGTTTGTGAAAAAATTCAATAAAGGTCTTATGAAGGAAATACTCTATAAATTATTCGATTACCATTATCTCTCGCGGGAGGAAGCCAAAGAGGTACTCTTCGCCATTGTGAAGGGGGATATCCCCGATACGCAGGTGGCGTCGCTCATCACCTCCTTTCTGATGCGCAACATCTCGGTGGACGAGATCCTCGGTTTTCGCGATGCCCTGCTCGATATGCGGGTTGCGGTAAATCTCTCCGATTACGCTCCCCTCGATATCGTGGGTACGGGCGGTGACGGGAAAAATACATTCAATGTCTCCACTGCCGCCTGTTTTGTGGTGGCGGGTGCAGGATACAACGTGGTGAAACACGGGAACTACGGCGCCACCTCCATCAGTGGTGCCAGCAACGTGATTGAACAGCAGGGGGTGAAGTTCACCACCGACAACGATCAGTTTCGAAGAAGCCTCGACAGCTGCCACATTGCCTACCTGCATGCCCCGCTGTTCAGTCCCGCGTTAAAGGCTGTGGCCCCGGTAAGAAAGAGCCTGGGTGTACGCAACTTCTTCAATGTGCTGGGGCCGTTGGTGAATCCGGTTCAGCCGGAGTATCAGATGCTGGGGGTTTACAACCTGGCCATGTCGCGGTTGTACAGCTACATTTATCAGGAGGAGAACAAAAAGTTCTGTATCGTCCACAGCATGGACGGCTACGATGAAATCTCCCTCACCAGTCAGTTTAAGGTGGTATCAAACAAAGGCGAGCAGTTGTTTGTTCCGGAAGAACTGGGCTTCAAGCGGATCGGGCAGGAGGAACTCTCTGGCGGGAACACGCCGGTGGAGGCAGCCCGGATTTTCAGGAATGTGCTGCATGCCCAAGCTACCGAAGCGCAGATGAACGTGGTGCTAGCCAATGCGGCATTCGGCATCCAGACCGTCGAACAGGATAAGCCCATCGAAGAGTGTCTCGAGATTGCCCGGGATTCGCTATATGGTAAAAAGGCGTTGAAGGTATTGGAGAAGTTTATTGAAATCAATCAGTGAACAAGAATTTGGCAATCGCTTAAAACTAGAGTCCCGATTGGATAACATTTTACAAACAGAAGCTGAAAGCTGATTGCTGACTGCAAAATCCAAATAATTATGCAAGATATACTCAGTGAGATTGTGGCTCACAAAAAGAAAGAGGTGGCCCTGCAAAAAGAGCGGGTCCCCTTTACAGAGCTGGAAAAGCAGCTACCACAGACGGAACTCCCTTTCTGGTCCTTGAAGAAGGCATTGCAGCTTTCGCCGACGGGAATTATTGCCGAATTCAAACGTCGTTCACCCAGCAAGGGGTGGATCAATCAGTCGGCCCGTGCGGATGAGGTGACGCGGGCATACGAGGAGGCTGGTGCTGCGGCACTGTCGGTGCTCACGGATGAGACTTTCTTCGGAGGCTCGCTGGCCGATCTGCGAAAGGCGACGCAAGCGGTACACATTCCGGTAATGCGGAAAGAGTTTATCGTGGATGTCTATCAGCTTTTTGAAGCGAAGCTGGCCGGTGCGAGTGCGGTGCTGCTGATTGCAGCGGCAATCACGGCGCATGAGTGCAGGCAACTCACGGAGCTGGCCCATCAGCTGCAGCTGGAGGTGTTGCTGGAGTTGCACGATGAGCGGGAAACGGAATATATCACTCCCATCAACAAGCTTATCGGGGTAAACAACCGTAACCTGGGGAGTTTTGTGACCGACCTGCAGAAATCGTTCCGGATGGCTGAGCTGTTGCCCCGGGATGCAGTATGGGTCTCCGAGAG
>DHSP01000052.1:0-1734 GCA_002408485.1 Proteiniphilum sp. UBA5283 | reverse complement strand
TTCCTGATAGGCGAGAATTTTATGAAAACTGAGAATCCCGGGGAAAGTTTGAAAGCATTCATTGACCAGGTTCTTTTCTAACGCTGTGCGCAGTACGGACTACACACAGCGACCAACGGCGCAGCGGGATAACAGCGTAAGCTGACTTTCGGGAACGAAGAGAACAAACAACTTAGCAGAATTTATATGATTATCAAAGTATGCGGCATGCGCAATCCGGATAACATAAAGGCTGTGGAGCAGCTCGGTCCGGACTGGATGGGGTTTATATTTTATGCCGGTTCATCGCGTTATGTGGGAGAAGAACTAAGTTATTTACCGGAAAAAGTAAAAAGGGTGGGTGTGTTTGTGAACGAAGAACCGGAGATAGTACGAAAGCGGGTTCCGCGGCACAGGTTGGATATTATACAGCTGCACGGGGAGGAGTCGCCCGTATACTGTAATGATTTGAAGGACGATGGTTTTCGGGTGGTCAAAGCGTTTGGCATTGTAACAAACCTCCCTTTCCCGTCGGAAGCGGTACAACGTTACGAAGGGTGTTGCGACTATTTCCTTTTCGATACCCAAACAAACCTGCATGGGGGCTCGGGAAAGAAATTTAACTGGGAGATGCTGGCAGCGTACAAGGGTGAGACCCCTTTTCTGTTGAGCGGCGGTATCTCTCCTGAAGATGTGGAGGAAATTAAATCATTTGCTCATCCCCGGTTTGCGGGGATCGATATCAACAGCCGATTTGAGATTGAACCGGCGGTGAAGGATATTGAGCTGATTAAAACATTTATAAAAGAATTCCGTTAAGAGCGGTTAGTTATCAGCGATCGGCTTTTTGGAAGGTTGGAGTTATTGCAAGAGTCAAGAGTCAAGGAGCAAGAAATAAGAAACAAGAATATTATGAACAGAATCGACAAACTATTTAAGGAGAAGAAAAACAATGTACTATCGGTCTATTTTACTGCAGGCTATCCGGCACTTGATGACACCGTGAAAGTGATACAGGCACTGGAGAAGAGAGGGGTTGACATGCTTGAAATAGGTGTGCCGTTCAGTGACCCGATGGCCGACGGGCCGGTGATTCAGGCATCGGGTGCCGAGGCACTGAAAAACGGGATGAGCCTGAAAGTACTTTTCGACCAGCTGGTTGACATCAGGCAGACTGCATCGATCCCTTTGGTGCTGATGAGCTACCTCAACCCGATTATTCAATTTGGCTTTGAAAACTACTGCAAAGCTGCCGCACAGTGTGGAGTGGACGGATTCATCATCCCCGACCTGCCCTTTGCCGAATACATGGAGTCTTACAAGCCGGTGGCTGAAAAGTATGGATTGCATGTGATTATGCTGATTACGCCCGAAACATCGGAAGAGCGGATCAGGATGATCGACCAGCATACCTCCGGCTTTATCTATATGGTTTCATCCGCTTCGGTAACCGGAGCCAGGAGTGCATTCAGTGATGAGAATCTGGCCTATTTCCGTCGGGTGAACGCAATGCAACTGAAAAATCCGCGGTTGATCGGATTCGGGATTTCCAACAGGGAGACATTCGATGCAGCCTGCCGTGAAGCTTCGGGAGCCATCATCGGCAGCAAGTTTATATCGCTGTTGGAAAGTGAGAAATCAATTGATGATGCGGTGACAAAGCTAATAATTGCGATTGATCCACAATGAAAGGAACTTGTCGTACACGTGATAAGCGCCACGCTCCAGCGTAACGAAATCCTTGTCGAGTAACCC
>DHSP01000020.1:1814-49088 GCA_002408485.1 Proteiniphilum sp. UBA5283 | reverse complement strand
CGTTTTTGACCTATACTAAAAAAACGGACTGATCAACAGACCAAGTGCAACTTCCGTGGTACGGCACCGGACACTCATAAGAAAGCGTTTTTATTTATACTAAAGACCAAAACAAGTATGAACAAAACTTTTTTTCTTTTTATTTCTCTTGCATTTTTAGCTTCGTTTACAAACTGCTCGCAAAGAAAATCAACGTCAACAGACAATGCCAATCAGCTGGATTCGATAGAGATAGCAGCAATCCAAAAGAAATATCCCCAGCCGAAAGGTTACCAGAAGCAAGTGATTTCAGTACCGAAGAAACCCGATGAATCGCAATTTATCGTTGAGATAGTCCCGGGCAAGACGATGCTAATGGATGAATGCAACGATTATAGCTTACAGGGTGAGTTTGTAGAAGATTCTTTTGCCGATGAAGATGTGTTGCGCTATATTTACCGATCGGAGGGGGAAGTGGTGCAGACGTTGCTGGGATGTGCAACAGACAGCCTGCACACCGAGTTTGCGTGTGGGATGCCGGTTTTGGTCGATTATAACAGTTCAAGACTCACAGTTGTTTATCTCCCAAAAGATATTGAATTGAAGCATACCGTGTGGAAAGTTACCGAAATGATTCAGGTTGAGCACGATCCCGAGAATAAGCTCTTTGAAAAACGTCCTTTCAACCTGACTAAAGACAAATACGACGGTTATATATTACAATTGCCGGCAGGCTCTGAAAATTCAAAAATAGAACTTGTTGTAGGTATCACGAAAAAAGTGGATTGCAATCGGCACCGTCTTATCGACGTAACTTTCGGAGATGCCGGAGATATGAATTTTTCTCCCCGCATGTTTATGATTTTTGATTCGGACGGTGAAATTGCGTCTACGAGGATGGGTTGCCCAGACAGGGAACTGACCGGGAAATTTATTTACGGGGAAACAAGAAGGGTGCCGTATACAACAGATCCCCTGGTTATTTTTATTCCTAAAGGATTTGAACTTCGCTACCGGATTTGGGAAAGTGTCACATAGGCTGTTCCCTTTTCCTGCGAACGGATGGTTCCTGTGGCTGTTTTGTCTGGCGTAACGACGACTTCTGGCTCTGTCTCCCTTACCGGATAGTGTATCGGATTTCAATCTTTTACTGGACTAAAATAGGGTGTAGCCATATTGAAATTCTGGTAAGTTTCGCTAACTTTACCGCAATAATCACTCAGTAAAAGTAACCAGGTTGATGCGTACTTATCTTCATAATCTCATCCGGGAAAAACGCAAAGGATTTAATGCAGTAAAAGCCCCATGTGTCGTGTTGCTCCTGCTGCTCTCTTTTCACCTTTCATCACAAACCCAAAGAGATGACTCTCTTAAACAACAAGTTAGCAGATCACTCACTCAAATTTACCGGAAGACGCTGCTCCGTCCGGGAACTGTGAAGGTGGACAGCATCGCGCTGCACGAAAGAAAGAAAAGCATTGAGCTGTACACCAACCTCGCGCTCTCCTACCTTCCCATGCGAAAGGATCTCGTTCATCTTATCCACGACAGCATCCGTTACTATCTTCCACAGGCACAGAAAAAATACCGCATCAGCGTCTTCTCCGACCAGCAGGAGATCAATCACCTGATACCCAACTATTACCGTAACAAACAGATCGATAAAAACCGTTTGATGGCCCATCGGGTGAAAACGCCGCTCATCACGCGACTCTCCGATCCATCGAAAAACGACACCAAAGGTCTGCAAAACAATCATATTGCCCTCTGGCAGAGCCATGGATGGTATTACGAGCAGAAGCTGGGACGGTGGGAATGGCAGCGGGCACGCATTTTTCAGACGGTGGAGGATCTCTACACGCAGAGCTATGTGCTACCCTTCCTGGTGCCAATGCTGGAGAATGCGGGTGCCAGTGTGCTGCTTCCGCGTGAGAGGGATTACAATAAACTGGAAATCATTATCGATAACAACAACGGTAACAGGGGAATATCAACCTACATCGAGACGAATGGCAGCGAAGCCTGGAGAGATACAGACTCGGCCGGCTTTGCCAACCCCAAAGAGATCTACCTCGATGGCGAAAATCCCTTCCGGATGGGCACGGCACGACAAACAAGAACCGTCTCGAGAGGTGCCGAGTCTGTGGCCACCTGGAGAGCCGAAGTGCCGGAGAAAGGTGAATATGGAGTCTATGTCTCCTACCAGACGGTGAAGAACAGCAGCAACGATGCCCTCTACACCGTGTTTCATGCCGGGGGGAAAACCGATTTTCTGGTGAACCAGCAGATGGGTGGGGGCACCTGGATCTACCTCGGCAGTTTCCTTTTCGACACAGGGAGCGACCACAGGATCACCCTCTCCAACAAAAGCAGGCGTTCCGGAAAGATTGTAACGGCCGATGCCGTAAAGATCGGTGGCGGGATGGGAAACATCGCCCGGATGCCCCACTCCGGAGGATTCGACAAGGAGAACACCAAAAGTTCCGACAGCCTGACCTGCAAAGAGACGCTGGTGTCGAAAATAAAATACACCCCTGAAACAAGCGGCTACCCACGATATGCGGAGGGTGCCCGCTATTGGATGCAGTGGGCAGGGGTGCCCGACTCGATCTACAACCGGAGCGAGGGGAAGAATGATTACACGGACGACTATGCCAGCCGCGGTGTATGGGTCAACTGGCTGGCCGGAGGATCAGCCGTACTACCCAAGGCCGAAGGACTCCACATCCCCCTGGACCTGGCCTTTGCTTTCCATACCGATGCTGGTACTCTCCGGGGCGACACCATCGTCGGCACACTGGGCATCTACATGACGCATCACAACAACGAACAGTTCGAAAACGGCCGTTCACGATGGGCGTCACGCGACCTGACGGAGCTAATCATGGAGGAGGTCGTAAACGATATCCGTCGTGACTTCGAACCGGACTGGACACGCCGTCATCTCTGGAATCGCTCCTATGCGGAAGCACGCATACCCAACGTGCCGACCATGCTGCTGGAACTGCTTTCCCACCAAAACTTCGCCGACATGCGCTACGGGCTTGATCCCACCTTTCGCTTTACCGTTGGCCGCTCTATCTACAAGGGAATGTTGAAATTTCTCGCCACCCAATATAACCGCCCCTATGTGGTACAGCCATTGCCGGTGAAAGACTTCACCGCACGCTTCACCGGTGAGACGGAAGCGCTGCTCACGTGGCAGCCGGCGCCCGATCCCTCGGAACCCTCTGCAGCTCCCGCACAATATATTGTATATACCCGCCTCAATGGCGGCGGCTTTGATAACGGCACGCTGGTAAACAATAACAACTACAGCATAAAAATCCGGAAGGATCATATCTACAGTTTCAGGGTGGTGGCCGTGAACGAGGGAGGTAAAAGCTTCCCGTCGGAGACACTTTCGCTCTGCCGAAAGCCAGATCAAAAGGGAGAGGCGCTGATCGTAAACGGCTTCACCCGTGTCTCGGCACCGCACAGCTTCACCGCTTCGGAGGACAGCATCGCCGGTTTCGCGGGAAACGTGGACAACGGCGTTCCCTATATCGCTGATTATCATTTTACCGGACAACAGCATGAGTTCCGGCGTGTCATCCCCTGGATGGACGATGACGCTCCGGGTTTCGGCGACAGCAATGCCGACTATGAAACAAGCCGGATTGCAGGCAACAGCTTCGATTATCCCTTTGTGCACGGGCAAGCTTTCTCTGAGGCGGGATACTCTTTCGTCTCCTGTGCCGCATCGGCCGTGGAGAACGGAACGGTTGACCTGTCCGATTATCAGACGGTCGACTGGATCCTCGGCAAACAACGGGAATGGAAAGTGGCCCGCGGAGCAAAGCCACCCAGATTTAAAACTTTCTCTCCCATACAGCAGCAAGCCATCACCCGTTTTTGTAGCGGAGGCGGCAACATCATCGTCAGTGGTGCGTTTGTCGGTACCGACCTGTGGGACAACCCATACGCAATAAAAGAGGACCGGGAGTGGGCACAAAACACCCTCAAATACAAATGGCGCAACAACAACGGTGCAGTGACCGGACATGTCAAGGCCGTACCCTCACCCTTCACCTCCCTCACGGGACATTACCGATACTACCATAAGCTGAACAGCGAGAGCTACGTGGTGGAACACCCTGACGCCATCGAACCGGCAGACAATAATGTATTCACCGTGTTTCGCTACGCGGAGAACAACCTGAGTGCAGGCATCCTCTATCAGGGTGAAAAGTATAACAGCTGCATCCTGGGTTTTCCGATAGAAGCCATCAAAGGCCAGGAGAACCGGAACAGACTGCTGAAAAATATTTTGGAGGCATTCGAAGATTAACAAACTCGATGATTAAAGAATTCGACAATTTGACAATTAATAAATCGGCAAATCATCAAATCAGTGAATCAACTATCATATGAAAAAAATAAACGCATTTATCCTCTTCTCAGAACCTGAACAGGCAAAGAAAACGGTGGAAGAACTCAGACAATCGGAGTCGATAGACAAGATCTATTTGCTTACGCCCGACAATAGCAAGGAAACAATCAAGGGGTGTGGCAATATCACCATCGACACGCTCCACAGCAGTGCCACGATAAAAAAGATCGCGCAGAAATCGAATACCGACTACACGCTCATCTATCAGAAGTCCACCGTGCTGAGACCCGGTTACTTCGCACTTGAACGAATGACCCGTATCGCGGAAGATACGCAGGCCGGAATGGTCTATGCCGACTACTACGCCATCAGCAACGGGGATAAGACAAACCATCCGGTGATCGACTACCAGGAGGGCAGTCTGCGCGACGACTTCAACTTCGGCTCACTGCTCCTCTACAATGCGAAGGCACTGAAGAAAGCGGTCAGGAGAATGAAAAGCGAAAACTACACGTTTGCCGGCCTCTACGACCTCAGGCTCAAGGTGTCGCAGAAGAACCCACTCGTGCATGTCAACGAGTACCTCTACACCGAGATAGAAGAGGATACACGTGCATCGGGAGAAAAAATATTCGATTATGTCGACCCCAAAAATCGACAGGCCCAGTTAGAGATGGAACAGGCCTGCACGCAGCACCTGAAAGATGTGGGCGCTTACCTGGAACCCAAATTCGGGAACATTGAACTTAACAAAGGTATCTTTCCGGTAGAGGCATCGGTCATCATCCCGGTGCGCAACCGCATCAGAACTGTCCGTGACGCCATCTCCTCGGTGCTGAGACAAAAAACCGGTTTTTCTTTTAACCTGATCGTCGTAGACAATCACTCCACAGACGGCACCACGGAAGCCATCGCGGAGTTCAATAATGACAAACGACTGATACACATCGTCCCGGAGAGAGACGACCTGGGCATCGGTGGGTGCTGGAACATGGGCGTACACCACGGACAATGCGGCAAGTTTGCCGTGCAACTCGACAGCGATGATGTATACAGCGGGGATGACACGCTGCAAAAGATTGTCGATGCCTTTTACGAACAGCAGTGTGCCATGGTGGTGGGGACCTATCAGATGACCAACTTCAACATGGAGATGATCCCTCCCGGCATCATCGACCACCGGGAGTGGACACCCGAAAATGGACGGAACAACGCATTGCGCATCAACGGGCTCGGTGCTCCGCGGGCTTTCTATACGCCGGTACTGCGGGAGATCAAGGTGCCCAACACCAGCTACGGCGAAGATTATGCCCTGGGACTGAACATCTCCCGTCGTTATCGGATCGGACGGATCTACGACGTGCTCTACCTTTGCCGCCGCTGGGAAGATAACAGCGACGCCTCACTCGACGTTGCGAAGATGAATGCTCACAACCTCTATAAAGACAGGATCAGGACATGGGAACTACAGGCCAGAAAGAGACGCAGATGAACGAACCGCTCATCCATGTGGGAATCATCCTGGAGCAGGCTAAAATCCGTTTCACCCTGCTCTCCACATATAAACTGAAGGAAAAGCCGTTTCCCCCGGGCGATTATTCATTGGACATATCCGGCGGAAAAATAGTTTTTGAAGGGAAAATATACGAAGAAATCACCTTCGAACCGGATCAGATTCACGACGATTCCTTCGAACTAAAAGAGGTGGTGATAGGTGTCGACTTTCATTGGCAACGTAAAGAAAATCAACGCTTTCAGGGAGGATTGAAGTTTATTGTTGAAAAGAACGGCATCACTGCCATCAACACCGTCTCCCTGGAGGATTACCTCAAGAGCGTCATCTCTTCCGAGATGAACGCCACCAGCTCCGAAGAGTTGCTGAAGGCACACGCCGTCATCTCCCGTAGCTGGCTGCTGGCACAGATAAAGAAAAACAAGGATGTTAAGGTCGACTACCGGACCTCGTTTGTCACTTCCACCGAGATCATCCGCTGGTATGACCGGGAGGATCACGACCGGTTCGATGTCTGTGCCGATGACCACTGCCAGCGTTACCAGGGCATCACCCGGCAAACGACCGCACTGGTGAATAAAGTAATCGACGAGACACGCGGTCGGGTGATTACCTACAACGACGCCATCTGCGATGCCCGCTTCTCAAAATGCTGCGGCGGCGTAACGGAGGCCTTCGAAAATGTGTGGGAACCCACCGTGCATCCCTACCTGCAGGGAAAAGCTGATTTTACCGGTAATTCTCCCCTACCCGATCTTACCCTCGAAGAGCATGCCGAAGCATGGATTCGCTCAATACCTCCCGCCTTCTGCAACACACAGGATGCTGCTGTACTCAGGCAAGTACTAAACGACTACGACCAGGAGACGGCCGACTTCTATCGGTGGAAAGTGGTCTACTCGCAGGAGGAACTCAGCCGGCTGATCAGGGAACGCTCCGGCATCGACTACGGTGAAATTATCGACCTGCAACCCCTAGAGCGGGGTGCCTCAGGACGCATCCTCCGGATCAGGATCATCGGGACAAAACGCGTGATGATCATCGGCAAGGAATTGGAAATACGGCGTACCCTCTCCTCCTCACATCTCTACAGTTCCGCCTTCGTAGTGGATGCTGAAGAGGAAAACGATGAGGGGATCCCGCAAAAATTTACACTCACAGGTGCAGGCTGGGGTCACGGAGTGGGCTTGTGCCAGATAGGCGCTGCCATGATGGCGGAGCAGGGATATACCTGTGATCAGATTTTAGCACACTACTTTCCTCAAACCAAAACAGTTGTTCATTATTGAAAGCGACAACAAAAAGGAGATGAGTACAAAACAAACAAGAGAATAAGTATGAACAAGCAACAGAAAGTCACATTCCGCAATCCCTGGACATGGATACCCACGCTCTATTTCGCGGAAGGATTACCCTACGTGGCCGTAATGACCGTTTCGGTGATCATGTACAAACGTTTTGGGCTCTCCAATACGGAAATAGCTCTGTATACAAGCTGGTTGTATCTACCCTGGGTAATCAAACCTTTCTGGAGCCCTTTTGTGGATATCCTGAAAACAAAACGATGGTGGATCGTCTCCATGCAGCTGCTGATTGGTGCCGGACTGGCGGGGGTAGCCTTTACTCTTCCCTCGCCGTTCTACCTGCAGGCCTCGCTTGCTTTCTTCTGGCTCATGGCTTTCAGTTCGGCCACACACGACATAGCTGCCGACGGCTTTTACATGCTCGCACTGGACGACTCGCAACAGTCCTTCTTCGTGGGCATCCGCAGTACCTTCTATCGCTTTGCCTCAATCACCGGCCAGGGATTGCTGGTCGTATTGGCAGGATTCCTGGAAAAATCGACCGGCAGGATTCCTTATGCCTGGAGTCTCACCTTCTTCATCCTGGCAGGTCTATTCCTGGCATTTTTTGTGTACCATCGTTTTGTCTTGCCCTACCCACATGCTGATACCGGAAAGTCAGCCCGTACACCCCGGGAGGTAGTGACAGAATTTGGAAATACCTTTAAATCTTTTTTCACAAAAAAGGGGATAAGGCTGGCCATTGCTTTCATGTTATTATACAGGCTGTCCGAAGCGATGCTCGTTAAGATGGCATCGCCCTTTTTGCTTGACAGCCGCGAAGTGGGTGGATTGGGGCTAAGCACTTCCGAAGTGGGCATCACCTATGGCACGGTGGGTGTGATTGCCCTCACCCTGGGCGGAATCATCGGCGGAATTGTGGCTTCGCGTCAGGGCCTTAAGTATTGGCTCTGGCCCATGGCACTGGCCATTACCCTCCCTCATGCGGCATACCTCTACCTTGCATTTTATCAGCCCGAAAACATTTTCTGGGTGAATGCGGCCGTAGCTGTGGAACAGCTAGGGTACGGCTTCGGGTTTACCGCCTATATGCTATACCTGATTTATTTTTCTCAGGGTGATCACAAAACAGCCCACTATTCCATCTGCACGGGATTCATGGCTTTGGGAATGATGCTACCCGGCATGGCTGCCGGATGGATCCAGGAACAGCTGGGATACCAGCATTTCTTCATCCTGATCATGCTCCTCACGATTCCCACACTGGTGCTGATCCCCTTTATGAAGGTAGACCCCGGCTTTGGCAGATCTAAAAAAGGAGAGCCGGACGCAGCTTAAACGAGCGAATCATATTTATTATTTAACAGGATTAAAGTCTGGATTATGAAAACTAACATACCAAGGTCCCCCAAACCAGGGTTGTTTTTCGTCGTGATACTCTGTGCGCTGATGTTCCACACGACGGCTGTTGCCCAGAAAATCAAGGTGAAAATCAGATCAGACTCGCGTTCAGCCTAAATCACCGCTTCGAAGAGATCCGCACCTACTGGACCAAAGACGAGGAGCCATTCAGAAAATTGAGCAAGAAGTATTATCTTTACCGCCGATAAGCTTGCGTTTTTTGACTATCCCTGTGAAAGATCCGTATCTGTCGTAAACATACAAATATTAATTTTCTTCTATGAATGCAACGCTTTCTGCCAAACAGGGCAACCGCCTCCTGTCGCTCGACATTCTCCGCGGCATCACCATTGCCGGCATGATCATGGTCAATAATCCCGGCTCATGGAGTTATACCTATGCACCGCTCAAACATGCTCAATGGCACGGGCTTACGCCCACCGATTTGGTATTTCCCTTCTTCATGTTTATCATGGGGGTCTCCACCTTCATGTCTCTGCGGAAATTCAACTTTAAACCCTCCAAAGCAGCCGTATGGAAAATTGTGCGGCGCACTATCCTTATCTTCGTAATTGGACTGGCACTGGGATGGTTCGGGCAGCTCACACGCGGACTTGCTTCCGGGGAACCATTCGGTGTAGCGGCATCTCATTTCGACACCCTCCGCATACTGGGTGTGCTGCAGCGACTGGCGCTGGCCTATGGCTTTTCCGCTCTAGCGTCTGTTTTGGTGAAGAGCAAACTGCTGCCGTGGGTAATTGGCATCCTGCTCCTGGGATACTACCTGATCCTTCGATTCGGGAAAGGATTTGAGATGTCGGAAGAAAATATCATCGCAGTGGTGGACAAGGCATTTTTGGGACCCACCCACATGTATAGGGACACCACACCGGAAGGAGTACGCATCGCATTCGATCCCGAAGGGTTGCTCAGCACCCTCCCTTCCATTGCCCATGTACTGATCGGATTTCTATCTGGTAAACTGATCGTCGAAAACAAAGACAACCACACCCGGGTGGAGAAATTGCTGATATGGGGTACCCTACTGGCATTCTCGGGGTTACTCCTGCAATACGGATGTCCCATCAACAAGAAGATATGGAGCCCCACCTTCGTACTTGCCACCACCGGTTTTGCCGCACAACTGCTGGGACTGCTGATCTGGATCATCGATATCCATCAGAAAGAACGATGGTGCCGCTTTTTTCACGCCTTCGGGGTGAATCCGCTCATTGTATATGTTTTTGCCGGTGTGATGGCCAATCTGGTTTCCAACATCCGGATTAACTGGCAGGGAGAGGCAATTTCCATCAAAGGGTTTACTTACGAAGTGTTGCTGCACCCCTGGGCAGGAGATTATTTCGGATCGCTGCTTTACGCATTGCTGTTCGTCACGTTCTGCTGGCTCTTTGGATATATTCTCTACAAAAAAAATATTTATATCAAACTATAAATGGCGAAGAGCGGTTTATCACACCAAAACAATCAAACAGCATGAATTATTCACAATCGGGGAAGAATATCCTGATCGCCGACAGCGGTGCCACCAAGACCGACTGGTGCCTGACACACGGAGGTCAGATCGTGCAGCAATTTTCGACAAAAGGATTCAGCCCGGTATATCAGTCCGAAGAGGAAATTGCAGAGGAGGTCAGGTTGCACGTCTATCCCCTGCTGAAAGAAAAAAAAGTTCGATCGATCCATTTCTATGGTACGGGCTGCATCCCGGAAAAAATCCCCCTCGTGAAAAATGCCCTATCCCAATCGTTTCCCGCCGAAACAATCTGTGTGTATAGCGACCTTATTGCGGCCGCGCACAGTCTCTGCGGACACGAAGCGGGAATTGCCTGCATCCTCGGTACCGGCAGCAATTCCTGCGAATGGAACGGAAAAGAAATTGTAAAGCAGATTTCCCCGCTCGGATTTATACTTGGTGACGAGGGAAGCGGCGCCTCACTGGGCAAGCAGCTGGTGAGTGATGCATTGAAGAACCAGCTTCCGGAAGGGTTGAAAGATGCTTTTCTGAATGAATACGGGCTTACAACAGCCTCAATCATCGACAAGGTATACCGTCAACCCTTTCCCAGCCGTTTTCTGGCAGGGCTCGCACCCTTCCTGATGAAGCACCTCGATGTTCCACACATTCGACGTATTGTTACCCGGAGTTTTTCTGATTTCTTCGATAGAAACGTCATGCAGTACAATTATCAAAAAAATAAGGTTAATTTTGTAGGATCAATCGCCTGGCATTACGCCGACCTGTTGAAGGAAGTGGCACATCAAAAAAATATCGGGATCGGAGAAATTGCACAATCTCCCATGCCAGGACTGATTCGTTTTTATCAACCGGCAAAGGCCGGGAGGGAGCCACCTGAAGTAACTCGCTGATAATCTGACACTAAACATTGAGACCCACCATATGACATTCGTAAAAATTACAGAACAACCTTCGCACTACAACGATCTGGAAAAAAAATCGGTTCTGGAACTGTTGACAGAGATAAATGCCGAAGACCAGAAGGTGGCGATCGCCGTTCAAAAGGCCATTCCTGAGATAGAGAGGCTGGTCACCGGTACCGTCGAACGCATGCGTCGCGGGGGACGTCTTTTTTACCTGGGTGCAGGAACCAGCGGCAGGCTCGGGGTACTTGATGCCTCCGAGATACCTCCCACCTTCGGCATGCCCAACAGCTATGTAATCGGGCTGATCGCCGGAGGGGACAATGCCCTGCGTAATCCGGTGGAAGCAGCGGAAGATAATATGGAAAAGGGCTGGGAGGACCTGATGGAACATAAAATCAACGAAGACGACGTTTTGGTGGGAATTGCCGCATCGGGCACCACCCCTTACGTCATCGGAGCATTGCGTCGCGCACGTGAGAAGGGCATCCTCACTGCCGCAATCAGCTGCAACCCGGACTCTCCCGTGGCAGCAGAAGCAGAGATCAAAATTGAACCGATCGTAGGCCCGGAATACGTCACCGGTAGCACGCGCATGAAATCAGGGACAGCGCAAAAACTGGTGCTGAACATGATCACAACCAGCACCATGATCAAACTGGGCAGGGTAAAAGGCAACCGCATGGTGAACATGCAGCTCACCAACCAGAAACTGGTGGACAGGGGTACACGCATGATTGTGGACGAGCTCTCGCTCAATTATGAACAGGCTAAGAACCTGCTGATGATTCACGGATCGGTGAAAAAAGCCATTGACAGCTACAGAAACGGACAATAAATCATTCGAAATGGCCATCATCATCCATACAGATCAACCGGATTTGCTGCTCGACAGAATTTACGAATTGATCGACAGCAAGAAAGCAGACAAGTGGGTACGCACTGACGACGGGCGCATCACCTATGGCTCCCTGTTGTGGAAGAACGAAGCTTTTTTTAAACCCCAGATATGGGTAGATGAAAATCAATTGCGTTTCGGCCTGTTAAAAAGAAAAGACAGAAAACATATTACCTCCCGGCTCTATACTGCATTTCATAGCAAAATGATAGAAATGCTTCTGAATCACTTCGACCGGGATTTCCGCAGCGTTACCGCCACTGCGGCAAAAGCCGAACCCGATGTTTTCTGATCCCGGATAAAAACACAAGGCATGCCGGGCTTTCCATTCCTGCCGGAAGCATTGGAAATTGATTTTTTTTGACTACCTTCGCAGGTTTAAAATGCAGAAGGTAGGCTTACTAGCAATCGTTCCAACGATTTTTAGCGTTTACCTTTTGCTCGTTTCCCTGATAAAAGTATGCTAACGAATATTCGTCCCAAGGACACCGATGAACTTTACGCCACACCCATTTTACAACAAACGGCTTTCTGGTCGGCCGTGAAATCTTCTCTCGGTGCAAACACCATTGCCATCAACTTCACCTCGAGGAAGTCGGATCTCCTCCTCGCCACCAGTAACCAGCCAGCAATCATCTCCGACGTGCTGATCATACTGCAGCAAATAGACCGATATCACACTGTGGCCTATGTTCCTTACGGTCCCGAGCTGGAGCCTGCCGACGAGCTACAGGGGATGTTTCTGGAAGAGCTTTCAGAATCCCTACGCTCCTACCTGCCGAAAAGCTGCATTCTCATTCGGTACGATCTCTGCTGGGAATCCTACTGGGCCAAAGAGAAAGATAATTATGACGAAAATGGCGTTTGGAGAGGGGAACCTGATAGTCCAACGCAGGAATTTCGCTTCAACTTCAACACGCACAACTGGAATTTTAAAAAAGCCCATTCCAATATCCTACCGGCAAATACGGTTTATCTGGATTTAACACTCAACAGGGAAACGCTTCTCAAAAAGATGAAACCCAAAACAAGGTACAACATAGGTTTGTCCCATCGAAGAGGAGTAATCGTTAAAGCAATGGGACTGGAGGGAATCGATGTCTGGTATGAGCTCTATAAAGAAACTGCTGCCAGAAACCACATTCTTCTCAACGACCTGAAATATTTTGAGGCAGTGCTGACAGCCCGGGCCGACGAGACCCGCTCGCCGGCCGATGTAAGCCTGTTGATTGCGGAAAAAGAGGGTAAACCTCTGGCAGCCATGTTTCTGGTAATCACGAAACACAGAGCCTCCTACCTTTACGGAGCATCCTCTTCCGGACAACGAAACTTAATGGCAACCTACGCGCTACAATGGGAAGCCATCTGCCGGTCGAAAGTGGCAGGATGTACCGAATATGACATGTTCGGCATTTCTCCCTCGCCCGACCCCCACCATCCGTTGTTCGGTCTGTATAAGTTCAAATCGGGTTTCGGAGGCGAAATATTCCATAGCCTCGGTTGTTGGGATTATCCGCTACAAAAAGAATTATACACCCTGTTCCGCGCATCGGAACTAAACAGTCAGGGATATCATTTAAGTTAAATATTGTATGAAAATTGACAGAATCACCCGCATAGACGAGAGCGTAGTATCTGATTTCAGGAGACTCATGCCCCAGCTAACGGGGAAAGAGACATATCCTTCGTTTGAGGAGTTGGAACAGGTAATCCGGTCGGAAGACACCTGTCTTCTTGTCGCCACCGAAAATGAGGACGTAATCGGCACACTCACACTTGTTTTTTACCACATTCCTACGGGGCCGAAGGCATATATTGAAGATGTGGTTGTTGACAAAGACGCCCGTGGAAAAGGGGTGGGAAAAGCACTGATCTCTTACGCCATCCAACTGGCCCGCAAAAAAAGAGCCCTAAAGATCGATCTCACCTCTCACCCGGCCCGGATAGCAGCCAACAAGCTATACCGGAAAATGGGATTCACTCAAAGGGAATCAAACGTGTATCGACTTAGCCTACAGGAAACAGACTAACAAGCCACTAAGGGATCCTGTAGACGATGCTGTTAATATTCATTCCTGCACCCACCGAAGCCAGCACAATGTTGTCGCCGCTCTTCAGGTCATGCCCGTCCATCTTTCTGCGGGTAACCAGATCAAGCAACGTGGGTACGGTGGCAACCGAAGAGTTGCCAAGCCAGGAAATAGTCATTGGCATGATGCTTTCCGGCATATCCTTCATGTTATAAAGCTTAAACAACCGGGACAGAATGGCATCGTCCATCTTTCCGTTTGCCTGATGGATAAGCACCTTGCTGATTTGGTTAATATGCAGCTGCAGCTTGTCGAGACCTGCCTTTATAGCCTTGGGTACATTCTCAAGCGCATACTGATACAGACGGCGCCCATTCATCTTCAGGTAATAATCTTTTTTCTCTGCCAATGCAGGATTATAAGAATACCCCATATGGAGCATATTCACATAATCCAATGCATCGCTGCGTGAGTTGTGTCCCATGATGCCGACGGGCTCATCGCTCTCACGTGCTTCCATAACGGCTGCTCCGGCGCCGTCTGCATAAATCATGCTGTCACGGTCGTGCGGATCCGCTACACGCGACAACACGTCTGCACCCACCACCAATATTTTTTTCGCCTCGCCCGAACGAAGATAGTAATCAGCCTGAATCACGGCCTGGATCCATCCGGGACAACCATACAACACATCATAAGCCACAGCCGAGGGGTTTGCGATACCCAGCTTTTGTTTCAGACGGGCAGCCAACGTTGGCAAGACATCCATGCGTACATTATCCACCTTCGTTTCACCAAAATTGTGTGCAAAAATGATGTAATCGAGTTCTTCCCGCTCCACGCCAGCTGCCTCCAGAGCCCTCTCGGAAGCCACAAGTGCCAGATCAGTCGTCACCTGGTCATCTTCGGCATAACGGCGCTCGGCAATCGTGGTGATCTCTTCAAACTTACGGGTGATCTCCTCGTTGGGGGTTGTCAGTTTTTCTCCCGTCGAATCATAAAACTCATACGTATGAAAATAGTCATTCTTGATCTGCTTTGTAGGCACATAGCTGCCTGTTCCGGTAAAAACGCTATACAATCTTTTCATCTTTTTCATTTACTTATTGGAGTATCACAGAACTGGCGGGGTTACCGAAACCCTGAACAACTGTGATAAGTATGCACTCTCTATTCTGAATATCCTGCTTTAATTTTCCGAATTCAGAGTTTTGAATACAAAGGTAAATAATTTAATTCACTTGATATCCAATTTACCCATCCTGAGGACAAATTTTACCCATCCTGAGGACAAATTGATCTCATTTGGGAATAAAATGGATCTTTTATAGTGCAATGTACGCCTTTTCAGCGTTCACTGCATACCGAAGCCATCACAGGATTCGAAATATCTTCGTAAAGCTCAAGATCAAAATAACGGGCTGCAGCCGTAATATGGTCAAAGACATCGGACGAGATATCCTCATATTGCAGCCAGTTTGTTGTATTTGTAAAGAAATAGAGCTCCAGCGGGAGTCCTTTCGAAGTGGGTTGCAGCTGACGTACCAACATCAGCATTTCCTTGTGGACATGGGGGTGATTGCTTAAATAGTTTTTTATGTAATGACGGTAGACCCCCATGTTAGTCAGGTTCCTACCATTGATAGCCAGCGACTTATCAGCTTTCGATTCCTTATTATAGTCATCAATTTCTTTGCTGCGTGTACGAATGTACTCTGAGATATACTGAATCTTCCCGAGTTTCTCCAGTTCTTCATCGCGGATAAACCGAATGGTCGACTGCTTCACAAACACAGCCCGCTTGAGTCTCCTCCCACCTGCATCCTGCATACCCCGCCAGTTCTGAAATGAATCCGACACCAGTGTATAGGGGGGAATGGTCGTGATGGTCTTGTCGAAATTACGAATCTTCACGGTGGAAAGTGTAATCTGGATCACGTCTCCATCGGCACCATACTTGGGCATCGTAATCCAGTCTCCAATCCGTACCATATCATTTGCCGACACCTGCAGGCTGGCTACGAAGCCCAATATGGTGTCTTTAAATATGAGCATCAGGATGGCAGAAGCGGCTCCAAGCCCTGTGATGATGACAGTAGGATTCTGTCCTGTAAGGATTGAAAAAAGGACGACGAAGCCGATGATATTCAAAATAATTTTCACGACCTGTACATAGCTGTCAATGGGTTTATCCATCAGGTTCGGCTTCATCCGGAAGGTGTCGGCTGAAGCATTGATAACCGACATGATAAGCCATATAACATAAAATATCAGGTAGATGTCGGCCAATTTATCCACAAAAACCATTGTCTTCGGAAATTGATCAAAAATAATGGGTATGGCTCCCTTTACCAGACTGAATGGAACGATCATGGCAAGAAAATGGGGAAATTTCCTGACAGACAGGTTTTTCAATATTTCCGCACGGGATAGCTTTGCCGAGCGGTTTAGGATGGCCTGCAAAATAACCCGTGTGAGGTACTGAACCACAAACACAAGTACGACAACGACAAAGATCAAAAAAATCAGGTTGATATACTTTACCCAGTTATCGGAAATACCAAGATTTTTGAGAAATTGTATTGACCAGTCGCTGATTGCATTGGTGGAGCGGGAAATCTGTTCTATTTTTTCTTCGTTCATAGAAAGGATGATCTTTAAGTTTTGGTCGTTAATATTACAAAGATAAAATTATTAACGCTTTTTCCCAAACCTGCTTTTTTTAATTCCATTTTTCTCTGGATTCACAGATTCATTGTATATTTGTAGGAAATCTGCATGCAGCTGACAGAGCGTTCGACAATTATCTGAAGCAAGATGCACAAAGGAGAAAATCAATTAACTGCAAAATAAAAAGACACTTATGGGAAAAGTACTTATCATTGGTGCCGGAGGTGTGGGAACAGTAGTTGCCAACAAGGTAGCACAGAACAACCGGATATTTACGGATATCATGCTGGCCAGCCGCACAAAAAGCAAATGTGATGCCATTGCAGAAGACGTAAAACGGCGCACAGGGGTCACCATTCATACAGCGAGGGTAGATGCCGACAACGTGCCGGAACTGGTGTCACTCTTCCACAAATTCAAGCCGGAGATCGTGATCAATGTGGCTTTGCCCTATCAGGATCTCACCATCATGGAGGCCTGCCTGGAGGCGGGGGTGAACTACCTCGATACGGCCAACTACGAGCCGAAAGACGAAGCCAAATTTGAATACAAATGGCAATGGGCTTACCGCGAAAGATTTGAGAAAGCTGGCCTTACAGCCATTCTGGGCTGTGGCTTCGACCCGGGTGTAACCAGCATCTTCACAGCCTATGCTGCCAAACATCATTTCGACGAAATACACTATCTCGATATTGTGGACTGCAACGCAGGAGATCATGGCAAGGCATTTGCCACCAACTTCAATCCCGAAATCAACATTCGCGAAGTAACCCAAAAAGGAAAGTACTGGGAAAACGGAGAATGGGTGACAACAGAACCCCATGAAATCCACAAACCCCTCACCTACCCTGAGATCGGACCAAAAGATTCCTATGTGATCTATCACGAGGAGCTGGAGTCGCTGGTAAAAAACTTCCCCACCCTGAAGCGTGCCCGCTTCTGGATGACCTTCGGACAGGAATACCTCACCCACTTACGGGTAATCCAAAACATCGGCATGGCACGCATCGATGAAGTAGAATACAACGGGCAGAAGATCGTCCCCATACAATTTCTGAAAGCAGTGCTTCCCGAT
This sequence comes from Proteiniphilum sp. UBA5283, assembly GCA_002408485.1. Taxonomy (GTDB): domain Bacteria; phylum Bacteroidota; class Bacteroidia; order Bacteroidales; family Dysgonomonadaceae; genus Proteiniphilum. Next base: position 31,446 of record DHSP01000020.1, on the reverse strand, counting down.
CCGGGTGAGCTGGGAGAAAACTATACCGGACAGACTTCTATCGGCTGCCGCATCCGTGGAATGAAAGATGGAAAAGAACGTACTTATTACATCTATAACAACTGCAGTCACGAGGAAGCCTACAAAGAAACCGGCGCCCAGGGAGTGAGCTACACGACCGGCGTTCCGGCCACCATCGGTGCCATGATGTTTTTGAAAGGCCTTTGGAAAAAACCGGGTGTTTATAACGTGGAGGAATTCAATCCCGATCCGTTTATGGAACAGCTTAACAAGCAAGGATTACCCTGGCACGAACTGTTCGACGTAGATCTGGAAGTCTGATCCTTTTTTAGATTTTTGTCACACGAGACAGGGCTTTCACATTCAGAAAAAACATTACAAAACAGACAGACTCATGCATCCCAAAAGCTTGGTAAATATTGATGATTATAGCCGGGACGATATTTTTCGGATCCTCGAAAGTGCGTCCAGATTTAAACAACAACCCGATCGTGATCTGTTACAAGGAAAGGTGTGTGCCACGCTTTTCTTTGAACCCTCCACACGCACACGCCTCAGCTTTGAAACCGCTGTCAACAGGCTCAGGGGACGCATCATTGGCTTCTCCGATGCAGCTACCAGCAGCTCCACCAAGGGGGAGTCGCTGAAAGATACCATCATGATGGTCGGCAATTATGCCGACCTGATCATCATGCGGCACCACCTCGAAGGCTCGGCACGCTATGCCTCGGAAATATCCCCCATTCCGGTTGTCAACGCCGGTGACGGATCCAATCAGCATCCCACACAAACGATGCTCGACCTGTTCACCATCTACGAGACACAGGGTACATTGGAAAACCTCACGGTAACCATCGTGGGTGACCTGAAATATGGACGTGCCGTGCATTCACTCATCCAGGGGCTATCGCATTTCTCTCCCACTTTTAACTTCGTTGCGCCCGAGGAGTTGCACATCCCCGACAAATACAAAGTATTCTGTGACCAAAAGCAAATTGCGTACAACGAGTTTACCGACTTTTCTCCCGAGTCAATCAACAGCGCCGACATACTGTACATGACCCGTGTACAGAAAGAACGCTTTACGGACCTGATGGAGTATGAGAAAGTAAAGAACGTGTACGTGCTGCATAACGATATGCTGGATGATTCGAAGGAAAACCTGCGGGTACTGCATCCGCTTCCCCGGGTGAAGGAGATCAGTCAGGATGTGGACGACAATCCCAAAGCCTACTATTTCCAACAGGCCAAAAATGGAATGTATACCCGCCAGGCTGTCATCTGTGACTTGATGGATATTGAGGTGAAATAACGTAACACGGAATTATGATGAGAAAAGAATTACAGGTTGCTGCACTCGAAAACGGAACAGCCATCGATCACATCCCTACCGACGCGGTTTTCAAAGTGGTCTCACTGCTTCAGCTACAGAAGCTGGATAATCGCATCACGATAGGCAACAACCTCAACAGCAACAAAATTGGCAAGAAGGGACTGATTAAAGTTTCCGATAAATTTTTCCGGGAAGATGAGATCAATCGCATCGCACTTATTGCTCCTAACGTGAACCTGAATATCATCCGCAACTTCGATGTCGTGGAAAAGAAAAAGGTTGTGCTTCCCGATGAGATCATCGAGATCGTGAAATGCAACAATCCGAAATGTATCACAAACAACGAACCGATGAAAACCCGGTTTCATGTGATAGACAAGGAAAAGGTAGAACTTCAGTGCCATTACTGTGAACTAAAGGTTCGGAAAGAGGAAATTGAACTGATTTAAGTTTGAACGTGTATACGTTTGTAGATATGAACGTTTAAACATGCAAACAAAACGCCGGAAGGTGGATATCGGCTGTCAAGAAATATGAAACAGGACTGGAAACCGGGTACAATGATTTACCCCCTGCCTGCAGCACTGATAAGCTGCGGCAGCAATCCCGACGAACATAATATCATTACCGTGAGCTGGGTGGGCACCATCTGCTCCGATCCGCCCATGTGCTACATCTCCGTGAGGCCGTCACGCCACTCCTATGAAATCATCAAGCGTGCAGGCGAGTACGTGATCAACCTCACGACGGAGGCCCTGGCACGGGCTACCGATTGGTGTGGCGTCCGCTCCGGGAGAGATTACAACAAGTTCGCGGAAATGGGCCTGACGGTTGGCAAGGCTTCCGTTGTAGGGGCGCCACTCATCGAAGAGAGTCCGGTCTGCATTGAGTGCCGCGTCAAAGAGATCATGCGGCTGGGGTCACACGACATGTTCATCTCAGAGGTGGTCAACGTGAAGGCTGACGATCAGTATCTCGACCCCGCTACCGGACGCTTCGACATGCAAAAAGCCGGATTGCTGGCCTACTCCCACGGCCATTATTACGGTCTGGGAAAAAGAATCGGCAAGTTTGGCTGGAGCGTACAGAGAAAGAAGAAAAAGAAAAAATAACAACAGACTGGGTATGTCAACCCAGCCCATATACACACATTTACATCATGCCTGTCAATTTACCCGACAAACTGCCTGCAATTGAAATGCTGAAAAAAGAGAATATCTTCGTGATGGACGACTTCCGCGCCTCCACACAAGACATTCGTCCTTTAAAAATACTGATCCTCAACCTCATGCCTCTCAAGATCACCACGGAGACTGATCTTATACGACTGCTTTCCAACTCTCCGCTTCAGGTCGAAGTTGAGTTTCTGGGGTTGTCCACACACACTCCCAAAAATACGCCTATAGAACATCTGATGTCGTTTTACACCAAATTTTCCAGGATAAGAAACACCTACTACGACGGAATGATTATTACCGGAGCGCCGGTTGAGATGCTCCCCTTCGAGGAGGTAAAGTACTGGAACGAGCTTACGCATATTCTGGACTGGGCCCGCACGCATGTCACCTCCACCTTTTATATATGCTGGGCAGCGCAGGCAGCATTGTATCACTTCTACGGCATCAACAAATACCCGTTAGAGAAAAAGCTGTTCGGCGTTTTCAAACACACGATTAATGACCCTTCTTTTTCTCTGTTCCGTGGATTCGACGATGAGTTTTATGCTCCTCACAGCCGTCACACAACCATTCTTTCCGAAGAGGTGAGGCAACAGCCGGGACTAACAATCCTATCCGAATCAGACCAGGCGGGTCTCTATATTGCCTGTTCCCGTGGCGGAAGGGAGTTCTATGTAACCGGCCATTCTGAATATTCGCCTCTGACTCTGCATAACGAGTACGTGCGGGATATGGAAAAAGGGATGGACTCTGTATCAATCCCTCTAAATTACTACAGAGACAACGATCCAAGGCAACCGCCCCTTGTCCAGTGGCGCTCGCACGCCAACCTGCTATACATTAACTGGTTGAACTACTTCGTATATCAGGCAACACCTTTCAACATACGTGAAATTAAACAACTGGGAGAGTTGTAATACCCCGCTATTCAACCGGTTTTACTTTGGCATAACCCGCTATTTCCCACATATAGGCGGCTATCAGTTCACCATTATTGAGCGCTGTCGCATTCATCTTGTTTATTTCATTGATCAACGCTTCTGCTTTCTCTGGATTTGCCTCCTGCACAACAATAGCCGAGTTATAGCCGGGCCATACGGCAGTATTTTGCCGTGGTGCGCCCCACCGGCTCCTGGCTGTCACCTGCTCTATTACCTGATAGTCCGCACACTCCACTTCATCGAGCAAAAACGAGAGGCTTTCAAGCATACTTACGTTACATGTGATATAGATAAACTTCATTTTTTAAAATTGTAATTGTTGTTGATAGCATCTATAGTGATTTATTCTCCCTTTTCCCTCCTGTTTTATCCGTTCTGCCGGTTTTCTTTCCCAGCCGCACCGAGGCACGATCAATGATGAGCGTACGGTGATAAAGCGCCGTATACATGGTGGGCACCAGTATCAGGGTCGTTAGTAGCGAAACCAACAGCCCTCCGATAATCGTGATACCGAGCGGGGCATACATCTCTTTCCCCATTCCTGTGCTAAGTGCCATGGGCAACATACCCAGAATGGTGGTAAGCGAGGTCATCAACACGGGGCGCAAACGAGAACGGCCCGCTTCCATCACGGCGTCACGAAGAGAATGGTTCCGTTTACGCAACATATTGGTATAATCGACCAGCACAATTCCGTTATTCACCACAATCCCTACCAGCATGATCAATCCGATAAAGGTGACAACGCTCAACGTGATATTGGTAATAAAGAATGCCAGAATAACCCCCACAAGGGTAAAAGGAATGGCAAAAAGAATGATAAACGGGTCTTTAAACGATTCAAACTGCGCCGCCATCACCATATATACCAAGGCTATACCCAAAAAGAAAATAAGATAGAGAGATTGGAATGATGAGGACTGGTCATCCACCTGTCCCCCAATTTCCACGGTTACTCCCTCGGGAACGGCGGTTTCATCGATCATCCGTTGAGCCAGTTGGGTGGCATCGCCCAAAGAAATATCGTTCAAATTGGCAACAGCCTTTACATATCGCTGTTGCGACAGACGCTGTATCTCAATAGGGCCTGTCTCTTCCACGATATCGGCTACCGATGAGAGGGGGATCTGCTGCCCCAGCAGATTAGTGATTTGCATTTCACGAAGCTTCGACACTTCGTCCCTGTATTCCGGAGCATATTGTATCACAACACCGTAGTCGTTCCCCTCTTCCGTAAAGTCGCCCGACTCCGTTCCGTACAGGTTCTGCCGTATCTGCATTCCCACCATGGCAACATTCAAAGCCATCTGCGATGCTTTTTCCTTGTCGACCTGTATCTGTACCTCCAGCTTACCGGGATCGACGGTGGTTGTGACATCGGTAAACGCTTTTTCGGCGTTCATTTTTGTCTCAAAATCGAGAGCCACGGCTTTTATCTGATCCAGATCATTCCCGGATACAATAATTTCAATGGGTTTTTTATTTCCCGTTACGGCTGTTGCCAGCGCACTTCCTCCCTGTATGCTTACCTCCTCTATTTGAGGGATCTCCTCCACCCTCTTGCGTATAGATTCGGCTACTTCGGCAGCAGAGCGGCTCCGTTGTTCAACCGGCACAAGGTGACAAAGTACCGTCCCTACATTTTTCCCCTCTTTAAAGCCTACGGTCGTGAGTGCGCCGTCGCGTGTCTGTCCGGAGATGGAGGCGATGGCGCCCTCTGCCATTTCGGGTATCTCCTCGAGCATGATCTTCAATATCTGCTGTCCCACACTGTCTGTCTGGTTTGCGGCCGTTCCCACCTCTGTTTCAAACACCACAGAGACTGTTCCTGCATCAAAATCGGGTATATAGTCGGTACCTATTTGTTTACCCAACCACATGGTTAATGCAAAAAAGAGCAGTGCCACCGTCAGTGTTATTCCCTTATGAAATACCGCCCAGCCCAAAATATTTTTGTAGCCGTTTTCAATGCTGTTGAATACCTTCTCACTGGCAATATAGAGTCTTGAGCGACGCTGCTCCTCTTTATTCCGGGGAGCTCTCTTCAGTAGTTTCGACGAGAGCATGGGTGTGAGCGTAAGGGCTGTGAAGAGCGACATCGTCATACACACGACCGTAAGTATGGCAAGCTGCTTGAACATAATCCCCACAATGCCTCCCATAAAAAGGAGCGGAAGAAACACCACCAGCGTTGTCGCCGTGGAGGCTGCAATAGCCATCCCCATTTCCGATGTCCCAAAGATTGCCGCCTGTTTGGGATCAGCTCCCTTTTCGATATGCTGCGTGATATTCTCGAGCACCACGATCGCATTATCCACCACCATCCCTATGGCAATGACAAGCGACATCAGCGAAAATATATTGATGGTATAATCCATGATATACATCGCTATAAACGCAGAAATAAGGGATACCGGCATGGTGATGAAAACAATGAAGCTCGATTTCCACTCCCGTAAAAACATCAAAACAACCAACGTAACAAAAACAAGCGCATACCAGATGGAAGAAGTGAGATTATTGACGGAACTGGTAACAATTTCCTCCGAGCTAAGCACCTCATTCACCTGAATATCTGCAGGCAGCTGCTTCTTAAGCGCCTCCATCTTTGTACGGACGGCCTCTACCACCTCCACGGTATTCGCCCCCGACTGCTTCTGGACCATCAATGCCACTCCCTCGCCGATATGATTGCGGGCAAATGACTCCTTCTCCTTAAATGTATCCTCTACGCGGGCCACATCTTTCAGCCGGACAACCTGGCCGTTGAAAGCTTTCAACACCGTATTGCCTATTTCATCGACCGATTCGAACTTCCCCGGCACACGCACAGAAAAATCGTAAACACCCTGGTTGATATTTCCTGCGGGAATATTGATATTATTGGCTTTGAGCATCGTTGACATTTGCGATGTGGACAGCCCGTATGCCTTCATCTGCTGCGGGTTAATGATCACCTTTATTTCGCGTTCCGGCTGTCCCAGATAAAGCACTGTCCCCACCCCATCAACCTTGCGTAGGGCAGAGGCGATCTCCTCCTCCACAATGTGTTCAATACCGCTGTAATGAGCATCGGCATTGATCGCATATGCCAGGACCGGCATCATCGAGGAGTTGATCTTGTAGATAATCGGCTGCTGTGCAGCTGCCGGCAGCCGGCTCTTTCCAAGTTCAATCAGGTCGCGCGCATTATTGGCCGCCGAGGTCACATCACCTCCCCACTCGTAGCTGAGTTGAATAAATGAGACATTCTCTTTGGATGTCGATTTTATCTCCGTCAGGCGTTCGGCTGCAGAGAGCACTGTTTCCATCGGCTTGGTGACTTGTTCTTCCACTTCATTGGCCGAAGCGCCCGGATAAACGGTAATCACCGTGATGGAGGGAAATTCCATTTCCGGCATCAGGTCGAGTGGCAACATCTTAAGAGACACAATCCCCAACATCAGAATAGCCACAAAGAGCATAGCGGTTGCCACAGGTCTTTTTACACCTATTTCGGGTAATTTCATTTTATGTTATTTATTAGGATGATCTAAAATATAATAGAGGAACTACCTGTTACTTATTCACTATTTCAACAGGTGAGCCTTCGTTCAATTTGTTTTTCCCATCCACAACGACACATTGGCCAGCCTTGATTTCAGGAATACGGATATAATTCTCTTTCGATTCGCCACGAGTGACCCTACAGCGGATGGCCCTGTTCTGGTCGTCGACCAGAAAGAGGTAGTCCTCGCCCGTTCCCTGCTGCCTGTAGAGGGCGTTTATGGGGACAAACACACCGGTTGTCTGCGGCATGGAGATCGAGACCCTGCAGAACATACCCGGTTTCAGTTTTGTCTCCCTGTTGGGAATCGTCAACTCTACCGTGGCAGTACGGTTCACTGGCGACAGAACTGGCGATATATAGTTTACCTGTCCGTATACGGTTTCATCGGGATAAGCATCAAACACCACATCCGCATGCTGTCCGCGACGAATCAAGGCGATCTCTTTTTCGTTTACCTCGATAACTATCTTCAGTGGATTAAGCTGGCGTATGGTAAGGATACCGCTCTGTACCTTCAGATCGGGACTCACCGAGGGCACAAAAGTGTAATTCTCTCCCTCATCGACAGTTACATCGGTCAATATTCCCCCAAAGGGAGCGACAATGGATGTATTCTTTTTCAACATGTTTACTTTGGTTTGCGACGCGTCAAGCTTGGCCTTGATATGATCGAAGTCCATCACGCTTACACTCTCTTTTTCTCTCAGGCGACTCATCCGCTCAAAGTCCTTACGAATCGCCTCCAGCTCAATTTGAGCCTGAATCAGCATTTCGTCCGACATTTCGGCTATCAGTGCTCCTTCGGGAATATAACTACCCCTGGCAAAGTGAATCTTCTCCACCCGTCCCGGGATGGAAGCTCCAAGCTTGGCCTCCCTGTTTGCCTCGGCTGTACCGGTAAAATTCAATACGGGTATATACTCCATCTCTTTCGCACTATAAACAGTCACTCTTGTTGCCGTTTCCGAAGCTGCCGTGGCGTCCCCGCCTCTTTCCGTTGTTTTTGTACTGCATCCGCCCGCTAAGATGGCGAGCAGACAGGCTGTATAAGCAATTCTATTTGTCAGTTGCATCGTTGTAATGTATATTTTTGTTTAAATGGTAAGCATCAATACAGGTAGTTGTAAATCTCACCTGTCGATTTATCCAGCTCCAGTAGTACTGTCTTCATCTCCACAAGTGCGTCGATATGTTCGGAGGAGGCGTTCTCCCACTGCAGTTGAGCCTCAAGGAGCTCAGCCAGCCGGCTCCGCCCCTCCATCAGGTTTTCTTTCGCCATACGCATATTTTCTTCGGCCTGTTTTTTTGAGAGTCCGGTCATCTCTGCTTTTTTCAATGCTTCGGTGTATCGATAACGGTTCTGGCGGATTTGCAGGTCAATCATTTCACGTGCTTCGTTGAGCTCAAGCTCTGCATTCGCCATCTTCAGCTTCGCGGCATGAAGATCATTGCGGCGCTCACCCCAAGTGAAAACCGGTATTGACACCACTATCCCCACGCTCCAATTTCCGCCGAACTCATTCCTCAATCCATGATAGGGATTAGGGTTCATCCAGCCATATCCGCCGGTAAGCATCACGTCGGGCATGAACCTGGAGCGTTCAATATTTCTTTTCGACTCCATAATGGCTGCTTTCTCCTTCAGCATGGCCACCTCCGCCCGGTTATCAGTAGATACCTCTCCCAGGAATGAGACAGGCACGGCAACAGGGAGCTCTTCCATCTTACCGGAGTCGACCTCTATATCTTCCTCTTCCATCCCAATAATCTGTGCCAGTGCCATTTTAGAGAGCGCACACCCATTTTCGGCCTGCAATGTTTTCAGTTTTGCCTCGTTTTGTTTTACCTGGGCTTTCAACACATCGTTGCGTGTAATGACACCCTCGGCATACATATTTTTAAGGTCGGTAACCAGTCTGTCGAGCAGCGCTTCGTAAGCATTTGCCAGCTTCAACTTCTCCTGCAGCGATACCACACGCCAGAAGGCTTCGTCGGTTTTGGCTACCACCTCCGCCCGGGTAAGTAGCTCCTTTTCTTTTGCAATATTTTCGGCTCGCCTGGCAATATGGTTGGCTTCGGTAATTTTAAAACCGGTAAAAAGCGGCTGTGTAAGGGTAAAACGGGCATAGTAGCTGTTCTTATGGTCCAAAACAAGCTTGTCGGCCGGCAGCATTGCATAGTTCCTGAAGATGGGATTACCCGCCTGGTCGACCACCGGCTGTCCTGTTTCGGGATTGACAACAAGCGTATTCATGGCTGTGCCGGGGTCCTTTAATGCTTCGGGATTGAACTTACCCGTCGCGGGATCAATCGTGTTGAACGGCACAACCGGAAGCAACAGGTCGTTTTCCAACGGCTGAATAGCCTTGCCGGTACGTAACCAGGCGCCGCCGAAGTTTATCTTGGGCAGGAAGTTTGTTTGCGCCGACTTTCTGGCATATGCGGCCGACTGCATATCGTTTTGTGCGATGCGAATCTCCCTGTTCTGCTCAAGCGCCTTCGTACGACACTCGCTAAGCGTTAGTTTTTGCTGTGCATGTAGAGAGGGAGCAAATAGGATAAGCAATGCCGACAAACAGGCAAATTGCTGTTTGCACAGATCTATTATTCTCATTTTCATCTGTTTTCGCTGTTATTTTCTTTTTACATTTACGGCTGCAAAATTACAACAGAACAACTGTCGTTGATTAAAGAAAAAGGCTGAGGGGTAATAATTGAATTCTAAACCAACAATAACGCATACTGAAGCATCATGAAAAAAAATGGCACTTTTGAACAAGTTTAAAGGGTATATGAGGTCGAATTCCAAATCTATCAAAAAGAAAATAAGCCTCTGAAAATTCGATGTCAAGCATTGTTCTCCAAGAGCAGCACAAATAACGAGAGGGTAAAATCACATTGTGACATACCCTCAAGATGCTTTCGAAGGTGTGGAGAGGGAATGGGGAATCAGGGCTTCCAAAAGATGTATGAGAGAAGGGAAAAGGGAGATGACAGGGAAGAGCAAAGTAATCAGGTGGCGTTGTCCATATACCAGTTTTTAAAATCCCGGTTTCGTGCCCGGCTTACGATGATCCGTTCGGGCGTCTCCACCAAAAGATTTACTGCCAGCTTTCCCCCGAACCAAACCGACAGATCGACTATGGCGCAATGCGACACGATGTATTGCCTGTTGGCACGAAAGAATTGTACAGGGTTCAACCAGCTCATCAATTCATCGAGCGAGTTGTCCAGAGTGAATGTCTTTCGGTTAAAACAAACAATTCTTGTTATTTTATATTCGGTATAGATATAAGCAATCTCATCCACCGACAGGGGAATAAGCTTGTCTTTATAAGGGATAAGGAAATGTCTCTTATAGAGTCTTTTCTCTTCGCGCATTGATTGTACGATCTGCGAAACGAGCTCTGTGTTATTCTGCTTGTTAGAGGTCAATAAAGTGAGTTTTTTCAACGCCTTCTCAAGATTCTGCCTGCTGATTGGTTTCAGCAGATAGTCGATGCTGTTCACCTCGAATGCCTTTAACGCGTACTCATCATATGCGGTGGTAAAAATAACGGGACTGAGAATCTCAACCTTGTCGAAAACCGAAAAGACATCGCCATCGGCCAGATGTATATCCATAAAAACGACATCGGGAGAAGCATTTGTCGAAAACCACTCCACGGACTCCTCCACACTTTGTAGTACGACCAGAATTTCCGCACTTTCATCCACCGTCTGTATCATCCGCTCCAGGTTTCGGGCGGCAACAAACTCATCTTCCACTATTACTACTCTCATCCGTTCATTATTATTTTTACAACCATCTCAGTAAAACGAGCATGGATCACGATCAGCGTTGGCTAAAATCATTCCTATACGACGATATGATTAAAAAAAACAAGCTCCATGCGATTATCATACCGAAAATATATCTTTTATTTGTGTTGACAGAGTCCTACATCTTTTATAAGCGGGACTTCAACGGAGAACATACCGCCGGCAGAACATACTGTGATCTCTTTTCCGAACATCAGCCTGTATAGTTCGTTCAGATTTGACAGGCCCAACCCGTTACTCACCCTCTCCCCTGTTTTTATCTGGAGATTATTTTCCACGCGGACCTTATCGTCCGGCAAGGTTTCAATCACAATACGAAGGGGGTTTTTCCTGCTTACCACATTATGCTTAATGGCGTTTTCAATAAGCAGCTGCAGTCCTGATGGAATCATATAATAGTTTTTTTTCTCATTATCAATATGTATCTGAACATCCAATCCATCATCATACCTGATCTTCATCAGATAAATATACGACTCTGCAAACTCCAATTCATCCGATAATCTGGCTATCTCCCTGTTCTGCATCGTATAACGGAACACGCGGGATAGTTGCTCCACATAATCCCTGGCACGCTGATCATCATATCCGATTAACCCGTTCAGTGTATTCAGTGAATTGAACAGAAAATGGGGATCAGCCTGGTTCTTAAGCGCACTATATCGATTTTGTAGATTCTCGAAAACAAGGTGCTGATTTTCGGTCACCCTCTTTTGATTCTGATTGATAAAATAGATCAACAACGTGAAGAGAAAAGAGATGATCAGGATAATCAGGTCTTTCACGTAGTGCAGTGTGGAATAGGCTCCGGTCGATACTTGATCGCGAAACCACCACCACTGCATCTTAGAAAAAAGGGGGCTCAGAAAGATGATCACCACGAACAGGCTTGACAAGAGTAGCCACATCTTATGGGGACGGTGCAGAAAATGGGTTACCGCCCAAAACTGAACCCGAAAAAGGAAGTAGAAAAACAGCGTATTGATCAACAGAGTCACAATAGATTCCGGAGTGATAATATCCACCATCTGCAGCCCGCTTTTTTTATCCAGCGATATGGCATAATACATCGACGAAGACAGCATGACAAAGGCCAGGATAAAACTGATGATGATCGATGCTCTGATCGCCGTCTTCTTATCATAACTAAGGATAAAAAATCGTTCTCTTCGTAATTTCATTTTTCAGTTGCCATTTCTCTTATAACAGACTAACAAATATACCCTTTTCTATCAAACAATAAAGCATATGTGGCTGATACTTCACTCAAGGACAGACTTACAGAGAGAGAAAAGAACCGATGAGCATCCGTTGTCAGATGGATGCTCATCGGGATAAAAAAAGGGCATTTGTTCGAGGAGATTGTCTCAATCAGAGCCCTAACAAACTCCGGCCCCTCTCATGTCGTTACACATCTATCTTCCATGCCGGGTATCGAATAAGGTTCAATTTGCGGCTTCTACAGCCCGATCTTGAGACAATCTCTTTGGGTGTGTTCTGCTTTTTGTCAGAAACGAAATCCTATTCCCACGTGTACAGTCTGGGTACGCATTTTGGCATCGTCCGAGCCGCTGATTGCATCCTTCAAACCGACCAACTCATCCGACTGATTAATCAGTCCGACTTGATATCCGGCGTTTACCTGGAAACCATTGTTAAACTCGTACCCCAACAATAGTCCAAGCCCAAAATCCCAACGTTTCATAGCTGTCTTTCCGGCTATTTCTTTATACAGGTCTATGTCGAGATCATCGAGGCTTGCATCAAAACCCAATCCCACAAACGGACCAATTCCACCGTAAAACAATCCGTTATATGCTTTATACTGGCCCAAAGCATATATGGGCAGCTGCACTCCCCATTGTTTAAATATATCATCTTTTGGACCCATTTCTATTTTAGCATTTCTATAGAAAAACGACAGCTCCGGCTGAAGGGCAAAATTCTCATGCATTTCGATTCTCATGAACCCTCCTAAATTTGGCCCCACCTTCATTTTGGTCGACAGCTGATCGAAATCGCTCAGCAAAAAGTTCGACATGTTCAATTCACCTTTCACACCCCAATATACCGGTGTCTGAGCATTTACACTTGTTATCCCTATGGCAACAAGAGCAATTAAACTTACTAAAATTGTTTTTTTCCTCATTTTCCTACTATTTAAATTATCGTATAAGTACTTTTCTATTCTTCATTACAAGCTTGACAACACAAAAATAGCAGGTGAAACCATGCCGGAGATTCAAAAAAATATCCAAACGAAAAATTAGAGACTTGAAGTGTGAAAAAAAAGCACTGAAACGATATTCAATCTCAACACAAAATGAAAAAATAAGGACGAGGCAGCCCTCCCCCCGTTGTCAATTTTATTCGCCCATCCTGGCAAACTTCAAGCAGACCGGCCTGCTCAGCACAATTGGCTGATGTATATCAGTCAGCAGTCCCGTCTCCGCATCAACTGAGAAAACCTGAATCCGGTCATCATCCCGGCCCGCTACCAGCAAAAACTTCCCGTTGGGGGTAATTACAAAATTACGCGGATGTTTCACCGTAGGTTGGTATCCCACCCTCGTAAGGGTACCTTCCTCAGGGTCAATTGCAAAGATGGCTACGCCATCGGCTCGTAGCCGATTCGATGCATAGAGGAAATGGCCATTGGGCGACACATGGATGTCGGCACTGCCACGGGCACCTACCGTATCGGCTGCGATGACCTGCTTCTGTGTCAATTCGCCGAAAGAATAATCAAATACAATCACCTCGCCCGACAACTCTCCCAGTACATACAGATATCTGCCTCCCTCCGGATGAAAATCGAAATGACGCGGACCGGTACCGGAGGGCATATTAAATTCCCTTAGACTGTTCTTCTGCACCAATGGTTGTCCATCAAAAGGGGTATCACACACCGTGAAACGATACAACTTGTCGGTGCCGAGATCCGACGCAAACAAAAACCGCCCATCGGGTGAATACATCACACTATGCAAGTGAGGGCTTTTCTGTCTGATGCTGTCGGGGCCACTTCCTTCAAATTGAATCACCGAGGTCGCAGGGGTAAGACTGCCATCTTTGTTTACCTGAAAGGAGGTGATGCTACCATCTCCATAATTGGCTGTGTGCACCTCTTTCCCCTCAGGATGCATGGCAATATAACAGGGGCCGCTGCCAAGGGTCATACTTGTATTGACCGAAGTGAGGATTCCATGGTGTTTATCGAACGAAAAAGCATGGGCCGCACTGTTGCCACTGTCATTTTCGCCCACGGTATATACAAACTTTTCATCGGGACTCAGCGTGAGATACGATGGGTTCGCCACCTCAGCCATGGTCACGAAATCCGATTTTCCGGTAATGGTATTAAAGCGGTACACATACACCCCCTTGCTGCCCTTTTCGGAAGTATAGGTCCCGGCAAGCAAAAAAAGATCCCCTTCTTCACCTTTCACAGCAGCTACCCCCGCCGCATCAGTTGTTGCTCCAGGAACACCGTGGAGATGTTTTCCCGTATAGGGACAGGACAGTAACAACGCTGTGGTCAGACTCGCCATGGCTATTTTTTGATACATAGAACATCAGTTACAGTTTTTGCCTCTAAATTAGATCAATTTTCCGAAACGACTCCTCATATTGCTGAAAATATTCTCTCTGCATAATTATTGAAAAATAATTAATGGGAATTTGCATTTAAAGTTGCGAATATGGCGCAGTCTGCGTACTTTTGTATCGTTAAACAGAGACCTATATAGTTATAAAATTAAAATTATGTTATCCAAAATATTATCAATTACAGGACGCCCCGGCTTATACAAACTTATCTCTACCAGCAAAAATCTGAATATTGTAGAATCGCTTGCCGATGGAAAAAGATTGCCCGTATATGCACAGGACAAAGTCGTTGCCCTGAGTGATGTCTCCATTTACACGAACGACGGAGATACTCCGTTGCGGGAGGTTTTGAAAAAAATAAACGAAAAAGAAGGTGGCGGAAAAATTGCCATCGGAGCCAAATCATCGGGTAAAGAACTTCTTGCCTATCTGGAAGAGGTGCTGCCCGATTACAGCCGGGAGAGTGTTTATGCATCGGATGTAAAAAAGATGATCGCCTGGTACAACATCCTCGTGGAACACGGGATCGATCTCGAAGAAGAAAAAGAAGAAAATCCCGACAAAAAAGAAGATAACACAGAAAAGAGCGACGGAAATTGAATGTCAAAGATTTGATTACACGTGCGGGAGCCGGGATCATCTATATATTGCTGATCCTGCTGGGTGTGTTGGGGGGACGCTTTACTTTCCTGGCAGTGTTCGGCGCCATACTCGCTACCGGGCTGTTTGAATTCTACAGGATGGTGGAAAAAGACACCTACCATGCCATCAGCAAGATATTCAACATCTTGATGGGAGTTCTTATTTTCTTGTCTGTTTTTCTCTACATTGAAGGAATTTCCACTTATGCCCTTCCCGCCGCCATCCTTGTTTATCTGTTGATTTTGATTGCTTCTTCCGTCTTCATTCGCAGGCACGACATTTTTCACGGAATCATCTATTCGGTATTCGGACAGATCTATATCACCATGCCACTGAGTTTCCTGATGCTTATCTCTTACTCTTACCAGAACAATCTCGCTGGTGAAGGATATGCGTGGGTGCCTGTTCTCGCACTGTTTGTCTTTATCTGGGTAAACGATACAGCTGCCTATTTTATCGGGTCACTCATCGGCAAACACAAACTTATTGAACATATTTCGCCAAAGAAGTCGGTAGAAGGATTCGCTGCAGGCATTCTCTTCACCCTGCTTGCGTCCTTGATCTTTGCCAGGCTCTACCCTGAGTTTTCAACCGCTTTCTGGATGGGGTATGGCGTCGTCGTCGCCTTGTTCGGCACCCTGGGCGATCTGTTTGAGTCGCTCATTAAGCGTACCTGCGCCGTGAAAGACGCAGGGCACCTGATCCCCGGTCACGGAGGCATTCTCGACCGTATCGACAGTCTTCTTGTCGCTGTGCCGGCTGCTTATCTCTATCTGATTCTTTTTCTATCCTTCTGACCATTTTCTCCATTTTCTACGAACAAAACGCGAACAATATGTGTTCAAATGATGAGGAAAGACTATGATTGTAAACACCTGTCGTCATGTACAAAAAACTAATTGGAACCAACGCCGGCATCATCTGGAACTTACTGAATAACAACCAGAAATGGAATATTATTCAGCTAAAGGAAGCCTCCGGTTTGTCAGAAAAAGAAATTTATACGGCAATAGGATGGCTTGCCAGAGAAAACAAGGTGGAAATTGAAAAGTCGCCGGGTGGTATTGAGGATTATTATCTGGTGATAGGATATTATTTTTGATCCCTTTTGTTTGACTTGATAAAAAAATAAAGTCCGAAAAAGAAATTCCGGACTTTTATTGTTTGACCTTTCGCCTTACATCACGCCTTTTTCCCGAAGATGTTGCTGCCACTTCCAAGCCGAGGCCATGGTATCCTCAATGGTCTCCCTTGCTTTCCATCCCAACACGTTGTTCGCTTTGTCGGGCTGAGCCCATATTTGTTCGATATCTCCTTCACGGCGGCCCACAATCTTATAGTTCAGCGGCTTCCCCGACACTTTCTCAAAGACATGGATCAGTTCCAGCACCGAGACACCGTTGCCTGTTCCCAAATTGAACACCTCGACTTTCTCTTCCGATTTGTCTTCAAGCATCCGCTCAATGGCCACCACATGTGCTTTTGCAAGGTCTACCACGTTGATAAAATCGCGGATACAGGATCCATCGGGTGTATTGTAATCATCACCAAACACACTTAGTTGTTGCCTGATGCCTATGCCTGTCTGTGTAATATAGGGCACCAGATTCTGGGGAACACCCAGGGGTAGCTCGCCAATCTCGGCCGAAGGATGTGCCCCGATAGGATTAAAATAGCGAAGGATAATGCTCTTTATGGGTGCACCGGAATGAACAAAATCCTGTATGATCTCTTCGTTGATCTGTTTTGTATTGCCATAGGGAGAAGCTGCCGGCTTGATCGGTGCATTCTCGTCGATAGGGTTTGTATCGGGCTCCCCGTAGACGGTGCACGAGGAGGAAAAAACAATGCCCTTTACGTTATATTCCGGCATCAGTTCCAACAAATTAACCAGGGATACAAGATTATTGCGGTAGTAGAGCAGCGGCTTTTGCACCGATTCACCAACAGCTTTGCTGGCGGCAAAATGAATGATACCGTCGAAGCGATACTTCTTAAACAACGCTTTCATTGCGTCAAAATCAGTACAATCCAATTTATCGAAAACGGGACGTTTCCCGGTGATACGCGTGATGCCCTCCAGCACATCGGCATTGGAGTTAGACAGATTATCCACAATAACCACCTCGTAGCCTGCCTGCTGCAGCTCCACTACCGTATGAGAACCAATATATCCGGTTCCGCCTGTAACCAAAATTTTCTTTGTCATTTTTTTTGTCTTTTCGTCTTTTGCACAAAATTACGAAATAAAAAAGAAACTCGTTCTATCTTTATTCCACAAAATAGGCCGGAAACAAAGAAACCACACAGGATGCAATCATTTATAAATAAAACGCTGACCCATTAATTTTTATGTGCTTGTGCATAAAATATCAAGTTTTTTATCTATGTTTGTCAAAACAGGCGAACCGGTGTCAGGTAATCGTAATGAAATACAGTGTTAAAACATTTTATCGCAAAGAAGAACTTCCTCCCATGGAAGAGCGTAATTTTTTTCATTACGCTTCTGCATTCGACTGGTATAGTAAGTCGCCCACCTACACACCCTTTATGATCGTTGCCTTTGATGGCGAAAAGCCGGTCGCTTCCCTGTTTGCCATCATCATGCGAATAAACCGCTTTTTCCGGGGAAAGCTTTTTAAGCGATGTTTTATCACGCAACAGCCCTCCTTCTTCGAAGAAAATCTCCCGCAGATTGATATTTTCCAGACCCTTATTACACACCTTGTAGAAGAGGTGAAACACAAAGTATTTCTGATACGATATGATAACCTGGGAAATGCCATCTTCGGCTATAAGGGTTTCCGGGAAAATAAATTCTATTCCGTAAAATGGATCAACATACGGAATTCCTTGCAGCGAAAACGAAAGATATGGGATCAATTGTCGGCATCGAGGAAGAACCAAATCAACAAAGCAGTGAAAAGGGGAGTAACAATGGAGGAGTTTGTCACCGAAGAGAATCTGCCGGAAATATACAAGCTGATCAAGGATACAAATTACAAAAAAATATCGCGTCGCTTTCCTCCATACCAGTATTTCGAGAATTTTTTCTGCCATTACGTGAAGGAGGAAAAAGGAAAAATTGTTCTCACTCGCCACCAGGGTAAAATTATTGGAGGAGCTATTCTGGGATTTGAAAAAAAGGATACCGTGTATTGCCTCTACTACTGGGGAAAATCTAAACGGTACAAAATGCTCTATCCCACCATCTTCACAATCTATTCCGCGATGAAAACAGCCGAAAAACATGGTTTCCACTACTTCGATTTTATGGATGTGGGATTCCTCCATAAAAATGCCGGCAGATCCCGCTTCCTGTTACAATTTGGAGGAAAACAAAGAGCCACCAGGCGTTGGTACAGATTCAACTGGGGACTGCTCAACTTCTTTGCCAATCAGATATACGACTGAATATGAATTGGCATGCAAAATATGCAAACAAACGCAAAGAAAATCCCTCTTTTACCGGCTATCAATCCTTTAAATACTAAACTATTTTAAAAATGAAATATTTCCCATGAAATTATTTGGAGAAATACAGAACACGTTGTATATTTGCATCGTGTTTTTCATGGTATTAGATTTAAGGTTAACAATGAAGATTGGTTGTCGTGAGACAACCATTCCTTTTTTATACAAGTCTATGTTCCTCAAATGGTTTTAACCCACCCTATTTTTTGTTGCTCCCCCTAAATTTCATTTATTTGTATTTTTCCCACAAAGCATCGTAGATGATTTTCCGGGATCGGCTAATCAGCTCGGGAATATCGGACTCGGTCAGTCCCTCGGTGGGTATAGGTTCATGGATGATCAACTCCATTTTTGAAGGGTGCAGCCGAAGTGTGTTCCTTTTTAACACATCGTACGGCCCATTGACTGTCAACGGTACAATAGGCAACTTCAAATCAAGGGCTATGTGATAGGCGCCCCGCTTAAAGGGACCCATCTTGCCGGTATGCGAACGGGAGCCTTCGGGAAAAACCACCATCGATACACCATCCACTATTTGTTCTTTTGCCTTTTCGATGGAAGCCGTACGTTTTGCGACGTTCGTGTTATCCACAAAAACATGGCCTGCCTTTTCCGATGCAAATCCCACAAAGGGTATTTTTCGCAAGCTCTGCTTCTGCATCCATTTTACATTCTGATTGAGAAAACCGTATACGAGAAAAATATCAAAAGCGCCCTGATGATTGGCCACGAAGATGTACGACCGGCGAGGATCCAACTTCTCATGCCCCCTTGATTTAACTCTGCAAAGAGCCAGCCAGCAGGTCAGACGCGACCACCACCTGGGCGGATAGTATCCCCAGAACCTGCTTCCAAAAAGAGGGGCCATGGCCATCACCAGGAGGGCTGTAAGCAAAGTAAGCAGGAAAAACAGCGGCCCGAAAATGATCCACTGGTATAAAAACAACACGATTTTTTTCACTTTTTCACATTACTCATCATAAACATGCAAAAATAATTATTTTTACACATCATCGGAGTATAAATTGGGTTCTTTTTCCCGAGTGAATAGCTTTTTCCCACATTAATCCATTTTTTATCCTGATTTATTTCCTTATTTGTTGAATTTTGTGTTTATTTGCGTTACGAAATCAGTAACATAATTATTATTCACACATGAAAGAATTTGCAAAATACATCGGCGTACTTGTAATGCTTATTGGCGTTGCATTTTTGGTTATACCTTTTTTTATGGCAACAACCAATAACACAAACCTTATCATCGGAATGGTACTGGTTGTTGAAGGATTGCTGGGTCACATTTATGTGAACAACATGAAAAAAGGAAACATAATCAGCAACATCCTCTGGGCAATTATCTTATTGGTTGTACCGTTTGTAATTTTCTTCTTTTCAAAGAAAGCAGCCTATTCGGAAAAAGAGATTAGAGCTTACAATTAACCAGTCACGATGTATCTCCAGTACACAAGCCCCGGATTCTCATCCGGGGTTTTTTGATTTAATCTGTTCCTGTCTGATTGTTGCAATATCTTTCTTCGTCTTTTAACCCGATGAGCCTGCGGTTAAATATCAAAATATTTTGTCCGCATAAACTCAAGCGCTTTTTGCATATCTTCCGGGGTATCGATGCCCATGGTTTCGTGCTCGGTGACCGCCACCTGAATTCGAAATCCATTTTCTATCCACCGGAGCTGCTCAAGGGATTCTGCCTTCTCGAGGAGCGACTGCGGCAGCTTTGTTATTTCCTCCAGGACATCGGCCCGGTAACCGTATACGCCGATATGTTTGTAAAAGCGATGCCCGCGGAGCCACTCGTCGGGGTGCACATCGCGAAGATAAGGGATTACTGAGCGACTGAAATAGATGGCCTCACCCTTCTTATTGAGCACTACCTTGGGAGAGGAGGGGTTGCGCAAAGCCACAATTCCGTCAGCTTCGGAGAAAGGTTTCACCAGGGTCGCCAATTGTACCGAAGAAGAATGGAAACAGTTCTTCAGCAAGGTGATCTGACCGGGGTGAATAAATGGTTCATCTCCCTGGATGTTTAGGATGACATCGAACGGTCGGTCAATCTTCTTCATGGCTTCGCAACAGCGGTCGGTTCCGCTGCGGTGAAACGCAGAGGTCATCACCACCTCTCCTCGGAAAGATTTTACAGCTTCGTAAATACGTTCATCGTCCGTGGCCACGTACACCTCATCCACTGCCTTTTTCACCTGCTCATATACCCTTCTGATCATCGGCTTGCCATCCATATCGGCAAGGGGCTTGCCGGGAAAACGGGTTGAAGCATATCGCGCCGGAATGATGGCAACAACCCTTACTTTTTCTTCACTTCCGCTCCACATACAATTGAAAATTTTCATATCGTTTCACCAGTACCGCATCGCCTTTCTCCACAAACCCCTTCACGGAAACAGCATCGTAATAGACTCCATCCACGGTCACCTTCCCCGAAGGACGGAGAACCGTAGCTGCCGTACCGGTCCTGCCCACCATGGCTGCTGGCTCCATGGGAACGGAGACATATCCCTCCTGATCGGCATGCAGGGCAACCCTATTCAGGATTCCCGGTTTTCCGATGCGACTCGATAAAAAGAGGACAAGGCCTACACTCATCCCCATTCCGCCCAAAACAATCATCACTGCCCGGAAGAGTTCTGTAGCCGGCAATCCTTCAAAATTGAAGCGGATGTTTCCCACCAGCGCGAGAACCAATGCCAGAAAAACAAAGATGATCCCCACTATTCCGGTCACACCGAACCCGGGAACGACAAACAACTCAAAGACGATCAGAATAAGTCCCAATACAAAGAGCAACACCTCCCAGTTCTGGGCATATCCGGTAAGGTACAACGGCGTAAAATAGAGTATGGCTGCCGTGATGGCTATTGCTGTTGGAAAACCAATACCCGGTGAATGCAGTTCAAAATAGATGCCCCCGATGATAAACATGATCAACAAAGCCTGCACCACCCCGTTGGTGAGAAAGCCCCTGATCATGTCGTAAAAGGTGGGATTATAGGTCTCGAGTTTATAGTCGGGATATCCCAAAAAAGTTACGATCACTTCGTGAACGCTTTCCGCAATGCCATCGCAGTAGCCCAGCTCCATAGCCTGACTTGCCGTCAGGGTGAGGATTTGTGTGGAATCCGCATAACCGGGAACCACGATTCTTTCGTCCACCATAGCCTCAGCTACAACAGGATCGCGTTTCCATTTTGCAATGGTATCGCCTTGTTCAATCGTCACCACTTTGCCGTGGCTTTCTGCCGTGGCACGCATGATGCCGCGCATATAAGACTGGTACTTATCGGGTGCTTTGGCTCCGTCACTGCCATCAACCACCGTAGCGGCACCAATGGAAGCACTATTACGCATAAAGATACTGTCGCAGGCTATGGAAATAAGCGCTCCGGCCGAAGCAGCATTGTTATCGATGAACACATATACGGGCAGTGGAAAATTCAAAATTGCCGTCCGCATTGAGTCGGCTTCCAACACACCACCGCCATAGGTATTCATATGCAAAAGTACGGCACGGGCATCTTTTAATATTGCTTCGTGGAGGCCGTTCTGCAAATAAATCCAGGTGTTGCTGCCGATATTTTCTTTGATGTTGATCCGGTAGATCGTCGCCTTTTCGCCTTGTGCATGAAGGCTGAATATAATTAACAACCCTGTCAGGACAAGATATAAGTGCCGCAATTTTTTCATTTTTAACAGGTATAATGTAACAAAGATAATAGAAATTGCTTTTCATTGATCAATTTCATTAAAAATGTGTATATTTGTAATTCAATTTATCAGTATGAACACTATTTTACTTAGTATAGGATCCAACACATTCGCCAAAACCAACATCGACAAAGCCAAGCGAATGCTTACCCGGCTTTTCCCCGAGATCATTTTTACGCAACCCGTCCTCACTGAGCCCGAAGAAGAAAAATATTCTTTCCTTTTCCGCAATATTCTGGGCAAGGCACAAACAGAGATGACGTCCGATGAGGTTATCGACAAAATCAAACAGACCGAACGTGCAGTAGGACGCTCACCAAAAGACAAATATCTGGGAAAAGTAATCATCGACATCGATCTCATACAGTACAACAGCGAAATACTGCGCCCCGGAGACTTTCAACGCGACTATGTGCAACAGTTGCTTACAATGCTCCAGCCAGCCGATATACCGGCAACAACAGATACAACACCCGTTATGCCGGCCCCAGCTCCGGCAACGGATGCCTCAGCTCCGGCAATGGAGACTTCCGACGAAGCTTCAGAGACAGAAGATTAATTCAATCTCGTCACCGATTTCACCCCTTTCACCGATTTCAGCTTTTTGATCAGTTGCTCCATCATGGATGTGTCGGCGATCATCACCGAGATGTTCCCCTGAAACAGTCCATCGTTGGAGTCGATGGCGATGGAGCGCATCTGCACGCCCTCTTCCTTTGAGATGATGGAAATAAGGTTGGCCACGATGTTGATCTGGTCATTGCCAATTACGCGCAGCACAATGGTATAGCTTGAGGAACCCTTGGTTCCGGACCAGCGGGCTTTTAACACACGGTACCCAAAACGGGAAAAGAGGTCGTTTGAATTCGGGCAGTTTATACGGTGTATCTTGATGCCCTGCGAGGAGACAAAACCAAAAATCTCGTCCCCGAAAATGGGATTGCAGCATTTGGCGAGCCTATAGTCTATCCCCGTGAGATTCTGGTCGATAACAAGCTCGTCGCTACTTTTATAGTCGTGTGTCGGAGGCCTCAACGTGAAACTTT
This sequence comes from Proteiniphilum sp. UBA5283, assembly GCA_002408485.1. Taxonomy (GTDB): domain Bacteria; phylum Bacteroidota; class Bacteroidia; order Bacteroidales; family Dysgonomonadaceae; genus Proteiniphilum. Next base: position 8,113 of record DHSP01000020.1, on the reverse strand, counting down.
CGGCACTCACGGGCAGGTGCGAATCCCTGCCCTCGCCCTCTCTGTTTTCCAGCTCCAGATAACGATCGATGACCCAGTTCACATCCAGCTTTTCGACGGCAATATCCACATAAAAATCGGTCACCGTCTTATATTTGAGCTTTTTGATCAACTGCATCAGATGCGCGTCGTCCACCTCAATCTTGCGGTTCTTCATCCGCCGTGACAGGGTTTCCTTGGCAATATCCACCTGCTTGCCGGCCTCTTCCTTCAGAAGCTGCCGGATTCTGGCACGTGCTTTTGAAGTAACTACAAAGCTCAGCCAGTCCTGCTTCGGCGTCTGATGAGAGGAAGTGTTGATTTCCACCTGATCACCGCTTTTCAAGAGATGCTTGATGGGCACATTCTTGCCATTCACGCGCCCCGAAATGCAGGTGGCACCCAGCTTCGAGTGGATGGCAAAAGCAAAATCAAGCACGGTCGCTCCTTTTGGGAGTTTAAAAAGGTCACCCTTCGGCGTAAAGACAAAAATCTCTTCCTCATACAGGTCCAGCTTGAAGTCGGTCAGCTTCTGGCTCAGGTTGGACTCGCTCTCCTCAAGTGACTCGCGCAGTGAATTCAACCAGTTGTCCAGCGTAGACTCCTCCTTTACCCCTTTGTACTTCCAGTGAGCTGCCAGCCCCCGTTCCGCGATCTCGTCCATCCGCCTGGTCCGTATCTGAACCTCTACCCATCTGGCCTTTGGCCCCATTACGGTGATGTGGAGTGATTCGTACCCGTTACTTTTGGGAATAGAAAGCCAGTCCTTGAGTCGTTTTGGATTGGGCTGATACATATCAGTGATGATGGAATAGACCTGCCAGCATTGCGCCTTCTCCTGGTCGGCCGGTGCATCGAGGATTACACGGATGGCAAAGAGGTCGTATATACTCTCAAAATCAATTTTCTGCTTCTTCAGCTTGTTGAGGATGGAATGAATTGACTTTGTGCGCCCCTTGATGTCGTACTTCAGTCCCGTCTTGTCCAGCCGTTCCTTCACCGGTTCAATGAACTCCCGGATATATTGGTCGCGCGAACGTTTCGTTTCGTTCAGTTTTTGTGCAATAAAATCATACGAGTCGCGGTCGGTATACTTCAAACAGAGATCCTCCAGTTCCGATTTGATGGTGTAGAGGCCCAGCCGATGGGCCAGTGGCGCATACAGGAATGTGGATTCCACGGAAAGATCGAGCTGCTGCGAGCGCTCCGTCCCTTTGGCATCACGCATCAGCTGCAGCTGCCGGGCAATCATGATGAATACCACGCGGATATCTTCTGCCATGGAGAGCAACAACCGCATGTAGTTCTCCGACTCTACGGTCGACCGCTTGTCGGTGAACTCGCTAACCTTCTTCAATCCTCTGAGAATCAACTCCACCTCACTCCCAAAACACTCCTTCACCTCGGCAAGCGTATATTCGTTGTTTACCACCGGACGAAACAGGAGCACGGCGCAGACAGTAGGTTGCTTCAGCCCTATCTCATCCAGGGTAATCAGCGCCGTACGCATCTCAAGCAGCAGATCGTACAATGCTTCGTCACGGTTTACTTCAGCCTTCGAGAGCGACTCCTGCAGCATTCTCTTCAGCTGCAGCACTTTCTCTCCTTCCCAGGCTTGTCTCAAAAAAGAGTAAAGCCTGCGATAAAGCCGCAGAAACTCGGGGCGGTCGGCGAAGGTGATCTCTGTCATTGTTCGGTTTTGTGCATTAATGAACTACAAATTTACGATTTTATGCGAAAGTGCGCCTTTTCGTTGTGCAAATTAACCTTACTTTTGATGCCTTGTGAATTCAGGAACAAATTATTATATTTGCGTGATGATTGATCGCAGTCAATCACTGTTTTCGCAGACGAAAAAGCAGATATCATCCCTTTTATGAGAAAGTCAGTTTCATTTCTTTTTTTCCTGATTTCCTGTATGCTTACAGCACAACAAAGCGAGCTGATTCCCTTGAATGAGGGCTGGCAGTTCGCACAGGCTGACAAGGCCACACACAGCAACGAATCCGGTTCAACGTTCCGGCAATGGTATGCGGCGGAAGTGCCGGGGTCGGTACAGCGCGATCTGATTCGTCACGGCGTATTGCCCGACCCTTACTACGGCACCAACGAGAAACAGGTGCAGTGGGTGGAAGATGAGAACTGGGACTTCAAAAAATCGTTTACCGTCACTGCAGATCAACTGAAATACGACGAGGCGGTCATCTTTTTTGAAGGCCTGGACACTCATGCCGACGTGTTTCTGAATGGTGCCCGCATTCTGCAGACTAACAATATGTTCACCGGCCACAAGATACCGGTAAAAAACGTGCTTGTGGAAGGAGAAAACAGGCTCTATATCCGCTTTTATTCCCCCATACAGCGGATGATGCCGGCCCGGGCCACCTTTGGCTATGACTACCCGGCAGGGAACGACCACAGGGAGGAGAAACTGAGCATCTACAACCGCAAGGCACCTTACCACTTCGGGTGGGACTGGGGCATTCGCATGGTACAGATGGGCATCTGGAAGCCGGTATCCGTTCTTTTTTTCGACGATGCCCGCATCGATGACTACTATGTGAAGCAGGTATCGGTAAACGCACAACAGGCACGGATAGACAACCAGATTGAGATCATTTCCGTGGCGGAGCAACCCGTGCACGCCACCCTGTCGGTAGCATACCGCACAAAAGAAAGCGAACCCGGGAAGGCAGAAAAGAAGGTCACCCTCCGGAAAGGAAAAAACATCGTTTCCCTCCCGCTTGAAATAACCGCACCCCGACTGTGGATGCCGGCACATTGGGGGGAACAGCATCTCTACGACTTCACGGCACAGGTGCTGGTGGGAGACAGCGTGGTGGCGGAAAAAACAGTCCGGACCGGACTTCGCTCCATCCGTCATATTACCAAAGAAGATGCACATGGCAGTTCGTTTTACTTCGAGGTAAACGGCATTCCGCTTTTTGCCAAGGGATCCAATTACATCCCGGGAGAGATCCTCACCACGCAACAGGATAGCGCATATTATACAAAGATATTCGATCATATCGAAGGTGCCCACATGAACATGGTGCGCGTCTGGGGTGGAGGCATCTATGAGAATGAGGCTTTTTACCAAGAAGCCGATGAACGGGGAATTCTGGTCTGGCAGGATTTTATTTTCGGCTGCACCCCCTACCCTTCCGACGATGCCTTCCTTGCCAGCGTGAAAGAGGAGGCTGTTTACAACATCAAACGACTACGCAACCATGCTTCGCTGGCCTACTGGTGCGGCAACAACGAAGTGCTGGAAGGTTTACACTATTGGGGGTGGGACAAACAGTATCCCAAAGCGGTGATGGATGCCTGGTTTAAAGGATACGACAAGACCTTCAGGGAGATGATCCCCGCCCTGGTGAAGGAGTACGACGGCACGCGTGATTATACGCACGGCTCGCCGGATGTGGCCAACTGGGGCAGGCCACACCTGTTTAACCGGGGTGACGTGCACGACTGGGGCCTCTGGTATGGAGAGCTTCCTTTTGAAGCGATGGCCGGCAGGCTACCCCGCTTCGCCAGTGAGTTCGGTTTTCAGTCGTTCCCAGAGATGAAGACCATCCGCACTTTTGCGGAACCCGACCAGTGGAGCCTGGAAAGCGAAGTGATGAAAGTCCACCAGAAAGCATCCACGGGAAACGCGCTGATCAAAAAATACATGGACATGTATTACCACGAGCCGAAGAGTTTTGAGGATTTTGTATACGTGGGACTGGTGATGCAGGGCAACGGCATGGAGGAGTCGGTAGAGGCCATGCGACGTGGCAGGCCTTACTGCATGGGAGCACTCTACTGGCAGATCAACGACAGCTGGCCGGTGGTATCCTGGTCGAGCATCGACTACTACGACAACTGGAAGGCGCAGCATTACCGGATGCGCGATGTATTTGCTCCGCTCGCCCTGGGGATCGCGTTCAAAGAAGACACGTTGCAGTTCTACACCATGTCCGACCATCTGGAGGACAGGAATAACCTGCTGTTGACGGTGCAGCTGATTGATTTTACTACTGGAAAACAAAGGGAAATCAAAGAAAAGGTGCATGCCATGGCCAACACCAGTAACATCGTGATGACACTTGCCGCCTCATCCCTGCTGAATGAGTCCGACAAAGCCAACAAGATGATTCACGCCTTTCTCGGCGACAGCAGGGGAAACGTGATCTCTTCAAAAGACTACTTCTTTTACTGGCCCAACAAGCTGAACCTTCCCGAAACAAAAATCGACACAAAAGTACACTATGCCGATGGAGAATACACCATAATCCTGTCGAGCTGCAGGCTGGCAAAAGATGTTTTCGTGGAGATCCCTGTCCAGGGTGCCCGTTTCAGCGATAATTTCATCAACCTGCTGCCAGAAGAAAAAAGGACCATCGTGATCCGCTCGCCCCGGTTAAAAGCCGCCGACAGAACCCCTGTCACGGTAAAGCATATCCGGGAAACCTATTAACAGGGGTGGTGGATGGACTGGCATGGTCGCATGGAGTGGGCAAATATAAAATAGGGAATCACGTGCCAATGGCGTAATAGAGTTGGCTTTTACGAACAGGAAACAATGGGAAAAAGAGAAGACCTTTCCGTATTACTGGTGGTGGCGATCACTTCCTTTATGGGCACCTTTCTTATTTCGGCAGTCAACATTGCCTTACCCACTATTGAGAGGGACTTTTCCCTCTCGGCAATTGAGCTGAGCTGGATCATCACCTCTTTTATTCTGGGCACGGCCCTGTTCATGCTGCCCGCCGGAACCTGGGGCGACCGGAACGATAACCGGCGGCTTTTTCAGTGGGGTCTTCTTCTTTTCACATTATCTTCCCTCCTTTGTTATTTTGCACCGGACGGCTACTGGCTCATTGCCGGCCGTTTTGTACAGGGTGCGGGAGCAGCCTTCACTGGAACCACCGGGCAGGCCATCCTCGTGGCCACGTTTCCTGCCACTAGAAGAGGGCAGGTACTCGGCATTTCGGTTTCGTCCGTCTACGCGGGACTGGCCCTGGGGCCACTCGCAGGCGGTATTCTCACCATCCATACAGGCTGGCGCTCCCTTTTTCTCATTGCCACAATCTTTGGGCTTTTTACCACCCTTATTTCCCTGCGCTACATGAGAAAGAACGAAGAGAAAGCTCGCCCGGCCGGCAAAGGCGATCATATCGGGACCATCCTGTTTATGGCAGGCCTCTCGGCCCTGGTGTACGGTTCTTCCCGCATCCCGTCCCTCCCCGGCTGGGCTATGATGGGGGGCGCCCTCCTCATGCTGCTTCTCTTTCTGAGGGTTGAAAGGAACGCCCTCCATCCCCTGCTCGACATCCGTCTTTTTACCCACAACAGACTATTTACATACTCCAGCCTCTCCGCGCTCATCAACTACACGGCCACCTTCGCCATCGTCTTTTTCCTGAGTCTCTACCTGCAGAAGATACAGGGGCTCTCTCCCCGCGACGCGGGAGCAGTGATCGTGGCCCAGCCACTGATGATGGCTCTCTTTTCACCGGTTGTGGGCAGGCTGTCCGACAAAATTCAGCCTCGCTACTTTGCCACCCTGGGCATGGCCATGTGTTCGTCGGGCTTAGCCATGCTGGCATTTCTCTCGCCCGGCACATCCATCGGGTGGATCGTTGCCATCCTGATATGGGTGGGCATCGGATTTGCCCTCTTCTCTTCGCCCAATATGAATACCATCATGAGTTCCGTGAAACGGCCGCAGTACGGGCAAGCATCGGGCATTGCCGCTTCCATGCGGGTATTTGGACAGATCATCAGCATGAGCATCATCACCTTTCTCTTTTCCATCAACTTTGGCAGCTCATCAGTAGAGGCCGCTCCAGATCCGGTTTTTATGCATGTGATGCAGTGGGGATTTCTGATTTTTGCCCTTATAGGTCTGCCGGGCATCTATTTTTCCTTCAACCGGGGGAACGTAAAACAAAGGAAATAGTAATCCATGCGTACAACCAATGGGAACAACAAAGCAGTTTCCATGAAAAATACCCCCCAAAAGGGGATTTTCTGCTCTCATCTATAAAATTATCTTTGAAGATAAAATTTTAATGTACATTTGCCTATGCAAATCTCTGACACGTTCACACTTAACCTACATACTATGAGTTTTAAGAGAAGAGTTTTCAAGAACTTGCTGTTTGCCGGATGGTGCGTCCTTTCGGTAAACGGATACGGACAGAATTCCGATAGCCTGGAACATCTGTTATCCAACAAAAAACTTTCGGCAGAGGAGTATCTTAAGGCATGTGATGAATTAAGCTGGAACT
>DHSP01000020.1:0-1568 GCA_002408485.1 Proteiniphilum sp. UBA5283 | reverse complement strand
GTGGCCTATTATATGAACAGCCAGATGGACTCGGCCCAGCTCCTGCTCAGCATCTCTCTGGAGAAAGCCATCAGGATGAAGGATAAAAAGCTGGAGGCGGCCGTTTATGGTGCCATCGGGAATGTCCACAATGTGTCGGGAAATTACGAAGAAGCACTTTCCTTCTACCTGAAAGCACTTTCCATGTTTGAGCTGCAGGAGAACAGGGAGCGGATCAGATCATTACTGGGAAACATCGGTGCGCTGTACTATAGTCTGTTAAACTTGAATCAGGCCGAAAAATATTTCCTGGATCTCGAACGAGAAAGCCTGCCGGCTAACGACATGTACAACCTGGGACGTGCTTATGATGGTTTGAGCAGAATAGCCCTGAAGCGCAAAAACTTTGACATTTCGCTGGGCTATGCAGAATCGGCTGCGGATATCTTTCGCAGAAGCAATCAAAAAGCAGCCGAGGCTATTGCCCTGCAAGGCATCGCCATGGTCTATTATACCAATCACAAAGATTATGCAAAAGCCAAAGAGTATGCATTAAAGGCATTGGAGCTGACCAGGGAGACAGGCTACCGGTCCGATTTTGCCGGATCGTTGAATATCCTGTCAAATATTTATTTCAACGAAAAAGATTATGAGAACTGTCTGAAAGCGGCCAAAGAAGCAATTGAGGCAGACACCACCGATGCCAATGTTGCCACAAACCTATATGCCAACATGGTGCGTGCAGGCATATTTTTAAATCATAAAGAGGAAGCGCTTCACTATTTTGATAAATACCGCGCATTGATTGATAACCGTTCCACGAAAGAATTTGAACTGTCGATGGCAGAACTGGAAAAAAAATATCTGTCCGAAAAAAAGGGACTACGTATTTCCACGCTGGAAAGAGAACGAAAGTTGTATGGAATTATTCTATTCACAGCCGTTTTTATCTTGTTGTTGCTGCTGATCATTCTTTATTTACGACAGAACACCATCCGCAACAAAAGGGAGTTGGCCGAACAAAAAATACTCCAGCTGATGCAGGAAAAGCAAATCGTCGCCACACAAGCCGTGCTGGATGGCGAAACTGCCGAACGTGCCAGGCTGGCACGCGACCTGCACGACGGCCTGGGGGGGATGCTCTCGGCCGTAAAGTTGAACCTGTTCGATATGAAACAAGACGTGATTGTTGAAGCGGAAGATGTTGCCCGCTTCAACAAAGTAATGGAGATGCTGGACAACTCCATGCAGGAACTACGCCGTGTAGCGCACAACATGATGCCCGAGTCCTTATCCCGGTACGGATTAAAAGTCGCATTGGAAGACTTTTGCCGTAGCTTTCCAAATGTTTTTTTTCACTTTTTCGGTGAAGACAAAAGGTTCCATCAAAAAACAGAGAACACGTTGTACCGAGCTGTGTTCGAGTTGATCCACAACGCCATCAAGCATGCGCAAGCGGAGCACATCAATGTGCAAGTCATACAGCAACCGGACAGAATTTCCATCACCGTACAAGACAACGGAAAAGGCTTTGATCCCCGGAAGGAAACAAAAGGCACGGGACTGCAAAACGTCAAGAACCGCATCAA
>DHSP01000038.1:60788-63396 GCA_002408485.1 Proteiniphilum sp. UBA5283 | reverse complement strand
GAAAGGTATAAATTCATTTTTCGAGAACGGTTACGCGTGAGGAAATAGAATCATTTATCGAAAAAGAGTATCAAGAGCAAAAGGATAATGTACAAAAAGCTTGGTTAAAGATTACCCTTGATAAATATTATAATCCCGGAAAAAACATCCCAAGTGAAAAAATAAATGTTAACAGAGTGGCGGGAGATGTCAACCGCCATTTTTTAACCGTGTTGCTTTGGGTTAAGTGGCACAGTTTTTTATGGCATTATTATGCACTTGTCCCCCATATGTCTCCCGTCAAATAAAAAACGCCCACAATCAAATGAAAGTGAGCGATTTAATAAAATCTAACCGTACCCAGAGCCGGGATCGAACCGGCATGGAAGTGAATCCACTGGTGTTTGAGACCAGCGCGTCTACCTATTCCGCCATCTGGGCATATCATAGAAAAGTGAGTGCAAAAGTACACATATTTTTGGGATTACGAAAAAGTTCTCTTTATTTTTATGCATTTTAACCAGACTTTTTGCTCCGCATGCTGTTTTGTTCGTATCTTTAAGGGTATAAAATGCAGGGTGTAAAACAAAGTGTAAGTGTAAAGTGTTATTTATCTTATACAACCTTGCGTAAATGATCAATTAGCAATAAATAAAATTTCATTTAAATAGATAATCTTAGGAATGAGAAACAGTAACGATTATTGTGTAATTATGTGTGGCGGTGTGGGAAGCCGCTTCTGGCCCTTTAGCAAGGAAGATAAACCCAAACAATTTTTGGACTTTTTCGGTACGGGCCGTTCCCTGCTCCAAAGTACTTTCGACCGGTTCAAAAAGATAGTTCCTGTAGAAAATATTTATCTCGTGACCAACGATGCATACGCTGAGACAATCAAATTGCAACTGCCTGAAATAAACGATAATCAACTTTTGCTAGAGCCTATCAGACGTAATACGGCTCCGGCGATTGCTTATGCGTCGTTCAGGATCAGGGCGGTGAATCCCAATGCAAACATCATTGTGGCACCCTCTGATCATTTGATTGTTAAAGAAGACCAGTTCGTGATCGACATGAAAAAGGGGCTTGAGTTTGTAAGCCATAACCCGGCATTGCTTACACTGGGGATCAAGCCCAGTCGCCCCGAAACGGGCTACGGTTACATTCAGGTGGAAGAGAAAGATATGGACGGAATTCAAAAGGTGAAAGCCTTTACTGAAAAACCCAATCTCGATCTTGCTCGGGCGTTTGTGGAAAGCGGCGAGTTTATGTGGAACTCAGGTATTTTTCTCTGGAACGTGAAAAGCATAATCGATGCCTTTCAGAAGCATCTTCCGGACATTCTGCAGAAGTTTAGCGAAGGTGAAAGCCTTTTTAATACTCCCGCCGAAAAGCAGTTTATTGATGCCAGTTTTCCCTTCTGCCCCAATATCTCCATCGACTATGGAATAATGGAAAAAGCCGACAATGTTTATGTGAACATCTCCAACTTTGGCTGGAACGACCTGGGTACCTGGGGGGCTCTGCACGATGTGTCGCAACGCGACAGTGACAACAATGCCCAGCTAAACTGTAAGACCTTGTATATTGAAAGCAACGACAACATTGTGGCAATGAGTGACGATAAACTGGTGGTGTTGCAGGGACTCGAAGATTATATTGTGGCAGAATCTGATAATGTACTGCTGATATGCAAAAAAAGCGAGGAACAGCGTATCAAACACTTCGTGACGGATGTGAAATTCCGCTACGGTGATGAATATGTCTGATTCACAGTGTTCAATCCGTATACAAAAAGGGTTCGGCATTGACGCCGAACCCTTTTTGTATTTAGGTTGGTTGACTGTGGCTGTTGTCAGCTGAAACTGGAAGGTACTGCTCTGCCCGGTCAGTCGGTGTATCCAATAACGAACAAATTAAAGGAATAGGGCTCCACTGTGAGAGACAGTTTTGATCCATTCAGTGTTGCCGAAGAGGATATAGGAACAATGGACCGGGGGTTGTCGAGTGTGTTTTCTTGATCCCGGTCTCCTTTCAAGAGAATGGTTCTCGCTTCTGGCCGAAGTTGTGTTTTCTTTTTCAATCCTTCCAGGGTGATGCCAAGATCTCGGCTTTCCTCCGACACATTGCTCAGTTTTATGATGATCTCCTTTTTCTTTGTATCGATGACGGCCGAAGCATACAACCCTTGCTGCCCGGTCAGGGGTTCCTTGTTCCAGGTGAGTGGAAGAACATTCGTGCCGGCATGATGTCCATAGAGCTTCTGCACGTAGTAGTTGGGGGTTCGTACAACGCGCAGGTTATCGAACCATATTAGGTCGGGACGCCATTGCCAGGCATCCACATGTGCCAGCAGTGGAGCATAGGTTGCCATGTGTACAATGTCGGCATTCCGCTCCAGGCCGGTCATAAATGCAGCTTCGGTGAGCGCCGATTCAAAGTTGTTTTTTCTGTTTCCGTGATGGCTGGCATATTCGCCGGCAAACACTTTGGGTCCCTTTCGATCGTAGGAGTCGTACCGTGCTGCATTATCCAGAAACCATTGCGGCGGGCGGTAATAATGTTCGTCCACCAAATCTACTTTCAGCCTTTTCATCTCCGGCCACAGGTATTCAAAGTCCTTGCCCTCGGC
>DHSP01000038.1:27806-60515 GCA_002408485.1 Proteiniphilum sp. UBA5283 | reverse complement strand
AAGGGATCGGGATGCCCCATGTCTGCTCTTACTTTTCCCCATTTGGTGGAGGTGTCTCCATTGGCAAACTCAATGAGGTCCAGTGCATCCTGGATATAGTCTCCCAGTTCTCCCACAGGCACGTGACAGTGTTCCCCGTTGTTCTGATATTGGCATGCCAGCCCGACATTTACTACAGGCAGGGGCTCTGCGCCTATATCTTCCGACAACAGGAACAGTTCATAGAAGCCCATGCCATAGGTTTGAAAATAATCGGGATACAACCGATGAGCAAATGTATAGTGCCAGCGGTTCTCATTCAAGGGGCGATTCTCTACGGGGCCGACCGACTTTTTCCAGTCGTAGCGGGTCTCCAGATCGGTTCCTTCTATGATACAGCCTCCTGGGAAACGAAACAGCCCGGGATTTAACTCATCCAGTGCCTCCACCAGATCTTTCCGCAATCCATTTTCTCTGCCTTTCCAGGTGTCCGTCGGGAAAAGAGATATATGTTCCAGATCCAGCGGTCCTTCCGTGACGAGGAAAATACGAAGTGTGGCTTTGGGTTCTTCTTTGGGAGAGGTGAGGACCACTTCATATTTTTTCCATTCGCCGGAGGTTATCTCCAGTTCTTTCCGTTCGAACGGGTTATTCTCTGAATCGATCAGCTCCACTCTTATTTTTTGCATCTTGCTGTTTGAGGATGTTCTTGCCCACACCGAAAAACGATACGTTGCATCTTTCTTTATGCCGATACCGCGGAATCCTTCGTTTTCAAGTCCGGTATGCTTGTGGGCGTGTCCCGAATAACTCAGGCGTACATAGTGTGGATTGCGTTCGAAAGGAGCATTGTCGCTACGTACTTCTACCTTACCGAAGGTGTTCCAGCCCATTAATGATTGTGGAAATTCGAACGAACGGTTTTTGATCAGCTCGGCATACAAGCCGCCGTCGGCCCCAAAGTTTATATCTTCAAAGAACAACCCATACATGGTGGGTTGAATTTCTGCTCCAGGCTTTTTTGCATTGACTACTAGTTCGCAGGTCTGTTGCTGTGCAGTTATACCCATGATATGGATGCACGATAAAAGGATAATTATAAAATATTTTTTCATTATCAACATATTATTGTGTAAAATTAAAAGATGTTTTTTGCTCTGTTGTTTCCGAAAGGAGGCGTACTTCCGTGATTCTGGCTGTTGTGCTTCCCGGCGTAGCTGAGAATTTCACGGTGAGTTGCTCGTTGCGTATCAACTCCTCCGGAAGAGGGATGATAAGCTCCTGCGGTTCCATACCCTTGTGTCCGCTGAGTGAGATCGATTCAACATGCTGGTTGTTGACCAGCACGTCGAAGTTGCGTGAGCGGTCGTTATTGAAATGGGCGATGTAGAGATATCTGCCCTTTTGGCCTGTGTTTTTTAGTTTGTAGCTGAACCACCCTACGGCTTCACGCCATCGCGTATCTTCAAATACGCCTGCATTTGACTTTTCTGAAGCAATAAAGTGATCTGATTCAGGCTGCTGCTCGCCGCAAACAACCTTGTCTATTGTAGCTGCATCCAGTTTCAGTTGTTTTGCCTCTTCCTGCTCCATTTTCATCCGAATCTTTTCTGCCTCCTCTGCCGTGGCTTGTGGCCAGTAGACGATATAGCGTGACTCGTGAAGACCGGAAAAAGGTATCAGCTCCATGCCCGAAGCATACTGTTCAGGATAGAGACTTGACAGACGAAAGGTAAGCGGTTTGCCGACAACTGTTGTTACCAGCGATGCCAGTTCACCGGGGTCTCCCACGAGCAACGGCATGCTTTTCAGGGGAATCTGTCTGCCGTGCGCAATGTGTCCGCCACGACTGTCATCGGCAAAGAGACCGGCCTGCTGTTCGTCGGTAGTTTTGGCAGCCAGCACTATGGGGCCATAGGAAAAGGAGTAGTAGTTAGAGCGGTCGGGTAGCTGTTCTGCTCTCACGCCCATTGGCATCTGTGCTACCACTTTGTCGCCTTTCTTCCACTTTCTTTTGACGGAGACATAGCCATTTTTCTGTACAAGAGGATATGCTTTCCCGTTGACAGTGATCTTGAAAGCCCCTTCTTTTACCCATTCAGGGTGACGGAGATGGATTGTAAATTCTTTTTTTCTGCGGGGATTTACCGTGATGCGGGTTTCCGCTTCACAGGGAAAGTTATTCTCCTGAATGATCTCTGTTTGCTGTTCTTCCCACTGCAAGGCGGAGGGAATGAAAAGATTCACGAACAATTCGTCGGCGCGATGGGCATAGATCATTTCACCGTATTTGCCATGATTTTCGATTCCTGAGCCCACGCAGCACCACATGCTTGTATGGGGCTGCGAATATACGCGGTAGTGACCCGGTCGCATCGGTGTGAAATAGACCAGACCTCCTGTTTCGGGATGTTGTGAAGACAAGATATGATTGTAGAGTGCCCTTTCGTAATAGTCGATGTATTTTGCATCGGTTGATGTCTGATACAGCATTTTGGTCAGTCGCAACATGTTGTGGGTGTTGCATGTTTCCGGACCTTCAATGCTACTGATCATCCGGGAGAAATCATCCACCGGATTAAAGTGTTCGGAGACACTGTTTCCCCCCATGGAGACCGACCTGTCTTCCACGACAGTCTTCCAGAAGAAGCGGGCTGCCCTGTCCCATGACTCGTCCCCCTCAAGATCGGCAACGCGCTTGAAACCGATTACCTTGGGGATTTGTGTGTTGGCGTGCATGCCGGTAAGTTCGTCACGCTCCGCGAGGAGCGGAGCCAGAATATGACGGTGTGAGAACCTGCGTGCCAGCGACAGATATTTTTTGTCACCCGTGATGGCAGCTACATCAGCAAAGACCTCATTCAGCCCCCCATGCTCGCTACGGAGCATATCCTGCATCTGTTCGTCGGTTAATCCGGCTGTCAACTCAATTGCCCAGTCGGTCATTGCTACCAACATTTCCCGGGCTTCCTTCTTTCCTGCAACGAGGTAAGCATCTCTAAGTCCGGCAAAAGTCTTGTGAATGTTGTAGAGTGGCACCCATTTTCCGTTCAGGCTGAAACCGCCGGCATCGATTTTTCCGGAAGCGATCTCTTCCCACATGGTTTTGCCACCAGGTACGCCACCGATATAGCCGTTACCGTTGGCCTGCTGACATTGTTTCAATTCGCTGAGCATGTAATCCAGCCGTGACTCTATTTCACGATCGCCGGTAGAGGCGTACATCAGCGACAGGGCGGAGAGGTAATGCCCACCGATATGTCCGTCGAGCCCACTGTTCTCCCAGTTGGTGTAGCTTTCTGTTTTGGGTGTGAGGCCCGCCTCTCTGTGAAAGGGAGCCAGCAGCCGGTCGGCACTCAGCTCCAGCAAGTACTGTTTGTTTAACTCCTCCGCGTGTTTGAACGGGCTATTCAAAAGTCTTACTTCCTGCAGCCTGAAATATGATATCAGCGGATTATTTACCTGAGCGTTTGCAAAAGAGACGCAGATAAAAAAGGAGATGAACCATTGAAGATATTTCCACTTCATCTGAATAAATATTTTAATATATACTGTTCCATCGTGTTAAAATTCCATGTTCAAACCCCAATGTTCACTCAGCTTTCCGGCTTCCTCTTTTGTAAGATGTATCACTGCCCCGTGTTTGGGTGAACTGAAGTTGGTTGTTTTCATCGCTCCTTCGTTGAAATGTCCCAGGTGCGTGAAGGTGTTGAAATCGGATGTTTCTGCAAAGCCAAAGTTATGGGGGGTGATGCTGAAAATATCGTACATCAGCACCCATTTCTCTTCGCCGATACGTTTCCAGATATTTGGTGCTTCACAGGAGCGCGGTTCAAAGTCGATCTGTTCAGGCTGATACTGATAGCCGCCGTTGATTTTATCAGAAATAGCCATTTTAATCCCTGCCGGCCCTTCCTGTGCAACATAAGTCATCAGGAAACGGCCATCGGGCAAAGAGGTAATATCAGCATCCAATACCTGAATTTCGGGATCAGGATATTCGAAAATTATCTTCGGCTCAGAAACCAGCCTTGTAAAGGCATCATCGGTATAGGCATAATACATTTTCGTTTTGCCACCGTCGAGACGCATGGTAAAATAGAGCATCATTTTCCCCTCATTTTTGTCATAGATCGTTTGCGGTGCCCATGCACAGGAAACGTTCAACTGTGGGAACTGTTCCTCTACGAGCAGGTTGCTGCGTGACCAGTGGATCAGGTCGTATGATTTCATCAGCACAAAGCCACGGTTATTACCCCAACCATGAAGATCACCATCGCGTTCCCACTGAGTTTCGCGAAACCCGGCTTCTTGTCCGAAGATGTGCAGGTCGGTCATTGCCAGGTAAAAAGCGCCGTCGGGTCCCCTTGTGATGTGCGGATCACGAATACCTTTTTGCGTGGCAATGGTGTCGCCTCCAATCACAGGTTGACCGTTGTTGACATCGGTAAAGGTGTACCCATCGGGACTTAACGCCATGAAAAGGCTGTGGGTAGGATCGGTGAAATAAACCAGCAGGTAGGCACCCATATCTTTTTCCTTTGGCGTTGATTTACACGATAACAATGTTGCGAGCAAGCTAATAAGTGAAATCAGGAGTATTACTCTTTGTTTGTTCATTGTCTATTTGTTGAATGGTTTGTTATCCCACACTGAAAATGGTCAATATCAGTTTGAGGAATTATTATTTGTCTTTATGCGAATAACCGAAAATGAATAAGCAGGTAATTCAGGGTTGAAATCTTCCTGGACACTGAGTGTGAATTCTTCCGGTTTGACGGTTCTGTCGTCAAGGTTGCCTTTTATCACCGTCATGATAGCCGTTTCCTCCTTAGTGATGTTCATCTCCGACAGGTCGATGAAAGAAGAGACGGGAACAGGTAGCAGGTTGGCTATTTTTATGATCAGCTCATTGGTTTTTTTGTCCATCACGAAAGAGGTGGCAATACGCTTTTTGATATCTTCCCGGTTATCAGAAAAGGAGATACCGCTTGGCAGGTATTCATTTCCCGAATGGTGCCCGAATAGTTTCTGAACGTAGTAGCCGACAGTAGGCTTCACTTCGCTGTTGTTGAAGTAGATCAGGTCGGGGTTCCACTGCGTGTAGCCTTCTTTTGCCAGGAGAGGGGCGTAGGAAGTCATTTCCACGATGTCTCCGTTGCGTTCCACATTGATCAGGTGGAGTGCTTCACAGAGTGCCGTCTCCAGATTGTTGTGACGGTTTGGAACATGAGCTGCATATTCTCCCAGGTATACCTTTGCTTTTGAACGGTCGTAACGGTCGTAGAAATCCTGGTTGTTGAGGTACCATCCGGGAGGCTGGTAGTAATGTTCGTCTACAAGCTTCAGTCCCAGCCTGGTTGCCAGCTCCCATCCTTCCACATAGTCCGATCCCTCACTGAACGGGCCGGCGGTACCGATTACGGTGATTTCGGGGTATTTCTCCCTGATGGCGTCGTGAATCATGGTGAACCGTTTCACGAAAATATCGGAGATCAGGTCTTCGTTTCCAATGCCGATATATTTCAGGTTGAACGGTTTCGGGTGGCCCGCTTCCGCTCTTTTTCTTCCCCATTCCGATTTCGCATCGCCGTTTGCATATTCGATCAGGTTCAAAACCGACTGAATGTATGCATCCATTTCCTCCATGGGAATGCCGCCCTGTTGTCCGCCAATAACGCAGCCATGATGTGCAGAGTTTTGGCAGGGAACACCTGCCGCCACAACCGGAACTGGTTCAGCGCCGATATCTTCACAGAACTGGAAATACTCATGATAGCCCAGCCCGAACGACTGGTGATACCCCCAGAGGTTACGCTGTGGCTTCCGCGCTTCGAGCGGGCCAATGGTGTTTTCCCAGCGGTAGATGTTGCCGATGCCGTCGCCGTGGGCTACGCAGCCCCCTGGAAAGCGCATGAAGCGGGGTTTGAGGTCGGCCAGCGCTTGTGCCAGGTCGGCCCTCATGCCATTTTTACGTCCCTTGAATGTATTCTGCGGGAAGAGTGAGATCATGTCAAGCTCCACCCTTCCTGTTTGTTGTGGAATCACCTCAATACGGGCATCGGTTGTCGTGGCGGTCGCCGTAATCACTGCTTCCATTTTTTTCCAGCCGGCACCAATTCTTCCAGTGGTTGTCTCCCCATATAGTTCCCCGTTTTTTCCCGTGAGTCTCACCAGAATGGGGCCTCTCCTCTTTTCCGTTGAACGGGCAAACAGAGATAGGTTGTATTTTTCGCCCTTCTTCACCGGAATGCCGTTGAACCCTTCGTTGATTAGTGCAACGCCTTGTTTCTCTATCTCCAGTACCGCGTAGTGCCTGTTGTTGGCATGGATGGGGGAGAGTGTATCAATTGTAAGTGGACTCCCGTTGTTAACTGACCAGGCGAAGCGGCTGTTCCAGTTCTCATCGCGCCCCTCCTTGTCGCTCAATGCATATTCAAATCCCCGGTTTTGAACCAGTTCCGCATAGAGTCCTCCGTCGGCGGCATAATTGATGTCTTCGTAGAAGATGCCCATCAGCATGTCGCTGATGGGTTTCTTTTCTTTTGCACTGGGTGACAGGGAAATGGTGACAGGCTCCCTGAACTGGCCGGGATTCATTGCCACCCTCTCACTGTTCTGAAGTTGTTTGTAGGCGGCCAGCCTCTGCGCGCTGATAAGCCGGTCGATCTCTTCCCATGCTATCCGGTGCACTGTTCCACTCACCTCAACACCTCCGATTGTCACCTCCCGCCTGTTGTTTGGGTGTCGCTTCGACTTTTCAGCGGGCGTAAATTGGCTGAAATCGTTGGTAAAGGTTTGATAAATCCCTTCGGTGGGCTTGTCGCTCTGCCAGAGGATATGGAATCCTTTTTTATGAGGGTCGTAATTAATTTCCGTGTCGAGGCAGTTTCCGAGTGGCATTAGTACCGGGTATGACTGTGGCTCCCAGTATACCAGGTTGGAGGAGACTGTATGGGCTACGGCTCCATCCTCGTGGTTCAGGCTCCAGGTGCAATGCCACTTTCCGTCCGGTGCACGGTAGAGGAACGGGTTGTACATCCTTTTTTGGGAGCCCCATCTGCCGTAGTCCGATTTTAGAAATGTATGACGATGGCCGATGGTATGCCAGCTGCCCTGATCGATGCTCCAGGCAAAATAGAGACCGTTCCCGTTCGTATCGCCATAGGCAAAGAGATAAGCGGAGTCTGGTTCGTTGGCGTACAGACTCCCCTTTGTCGGTACAACAAACAGGAGTACTGTCATGAAAACCGGCAGGAAAATGTTTCTCATTATTGTTGGTTTAGGATGGGATCGTATTGTTTTCCGTGAATTTTCCCAGTTGTTGATATTTCTTGTAAAGTTCGCTGTAGCGTACATGGTTTTCGCTGTTGGGGTGGTAGGTGGTGACAAATCCTTGTCCCATGGCATCCTGAGCCTCTTCTACCTTCTGGTATATGCCGGCCACAACTGCTCCAAACATGGCGCTGCCAAAGGCGCACGACTGTTCTGTGCGGGCTACCTTGATCGACATGCCCAGTACATCGGCCATGGTTTGCATCACAAAAGGTGACTTCAGAGAGATGCCGCCGATGCCGATGACCTGTTTAATTTCGATCCCGTTTTCAAGGAATCGGTCAACAATAGCTTTGGAGCCGTAGGCCGTAGCTTCCACCAATGCACGAAAGATCAGGGGTGCAGAGCTGCCCAGCGTCAGGCCGGTGATGGATCCCTGCAATAACTGATTTGCATCGGGCGTACGGCGTCCGTTCATCCAGTCCGTTGCCAGGATGGTGCTCTCGCTCAGAGGTACCTTCTCTGCTTCTTTGGTCAGTTCCGGAATAATAGCATCCGCAACTTCGGCAATTAACTTCTCTCTGGTGGGAACATCCAACAGGGTTGATTTGCTTAGTATGGTTTGCAAAGGCCATTCGAGGAGCCGTTTAAACCATGCATAGACATCACCGAAGCCCGATTGGCCTGCCTCCAGGCCGATCATGCCGGGGATGACGGAGCCGTCTACCTGTCCGCAGATGCCGGGAATTAGTTTGTCGCCCATCTCTTCGTAGGGGACAGCCATGATGTCGCAGGTGGACGTGCCGATTACCCGAACAAAATCACCCGGTTTGATCTCTACTCCCACAGCACCCATGTGACAGTCGAAGGCGCCCACCGCCACTGCCACGTTGGTGGTGAGTCCCAGTCTTCGGGCCCACTCCTCTGTTAAGTTGCCCACCTTCACATTGCTCGGGTAGGTATCACGGTAAAGGCGGGAACGAAAACCGGCCAGCAGCGGATCGAGTGCAGTGAGAAACGCCTCTGAGGGCAATCCTTCCCAACTTTCATGCCACATCGCCTTATGACCGGCAGCACATCGGCTTCGCGGCATGGTCTCCGGTTTGGTGTTCCCGGTAATCAGTCCAGGGAGCCAGTCGCAATGTTCTACCCAGGAGTAGGCTGCTTTTCGCACGGTTTCGTCTTCGCGAAGGATGTGCAGCATCTTGGCCCATACCCACTCAGAGGAGTAGATTCCTCCTTCGAAGGCGGTATAGTCTGTCTCCCATTCCTTTGCCAGCTTGTTGATTTCATCCGCCTCCTTTACGGCGGTGTGATCTTTCCAGAGCACGAACATGGCGTTTGGGTTTTCGGCAAACGCCGGCAGGAGAGCCAGAGGCGTACCCTGCTCATCTGTCAGTACAGGGGTGGATCCTGTGGTGTCGAATCCCATCCCCACTACCTTTTCAGCGGTACCTTCCGGTGACTTGGAGAGCGCTTCGCGGATGCTTTCCTCCAGCACTTCGATATAGTCGAGCGGATGCTGACGGTAACGGTTGCTACGCGGATCGCAGTAGCTGCCCTTCATCCATCGGGGATAATACTTCACAGAGGAGGCAATCTCATTGCCGTTGGCTGCATCAACAATGATGGCACGGCAGGAATCGGATCCATAGTCCAGTCCAATTACATATTTATTCATACTCTTTATTTTCTTTATTTGTTTTCAGTTGTTTAGTGCGGTTTGACAGTTCCTTGTTGTCTGTCGTAAGAAATTTTGCTGAGCGATAGCAGCTCAATATACCTCTTCCAACAGTTGAGGCCACTGCTCTTTTGTCCAGGAAAGACGTACGATGCGGAGTTTGGAGCGTCCTTCATCGTTTGCGTCGTAGGCATGGAACAGCAAGTAATCGTTTCCGCAGGAGTTTGCAATGGCATTGTGACCCACGCCATGCCACCGTTCGTTACCCTCCATCAGGATGGTGCCACCCCCAAAGAGCAGTTCTTTTCCCTCTTTGTCAAGATAAGGTCCTTCGATCTTGCGGGAACGTCCGTAGATCATTTTGTATGTGCTTTCCGCTCCCTTGCAGCAGTAATCGATGGATGCAAAGAGGTAGTAGTACTCACCTCTTCTCACCACAAAGGGAGCCTCGATGGCGTTGCCGCCGGCATCCACCGGATTGTTGTCGATTGCCGGAGGATTCTCCGGTGATCTTTTCTGTTTGCGGGAAGCCACGGTCACCGGTTCTTCACCGGGGTAGGGGGCAGTGAGGTCGTTGTTCAGGCGCACCATCTGCAGCCCGTCCCAGAAAGACCCGTAGAACAGAAAGGGGCGTCCCTCTTCGTCGATGATCAGGTTAGGGTCAATTGCATTCCAGTTGTCTTTGTCGGGTGTGGAGCAGATGACGGCTCCGTGATCCATCCACTGGAATGCGGGATCGTCGGGATTCAGTGTTTTGTTTTTCGCCAGGCCAATGCAGGAGGTGTTTTTCCCAAACGCGGAGACAGAGTAGTAAAGGTAGTACTGCCCGTTGTGGTAGCTGATGTCGGGAGCCCATATGTGTCCCCTGAAGGAGGGAACAGCGTCAACGCCCCACTGCGGTGCATCGGCAAATACCGGCTTCTCCCGCTTCCATGACTTCATGTCAGTAGAAGACCAAACAGCTATACCTCTTCCGGTGTGGAAGAGGTAGTAGGTGCTGTCTTGCCGGATCATTACCGGATCGTGTACTCCTATTCTTCCTTCAGGATCATTGGCTGCAGTTCCCTGTTGCCTGAATAGAAGGAAAAGAAATAGGACTGAGAAAATCAATGCACGTTGTTTCATCGGCTCTGGTGAGTGTGAATATTTACTGCAGCGATTTGTTCAGCAGATAATAGACCTCGTTTACTTTGAGCTCAAATTTAAAGTTGTTGATGGTGGTATCCTTGTCGATTGTCACCAGCTCGATGCCTGCGATATCGGCATAATCTTCAAAATATTCGTTGGTGAGTGCATAGCTGAATGCGGAGTGGTGCGTTCCGCCCGCATAGATCCAGGCAGCAGCTCCAACTTCCAGATTTGGCTGTGGAATCCACAGCGAGCTTGCCACCGGTAGTTTAGGAAGAGCCGCTTCCGGTTTCAGTACGTCTACGTTATTGACTACCATGCGGAAACGGTTGCCCATGTCCACGATTGTTGCTGCCAGTCCTGCTCCCGGGTCTGCGGTAAATACCAGTCTTGCCGGGTCTGCTTTTCCACCGATGCCGAGCGGGTGTACCTCCAGGCGAGGTTTCTGTGTTGTGATCAGCGGCGATACTTCCAGCATGTGAGATTGTAGGATTGCACTCTTTTCGCCCTTGAAGTGGTAGGTATAATCTTCCAGGAAGGAGCATCCTCCTTTTAGTCCTTTCGACATCACCCAAATAGTGCGCAATAGGGCTGCTGTTTTCCAGTCTCCTTCGGCACCGAATCCATATCCTTCCGCCATGAGGCGCTGACTGGCCAGCCCAGGCAGCTGGTTCAACCCATGCAGTGCATCGAAATTGGTGGTGAAGGCTTTTGCATTTTTGTCTTTCAAAAAACGACGAAGAGCAATTTCTATGCGTGCAGCCTCGCGTACCTGTCCATGATCTCTGGCGCCTTTTTTGCAGTTGTCTGCAAAGGTGTAGAGCTTTTCGTATTCGGCTACCAGCTCATCAATGTCCTGTTCCGTAACCTTATCCTGATACGCCACCAGATCACCGATGGCATAATAATCGACATGATAACCCAGGCGAAGTTCTGCCTCAAGGCGATCCCCATCGGTTACGGCCACGTTGTTCATGTTATCGCCGAAGCGTACAATCACCATGTCCTGAGCATCTGCCCAGGCAGCAGCAACGCGCATCCATACCGAAATGCGATCCTGAACTTTTGTGTCGGACCAGTGTCCCACAACCACTTTCCTGTTCTTCCGCATCCGGCTGACAATATGCCCAAACTCACGGTCACCGTGTGCCGATTGGTTCAGGTTCATAAAGTCCATGTCTATCTCGCTCCAGGGGATCTCTTTGTTGAACTGCGTATGCAGGTGCAACAAAGGTTTGTGGAAGTTTTGTAATCCTTTTATCCACATTTTTGCCGGAGAGAAAGTATGCATCCAGGTGATGATACCGATGCATTCCGGTGCGGTGTTTGCTTCCTTGAATACTTTCTCTACTTCGGGTGATGAGTTGGCAGTCCCCTTGTATACTACCTTTACCGGCAGCGTTCCGGCATCATTCAGTCCTTTTACAATCTCTTCCGAGTGGGCATTTACGGTAACAACTGCATCGCCTCCGTACAGAAGCTGCGCTCCTGTTACAAACCATACTTCCTGATTTTTAAATTCCATATTTTTTATTTTTGTTGATGTTATTTTTGTCCGTAATAAGCGTCAGGGCCATGTTTCCTGAAAAAATGCTTTTGAATAAGCGACTGATTCATGGTGAGAAGAGGATTGATCTGTCCGGCTACAAAAGCCATCTTCGCTACCTGCTCCATCACAACGGCGTTGTAGACGGCTTCGTGCGGATCCTTTCCCCATGAAAACGGACCGTGGTTTTTCACCAGCACGCCGGGTATATGTACCGGATTCAGTTCTTTAAAACGCTCGATGATCACGGTACCTGTTTCCTTTTCATATTCCCCTTTCACCTCAGCTTCCGTCATGTCGCGGGTACAGGGAATGTTGTCGCTGAAATAATCGGCATGGGTGGTTCCAATGATTGGGATGTCGCATCCTGCCTGTGCCCATGCTGTGGCAAAGGTGGAATGGGTATGTACCACTCCGCCGATGGCGGGGAAGGCCTTGTAGAGTTCCAGGTGGGTGGGCGTATCCGAGGAGGGTTTGTATTTCCCTTCCACCACTTTTCCTTCCATATCAGTCACCACCATATCCTCCGCCTTCATTTGATCGTAAGAGACACCGGAGGGTTTTATGACGACCAGGTTTTTGTCTCTGTCGACCGCGCTCACGTTCCCCCAGGTAAAGATCACCAGCCCATGTTCTACCAGATCGAGATTGGCCTGGAAAACAGCTGCTTTTAGTTCTTCTATACTCATATAAATGTTTTATTTATTGAATTTCGAGCATTACCACCGATTTGGAGGGTAATACCACCGAAAGGTTATTGTTCGAAAGGCTTGCTCCCTTGAAGTCGTTTACCTTTACCTTAGACGGTTGTTCAAAGCTATTGTAATCGTTTATTTTACCAGAGGTGAGTATCTTCCCTTTAATATTTTTGGCCGTGGCTCCGATAAGCTGGGTGTTGATCCGTTGTTCGCTATTGGGGTCGGCGTTTACGAGAGTGATATGGATCTTGCCATTGGCATCTTTTGATGCAGAAACGCTTACCGCATCAATTTCCCTGTCACCCTGGCGATACTTGTTGCTGGTAAAGGAAATCGGAAGAAGGGTGGCATCCTGATGTACTTTGTAGAGGTAGAAGACCCAATAGGTGGGCGTGAGCAGCATCTTTTCCTCGTCGGTGAGCATCACAGCCTGTAGCACGTTCACCGTCTGAGCGAGGTTGGCCATTTGTACACGGTCGCTATGTGCGTTAAAGATGTTGAGGTTGATTCCGGCTACGATGGCATCTCGCAGGGTATTTTGCTGATAGAGGAACCCCGGATTGGTTCCCGGCTCCACATTGTACCAGGTACCCCATTCGTCAACGATCAGGCCGACCCGTTTCCGGGGATCATAACGATCCATGATGGCAGAATGTTTGCTGATCAGCTCATCCATGAACAACGTTTTTTCGATGGTGGTAAAATATTCCTCTTCGTCGAAGTTGGTAGCAGATCCTTTGTCGCCCCAGTCTTTGGGTACCGTGTAGTAGTGGAGCGACAGGCCCTGCATCTGCCGACCCGCATTCTTCATCAGTGTTTCGGTCCAGTTATAGTCGCCCCCGTTTGCACCGCAGGCGATTTTGTAAAGCCGGTTGTCGCCATAGTTCCGAGCGAAAGTGGCATAGTGGCGATAGAGGTCGGAGTAGTAATCGGGAGTCATGTTCCCGCCGCAACCCCAGCTTTCGTTTCCTACGCCCCAGAATTTTACTTTCCAGGGTTCCTGGCGTCCGTTTTTGCGGCGCAGGTTGGCCATCGGGCTCTCGCCGTCGAAGGTGATATATTCAACCCATTTAGACATTTCTTCTACGGTGCCGCTGCCCACATTTCCGCTGATGTAGGGTTCAGTCCCCAATTGTTCACAAAGGTCCAGAAATTCATGGGTGCCGAAGCTGTTGTCTTCTACCACGCCCCCCCAGTGTGTGTTGATCATCTTGGGCCGGTTTTCACGGGGGCCGATTCCGTCCATCCAGTGATACTCGTCGGCAAAGCATCCTCCCGGCCACCGGAGGTTGGGGATGCTGATGTCTTTCAAAGCCTGAACCACATCATTCCGTATTCCCCGGGTGTTGGGAATGGATGAGTCTTCGCCTACCCAGTATCCACCATAAATACAACGACCCAGATGTTCGGAGAAGTGTCCGTAGATGTGTTTGTTGATGGTGTTTTGTCCCTTGTCGGCTTCAATGATCAGTCTGTTCTGTGCTTGCACAGACGCACTGCCGATTAGTATCAGCAGCATAATTTGGCATGTTCTTTTTAATCTCATGGATGACATTTTTTTTAATGTTTTATCAGAGGGTAGTTTAATGAGTGTAAAGTTAAAACTTATTTCACTCAATTCCTACAATCCTCACAATTTGTTATGATTACCCCTCCTTCGGGTTGAATCTGCAAGGTGATTTCACCCTCCTTTTTGATATTCATCTGTTTCAATTCCGGCGAACGTTCTGTATTGTCGGAATATATATTCACTTTTTTGGCGGTGAACATCGGTAGTCTCACATTTACCTTTTTTATTTCTTTTTCCGCATTGATGGCCGCCACGTACCACCGTTCACCGCTACGGCGGGCCAGTATCACATACTTTCCCGGATAACCGTCAATGAACAGTGTTTCGTCCCACAACGAAGGAATTTCTTTCATAAAATCGATCACGAAAGAGGGGTACTCCCGGAGGTTGTTGGGTGTGATGCCAAAATTTTGAATGGGCGATTGGAACAACACGGCAGTGGCTAACTGGAATGTTTCCGTTGTTTTACGTGTGGTGCCGCCGTCGTTATTACGGTTGTGACGTTTGTTCAGCAATACGGGACCGAAGTCCATCGCGGCAACACTGTTTCTGATAAAGGGATGCAATGTGGCGTTATAAGCTTCCTGGTCGTTGGCATGCTGGGTGAAGATGAGGTTCTCGGAAGCAAGTACCGCTTCGCTACCGGCGAAGTTAGGATACATTCTTTCCCATCCTCTGGGAAGCGTGCATCCGTGGAATATCACTGCCAGGCCGTAGTCGTTGGCATCCGACAGAATATCTTCGTAGAGTTTCATGGTTTCCTGTTTATCGCCCCCGAAGAAATCGACTTTAATGCCTTTCACTCCGATACTTTGTAGCCACGCCATCTCTTTCTTACGTGCTACCGAGGTATTCATCCGGTTTTTTGGCCCCTGGGGGGCATCGCTCCAAAAGCCGTTCGAGTTATACCATAGAGAGATGCCTACTCCCTTTGAAGCGGCATACTGAGCCAGTTCTTCAATTTTTTCACGTCCGATCCGCGTGTCCCACCAGTTATCAATCAGTACCAGCTCATATCCCAATTGAGCGGAGTGGTCGATAAATGTTTTCTGATCTTCGTAGTTGATGCTTCCGTCCTGCCACAGGAGCCAACTCCAGGTTGATCGTCCGAACTGATATGTTTTTGAGGGTTCATACAACGGATCAACCACATCGAAGGCGACGGTGGTTTCAACAATCGGCTTCAGGTTGTCGCCCACACTGATTGTGCGCCAGGGGGTCTCTCCGGGTAATGAGATGGCGGGGCTGACACTTCCGATGCCGTTATTTTCTCCCTCTTCCGGAAAGTCAATAGTGTAGAGTCCCTCTTTAGTGCCTTCGCTCAGTTTAGCGCCACAGTAGAGACTCCCGACTCCTGTTTCAGAGATCAGGGCCCAACCATGATCACCCACATGAAACAATCCAGGAAGGGTATATCCCAGCCCATATCTGGAAGGAGTCCCTATCGGTTCATCCGGCACATACTCTTCTTCATAGCTGGGTTTTGTCCTCATCCACCCGCTCATGGGGGTAGCCTGCGGGGTCAGGAAGGTGGTGGCGAATGATGGAAAATTGAATCCTGTAAGCTCTTTTTCTATAGAGCATCGTGCGGTCTCCCCGTTCTGAGAGAGTGCATATTTGAAGGCAATGTCGTTGTTGCTTACACGAAATATCAGGCTTATTTTCTCTTTGCGCGTTGTTTCATAGGTGGCGGTTACTTCATTTGCCCGGTATTCAACGGTACTTTTTTTGATTTTGGGTTCATGGTATGTCTTATGGATAACCTGTCTGTTTTCATCCACAAACTGCAGTTTGCGGCTAAAATCGCTCACGTTGGTGATTATTCCCAATGGAGAGTCTTCAAGGATGGTTTTGTCTTTATATGTTACGTTGTAGCAGAGGTCTCCGTTCATAAGCGAGAGGGTCACTGCCAGGTTGTTATCCGGGCTTCTGATTTCAATTTGATCTGCCGATAGCGGAAGCAGAATGTAAAGTGACAAGAGGCTGAGGACTATTTTTTTCATCGTTTAAATTATTGCTATAACACAAAAGTAATGCACTTATCCTTAATAAAAGGTAGATAAATAGATACAAATGGTAGACAAATCAATCATTTTTTTCGGGAAGGTTCTCTTATAAAGGTAAAAAACATATTTACAAATAAAACCAAAAGGAGCAACATCAGACATGGCATCCTGTTGCCCTTTTGGTTTCTTGTAAATTTATTATTTCAGGCTAATCTTTTGCACCTGTGTATAATAAAACTCATTCGTTACATTTGCACGAACGCCAACTCGTATAAATACTTCGTCCAGTTTTTTGAGACTTTCAGACAGATTCACAGAAAGAGAGGATTGTTGTCCGAAGATGATTCCGGATATGTCAACATCGACAACCTGCTCTTTTTTATTCTGATCTGTCAACACTGAATGTCCGATGAATAATCTTACTTGAGCAAGATTTGCATTTTCTACAATTTTATTAACCGTAAAGTTTGCAGTGATCTTACCCGATGCATGCTGAAAGCTTTCTTTGGAGATTGTAAAATAGGGCTTTACTGGTACATCGTACACCGTGTTGCCTTTTACATTGATTGTAATTGTGTCGCTCAGCTGAGGTTCCCAAGGTGCTCCGGCTTTTCGCACCAACTTGTACTCCCCGTCGAACAGACTGACTGAATAAGTCCCATCTTGTGCAATATAAACTGGAATAGCATATCGTAACTGATATCCGTCTTGCCATAATTCCAACTGTGGGCCGTTGTTCCTTATTCCTACAGGATTCCCCTCATACACCACGCTACCGGAGAGGGTGGACTTTGGCTCGTCGAAATTATCATATTCACATCCGGTGAATATGATACCTATTAAAAGAGCTATAAATAAATAATATCTTTTCATTTGAATGTTTTTTTATGAGATTAATGGAATGGATTTTTAACCAGCTTCGGATTGTTGTTCAACACTGTTGGACTAATCGAAGAATAATAGTTGGCCATACGAAAAAAACGAGCTCTCTTGAAACGGGTTGGTCTTACTCTCTCAAATATATATTTTCCATCATCAGCGTGTCCGGGGCGAGAAATTCTATATGGATACAAACCATGAACTACTGCGTTGGGATCAGAATCCTGTCCGTTCCATACCTTATCAGCTATTCTCCAGCGTTTCAAGTCAAAATATCTGTGGTCTTCAAATGCAAGTTCCACACGTCGTTCATTCTGTATGATCTCAATAGTCAGAGTAGTTAGGCTATTTGCAGGAAATCCACCATGGACTTCGCGAACCTTGTTGATGTATCCCAGTGCACTTGCGTCGCCCAACTCGAATGCAGCTTCTCCGGCATTCAAATAGATTTCGCCAAGACGAAACCAGGTCCACCAATTTGAAGCAAGACTCGGACGAACACCGTCCTGAGGATTCTCACTGACAAATTTACGCAGATAAAACCCTGTGTTACTTACATACTGGTCATCATCTTTGGGTCCATCAAACCCTGTGAGCACCTTGCCATCCTCGTATGTTGTTCCAAGATTTCCAATTCGAAATTTATATCCTCCATCTTCCCAAATAGCTACCCCTGCCTGTATGTTTACCGGCATATTGCGAAATTGACTTCCCGGGTAGACCACAGTACCATACAACCTGGCATCTTTATTTGCAAATATGTCGGACATGTTGTCGTAAACGATGTAATTGCCTTCGGAGTCCTTGTCTTTTAGGCGCCCATCAGAACCATCTAGATATTCATAACTTTCTACCAGACTAAGAGAGGGAGTCAGCATAGAAGATCCTTCAATGTCAGATCTAAAACTTCTGACTACGTTGTCGTATGTAAATCCGTGTACCTTGCCAGTCATGAAATCCTTTGCAAAGATTACTTCCTTTGCATTCTTATCCATGAATAGCTTATAGAAATTCTCCCCTTTGGAGGATCCACCAGGGTTATAAAGCTCATATTCAGGATTGGCGATAATCTCTTTAGACGCTGACAATGATTTTTGATAATATTCGGCAGCTTTGTTAGCAGGAATACCTACCTCTCCACCAGGAGTAGAGATTGGTGCACTCATAAGGTTGTTATATTTTGCAATTGAACCGGCATAGAGCATCGCGCGACTTTGTAATGCCAATGCAACAAATTTGTTTGCACGGGTTCTGCTCTTTTCCGTTATGGTAAAATTGTCTTTTATTGCCTGAATTTCATCATAAATAAAGTCATATACTTCAGATTCTTTGGCGCGAGGTATTTGTAGTGATGACGGGTCCCCACTTCCATCGTAAATCAACTGTGTTGTAATAAGAGGAACCCCTCCCATTCTTTTCACCAGCTCAAAGTAGACAAACGCTCTGATAAAGCGAAGTTCAGCATTAAATTGATTTTTTTGAACATCGGTCAGTTTTACACTGTACTTCTCCATGTTCTCCAAGGACAAATTAATATCGCGAATAAAGGTGTAATCCCAATAACGCGCATAATCATCTCCATAATTAATGTCATTCCTCCAGTTCTGGTCGACGTGCCCCGACCACATAGCATCATCGAATTCGGTATTTGTACCAGTATTAAAGACTCCTGCTAATTGAGGCAACCTGTCGTAGTAATTGGCCAGTAACCCCAAGATCATGTTTGGGTCGTTCCATAGTTGCTCGTCAGTAATCCTGTCTTTGGGTGTTCTTTGTAACCAATCATCCTCATTACATCCAGCAAACGCTCCCGCGACAACCAGTAATATTGACAAATAGTATATGTGTATTTTCTTCATAATCTTTTTTATTAAAATGTTACATTTAATCCGACCAGAATTGTTCTTTGTTGGGGGTAGACGACTGCAGCCCTTGCTTCAATTTCCGGGTCGATTTGATATTCGCTCACATTGTCTAAAGAGAACAGATTAGAAGCACTGGCATAAACGCGTAATTTGCTTATATTCACTTTGCTTATAATTGTTTTAGGCAGACTATACCCGATTTCTGCATTCTTCAAACGAAGGAATCGGACATCATGTTGCCAAAAGTCACTGTTTCTGCCGTTATTCACGCTGGTCCCTTTTCTGATTGCAGGATATTTCCCGGGGATCCATTCACTATTCGGATCATAGACGTCGGCACGATGCCATCTGTCTTCCAGGAGATAAGCCGGAGAGTTGCCTCCTGCATGGAATGGATTTCTTAACTCGTAATCCTGAAACCATGATTGCATGGCTGCCCCCGCAAAGTCCATATTCAAATCAAATCCTTTCCATTGTAATCCGATGTTTCCGCCAAAGCTAAACATGGGTGCCCAACCGGTAGGATATCCAATTGGTCTTTCATCCATTGAGTTGATGATGCCATCGCCATTGACATCTTTATAAATAATGTCACCAGGAAGTTGCGTTCTATTATTTTGGCCGTCATTATCAATGGGGTAATTTCTAATTTCTTCTTCAGACTGGAATCGGCCTATGGCCTGGTATCCCCACCAAATTCCACCCCACCTGTTTTCGGCAGAATTACGATATTCATCCCATGAACTTCCAAAACGAGGCTTATAGCTTTCCAGACGTTTAAATCGGGAGTATGTACCGTTTGCACTCACTGTGAACCCCACATCTCCAAACGTGTCACTGAATGTAATCATACCCTCTGCTCCCCTGTATGCATTCTTGTTAAGATTTTCGTTCGGAAGCGAATAACCCACTTCACTTGGGAGAAGCACATCATAACGAGCTGCGGGGATACCGGAAATAATCTTCGTGAAAACATCGGCTGTAAATGAAAGCCTGCTGCCGAGAAAACGGGCGTCAATTCCTGCATTGTACGTCGTGTTTTTCTCCCAGGATAGATTGGTTACGGGCAACCCGCGTGGCCTTACTCCGATCACGTATTTGCCATCTAAAACGGCTCCTCCGTTTCCGAAGTCGTATCCGCTAATATAGCCGAACATACTTACACCCGCTTCGCTACCTGTTTGGCCAACAGAAGCTCTTAGTTTAAGATCGTCGACAGTCTCCTTCAAGCCTTCAAAGAATGGTTCATCTGATATGCGCCAGCCAGCAGAGGCACCAGGGAAAAATCCCCATCGTTTACCTGGAGCATACAGGTATGAGGCGTCATATCTGCCCAATAATTCAACCATATATTTATCTCTGAAACTATAGTTTAATCTTCCCACATACCCAGAACGTGCCTGATATGCCCATTGATCGCCATACCCTGTAAGTTCAGGTAATGTTTTAAAAGGAATATAATTGTTTGTTGGAGCTGTATTAGACCATCTGTTTGTCCTGTCGTAGTCTGATCTCTCGTATGCAAAAACAGCCTCCATATTGTGGTCTCCGAGTGTTTTTGCATAATTCAGCATAAACTGACCATACCGTGATTTTGAGTCTGTTTGTTCTTCCAGCCTCCATCTTGCACTCTGTCCACCACCGAGAATATATTCGTCATTTGGTCTGTCATACGTGTAAAAATCATATGAATATTGGAATCCGTCAAAGTCAAGATGCGTATAATTATAGGAATAAGTGAACTTTGCAGTCAGGCCGAAATCGAACTTATACTGGCCGTATACGTTCACATTGAAATTTTTTGTATAGTTATCCTTATAACCGGCAATATCTCTTGAAAAGAGTGCAGGGTTCAAGTCCGGCCTGTTAGGAATTGCATTCATGTATTGAGGGTTATCATTTGCATATGGCCCATAGGTAGGTATGCTGCTAAAGATTGACAATATTGAAGAGAAATATCCGTCACCACCCGGTAGTCCCACATCGCTTGTTCGTTCCGCTCTGGCGCTTGTTTGAGTTCCAACAGTAAATCGATCAGATATCTTGCTTTCCAAATTTACCTGAAAGTTTGTTCGGTTGTAGTCAAAGTCTTTCATCATGGCTTCCTGTCCAGTATTTGAAAGCGATAAATAATAGTTAGAACGTTCCGACCCTCCGGAAACGTTGGCATTGATGTTGTACTGAGGGACATTGTTCCTCATGATAATATCATAATAATCATAACTTTTGTATCCCGGCTCTGTTCCTGCTTGCCATTTTGCAAACTCTTCAGGAGTATAAAGCGTACTTGGATCTTTTCCTGCATTCTGTTCTGATTCAAGGAGACCTCTTATGTATTGTGGTGCATTAGCCATTTCGGGAAAACGAGTGAGATTTTGCCAGCCATAATATGCATTCACATTTACTGTAGCACGGTCTTCCTTACGTCCCTTTTTAGTGGTAACCAATACTACTCCACTTGAAGCACGAAGACCATAAATAGAAGCAGATGCATCTTTTAATATTGAAATACTCTCAATATCTTCCAGGCTAAGGGCATTGAAAGCATCTTCACCAGAAACGTTTGATTTTCCTAACCAGTTTCTACTGGCTTCACCTCCGTAGGGTATGCCGTCTATTACATACAAAGGCTTCCCCATATTACGAATTTCGACGTTGATACCTCTACCCGGACGTGAATCGATGGCTCTGGTAGAGACTCCGGCCATCTTGCCCGAAAGCGCCCCCGCGGTTGTGGTAGAAGAGGAACGCATAATGTCCTCCGAATCGATACTGCTGACTGCTGTGGTGACCTTTCGTTTTGATTGTGTACCATAGCCAACAACTATTACTTCACTCAGCAAACCCACATCCTCGCTTAATACCACATTGAGCCTTTTACGTCCGTCCAGTGCAATTGTTTGTGTTTGCATTCCTACATAAGAAAATTCCAATGTAGCATTTGTAGGTACATCCGTAAGTGTGTAGTTCCCTTCGTAATCGGTGATTGTCCCTACTGTAGATTCTACTACGCGAATAGTAACGCCTATCAACGGTTCATTTTTTGCGTCTTTTACTGTTCCACTCACAGTAATATTTTGCGCAAACATTCCTAAAGAAAATGTCCACATTAATAAAAGCGTAAAACAAATTCTTTTCCCTTTTAAATAGAGTTTTTTTCTCATTCTTTCATGCGTTTTTTAGATAAATAAAACATCCTAAAATCATATAAATTGTCGATATAGTTTTTTATGGCTTAATAAAGTTCAAAATATCGCTAAAAGTGATTTCATATTACTCCTTGGTCTTTCAATCTATACATTACCTCTTGAGAACCTCAATCATTAAATCTTACTCGCAAAGTGTTTAAAAACCGTTGTCCGTGTGTTCCCATTAAGCTTTTATAACTTTCTCGAACCTTTTGCAAAATTACAAATTAACTTTCCCCATACATAATTTAAGACGGTAGTGAATCATTCATTAACGGGTCTTAAATCATGCGGTGGCAAAAAACATCTTCTATTTTGCCTCTTTTATCGTATATTTGAATTGATAAACTTTCGGAACGAATGAGATTTTTTTCACTAACACTTTTTTTGGGATTATTTCTTGGATTATCAGCCCAGCCATCTTTAATTACACCTTTAGGTGTTGAGCAGGGATTGTCAAATAATCATGTAGTCAGTATCACTCAGGACAGAGATGGTTTTCTTTGGTTTGCTACTGAAGAGGGACTGAATAAGTTCGATGGTCTCCGGTTTACCCGTTTTTTAAAACATACAAAGGATATAAGCGGGAATGAACTGAATTATGTGCTTGCAGATCCGGACGATCCAATAATATGGATAGCCACACAGCGGGATGGATTGAACGGATATAACTACGTTAAGGATTCTCTTGAGGTGTTTCAGCATGTTGACAAAGATGGAAACAGCCTGATTACAAACGATGTGACAGCTATTGCTCATTCGTGGGACGGCAATTTGTGGCTGAGCACTTATCATCGGGGCGTGGAATACTTTGACAAAAAAAGCAAAATCTTTTCTCATTATAATCGATCCACTCTATCCGGGTTGCCATCAGATAATGTATGGACTGTATTGGATGATCAGGATGGACATCTTTTTATCGGACATGTGTCGGACGGTTTGAGTGTGCTCTCTCTGGGGAGTAATCAGGTGAAAAACTACCGTCATAATCCTGCAGACCCCGGATCAATTCCCGGGAATGAGGTGAGGCGAATTTACAAAGACAGCCATCAGAATATCTGGGTGGGAACAGATAAAGGGCTGGTGCTTTTTAATACCGAAAGAGAAATATTCATCAAACCTGATGTGTCACCGGAAAGTCCGTTGAATTCGGGTATTTTTGATATTCGGCAGACAGAAGATAATAAGCTCTGGATTGCCACAGAACTGAACGGTGTGTATGTCCTGGATTTGCGGCAACACTTTTTTACATCACCAACTCAATTGAACATGCAGCACTATACGGTAGGGTATAATAGGAACAGCCTTTCAAATTCGAATGTGCGCTGTGTGTTTCAGGACTCCTTTAATAATATCTGGCTGGGAACATACGGTGGAGGGATCAACTTCATCGGCCATGAAGCACCTCTGTTTAATAAGTACAGCTTTTCGCCTGTTGCGGAAGATACATATGCCATGAACAACAGAATGGCTCTCAGCCTCGCGCTTGATGGAGAAAATAAATTGTGGATAGGAACCGACGGTGGAGGTATCAATGTCTTTGAAAACGGGAAGCGGGTTCACCTCTTTACCAAAGAGTCCGGAAATCTCTCGCACAATTCCATTCAGGCACTCTTTAAAGACTCATTTCATAATATCTGGATCGGTTCCTTTATGGGAGGTGTCAACCATTATGATCATCAATCCAAAAGATTTGCATCACTTCTCCTTGATGGAAAGAGCAATCAGGATGTCCGTTGCTTTTATGAAGATAATGAGAATAATATTTGGGTGGGTACAAGTTCCGGTATTTATCTGCTCGATGCGAAAGGGAAAAAACAAAAAGCGCATTACACCAGCGCAGAAAACGGATTACCGGAAGATCTCGTCCGGTGTATCGGTCAAGACCACAAAGGACGCATGTGGATTGGCACGTTTGGGAGGGGGCTGGCTGTTTTTACCGCCGATATGGAACCTTTTAAATATTTCAACGAGCAAAATGGTTTCAGTTCAAATTCAATTAATTATCTCTTCGCTGATTCTCGTGGATGCGTTTGGGTAGCTACAGGAGAAGGATTAGCCTGTTTTAAGGAGGGAGATTCTTTTGAATACCACCTCTATGGAAGAGAAGAGGGGCTCATCAATACCCATATTCGAGCCATCACGGAAGATAAGGATAAAAATATATGGTTTAGTACCAATATGGGGGTAAGCTGCTACATCTCAGATAGTGGAAAGTTTCAACATTACGGTCATGTGGGGAAAACTCCCATGAGCAGCTTTTTGAATACTGTTGTAAAAGACAATAAGAATGAAATGATCTATTTTGGCTCCGTTAACGGGGTCTATTTTTTCAAGCCGTTTTCGGTACTTCAGGAGCAGAATGTCCCACCGGCAATTGTGACCGAAATAAAGGTCTATGAGTCCGGAACATCGATTGGCGATGAACTTACGCTGAATTATTTTGAAGGGAACAATGAAACTATCAGACTGAATCATAATCAGAATAGCTTCAGCATTTCATATTGTGTTCAGGATTATGCACTTGTTGATCGAGTGGACTATGTTTATAGGTTGAAAGGACTGGAGGACACCTGGCAAGAGGTTGCGGAGAACAATGTGACATTTCGCAATATTCCCCCGGGACACTATCAGTTTCAGGTGAGTGCACGAATGAAAAATCAACTCCTTCCGGATGATGTGTATACGATCTCCATCAGGGTAGCTCCTCCGCTGTGGCTGACCTGGTGGGCAAAGGCCATTTATATTGTTCTCACTCTATCTGTTCTTGCTTCAATCTTGTACATCTATAAAAAAAGAGTAGATATTCAGAGTTCCTATGAAATGGAAAAGAAAAAGCATGCCCATGAGCAGGAGCTGAACGATGAGCGACTCAGATTTTATACAAATATTACACATGAGTTACGCACTCCTCTTACTCTGATTATTGGTCCTTTGGAAGATTTACAGCATGATCCGCAGCTTCCGCCAAAGCAACATCAAAAAATTGCGTTGGTCAGACAAAGCGCCTTGCGTCTTCTGGACTTGATTAATCAGCTGCTGGAGTTCAGGAAAACCGAAACCCAGAACAAAGAACTATGTGTGAGCAAAGGGAATATTTCGGAACTTGTTAACGAAATAGGGTTAAAATACAAGGAGTTCAACACGAAACCCGAAGTGGAAATAGTTACTGAACTGGAGAGTGAAGAGACAGTTCTCTATTTTGACAGAGAAGTTGTGAATACTATTCTGGATAATCTTATGGCAAATGCCGTGAAGAATACCGATAGCGGAAAAATAACTCTTTCTCTACATACTTTTTACAAAAACGATCGTTTATACACGGAGATAAGGGTCGAAGATACCGGGTGTGGTATTCCTGAGGACGAGCTCGATCGTGTTTTCGAACGTTACTATCAGGTGCGGAATAATAAACAGGCCTCGGGTACGGGCATCGGATTGGCACTAATAAAGAAATTGGCAGAGGTGCATGAGGGAACGGTCAGCGTGGTTAGTGAAATCAATAAGGGAAGTACTTTCCGTTTTACAATTCTTACCCAAAACAGCTATCCCAACGCATTGCATGCTGATAAGGAGGCGAGGGAGGGGATGGAGCAGGAGATAGAAAATGAGCCTGATGAAGAAAGAAGAAACAGCGAAAAACAGATACTGTTGGTCGTGGAAGATAATAGGGAGATACGGGATTATATTGCCGAGTCGCTTTCTGATACATTTGACGTGATTACTGCCGGCGAAGGAGAAGAGGGATGTACTGCCGCTTTCATCAATATTCCGGATGTCATCGTCAGTGATATCATGATGCCCGGAATGGATGGGATCACGTTTTGTAAGAGGGTAAAAGAGGATGTGCGTACAAGCCATATCCCTCTGATTTTGCTGACAGCGAAGGGCTCCTTGCAGGACAAGGAAGACGGATATGTCTCAGGAGCGGACTCCTACCTTACCAAGCCTTTTAGTGCCACGCTGTTGCGAAGCCGTATTGATAATTTGCTGGAGAACCGGAAAAAACTTGCCGAGCAGTTCAAATTAAATCTAAAGCTGGATAGTAAAAGCGTTTTGTTGAACAAATCCCTTAATCAACTGGACAGCGAGTTTATTGCCAACGTTACACAACTTATAGAAGATAATATGGAACAGGAAAAAATTGACGTGGGATTCCTTTCGGATGCACTTTCAATGAGCAGTTCCACGCTTTATCGCAAAATTAAAGCGCTGACAGGGGTTTCCACCAATGAGTTCATACGAAAAGTCAGGATGAGCAGGGCTGAGCAGCTCTTGCTGACGGGGAAATTTACCGTCTCTGAGGTTGGATACCAGGTTGGCATGAGCAGCCCTGTTTATTTCAGGCAATGCTTCAAAGAGGAGTTTGGAATGGCGCCGTCCGATTATATAAGGAAAATAAAAGCGGAATAAAAAAACCAGCTTTTGCGTGTTATTTTGTTCGTTTTCCCCACACCGAACGACCCTCATCATCCAGTCCGGTTAAAAGGAGTGTATGCTTTTGGTTTTCCCAGTCCTGTCCGGCAAAGATATATAAATTACGGATAGTATCCTTGCCCAAGGATAATGATATTGTTTGGTTTTTTTTAGTAAAGTTCCAAGTGCCATTGTCGCTTGTGGTACCGTCTGCGTTCAGATACAAGTGAAAAGAATTGTTCCACTCCTCCTCTTTCAGGCTGCCCTCTCCCCACAATATCTGCCCTGCTTCCAGCTGCCGCTCGTAGGTCGATTCCCTGATACGGATCAACTCCCATTCACCGGTAATATCCTGTTTAGAAACCACACGTTCTGCCTCACCAGCGTATCTCTGGGGTGAGACCACAGGCCAGCCGTCGGGTGTGAAAAAGAGCTCCCTGAGATGCAGCACCATCAGGTGGTTTCCCGGTGACAGCCGTCCCTGATGTGCCATGAAGTATCGCCCCTCCTCTGTGGCCAGGATACCGCAGTGTCCCGTACCTGCCCATCCCGGATGATTGTTGAACCGGTAGGGTGCCGTGATAATGGGGAAGTTGTTGGTGGTGTCGTTCATGTTCTTCCCGAAATAGTCGAGAAAAGGTCCTTCCGGTTTGTCTGATCGGCCCACACGCACATTGTAGGTGGTCATCAGCGGATCATAAGAGACGAAAAGAAAGTATTTTTTCAGTTCTGGGTTGTAAATAATTTCCGGTGCTTCAAGATTGTCTTTGCGGTAATTGGCCCTTCGAGCTATCAGATGCCCCAGGTCGTCTTTTTTCATGGTTAATCCTGTAGCGGGGTCAAGCTCAACGCAATATAGTCCCCCGAAATAGGAGCCGTAATGCATCCAGATCCTGCCATTGCCCGGATCTTCAATTACGCTCGGATCAATGGCGTTCATGGGGGTATGGTTGTCGCTTTTCACTACAGCCCCCTTTTGTTCCCATGGCCCTTCCGGAGATGCGGATTCAGCCAGGCCGATCCAGGATGTTTTTTTCCCGAATGCTGATACACTGTAATAAAGCCTGTATCGATCACCCTGTTTCATTACATAGGGAGCCCAAATGTTCGTTGCCCCACTGCCCTCGTTATGGGCATGTACCCACTCAACCGCCTCTTCCGGGATTTCGGAAAACGCCCATCCCACGAATTCCCAGTGAACGAGATCCTTTGATTTCCTGATCTGGATGTTCCCAAGTGGGACATTCATCTCTCTGGCTTTTTCACGGTTTTCGGCGAAGATGGCATCGGTGGAATAGATGTAGTACACATCGTTGAACTTTTTGATGGCGGGATCATGCACATTGTATGTACCCCACTCCTTGTAGTGTTCCATGGGTGAGAGGAAGGTGTAGTCATCCACCCATGGATTGGCTTTCTCCTGTGGTAGGGTTGAATGTTGCTTCTGTTTGCAGGAGAGGAGTAACAGCGACAGGGAGATAATGGCAAAGATACAGGGTTGCAGCTGATGGCTATTTTTCTTCACGCTTTTCTTCAATTATGATTTCACTACAAACAAAACGCTATTTTTCAACGAAAAGGTAGAGAAATGAGCACAGATGGTGGATAATTGGTGAATTGACAAAATCGGTTCATTTTTAACTTATTTAGGTTGATTATTCTTTTTACTTTTGTGCGTAGTGAAAGGGTATCATGAGAAAGAAAACTACTTTATTTATTGGCATTCTGATTCTCCACACGCTCTTTTTACCTGCACAGAGATTAACCGCTGAGGAGTATCACATTCAGTTCGTCACAATGGATGATGGATTGATGCATCATTATATTGATGACATCTACAAAGATGAGACCGGTTATCTCTGGATCTCGACTGGAGGAGGACTTTCCCGCTATGACGGATACAAGTTTGTGCATTACGACATGAACTCGTCTCCTGTAGCCATAAAAGGTAATTTTGTTCATAAAGTATGTGAAGATGATTTCAACCGATTGTGGATCGCATCGGAGGGAGGGCTGGATGTGTTGGACTTATGGCAACATCAAAAGGTAGACCTGTTTCCGGGCATTGACTCACTCAAATTGTCATTTCTTGATAACCCGGTGATCAATATTATGAAGGATGCAAAAGGTGACATATGGTTATATACCAGTAAAATTTATAAGATTCTACTTTCCGAAGAAGGTGACATCAGGGATGTACTGTTATATGAAGATGATCTGCATGCTGAGCTATTTGTGGCACTGGCCGACATTGACAAAGACGGAAATGTCTGGGCGGGTTTTAACAATGAAATATTTAAGTTGTTTGTGTCAGAAAGGAATGAACTGAAAGCGGTTCCCGTATCTGAAAAGTTGAAATTTGAGACAAAAATAATGATCATGAAGTTCCTGCTCAAGGAGAATGATGTCTGGATAGGTACCGATCGTGGTTTATACAGGTACTATCGAAACGAAGATGTGTTGAAGGTATACAGGAGTCGATCGGGAGATCCTCATTCCCTGTCGCATGATTATGTTTCGGAACTGACACTGACTGATTCCAGGCAATTGATTGCCGGTACATTGAGAGGTATCAGTATTTACAATTCCTCCTCCGATGCGTTTGATCAGATCGCTGCTGACAATAGCGCCAATGGAAACCGACTGAACAGCAATTTTATCAATTCGGTTTTTTATCAGGAGGGCATACTCTGGCTAGGTACGGAGACCGGTGGAATCAATAAGCTTTCTCCAAGGAACAGGTTTATCAGGAACTATGTCTATGATAAAAATGCGCAGGGTTCCCTTTCCCGTAATCCGGTGAATGCGATTTTGGAAGATGAAAAAGGAAATTTATGGGTTGGAACGGTTGAGGGCGGATTAAATCAGAAACGGAAGGGGGAGGAGCTGTTCATCCATTACACGACCACATCCCCATCGCGGTTGAGTCACAATTCCGTGAGTGCATTGAGCCTGGATGATGAGCAACGGCTATGGACCGGGACCTGGGGGTTTGGGGTGACCCTGCTTGACCTTACAGATCCCCGCAAACTACCGATAAAGTATATTCATAGCGGCAAATATCCCCAATTTTTGCTCGATTTCGTGGGTGCACTTGCGTATGACCGGTATAACAATGGCATGTGGATCGGAACGAACCAGGGACTTTTTTTCTATGACATAGATCGGGATAGTTTACAAAAGCCTTTCCGCGACAACCAGTCGGATCAGATTAATGGTGTTATCGGATCGGTGATCGATAATCACAATCAATTGTGGATGGGGTGCGCGGAAGGCGTGTATGTGATTGATTTGAACAGACAGGAGGATGATTATTTCAGCTATGTTCACTTAAGGTATAAGTTGGACAATCCCCAGTCGAAGCTTGTGGAGAGAATCACCAGTTTCTGCATGGACTCGGAAGGTGTCTTATGGCTGGGCAGTGATGGTTTCGGCATTTACAAACGGATGATCAATGATGATGGATCATATACTTTTCAGTCATTTACAACCTCCGACGGTTTGGCTAACAACAATGTGAAGGGATTGGTGGAGGATGATTATGGCAATCTCTGGATTAGTACGATTAACGGATTGTCCTGTTTTAACCAGGACAATGGTACTTTTACAAATTATTATGAGGAGGATGGGCTGGTCTCCAATCAGTTTTATTGGAATTCATATTGTAAGTCAAAGAGCGGATTGCTTTATTTTGGCACCTTACAGGGAATGGTAGCTATTGATCCGAAAATGATCAGCTCGAATGCCACTGAATACAGGGTTACCCTGACCGATTTTTATGTGAACAATGAAAGAGTGAATCCCGGAAAAATGATCAGGAAGGATATCTCTGTGGCTGATGAGATTATTCTACATGAGAAAACAAGATCTTTTGCCATTGATTTCTCCGCATTGAGCTATCGGGCAATAAGCAATTACGTCTATGCCTATCGCCTGGTAGGTTACGACAGCGACTGGATTGAACTGTCGAAGAATGCCCATTCGGTCACCTATATGAACCTGCCCGCCGGTAGCTATCAGTTTCAGGTCAAATATGTGCCGAAGGATCGGTTGGATGCGGGAGAGGTGACACAAATCGATATCAGGATCAAACCCTATTTTTACAAAACAGGATGGTTCATCTCCCTGATGCTCCTGTTGGTGATACTCCTGGCAATCATGCTGCACTATTGGCGGATTCGTTCCTATGAACATCAGCAGAGAGTGTTGAAGAAGATAGTGGATGAGCGTACCGAGGAGATTGAACAGCAGAAAGGGATTCTAACCGAACAGAAAAATGAGTTGTATCAGCGCAATCAGCTCTTAAGTGAACAAAATGAGAAGATCACCCGACAGAAGGAGCAGCTGTTGGATATGTCGCGTAAAATGAGGAAGATGACAACCGAGCGATTGGATTTCTTTACCAGCATTTCACATGAATTCCGTACCCCCATCACGCTGATCGTAGGGCCTGTTGAGAGAGCGCTTAAGTTAAGCACCAATCCATATGTGATTGAGCAATTGAATTTTGTGGAGAGAAATGCCCGGTCTCTGCTGACTTTGATTAACCAATTGATGGATTTTAGAAAAATTGAATCCAACAAGTTGGAGGTGAGTTATAGAAAAGGTGACTTCAAGAATTTCCTTGAGTCAGTAATCTCTCCTTTCGATTTTCAGGCGGATGACAGGAAGATTCAGTTGCTTAGAAGGTATGATCTGGAAAACCCTCATTTTTACTTTGATGATGAGGCAATTCGCAAAATTATGACCAACCTGGTATCGAACGCCATCAAGTACACTCCCAACCGAGGAACGATCATCGTCTACGCGAAATCACTCCGAGAGACCGGAACAGGCAATGAGAAGCTATACCTCTCAGTGAAGGACAGTGGGTCCGGTATTCCTGAAGA
Source organism: Proteiniphilum sp. UBA5283 (assembly GCA_002408485.1). Classification (GTDB taxonomy): domain Bacteria; phylum Bacteroidota; class Bacteroidia; order Bacteroidales; family Dysgonomonadaceae; genus Proteiniphilum. The sequence goes on along the minus strand of DHSP01000038.1, from coordinate 29,395 downwards.
AGATAAAGAGAAAGTTTTCAGGCGTTTTTATCAGTCGACCAACCACGCAATTTATCCGGTACATGGACAAAGTGGTACCGGGATAGGTCTCTATCTGACCAAACAGTTGGTTGAAGCACTGGGGGGCAATATCTGGGTCAGGAACAATCGTAAAGCCGGCGTCTCTTTTCGGATTATATTGCCCTTACACTCTTCAACACTGCATTCGCAGGTAACTCAGGCGACAAAGAATGATCGATCTGAGAATGTGGGACATCATGTGCAAAACCTGAGGGAATGGCAAAAGGATAGGCTTACCTTCCTGGTCGTAGAGGACAACAGAGACATGTGCCGCTACGTTTGTTCCCTTTTGTCTCCCCATTATAATACGCTTGAAGCCGGCAACGGTGTGGAAGCATACGAGATACTGGAGCACTACAATGTGGATTTCATCATCAGTGATTTGATGATGCCCGAGATGGATGGTCTTGAGTTATCGAGAAAAGTGAAGGAAAATTTCACCCTATCGCATATCCCATTTTTAATGCTCACTGCAAAAACATCTGAAAAAGCGCGTACCGACAGTTATCGTATGGGTGTTGATTCCTATATCGTAAAGCCTTTCGATGAAAATATGCTGCTCACTCGTATTCGTAATATTCTTGAAATGCGTGAGAGGTATCAACAGAAATTTATCGATGAGATGTCGGTCGAGACATTGGAGATCAATGAAGAGTCGAATGACAAAAAATTCATGGACAAGGTGCTGGAGGTGATGAAAGTGAACTACCGCAATTCCGGTTTTGAGGTGAGCGATTTTGCAGAGACCATGGGTGTGAGCAAGTCACTTTTGAACAAAAAATTAAAGGCACTCAGCGGAAAGTCAGCAGGTGAGTTTATTCGGATATTCAGGCTTAACCTGGCCTACAACATGATTTTGCAGAATAAGAAAACAAAGAATAAAAACATTGCTGACATCGCGTATGATGTAGGTTTTAACGATCCAAAATATTTCACCCGCTGTTTCTCCAAACAATTCAATATCACTCCCAGCAATCTGTTGGAGAAATGACAGAGAGGAGAATGTTAAAAAAAAAGGCTGCTCAATTCTCCACCATATTTCATCTTTTGTCCACCCTTGTTAACCCGACAATTCAAATCTTTGTCCCGTGAAAGTTTTTTTAGGTAAAAATTGTATATTTTTTTATCTATCTGACTATTTGTTATCTTAACTTAAATTAATCTGTGGTTTGATCCGATGAGCGAAAGAAAAAAGCGAATATAATTCAAACTTAATTTTATGATTTAATTATGAAACACCCATGTTAAGAATTTAAAAGATCCAAGGGGATGAAAATTGAGGATTTCCGCACATTTGCCGTATTCATTAAACGGAATAATTTATGGAATCACAAGTATCATTTACCCTGGTCGTCTCCCGGCGATGCGGGACTGACGTCCACAAAAAGAGGTTAGTAGCCACCATAAGTGGTGAAGGGTTTAAGGCGGAAACCTGTGAATTCGGGACCGTGACGCGCTCTTTGACAGAATTGAAAGAGTGGTTATTGGATAACAGGATAACCCACGTTGTAATGGAGAGTACGGGAGTC
>DHSP01000038.1:0-27609 GCA_002408485.1 Proteiniphilum sp. UBA5283 | reverse complement strand
CGGGAGATCCCGGGATGGAACCGCAAGAGCGTGAAGAACCATAGGGCTGGACATGGATGTTTTGCCCTATGAGAAGCATCTAAGCAGTTGGGTGGGCGTTTCGCCGGGTAACAACGAGAGTACCGGTAAAAAAAGCGGGCGAATCACTTACGGGAATAAGCGGGCTAAATCTATCCTGAGCCAATCGGTGTGGGCGGCGTCACGGACAAAAGGTACGGTCCTACCACGTCCGGTACCATCCCTTGGCAGCCCGCCGCGGCAAGAAAAGGGCTATTGTGGCGTAGCACACCCCATCCTCAAATCGGTGTATCATGTCTTGAAAGACGAAATCCCTTATTATGAACTGGGAACCGATTATTTGAACAGCCGGGTGGAAGCAAGGCGCAAGTTGAAAGCTATCGCCCCTGACATAAACGGGAAACAGGACCCAAAGGCCGATTTTTACTGGCGTACGGCGCGATAAGGCCTCCAAGTCGAGTATGAAGCAGACCTCAACAGGTAAGCCCCCAAGGTTGTTACCCAAGAACATGCATATGAAATTTTAAACCCTTCTAGCCTGTTTTTCTTTCCGATAACCGGTGCACTTGTCCAAAAGATGAGTGCTGTCTTTTGTTTTGTCCAAACGGAGAAATATAAAATAAAAAATTAAGTAGGTGATTAAAAGTCATTTATATATTAAACAATTTACATATGAAAAAAATTATGAGAAACACTTTGTTCGCGGAAATTGTGGCGGTTTTTGTCCTGGTTGGATGCGAAAAGCTGGAGACCTATTCCATCCAGGCGCCCTCCGACCTGCAGAGCAGGATCGACTCGATTGCCGCTGAAAAGGCCAAACATTCCACCGGCGACACCATCTATATCGACATTGCCACGGCGATTGTGGGTGCAGAAGACAACAGTTCCGGCTGGTGGTCTGCTTTTTCCGATTACTTTACCATTCCTCCCAACAAGCTCTTTCATCTTGAGTTTGTGAATCACGGTACCGGCGTCAATAACTGGAATAACTGGAACCTTGCCGTGACCAATGAAGTGGCTGATCGCAATGGCGAGGGCTATAAAGAGTATTTTGTGCTTCGCTCCGATGCTTATGGCTGGGGAGGTACCATGGCAGCGGAGGGCTTTCCCTACGATGCCGCCATGATCTCGTACAACTATCCCGATACCGACGGAGATGGTGATATCTGGAACGACTTCCGCCAAACCATGCAAGGTGCCCGAGTGACGATAGAGATAGACCACTCTGCTACGGGCAATGCATTTGTTACCGCCACGGCCGTGGGTACAAACGGTGTAGAGCTGGTGATGACTTACCAGCAACCGGTTTCCGCAGCCAATAATATCGTGGCTTTCTTGGTTACCGACGGCAGCTATTTTGAAATGAAGAAAGCCTACCTTATTCCTTCAAAAATTACGGTGGTGGAAGATGTGGCTCCGGTTTCCATTGTGGTGACAGGAACCCCCGAGTTTGTTGAATTCGGCAATGAAGACTTCTGGGGCGAGGCGATTGCCACGGTTACTTACGCCGACGGTTCTTCTGATGTGGTAGATAAGGATGATATCTCCTTCACGGTGATCCCCGACATGTCTACGCTGGGTAAAAAGACCGTGATAGTCTCTTATAGCAAAACAAAGCAAGGGGCGTATGGTCCCGCTGTCTCTACGCTCTATACCCTGGAAGTGACGAATCCGGTTACAAGCATGGTCGTTACAACCATGCCGGTCATCACCCGATACTATTTCTTCAGCGACGAACCAGTTCTTTTCAGTCCGAAGGGGTTGGTGGTGACAGCCACTTATTCCGACGGTACGACCGGTATCCTGCCCATCGCTGGACTCACTTTCAGCAGGATTCCCGCAGCGGAAGGTACCCGGGAGGTGATGATCAGTTACGTGGGCGCTACCAGCACGGTAACCACTACTTGTCCTGTGACGATGGTGAAAGGCATTGCGCAGGTAGGGTTCAATGACTTTTCCACACCCTGGTGGACCCAGTTCTCCGATGAATATACCGTAGCTTCCGGCGCCAGCAAGACGCTAACCATGTATTGCTACTCCAATAACCTGCAAAACTATCACAGTCCTTGCGCAATTCTGCGCAAAGCCGACAAAACTGAATATGCGGTTGTTCGCATGGACCATTTCGGATGGGGAGACGGCTATGCTGCAGCCACTGCCACCTCCAACTGGAACTGGGATACATTCAAGCCAAACATCAACGGTTCCAGAGTGGTCATCACCGTGACAAACAAGGGCGACAATACGGCGAACGTTCATTACGATGTGACGTATGCCAACGGTGAAACACATTTTCAAAATTACGAGGGTATTGCAGTGGACAGCGCCGATCTGAATTGCGCGATCGTATTAGAGGGATCCTACGTTGTCATGGTAGAATAATCATCAGGATAAAAACAAACAAGAGGAACGAGCAAGAATAACATCGATACAAGATGATGATCGAAGCGGGTTCCATACACCAAAATGTAAAAAAATATCTATGAGACATACAATTACAATTATGATGATGCTGGGATGTCTGGCATTCGCCTCTGCAACCCACGCCGAAGGAAAGGGCAACACCCGGGAGTTGCGCTCCATGCAGGCAGGCTTGATCACCGTGAAGGGAAACGTCGTGGACGAATCGGGTGAACCCCTTCCGGGTGCCACCCTGCAACAAAAGGGAACCACCCTTGGTACCGTTACCGACATGAATGGAAACTTCTCACTTGCGGTTCCTGCCGATGCCACGCTGGTGGTATCGTTTGTGGGACACAAAAGTACCGAGCTGGCCGTGGATGGAAAGACCGACCTCGGCGTCATTACGTTGGTTTCCGATTTAATGGAACTCGAGCAGGTGGTGGTGATTGGTTATGGTACACAACGCAAGGTGGATCTCACCGGGTCGGTAGCCATTGTCAACACCGACGAGATGAAAAAGGTCTCACACTCCAACATCTCCACCATGCTCGAAGGTAAGATAGCCGGTGTGCAGATTACTTCCGACGGACAGCCGGGAGCAGATCCCACCGTACGCATCCGTGGCTTCGGTTCCTTTGGTAGCACCGCACCACTCTATGTGGTAGATGGTGTACCCATGGGAACAACCATCCGCGACTTTTCACCCAACGACATCGAAACGCTGCAGGTACTGAAGGATGCTTCCGCAGCGGCTATTTACGGATCGCGTGCCGCCAACGGGGTGGTGATCATCACCACCAAGCAGGGTGCCGTGAACAAACCCATGAAGATCGACTATAGCGGCTACGTGGGTGTAGACCAGGTGCGCAGGGGCGTATATGATGTAATGGATTCCCGCCAGTATGGAATATATACCACCATGGCTTACCATAACAGCGGCATGGACGTGCCTGCCGGTTACAACCCTGCGAGTGACAAGTATATCGATCCCGAGGTGGTGAACACCAATTGGTTCAATGAGGCGTTCAAAACCGGTATCCGCCAGAATCACAACATCAACATCTCAGGGGGTGGGGTCAACAACACCTACAACATCGGTCTCGACTACTTCAGCCAGGAAGGTACCATGGTGGGCGCGGGCCCCAACTTCGAGCGTTATACCGCCCGCATCAACAACAGCATGAACGTGAAGTTTGTAAAAATGCAGACCAACGTGGTCTATAGTCACAGCGATCAGGATAACATGGCGCTCAGCAATGCCAACGAATATGTGCAGGGTCTCTACGGTGCACAATACCCCGTCATGGCATCGGCACTGCTCTTGCCGCCCACCATCAAGGCGTATGACGAATCGACCTGGGTGCTCGACGACAAAATCCCTGCCGCATCACAGTACAACTACGACTCATATGGCTTTGGTACTTATTACGATGATGTGCATGGCGACCTGCGTGTGACCAACGTGCTGCTCACCAACAGCCTGTTGGAGAGAAACGCTGTGGTGGATCGCATCGTTGCATCGGGTTCGGCAAATGTAAACCTCATGGAGATGCTGGGTCGTGAAAGCAGCAACCATAAGCTCGATTACAAACTGAATCTGTCCTACAGCAAAACTTTTGCGAAGGACTTTACCTTTGTGCCCGCATTTATTCAGAGCACCACCAACTATTTGTCGAAAAGCAACGAGACGCTCTCTCAAGGTTACCGCAATTATAGCGATGCACTGGTGGAGAACCTGTTGACCTACGATGGGAAATTTGGTCTCAACAACCTCAATGTAACCGTGGGGCAGACCTTCCAACGGGAACTCTACCATACACTCGCCGGGAAAGGGGTGAATCTGCCCGAGCCCTATTATCTGCAGGTGAATAATGCCGAGGAGACGTCCGCCACAACCTACGAAAGCGAGCACGTACTGGCCTCCTATATTGGCAGGATCAACTACAATTTCGATGAGAAATACCTGTTTTCGGCTACTGTCCGTCGTGATGGTTCCAGTCGCCTCTCTTCGAACGACCGTTGGGGCTGGTTCCCGTCGGTATCGGCAGGCTGGCGTATGGAGCGTGAAAACTTCTTTCCCGTTGCACCTTCGCTCATCAACCTGTTCAAACTTCGCGGAAGCTATGGTGAGCTCGGGAACGAAAACATCGGCGAATATCAGTATATGGATGTGATGGCAAGAGGAGATTATACCTACAGTTTTGGGAATAACAAGGTGACAGGGTCATCTATTTCTAACTATGTCAACACGGCTATCCGGTGGGAGAAGAAGAAAATGCTCGATGTGGGGCTCGACCTGGGACTATTCAATAACCAGCTGGAATTTACGGTCGACTGGTATAAGTCCACATCGGAGGATCTGCTGTATAGTGTAGCTGTGCCAGCCAATGCCGGCGCTACCAACGCAACCGTCACCATGAACGCGGCCACCATGGAGAACTCCGGTCTTGAGTTCCTGGTGAACTATCGCAACCGCCGCAATGCGGTGAAATATGATATTTCCGCCAACTTTTCCACTCTCAAGAACAAGGTGACCAGGCTGGGTGTTTCGGGCGAACCGCGTACCGATGGCTACAGCCGTACGGAAGTGGGTCGCGAAGTGGGTGCATTCTATGGTTACGTGTATGATGGAATCTTCCAGTCGCAGGCGGAGATCGACAACCGGGTCAATGCCGAAGGGATTTACATCAATCAACCAGGGGCACAACCCGGTGATGTGGCTTATGCCGACCTTAACAACGACGGTGAAATCACCAACGAGGACCGCAAATACCTCGGCAGTGGCATACCCAAGGTTCATTTCGGACTGAATGCAAGAATTGAATGGAAAGGGTTCGACTTGAGTGTGTCGACTTATGGAGCCGCCGGTTTTAAAGTAGTCGATTTCGTGGATGTCACCTTGCGTAGCTCCTATGGTACCCTCAACAAGAGCGTTGACCTGTTGAATGCCTGGACACCGGACAACATGGATACAGATGTGCCACGCGTAGCCTATAAGTCGAGTGGTTCTATCACCAATGATATGTTCAGCGAACGTTTCTTGCAGGATGGTACCTATTTGAAAATTGGCAACGTCACGCTGGGTTATAACCTCCCCGACAAATGGTTCAACGGCTATGTGCACAACGTACGTATATATGCGTCGGGTCAGAATCTGGCTACGCTCACCAAATACAGGGGTTACAATGTGGATTTTGCGGGTGGCACTTTTACGCCCGGTTACAACTACTCTTCCTATCCCACACCCCGAAGTGTGATGTTTGGCCTGAATCTCTCATTTTAAAAATTTAATCGTATGAAACCTCTAAATATTATTCTTGTCATGTTGGCGTTCATGGGAGGCTTTATGGCTTGCAATGACGCGCTCAATGTAGTAAACCCCAACAACCAGACCACCTACGATTTTGGCGATACGGAGGCGGAGCTTCAGGAGGCGGTTATCGCATGTTATAACCGCATTCGCCTCGAAGGATCGTTTGCCCGTGTTGGCTACACGATGGATGCCGTGCGGGGCGACGAAGTGTGGAATTCATCGCAGCAGTGGTATCTTGAGTACGATAACCTGAACTCTCCGGGCACCATTGAGATTGGAGATCAATGGATCTGGCGCGACTGGTATCATGTGGTAAACCGTACCAACTTCGTGTTGTCGAAAGTGGACGTCGTGGAGATGTCGCGCGACTCGTACAATCAGATCGCAGGACAGGCTCTTTTTCTCAGAGCTTTGGCTTACTACCATCTGTCGACCTATTATCAGACTGTACCCCTTATCACCGACTACGCAGCCTATTCCGACATCAACACCATGTATGCATCCAACAATACGCAGGATGAGGTGTTCGACCAGATAGAAATGGACCTGGCAAAAGCGATGGAAATGTTGCCTTCACGCGATAAAGGGGGGGAATGGGCCAAGGGACGTGCCACGTGTGGCGCTGCTGCGGGTTATATGGCCCGTGCGCTCATGTTTCGGCATAAATTTGATGAGGCCTATACCATATTGAAAGATATCATCGCAGGGAAGTATGGACGATATGCACTGACTGCCGATTATGGGGACAATTTCAGGGAAGGAGCTGCTTACGAGAACAATGCGGAGAGCCTCTTTGAAGTACAGTTTATGGACTATGGTACAGGGGGTACCGACGAAGAGTGGACCCCGGTGAACATCAGCTCTCAGGCTACGCAGGGCCATGCGGTGGAGAGCAATTATGCCTCTCAGCAGCTGGGTAGCTGGGGCGACCTGGCCGGCTCCCCCTGGCTGTACAACCTGTTCAAAAAAGAACACTCCACAGATGGTCGCCTCGATCCCCGCCTTTACTGGACACTGGTAACTTACGAAGATGCATACAGCAGCTATACAGGCCAGAAGACGGCGGCCTATCCTAATGGTGATCCGCGCAGCAACGTGGTGTATAAAACCGAGATCACTGAAACACCCCTGTCAAACAATGCACAAGGGGGCATCTCCATCGCCAAGTTTACCAACGCACGGAATAACATCTACAGCTCCATTACCAATGGTCTGCACTGTGGGGTAAACCTGCGTCTGATGCGATACAGCGATGTGCTGCTGCGTGCCGCGGAATGCGAAAACGAAATCAACGGTCCCACACAGACGGCCATCAATTATATCAACGAGGTACGTCGACGCGTGGCACTCGAGGATTTGAAACTTGCCGACTTCCCTTCTGCGGATGCACTTTTCGAACAGATCGCTAACGTGGAGCGACCCAAAGAATTTGGTTGCGAAAACGGACGCGGCATCGACTTGCTTCGCTGGGGTTTCTTTTACGATCAGGGCCGCATGAATCAGTTGATTGAGCATGGCTATTATAAACTCGACGGCACAGCCTCCACCGAAGAACTCACCGCCGAAACGGCCAGTGCTTCTTCATTTCAACACTATTACAAGGGACATGAATATTTTCCCATTTTTCAATCTACGCTGAATGCCAATCCCAACCTGGAGGGCAATTCAGCAAACAAGAATGAAGATAACGGACCTGCATTCAGGGAGAAATACAATATTCACCCTGTTGTACAGTAGGAATTTTTTACTTAACTTGGAGACTTTCTTGTCGACCTCCACCCAATGAAGTTTGGTAAGGAAGTCTTGTCCATAAACAGCACGGAGATGAGACAGCCATATTTGTTTCTTATATTTATCATCATTACCACCTTGTCCGTCACAGGGTGTGCGGGTGAAGATATTCCCGATGTGGAAAAACCCAAACCCAAACCCAATCCCGAATGGAGCATACCAACTTACGCCGATGATTATTCGGTGATATCCTCCTGGTCGAAGCGCAGTCAGTGGAACCTGGCCAATGTACATGACCCCTCTGTTGCTTACTATAAAGGATATTACTACATGTATGGCACCGATGCGTCGTATGGCAATGAGCACGAGGGACACGGGCATTTTCAGGGGAAACGGTCCACCGACCTGGTAAACTGGGAGTGGGTGGGGGGACCCTTTTACGATCCTCCTGCCTGGGTGGCCGACTCGCTCAATGCTATCCGTTCACGGATGGGACTCGAGATTATTCCCAAAGCGAGCATCAACTACGGCTACTGGGCGCCGGTGGTGCGCCGCGTCAATGTAGGGGGGCAGGAGATCTTGCGGATGTACTACTGCATCATCATCGACAATTACATCAAAACTGGCAAAGCCAATACGGCTGCCAACTTCGACGGAAGCTGGACAGAAAGAGCCTTCATCGGGATGTGTGAATCAACCGATCCTGCAGGAGCAGTATGGACCGACAAGGGCTTTGTGACCAGCTCCTCCTCGGACCGGGGCAAAAATTACAACCGCACGAGCTTGTCGGACTGGAATGCCTATTTCTATTACAATGCCATCGACCCTGCCTATATTGTCACACCGGGAGGTAAACACTTCCTGATATACGGTTCCTGGCACAGCGGTTTTGCACTACTTGAAGTGAATGCCACCACCGGTAAACCGGTCAATACGCTGGGTGAGCCTTATGCCGACAGTGTGGAGGAACTCACAGCCCGCTACGGTATGAGGATAGGAACACGGAATGCTTCGTCCCGCTGGCAAGGAAGTGAAGCGCCCGAGATCATTTACAAGGATGGCTACTACTATCTGTTCCTGGCTTATGATGCACTCGATGTGGCCTACAATACGCGGGTGGTGCGCAGTGAAAACATCGAAGGACCCTATCTGGATATCACCGGACGCAATTTCACCAACGGACGAGGAGACTGCTATCCCCTTGTAACTCACCCCTACAGATTCAACCTCAGCAACGGATGGGTGGGTATATCACATTGTGCCATCTTTCAAAAGGAAAACAGCAACGAGTGGTTCTACATGTCACAGGGGCGATTGCCTGCCAACGTGGGTGGCAACCCTTACTCCAATGCCATTATGATGGGGCATGTCCGTCGCATTGTATGGTGTCCGGCCTCTCCTGCCGAGCCCGACAACCTCTGGCCACTTGCATTGCCTGAACGTTATGCCGCCGTGCCCGATTATGGGACCATCACAAAAGATTCACTTGTGGGAACGTGGGAACACATCAAACTGGAGTATGCCTATGGAGAGCAAAACAGGGCTACCACCTTAACCCTCCATGCCAACGGCACCCTGTCGGGTGCGCTCACAGGTAATTGGAGTTTCAATGCATCTAAAAGGCAACTTACCCTGGGTAACGTCATTGTATGCGTGGAACGTGAGGTGGACTGGGAAGCCAACCCCCGCCGTGTCACACTGGTGTATGCCGGCACGGAAAAAAATCTGAATGCCACCTACTGGGGCAAGAAATCGAAATGAAGAAATCAACCATCGGGTTGGCCGACTCGTAAAGAAAAGGTGAAATAGTTCCGGTCAACGTTCCCGATATGCCATCCCCAACGATGGTTTATATAAGGGATACCGAGCGTGGTACCAAGAAAGGCCGTCTCATGGTTTATGATGAGGCGGCCTCTTTATTACTCAAAAAATGGATCAGTCATTTACTTTTACTTTCTGAATACCCCTTTCATGCGATAGCGTATAGCTCCCATCTCATAGTCATACCAGAACGAAAAAGAGCCCTTGTCAAAGGTCGCTTCTCCATCCAGAATGGTCATGGAGCCCCATGGTTTGACCGTGAAGTTGTTGCTTTCCCCAATTCTTTCGAACACGATGCAGTAATTGTCAATGGCCCGAAAATAATCTCCTCCCGGGTCCCAGGAATGTACATAATCGTTATAGGTCTCTTTTTGCTTTTCGTGGAAGAATCTCACCTCGCTTTCCGATATGGCGGTGAGAGACCGTTGAATGCTGACAGGCACCGGCAGTCCCACCTCCACCCATTCTCCGTTGTCGTTCTCTGTCAAACTGCTTTTGCTTGCCTCCAGCTGATAGGAGCCGGAATAATCGTTTGTGAGCTTGAGTGTCAGAATGAGCGAAGTGTCATTTTCCGATTTCATGTATTCGGAAACAGACTCAATCTCAAAACTGATTGCGTAGAGTGAATCACAGTGCAGACCGCTACTGTTCACGGTGAAAGGGAGATGTGCATAAATCTCTCCTGCTTTGATTGTGGCAGACCATGAGGGGATCCGGATCCGTGCCGGATCCAATTGTTGGTATTTCACCGGGGCATCCAGCATGTACTTGTCATTATACCTGCGGATAATTTCATCATTGTGCCTGAGTGTGACGGTCACGTCACGATCAATACGCTGCGAACCGCTTACTGCAATGGACACAAAGGTCTCCTCATTTTCGCCGTACGGCAAATCAGATTGCAGCACATCTTTATATGATCCGATGATGTAGATCTCTTTCCGGTATTGCTCGGATGACAGAGGATCAATAGCCTCACATGCCGTAAAAAACGCCGTTGCCGCTATCCAAATTGAAAATAATAGAACTTTTCTCATAATCATAACTTTTAACGTGATTACCATCCGGGATTCTGTTTCAGTTTGTCATTCCGGTTCAGAGCTGATTTTGGAATCGGGTAAAAATAGTTTTTGTAATCGAAATATCTTCTGGCTTTATCGTCTGTCAGGGTTGTGACGGTATAGAAGATCTCCCTTTCGGACATTCTTGCTTTGATGTTCATCCCCAATACCGGCCTGTTGTATGCTTCATAAGCTTCACCCCATCTGCGCACATCGTGATAGCGATGGCCCTCACAATTGAATTCGATGCGACGCTCAGCCTTGATCAACTCCCGCATTTCTGCCTGTGAGGGCAACGAAGTCAAACCGGGCAATCCGGCACGGTATCGTACTTGGTTGAAAGCATCGAGAATTCCGGCCTCATCCCGGCCATTGATTGTGATGCTGTCTTCGCTGTAGCTGCCATTCAATTCATTCAGGGCCTCCGCATAGTTGAGCAGTATCTCCGCGTAACGGAAAATAGGAAAAGCCTTGGGACGAATGGATCCGTTGGTGATGATGTCTTCCGAATTGACATATTTTTTGCTGGTATATCCAGAATGGTTGTAGTCGACCGCAAAGTTGGCGGGAGGACCGGCATTCCCATCCGCATAGTATTGCACCTCCAGGTTTTTGAGGTTGCTGGATCCGGTATAGGAGGCATTGGGCCAGATTGCATGATTGAACCCGATGGAGACATAAAAGCGCATCTCCCGGTTGTTGTGCATTTTGGCCGCTTTCCCCGAGAGGTTGTATCCGGAAAAACTTTTTCCTACTCCAATGGCTTCATGTGCCGCTTCGGGCATCGTAAACGGCGTGCCGTCTTCCATATAAAATGCATCTGCCACATCCTGTGTGAGATTCAATCCGTTCATCCCTCCCATAATGGCAGGCATGGCTATACCCGCCGGTGCGTCTTTGCCGCTTTGTGTGGGGAAGCAGGAATAGATGACTTCGTGGTTCATGGCGAGAGAAATGTCTCCGTTGAATACTTCCGCATACGACCTGAAAGGGTCTATTTCGAGAGGGTTGAACTGGGAGATGGGCCTTGTGTTGTATGCATCTGTCACTACATCGGGCAATGCCTTTGTGTCGGTCTTCTTTTGGGAAGTGTGCAGTGCATACTGGTTCATATCGATCAAACGCCTGGCTGCCACAGCCGCTTTCCCCCACTTTTCATTTTCCACGTTCTGACTGATGAAGTGAGCCCCGTCGCTTTCCCGTTTCCAGTCCGTATACAATCCTCCGCTTCCGCCATTGAACCAGGGGCTGGCAGCATACAGCCTTACACGGGAAATGACCGCCAAAGCTGCTCCTTTGGTTGGCAACGAGATATCTTCCAGTGACCTTTCCGTGTAAAGCAGCTCGGATGCCAGTTTCATGTTTTCGCAGATGTATTCCACGCACTCATCGTAGGTGCTTCTTTCAATCGACATCTCATCCACGCCGGCATCCACGGCGAAGGGGTCGTCAGGCATGATGGGGACCGGCCCGTACTGCAGGAGCAACTGGTAATAGTAGTACCCTCTGAGGAAGTAGCATCTCCCCATGAAATCACGCCGGTCCAGGTCGGAAATATCCTGCACCTCGCTGATGCGTTTCAGCACAATGGATGCTCGTCGGATTCCCGTATAGTAATTGGCATAATTGTTGAAGTAGGTGCTGAATTCCGTGATCTCATCCAGCAGGAATTTGATGGCAGCATGCCGGTTGTCATTGAAAGAGGTGAAATTTTCGTCGGAAGCTCCCTGGAAGGGATTGGGAGCATTGGTCCAGAGATTGCCTTCGTTGGGCAGAAAGCTGGCTGCACCCCGGATGTACTGCTCAACCTGCTCTTTTCTCTGAAAGACGGAATCGAGCTGCGTGGTATGTTTGAAATAATCATCCACATCTAGAAAATCTTTACAGGAGAACAGACTGATCCACATCAATAGGATTGCCACTCTTGTGACAATGTGATGATTTGCGTTTATGGCGATTGTTTTCATGTTCATAAAATTAGAATGTTGCATATAGTTGAATGGTATATCTTCTCTGCAACGGATATACTGCACCGTTATCGGAGGCCTGTGCGGGGTCCCAAAGTTTTACCTTGTCCCATACGTGTAAGTTGTCACCGATCAGGCTGATGGATGCCGATTCGAAAATTTTTGTTCGCTGCATCCAGCTCTTCGGGAGTGTGTAGGAAAGCTCCACGTTCTTCAACCGCAGGTAGCTGCCATCGATTAACCAGAAGGTTGAATTCCGGTTGTTGTTTTCGTTGACCCCATAGGTGAGTCGAGGAAATCGGGCGTTGGGATTTTCGGTGGCAGGATTTCCCGAATAGGAAGCCGGTATCCAGCGGTTTTCCTGGTTTGCGACAATGCTCAGCAGGTTGCCCGTAGATCCTCCGGCAAACGGGTAGTAGCCGTTCCCTCCCAAAAAATATTCCACATCCTCAACTCCTTCCAGCAACCCGCTGATGCGGAAGTTCCCAAAATTGTATTCCAGTGCGAAACCATACTGAAACTGGGGAATATTGGAGTAGGAGAGCGGCACGATGTCGTCGTCATCCACAACGCCGTCGCCGTTCACGTCCTTGTATTTGATATCGCCCGGGAGCACGTTTTCCATGTAGGTTTGCCGAGGGCTGCTTAAGATGTCCTCTTCGTTTTTGAAGAGCCCCTCTGCAATCAATCCGCGCATTACGCCGTAAGGAACGCCGGTGTATGACTGGTATGGGTAGTTCACTCCCGACTGTTCCCAGTAATCGACTTTGTTCCTGGCCAATGTGAAATTACTGCGGACGGTAAAATTCATGTCGTTGTTGATCTTCTGAAAAAACGACACATTCCCGTCGAACCCCCACGATTTCATGGAGCCGATATTCGCATAGGGGAGCGTGGAGTTGAGCCCCGATTCGAGCGGGATGCTTTCCCTCTTCTGAAAAATACCGGTTGTCTTGTTTCTGTAAAAGTCCACGGTCAGGTCTATTTTGTTGTCAAACAGCTTGGTATCGATGCCCAAATCGAGCTTTGTTGTGGTTTCCCATTCCATGTTTTCCGCACCAATCTGGGTCTCTCCGATCGCGGGACCACCCCAGATGCCCGAATCAACTCCTCCCACAATGGTCAGATAGGGAAAGCGAACTTTCAAACGGTCGTTACCCACCTGCCCGTAGGATCCCCTAAATTTGAGGTAGTTGATAAACGGTAAATTTTTGTTTATCCAGGTGTACTGGCTGGGCACCCAACCGAGGGCGATGGAGGGGAACACACCGAAACGGCTTTCCCGGTTGAAGTTCTCGGAGCCGGTATAACCGATATTCGATTCAATCATATAGGTGTCGCGGTATGAATAGGTTGCTCTGCCTGAATAGGCCTGGTAACGCTGCGGAATCACGGTAAAAATGCCATCCCCCCAGCCACTGTTCTTGGTCTCCTGTTGATAGGCATGAACCAGTCCGGTGACCCGGTGCTCCTCATTGAAAACCTGGTTGTAGTTGATCTGGGCTTCGATATAATATTGTCTGTCGGATGCCGACGTTTGGGAAGCCTCCAGGTCTTCTTTGGTAACCCTTCTTTCGGTGAGGAGTGATCCGTCGGGGTTTCTTCCTACTTTAGGGTCCGCGAAATAGAGATCCGGCCTCATGGAATTGTGCACCGTGTGGAGTCCGTTGGTGGTGAGCGAGAATAGCCCCTGAACGGAAAGTCCCTTCAGAAGCATGCCCAGATCCTGTTCAACTTTCAGGTTGGTTTTGGTGGTATAGCGTTCGATGTTTTTGTATCCGGTATAGTTTAGTTGCACATAGGGAGACATTTGGTCGGCATTCACGCCGTAAGCCGGTAGCAGGCCATTGGAGTAGCGCACCGGCACGAGATTGGGTGGCAGGTTGGCCTGGGCCAGCCACAATGCTTTGTTGTCATCCCCGAACCCGGGCGCGTTTTGGGTGACGAAGACACTCTCGATGTTGAGTGAGAGCAGGGTCGATTTGGTTACGTTGGCATCCACGTTGGCCCTGAAATTCAATTTGTTGTAGTCTACATTCGCGCTGAAAGGCGACGCTGCATCCTGTTTGAAGAGCGCATCACTGTTGAGGAAGCCCATACTCACGTAGTAACGAGCCGCTTCACCTCCGCCGGAGAGCCCTATATGATGTTGGTTGTTCCATGCATAATCCTTCAGGATTACATTACGCCAGTTCACATTCGGGTATAAATCCGGATCCAACCCGGTTCTGTAAAGTTCGAGGTCAGTAGGCGTATAGAGCGGGTTGTTGTTTCTGACAACCCTTGCCTCGTTGGCCAACAGGGCGTATTGGTAGGCATCGGCATATTCGGGCATCCTGGGAGAGTAGGAGTATGTGGCGTTTGATTTGACATTGATACGCATTCTGCCCGCCTTGCCCCGTTTTGTGGTGACAATGACTACTCCGTTTGCTCCGCGAACGCCGTACACGGCAGTGGCGGATGCATCTTTTAAGATGGAGAAACTTTCGATATCCGCCGGGTCGATGTCGTTGAGGTTGCCTTCTATCCCATCCACCAGGACCAGTGCTCCCTGGTTTGCCCCGAAGGTGCTGATCCCCCGGATCCAGAATTCGGAGAAGTCCTGACCGGGCTCACCGGTGCGTGAAACGGAGATGATACCCGGAACACGTCCCCCCAGCATGTTTGATACCGACGTGGCAGGAACCTGCAGTTCATTGGGTTGCACGCTGGTAATGGCACCTACTACCGACACTTTGCGTTGTGTTCCTCTGGCGGTAACCACCACTTCGTCGAGCTCACTCACATCGGGTGTCATGCCAATCCGGAGTTGGGTCTGGCTTTCCTTGTATGTCTCTTCCACCGGTTTGTATCCAATATAGGTATAGATCAGTGTGGACCCGGCAGGAATGTCGTTGATCCGAAATCGGCCGTCGTAATCGGTCACCACTCCTGTCGTGGTGCCTTTGACCTTGATAGAGACACCAATGAGTGTTTCCCCCTTGTCATCCATCACAATACCGGCAAGGCTGATTGTCTGAGCCTGTGCCCATGTATTGAATGTTAGTACGATCAGTGTGATTGTAAATATGAATATTTTTTTCATGATGTGTAAGGTCTATTTTATTCAACAGCATATCTTCTAATTGTGGACTCCCACCATTCAGCAATAAAGAAGTTCCCGTTTCCGTCGTAGGTGATGTCGCGTGGATCGAGGAAGATGGCCTCGGCCGGATCGCCGTTTGTCTGCGGTGACTCTTTACCCAATGTGCCGGCAACCGTGGAAACATAGCCGTCGGTTGCGGATATCTTCCGGATCACGTTGGAATTATTGAACTCACAGACGTAGAGATTGCCATCTTCATCCATGCACATGCCGCGTGGATCCCTGAACCGGGCATCTTCCAGGTTTCCGTCCACCACAGCACTCTGGCTGGGCGATCCGGCATATATTTCCGATTTGACGCCATCCGCCCAGTCGTTTCCGGTCTTGCTGATTTTGTAAATCGAATACCTTGCGTAATGGGACACATAGAAACAGTCGTTGAACTTGTCATACACGATGTAACCCACCCAGGCTGCCGGATCAAACAATCCGCTACCCAATTCGTGCGTTACCTGGGTGTTGATGTTGTAACGCAGAAATTTTCCGTCTTTGTGACAGAAATAGAGCCACTCCTGATTGGGGTCGTGTACCTTGTCCATCATCACCAGCCCCTGAATGTGGTCATAGCCGGATCCCCGCGCCTCGATCTCTCCTATTCGGTAAGGCATCCAGCCATTATCTCTTCTGTATTCATAGACCGTATGTGTAGGGTTCAGGGTCGTGGCATACACGATGGTTTTGTCTTCGTTGATAGCTGGCTTCCCGAGATACACTCCATCCTGAATGGTGATGACCCTGTTTTCCGGAACGGAAATAAACCGCACCTTATTGGCTGCAGATTCCCATGATCCGAAGGTCATGAGTTGATCGTTACCCAGTGCCATGATCCCCATGATTTTGTGAAAGTGCGCCTCGGCCAGTGTGCCGTCTCGGTAAAATGCGCCAGTACCCTCAAGCGTACCCACTCCTGCGACCCAGGAAACCTGTGCTGAGGCCGTATAATGAAAGCTTTTGGGTGCGATCCCCTCGGCTTTTTCACCCACAACCACTTTTATTTGGCTGTTTCCGCCAGATAATCTGGGCGCAATGCAGTAGATCGAATTGCCGTTGACGCTCACCACGGCCCCTTCCTTTTCGATGTTTCCATCTACAAAATACACTTTCACCGCATCCTTGTCGTTCCCGAAATTGGAGCCGCTAATCACAATTTTTTCAGAGAAGCGCCCCGAGTCAGGTAAAAAACTGGTGACCTGCACCGGTCGGTTTGGATCAAACGGATCCCCCTTCGACAACTGATTTGAAAAGACATAGTTTTCTTCTTTGCATCCGGCAAGGCCGAGTAGCAGCAAAAAAAGAATGCCCGTTGATTGGTAAATTTTCTGTTTCATCTTCTTCATGTAAGTTTAGATTGATCATTTTGTGAAATTCCGAGTTTGATTTTAATTTCTCTTTTCATTCGCACTCAAACCATACTTCAAAGTGCACCCTCCAATCAATAGCGAAATGTGTGGAATGTGCTGTTGTGCTGTTATTGTCTGGTAATAACAATATTATGTGTTTGAATTTCTTTCTCTGTGTCTGTACGGTTGCTGGAATTGCACGGGCAATTCTGAATTGTTCTTCTGTGGTGATCTTGATTTGTTACAAACATACAATAAACCTTTATAAAACACAAAGACTGAGCCGCAGCGAATCGTGCATTAATAGACGGTAAATCGTGCATATTGCAGAAGTCCTTTACTAAATTATCACTTTGTCGTATATTTGAGTGGAAAAAATGTGAATTTGCCCCGAAGATGAGAGAATACCTCCTCATATTTTTATGGTTCTTCCTTGTGAGCCTACCTGCCCAACCCTTGTTGATCACATACTTGGAAATGGAACAGGATCTATTTTTTCAAACCCTATTCCGTGCTGCAGGAGCCAGAGATTCCTCCGGTAATGACCACCGGAATACGGGTGTATACGATCCCCATCCGGATTGCACCTCCGCTCTGGTTGATCTGGTAGGCTAAGACAATCTATGCGTTGCTCATGGCCGCCTTGCTTCTTTCTATCTTGTATTTCTATAAGAAAAAGCCGGATCCCCAGAGCATCTACAAAATCAAAAAGGAAAAGCTTGTACAGGAACAGGAGTTGAACGATGAACGGCTCCGGTTCTACACAAATATTACCTATGAGCCGCACACGTCACTCACTTTGATCATTGGCCCGTTGGAAGATTTGCAGCATGAAGCGTAACTTGCGCCCATACAGCATCAAAAAATAGATATGGTCAGACAGAATGTCCTGTGGCTGCAGGATTTGATCAATCAGCTGTTGGAGTTCAGAAAAACGGAAACCCAGAACCGGAAGCTGAGTGTTACCAGAGGAAATATTGCAGCACTGGTGAAAGAGGTAGGCTTGAAATACAGGGAACTTCAGATAAAGCGCTGACAGGGGTTCCCACCAATGAGTTCATACGAAAAATCGTTATAACGATGGGGTCACTTGTTGAATGCTTCCATCTTCGTTAAACTCCATTTTGTCGATACACACCTCCCGGTGATAACCTGGACCGTCATTCAACGAGTAGTTGTTTATACGGTGATACACAATATACCACTCATCTTTTCCAGGAATCTGCAATACCGAATTGTGCCCTGTTCCGTATATATTTCTTGCTTCGTCTTTCATGATGACGATGTTGTTGGTGGGAATATTCAGGGGGCCGAGTGGTGACTTTGCGGTGGCGTAACGCACCTTGTAGTTGGGGCTGCCGGTATCGTCTTCCGACCAGAGGAAGTAATATAGTCCGTTCCTGTAAAACACGTTGATCGCTTCCCGAAAGGTACGATCGGGAGTCATCTTCTTTATGGTACCCCTCTTGATGGAAACCATCTCTTTTTGTAGTTCCGCTCCCGCCATATACCCATTTCCCCAATAGATGTAGTGTTTTTTGCTTACCGGATCGAAAAACAGATCCGGATCAATCTCCTGTCCGCCACTCACTCCTTCGGGCTTGAAATCGATCAGCGGTTTCCCCGAATCAATAAAAGGTCCGGTGGGATGGTCAGCAACGGCTACCCCAATTTTCTTGGGTTCACCATCCCTGCCTCCACTGAAGTAATAATAGTATTTGTATTTATCCCTGCCTATTTTCTTCTCTATGATGCATGGTGCCCAGGCATTGCTGTCGGCCCACGAAACGTCTTTCAGGTCCAGAATCACTCCCTCATCCCTCCACTCCCGGAGGTCATCGGATGAGAAGGTTTTGAAATAGTATCCTCCCCATCCCGGAAAACCGTCGCTGGTAGGGTAGATATAATACTTGCCTGTTTTTTCTGAATAAAGCACATCCGGGTCGGCATAATACCCCGTCAGCACAGGATTTTTGGTGGCAGGCATCTCCAATCCCTCGGGTATGCCCCATTTGCCGGTGATGGCCTCCAGCTCTTTTTTTGTGATGGGAATAACACTCCCGTGGCGGGGTTTAAAATCCATGCTGATCTCGTGATCAATAACCTTGAAATTGTCGAGATCCACACTCTCGCAGAACTGGTACTCACCCCTCCCATACACATCATAGAGCAAAATGTATTTTTCCTGATTGGTCAGTTTAAAAACAGAAGACCCTTCCACGGCATGGCGGGTCTGCTGTTTATAGTCGGGTTGTTCTATCCAGCAGCCAGCAGTGAGGTTATCGGTCATGGCTTTCCTGATTCCGTTTCCGTGCCCCTCTGTTTTGTAAAACATATGGAATATCCCGTTTTTGTAGATAATATCGCCGTCGATGCAGGATTTTCCATTTTTCGGGAAGAAAAGCTGCTTCGGTGTGCCTTCCAGATCGGTGAAATCTTGATTGGCATAAGCATAATAGATAATATCAGTCCCTTTCCCGTGCTGCATGGACCAGTAAATCATGTATTTTTCGGCATGTGGGTCATAAATCGTTTGGGGAGCCCACACCCGCTTCAGGTCTTCCTGTCCCGGATATTTTTTCTGGATGTTGATGGCCGACGAAGTCCAGTTGACAAGATCTTTCGATTTCAATAGAACCATCCCCCGGTTTGAATCCCATCCTTTGGAAGAGGTCATGTCTGTCACTACCATGTAAAACGTCTCTCCATCCTGAGCCCTCAGGATATGTGGGTCTCTGACTCCACCCGTTTCACTGATTTCTTTTGAATCAATCACAGGCCTGTCGTTGTTTAAAGCTCTGTAGTGATACCCATCAAGACTGACTGCGAAGCAAATCTGCTCTTGTTCCACACTGTTTCCGTGGAAATAGGTAAAAAGATAGGCTACGTAGTCTTTCTCAGCGATATTGGAGGCATAGGCCTGGCCGGCTCTCATTACGGTACAGGTTGCGGCAAGAAATAAAAAAATCAGGGTTGTTCTAATTTTTCGCATGTAATTTAAATATTATCCGTATAGGTATTCGTCATGTCAATAAGCACGATGCTTATAACGACAAAATTATGACAAATTGCGGCCAGTAGACAGTATAGAATCGTGTAATTATGGGTGTGAAATCATGCAAATAAAGTATAAACACTGTTCACGGGGCTACCCGGTGTTTGTTTCTATGCCTCATTTCATTAATACATCCTCGTATTCAGATCTGCTAAAATAGCGGGATCGCTTGATAAATGCATTTTTCATTAATCTTCAAGATCAATTATGATTTGAGCTGCTTTTAATCCATCGGCCGACACCTTCACCTGCATCTTCCCAGCTTTCCCATCCGGCTGAAGAATAGCCAATGCTTTTCCCCTGAATGTTTTCGGTGTCAATGAGCGGAAGCTCTCCATGTCATCCGGAGCAGCATTCCCCGAGGCGATTACCGCTCCGTTGCCAGAGTACTCTATTGTAACCGGAAGATTGGCATCAGGAACAATATTTCCCTCCTTATCAACAATTTCAATTTTCACGTAGGCCAGGTCATTTAAATCGGCATTGATCCTGCTCCGATCGGCCACCAAGTGTACTGCGACAGGCTCTCCTGTGGTTTTTAACTCCACAGAAGCCGTTTCACGTCTTTTGTCTAAATTTACAGCTTTCAACGTGCCTGATTTATAAGGTACTTCAAAGGTGGCGGTGTAATTTTCTCTGCCTGTTTCCTTCTCGCCGATCAACTCGTTATTCAGGTAGAGCCTTACTTTCGGGGAACGGCTGTAGACGTTTACTCTCATCGGTTGGTTCTCCCGGCCTTCCCAGTTCCAGCTCAGATGCTCATCCGTCCATCCCCAACCATTGACTACCTCTTTCTTTCCCGGGGCGACAGGAGGACGGACAGCCATTGCAATTTCTTTCTCTCTCCATACAATGTCCCGGTAAAAAGACTGTGGCTTTTTATCACCACAGAGATCAATATCGCCACACCAGGCGTTATACCAGGGCCAGCCCATGAATTGAGGGTTATGTTCTCCTTCGGCCAGTTCCAGGGCGTGTCCCAAACCCGCTTCACCCAAATAGTCGATGCCTGTCCAGACAAAATCACCGATGATGGCGGAAAATTTCTCCACCAGATTCCAGTTTAGGGCGGCATCCTTCGGAAAGGATTCACTACCGTAAATAATACGGTTGGGGTAAGCAGCATGGTCGCTTTCGTATTTCCACCACATATAATTATAACCGGCGATGTCCACATTCCTAAAAGCCCGGTGAATATCCTTATCCCATTCAAATCCAACGTGACGCCTGTCCCAGAAATCATTGGCTCCGACTGTTGTTAATCGGGTCGTATCATATTGATGGATAACATTAACCAGACTTTTTGCGATCACTTCACCGATGGAATCTGCCCGTTGAGCAATTTCATTGCCTATGCTCCACATGATGATAGAGGGATGGTTCCTGTCGCGACGTACCGAAGCGGTCAGATCTTTTTTGCTCCATTCGTCAAAGAATTGATGGTAATCATCGCTTCTTTTTGCTTCCTGCCACTGATCGAACGTCTCATGGATAACCAAAAGCCCCTGTTTATCGCATGCATCCAGAAAATGTTCCGATACCTGGTTATGGGCACATCGCACCGCATTGTATCCATTGGCCTTCAGCAATTCCACTTTTCGCTCTTCCGCACGATCTATCGCTGCGGCACCCAGTAATCCGTTGTCGTGATGAATACAGGCACCTTTTAGTTTTACGGATCGACCGTTCAACAAAAATCCTTTTTCTGCCGAGGCAGCTATCGTACGAATGCCAAAGGGGAGAGTGATCTTGTCGTATTGTCTGCCACCACCGGAAACGGTAATTTCCGCACTGTATAATATGGGGTTGTCGAGGGACCACAACTCGGGATCTCTCACTGTAAAAGAGGTAGAGAACGGAGTTGTTTCCGGTAACTCCTGCTCGAAATTATTTTTGTATACTTCCTTACCGGTCGGTGAGAGGATCTTTACATGCACTGCAACCGGGATATTATCTCTCGTTTTATTGTGAATGACTGTGGAAAATTTTATTGATGCCTCTTTCCCTTTCAGTTCCGAAGCATCCACAAAAGCATCCCACTCATCGAGATGAACTTTATCCGTTTTTATCAACCACACATGCCGGTATATGCCCGATCCTGAGTATCAGCGGCTGTTTTCTCCGGTATTCACCACCTTTACGGCAACCACATTCGGTTTCCCTGCAGGATTGCAGAACGGGGTGATATCCAATTTATAGGAGGTGTATCCGTACGGGTTATAATGCGCTTTTCTGCCGTTGATCCATACTTCCGACTGGTTGTACACCCCTTCGAAATAAAGCGAGAAGAGCTTATCCTTATCCTTTTCGTTGATGGTGAATTCTTTGCGATACCAGCCTTCCCCGCCCAGTGTCTGTCCCGTATCGGCTCCACCGGCACCCCCCTCGGTCATTTTAGAGAAGGGGCCAATGGTTATGCCCTTCCTTTGCAGAGGAGCCGGTTCAATGCTCCAATCGTGAGGCAGATTCAGCAATCGCCACCGGCTATCGTTAAACTCCGGCTGTTCGGCATTGGCCACGATCCCCCGATGGAATTTCCAATCTTTATTAAAGTTGGTTTTTCTGTCGGAAGCCGACATATTCACATGGAAGAGAATCAAAAACAAAAGAGAGAAAACCGTAATCTTCATCATTGGAGATGCTGAATGTTAAAATATAACTAGTCGGCTTTCAAGGTAGTTTCAACCGGTAGCAGCCAGGGAGAAGTGAAGGATACTTCTATATCGCCTGCTTCGCCGGTAGCCTGTACGTAGGCCAGGATGCGTCCATGATACACGCGATGTACGTTGTCGGTATAATCACTCATGTCTGAATTGTTGCTGGCTTCCAGTCCGATGAGTTTGGCGGGGCCTGCAATCCGGCAGGTCACCTCATTGTCGGACAACATCACCGGCACACCATGCTCATCCACCACCTGCACTACAATCTGGGCCAACCCGTTCTCCTTGTCGATTTGCTTTTCGGCTTGCACGATCTGCAGGGCGTGTGGACGTTTCGATGTTTGTATGGAATAACCAGATACAGGATTGTTGTTTTTATCCAGGCCCACCACTTCCAGTTTACCGGCGCTGTAGGGAATATCCCAGTAGATGATGCCGCTGTTGTCGTCATATTCCTTTGTTTCGCCTACCACAGATCCGTTCAACAGCAGTTTTGCCTTGTCGGCATTGGTATAGCATACTACCCGGATCGATTGACCTTCACGGTAGTTCCAAACAGACCAGGCATCCATGGAGGGCACCCTTTCCACGTTGTCGGATGCATTTCCGGTTTCGGTTTGAGACAGTACGTCTCTCGACTGGCTCCGTGATCCTCTTCCCGGCGTGGGGTATGTTCCCAGGTAAGCCATCGGTTTATCCGACCATAACGACTGCCGGAAGTATCCCCTTGGCTTGATGAATCCTCCGAAATCGAGCAGTCCCGAATAAAAACCTCTTGAAGGCCATCGGCCCGACTCACCAAGATAATCGATCCCCGTCCAGAGAAACTGACCGAAAACATGTTCCCTGTCTCGTGTCGCTTTCCATGCCGCCATATCGTGCCGGTTTTCACTTCCGTAAATCACCCTGTCGGGATACTTTTTGTGGTCGCTGTCGTACTTGTCTTCCGTGTAGTTATATCCCGCAATGTCCAAGGCCCCCGGGTACTCGGTTTCGTTTGACATGGCCACCCCCGCTAAACCGGCCGTCACAGGGCGCATCGGGTCATACTCTTTCACTACTTTCGCCAGTCGTTTTGCTATAATACCCAACTCCATGGCATCGGGTGCATCGGGGTTATACCCCCCGTAAGAGGCCTGCGTGAAGCCTGCTTTTTCTCCTCCGAGCACCGGATGAGAATAGGGATCGTTGGGGTAATCCACTTCATTGCCAATGCTCCATGCGAAAACAGAGACGTGGTTCCGGTCGCGCCGTACCAGGTCGGCCAGGTCAATCTCGCTCCATTCCTTGAATATATCGTAAGAGCCCTGAAACCCGGGAGTCCCCACGTTCCAGCCTTCCAGCCACTTGCGTTTGGGAAATACCCACTCATCGTACATCTCGTTGAGAACCAGCAGGCCCATCTCGTCGCAAAGTTCGTATAGACCGGTTGCCTGCGGATTGTGGCTCGTACGGATTGCATTCACGCCCACTTCCTTGAGTGTTTGCAGACGTCTTCTCCATACTTCGCGTGGTACTGCTGAACCCAGTACCCCGGCATCGTGGTGAATGCATACTCCTTTTACCTTCATCCACTCTCCGTTCAAGGCAAATCCCTTGTCGGGATCGAAAGTATAAGAGCGAAATCCTGTGCGAGTGGAAGCCTGATCCATTACAACGCCGCCTTTCAATACTGTTGTTTTCAACTCGTACAGGTTCGGGTCGGATAAGGACCAAAGTGCCGGTTTGTTTATCTTCAAGGATGTGGTAAGTTTATTTTTCCTGCCAGGTTCTGCAATAAGCTTCTTTGAATCCTTTGCCACAAGTTTTCCATCGGCAGCATATAATTCATTCATTACTGTCAAAGAGGTATTGTTCTTTTCTTCGTTGTTGATCTCTACCTCCACATTCAGCTTGTAGTCATCCTTTATTTTTTCGGGATATGCATATACTCCCCATTGGGCAATATGTACAGGATTTGCATAAATCATCCATACATCACGATAAATCCCCGATCCGGTGTACCAGCGAGAATCGGCGGACTGGCTGTGGTCCACGCGTACAGCAATTGTGTTATTTTCTCCGTATTTTATATAGGGTGTTGCATCTACCATGAAGGAAATATAGCCGTTGGGGCGTTTGCCAAGTGAATGTCCGTTCAGAAATACTTCGCTGCGGTTATATACACCTTCGAAATAGAGATATACTTTTTGTCCTTGCTTGTCGGCAGGGATATCGATTGTTTTACGATACCAGCCAATGCCTCCCGGCAGGTACCCGGTACAGCTGGCCAGTGTAGGGCTTAACTGCCCTTTTACACTCCAGTCGTGGGGCAGCGATACCGATTGCCATCTTGTATCATTCAGCGTGACGGACTGCCCGTCGGGAACATCATTCAGGACAAACTTCCAGCTATCGTTAATCTTTTCAGGGATACCGAAAGAGACTTGTGCCCTAAGAGACGGGGCTATAGACATAACGAGTAAAATGACTATTGACAGAGTTTTTTTTCGCATACGATTATTTTTTGAAGTTCTATATGTTATCTCGACAACTGTTTTCCAGGATCGGTGACACTCGAATCAGCAGCGATAGATTTTTAGAAATTGTGATCTCAGATAGTATTCATTTATCTCATACAAAGATATACTTAATAATAGATCTCCTATTGGTGAAATCATTCAAAAAAGGGCAATAAATCATTCAATGTGCGATAGAGTGTTTAAAGTTGGAGGGCCACTCCATCTCACTCCCCAACGTCCATATAGCAGGTCAGGAGCCTCCGGCAACAGGTATCTTGGCACGTATCTCGAAGCGTCCGTATTGAAACTCCTCCTTGCCTTCCGTTTTTATGGTGGAGGAACTGTATTCGATATATTCCCTGTTCCTTTTATCCTTTTGGGGTATTGGAGTCAGGGTTTATTTCATCGAAAATATTCAAATTCCATTCATTAAACCAGGTAAGAACGGGCAGGCCGTTTTCGAAAAGAACCGGAAGCCATATGTACCTGCCGTCAATAGGGTTATCGGGTCTCCATCGATCTGCCATAAATATGAAAGCATCTTTCTTTCCCTGCACCGGAATGATAAATGTACTTTGTGAATGAAATGTGAGCCCGGCATCTTCCCCCCGGGCGGGATTCGGGTGCAATGTCCATGGCCCCATGATGTGATCAGCGGTCAGGAGGCGTGCCGCATTAGGGGCCCAACCCGTACAACCGGAGGTGATCATGAAGTACTGTCCTCCTTTTTTGAAGACCGCCGGGGCCTCGTTGTGCCCTCCCGGCTCCACACGTACGTAGTTCCCGGTATGACCCAGAAAATCATCGGTCAATTCCGCAATATGCAGGGTTAGATTTTCTTCGGAGGCGTAGATATGGTATGCCTTGCCATCGTCGTCTACAAAGAGGGTCATGTCCCGCGACATCTGTCCTCCTTCGAAATCGCGGCGCAGGAGCAGGCCCTCTTTCAATGCTGCCATCCATTCGGGCGTCCACCATTGTTCGAACTCCGAAGGTTGCACGGTAGAAGTCCGCTGTTCTTCCGTCATATTCATTGGCCACACACCTGCGTTTACCCTTCCGCTTTTCACCAGATTGTAGGGACCTGTCACCTGATCACTAACTGCAACCGCAACGTGAGCCGCTTCATATCCTCTTCCTTTGAGCTCCAGGTGAAAGTACATCACGAATTTACCTGTTTTGGCATTGTAGATAACTTTTGGACGTTCAATGGTGCTTCCCTTTACGATCGGACTTTCCGGATTTTCACTTACGGATAGGGCAATCCCTTCGCTCTTCCAGTTGTAAAGATCGGTTGAGGAGTAGCAGGTTACCCCCACCAACGCAGCATTGGATCGCTCGCCTTTATGTTCGCCAAACCAGTAATAGGTGCCTTCGTGGTAGAGGATACCTCCCCCGTGCGCATTGATGTGAACCCCCCGATCATCTTTCCATATTTCACCGGGGGAGAAGGAGGTGTATTTATTCTGACTGTTAGCTGATTGAGACTTGCCGTAACTCGATAGCAAAACAAGCGTGAGCGCTAATAAAAGACATTTCTTATAATTCATCGTAATTTTTCAAAAAAATAATATGGCTTCATTCTTCTTGCTGGATCACCAGAAAAATACTTTTAGCTTTCATTTAGAACAGACATAACGGCTGTATTCTGACGCTGCCAATAAAAAAGCGCCTACTCCAAAGTCGGCGGTTGTTTCTGGTCCGACGTTCTTGTGTTGATTGGCTCGTTCTCCTATAGGTTGCACGTAGCCAACTTTCCCATCTTCCTGTAACGCGATTTTCGTGAGGTAATCCCATCCTTTATCAACTACGGCGCCGTACTCTTTTTTAGAAAAGAAGCCGTTGTTTATGCCCCACAGGTATCCGTAAAGGAAGAATGCCGTTCCGCTGGTTTCATAACCGGGAGCATGGTTAGGATCCAGGATGCTTCTGGACCAATAACCCTCTTCCTGTTGGGTTGCTTTGAGTGACCTCGCCATGGCCTGATATATCCGGATATATTCGTTCCGGTGTGGATCGTCTTCGGGCAGATCCTGTAATGTTTTTGCAAGACCGGCAAACACCCATCCGTTACCTCGTGCCCAGAAGTCTTTTTTGCCATTGTTGGTCTTGTGCCCGGGATAGATATATTTGGCATCCCTGTAAAACAAGCTGCTTTCCTCGTCATACATCAACTCTTTTGCAAAGTGAAAGTATTCGTGGAGTTTCTCCAAATAGCGTTTATTCCCAGTGATATTATGCAGCCTTGTCATCACCGGCATCACCATGTAGAGCCCGTCGGCCCACCACCAGTAATCGTTCTGCGGGGTACTCATCTGGTACTCCATCACCTCAAGGGCACGTGCAATTTTGCGATCATCAGGATCAAGGTTGTAGAGATCGGCATAGACCTGAAAGCAGATTTGCCAGTCGCCAAAGAGCACGTACTCATCCGATTCTCCATAAGAATATTTCCACTGACTACGATCGTCAGATTTGGCTCCTTTCCACTCGTTGTGTTCGGCCCAGGCTTGTGAAAATGCAAGATAATTCTTGTTCCCTGTTACTTCATAGGCCGCCATGTTGCCTGTATGATAGGCCGCTCTATGCCAGAA
>DHSP01000075.1:2235-4503 GCA_002408485.1 Proteiniphilum sp. UBA5283 | reverse complement strand
GCTTCGCGTGTTTTTTCACGCACCACCTCATCGCTGTCGATCCCAATGGTGAAGGTGGTGTCGGGCACATTCATTTTATTCAGCCCATACATCTTATGCCAGGGAGCACCAATCATCTTTCCTGCCAAATCGTGCAGGGCAATATCCACGGAGGCCTTGGCGGCAGTGTTCGCGGGAGCTATTGCATCCACATACGTCATGATCTCTTCCAGATGCGTGGGGTCTGAGAATCCGGACAGATCTGTCTTTTTTAGAAATTCAATCACCGAAGCCTGTGATTCCCCCAGATAAGGGGGCAGTGATGCCTCTCCGTATCCCACCAGCCCGTCGTACTCAATTCTGGTGAGAACCACGGGAGTGGTCGTGCGTGAAAAGCCGGAAATGGTGAAGGCATGGGTGAGCTGCAGGTCGTAGGGTGTCCAGGAGAGTTTCATTTTGGCGGATAATTTTGTCTGTTTTTGGAAAGTAGCGTTCAAAATAAGCGAAGGAGCTGCAAATGCTACAGCCGCAACTGTGGATCTTTTAAGAAATTGACGGCGGCTTTGCTTCATCTGCGTTTGTCTCTGTTATTGATAAAAACTGTTTAAAAAAATCTCTTGAATACCCTCACTGTTCACCTCCCCAATGATTCTTTGGGTGCGCAGGTAACGATTTGCATTGAACTCGTCATATAACGGATCGGAGGGGTCAAAGCTGTTTATTCGGACATAATCCGATGCGTGAATGAATCGTTTATCGCCAATATATATTCCTACGTGAACAACCTTTTCTTTTGAATCTTCGGAAGATGCTTTTGAACCAAAAAACAGCAGGTCTCCCGGCAAAGCTTCGCCAAAATTGCCCGCCTCGTCAATAAGCTTGCCATACAACACCTGTTGGGAGGCATCGCGCGCCAGGATCAACCCGTGCAGAAAATAAACCAATTTGGTAAAGCCGCTGCAGTCGAGCCCCTTGGAAGACATACCTCCCCAGAGATAGGGTATACCCTTAAACCGGAGTGCAGTATTTACCACACTTTCTCCACTCATCGTGACATCTCTCAGCCAGTCTGACACTTCAACAGCATCCGTTTTTTTCACGTATGCCGCGCGCCCGTCGGGGTAAACCACTTCATAAAACCTCTCCTTCTCCGACCTTATCGTCAACATATCGCCGGCCACCAGGTCGGAGACGGGAAAAGAAGCGGCATCCTGGCTTTCAAAGGATTGCCCACACACAGAAGTAATTATTATCTTCGGCTTCCGCAGGTATTCCTGTAAACTCTTTCTGGTCATGGTTTTTACCGAACCATTGATCCAGCCGATGTACCTGTCGGGAGTCTGAATGCGCAGCCATCCGTCTTTCTTTTCCAATATCTTCACCGGCATGCCCAACAGGGCCTGTGAAACGAGTTCCGAGCCGTACCGGGGTTCGGACCGAAGGGTGCCCACGGAATTATAGATTACTCCCCCTGTTTCGTCGCCCAGCTTTTTATCCGGCAACAGGCGAATGTTGTCGCTCACTTTTGCGGATACTTTTTTTGACTGCAATATCAGCTCCAGATAGGCGGGTTCGCTGGTAGTTTCTCCCTCAAGCAGGAGGGTGTCCTGTTGTTGTGTAGCCACAATCCGGAAGAGCTCCACTCTGCTGTCCGGCGCATATTTTTCCTGTACTGCTTCAATAATCTGCTGCATATCTCCTTCCTGTGCCATAGCATGACAATGTAACGTTGAAAAGACCCATAAGAAAAATATACCTGTTGCTTTTCCCATGCTTCCTGTCCGATCTAATAACTGGGCGAAATATACAATTTTTCGCTCAATTGCAGACAAAAGAAAAAAAGTATTTATATAAGAAACAGAAAATCATTATCTTTGATTACTCAAATTCATATTTCGACAATATGAGAACAAGAAGAATAAGACGTTGTCTTCCACTATTCATTATTGTCTTATGTTGCGCCGGATCCGTCGCCTGTGCATCGAACGCAACAAAAAGGCAAAGTGACAAATCTGACTCCGCTATGTCCGACACATTCCAAAACAATCACCGGGAAGCCGAAAACCTCGCCAGGGACCTGAGACGAAAGGGGATCAGGGACGAAAGGGTGTTGGCGGCTATAGGGAAAGTTCCCAGACATTTGTTTATTGACGAGGGTTTAAGGGAATATGCCTATCTTGATAAGCCGTTGCCGATTGAAAAGGGGCAGACCATCTCCCAGCCATACACCGTGGCCTATCAGTCGGAACTTTTGAAGCTGAAGCCGGGCGAGAAAGTGTTGGAGATAGG
>DHSP01000075.1:430-2090 GCA_002408485.1 Proteiniphilum sp. UBA5283 | reverse complement strand
ATCCTTTGTGAAATGGGCGCCGATGTATACAGCATTGAGCGTTACAAGGAGCTGTATCTTACCGCAAAAAAAAGGCTCAACAAGCTTGGGTATTCCCCAAATCTTTTTTTTGGGGATGGCTACGAGGGACTACCCGAACATGCCCCTTTCGACAAGATTCTGGTTACAGCAGCGCCCGATGAGATCCCGGAGAAGTTGTTAAGGCAACTGCGTGTGGGTGGATGGATGGTACTCCCCCTGGGTGGAAGGATGGGACAGAAGATGACCGTGATCAAACGCGTAAGCGAGGAGAAGTTCAGTGAGTCGGAGCATGGAGATTTTATCTTTGTCCCCATGCAAAAAGGTACTGAAGAATAAAAAATGAAATTAAGCCTTCTTACAGGTTAAACAAGACTGCCGCCGGATTTCTTCGGCGGCAGCAGACAATTGAGCCAACAGGGAAGTTTTATTTGCCGACAGGCAAACGACTCAGTTGTTTGATGTGTTGAAGATCGGTATAATCATATTGATAGATACCATCGGCGGCTATCATCATCAATACATTGTTGAAGGGAATCACATCGAAGCCGTCCATATCCTTGAAATGGGCAAGAATATTGTCCGGATGCATAATGGTGCGCGGGTCTTTGGTGTTAAAAATACGCAATCCATCGTCGCAGACAAACAACGTCTCCTCATCAATGCCCAGTCCTTTCGGACTTTTCATATTATATGTGACAATATGCCTGGGTCGTTTCACGTCACTCACATCCACGATAATCAGCTCGTTGGCATCTTGTCCGCAAAATGTACCCGAACGAACCGTCACATAAGCGATATCGTTTTCCACCACAACCGGATCGCAACCGAACACGTGACTGATCATAGACTGGCGTTCCGGCTTTAAAGGGTCTTCCATGGAGTAAATGATCATGCCCGTGGGCGTGCCCATAAACATACAGTTCTTATAGCTGAAGATAGTCTCTACATTGAAGCCGATATAGTAATCATTCCCCACTTTCACCGGTGACCCGCCGGTGAGGTCGAAGATACCAAGCATATTGTTCATCACAGTATAGAGGTTGTCTTTATAGATGGCAAAACGCGACATGGAACCGGCAATACCTGTACCGGCACCCGCCTTTTCACCCACGGAAGCATACATGGCCCCATCATTTTGCAGACCACCCCATCCCCACCAGCGTGGTTTATAGTAGCGTACCAGCTCTCTTTTCTCCACCTTCTTCCAACCCACAACAATACCATTGTTTCTGTCCATCGATTTTTCGTAATCAATGCTGAATCCATTCTCCGTCGGAGGGAAAGCTTGTGGGAACACTTCTTCTTTTCGACCTTTATATACAGGCTTGGCGGGATCGCTGATATCGAACCAAACCAGATCTATATAAGAATCGGCATAGAGAATATTGTTGCGCACCTGCATGTCGGCATTTCCCAACAAATCGATAAACGCCACATTGCGAGGGCTCGACGGATTCTGGTTGTCAATCACATGAATACCCTTCTCCGGCTGAGAAATGTAAAGATAACCGTTAAAAAACAGAATCTTCCCCTGTTTTACGATGGGCTGAGGCTGCTCCACAGCAACGGCACTTCTAAACTCGCTCACAGGCATAAAAACCGGCTCGTTGATGGTGTAGGTAACGTACTCATCCACATA
>DHSP01000075.1:0-169 GCA_002408485.1 Proteiniphilum sp. UBA5283 | reverse complement strand
GGGTTCTCCGTGCGGGCACTCATTGGCTGATTGTTCCTGAAATAATAGAGCAGTCTCGGTTCGCCAAACAAGTGCAGATTATTTTGTAACCGGTAGCTGAATCCGGCACCACCCTGAGCAGAGAACTGAAGACCGGCAATGCGGTTATATACATGGGTGTGATGCACTA
>DHSP01000061.1:115803-126439 GCA_002408485.1 Proteiniphilum sp. UBA5283 | reverse complement strand
GAAGAGTTGAAAAAAGCATATCACAACGCTCATCCAAGAGCAAAAAAATGAAGGAGGAATAGTATGGAACTGACAATTCAATCTGTAAACTTTGACGCAACCGACCAGCTAAAAGCGTTCATAGAGAAAAAAATGAAAAAACTGGAACGTTTTTCGGAAGATATCATCCTGGCTGAAGTCATTTTGAAAGTAGTGAAGCCGGAAACCGTGAACAACAAGGAAGCAGCGGTGAAATTAAGTCTCAGACACAGTGAAGCTTTTGCCAGCAAGACAGCTGATACATTTGAAGAAGCCATCGACCTGTGCGGGATGGCGATTGAAAAACAGATCCTTAAGACCAAGGAGAAAAAGGAGAGATGAAGCCAAAAAATTAAGATAAAAGTTTTGGCATCAAAAAAAATATCACTACCTTTGCGACCGTTTCTCTCTTAACTTTGGAGGGGAACGGTTAATTTCAAGATTTAAGCCTCTTTAGCTCAGCTGGCCAGAGCACGTGATTTGTAATCTCGGGGTCGTTGGTTCGAATCCGACAAGAGGCTCAAAATTGGGCAGTTACCAGAGTGGCCAAATGGGGCTGACTGTAACTCAGCTGGCTTACGCCTTCGGTGGTTCGAATCCATCACTGCCCACACCCTTCCACCCTCCTGTAAAAGGGAGGGACCGGCTCCCCAGCGGGGCTTGGGGGTATTTTTGCGGAAGTAGCTCAGTTGATAGAGCATTAGCCTTCCAAGCTGAGGGTCGCGGGTTTGAGTCCCGTCTTCCGCTCTGAAAAGAGTGTACGGAGCTGCACAGGCCTGCACAATGTTCCGGAAAGGGACATCAGCCTTCTGCTCTTTTGCCTATGTAGCTCAGTGGTAGAGCACTTCCTTGGTAAGGAAGAGGTCGCGGGTTCAACTCCCGCCATCGGCTCAATAACAGATAATTCGTCGTTTCATCAAGATGAAGGCAAGGTGCCGGGTGTCTTGAGTTTTACTGTTTGCAAACAAAAGAATAGAAAATACAAATATTTTATTTACACTAACTAATAGGACATTTTATGGCAAAAGAACATTTTAACCGGACGAAACCGCATGTGAATATCGGTACAATCGGTCACGTTGACCACGGTAAGACGACTTTAACGGCTGCTATCACCACCGTTTTAGGTAAAAGAGGATTCTCGCAGATTCGTTCGTTCGATTCAATCGACAACGCTCCCGAAGAGAAAGAGAGAGGTATCACTATCAATACTTCACACGTTGAATACGAAACTGAAAATCGTCACTATGCCCACGTTGACTGTCCTGGTCACGCTGACTATGTAAAGAACATGGTTACCGGTGCTGCTCAGATGGACGGTGCAATCATTGTGGTAGCTGCAACAGACGGCCCAATGCCCCAGACACGTGAGCACATTCTTTTGGCACGTCAGGTAAACGTTCCACGATTGGTTGTTTTCATGAACAAAGTGGACCTGGTTGACGACGAAGAAATGTTGGAACTGGTAGAAATGGAAATGCGCGAACTGCTTTCATTCTATAATTTCGATGGCGACAACACACCAGTTATCCAAGGCTCTGCTCTCGGTGGCCTGAATGGTGATCCCAAGTGGGAAGAAAAAATCATGGAACTGATGAACGCCGTGGATACCTGGATTCCGCTGCCTCCGCGCGATGTGGACAAACCGTTCCTGATGCCTGTTGAAGACGTGTTCTCCATCACCGGCCGTGGTACGGTAGCTACAGGCCGTATTGAAACCGGTATCATCAAGACAGGCGAAGAAGTACAGATTATCGGACTTGGTGCCGAGGGCAAAAAATCCGTGGTTACCGGTGTGGAAATGTTCCGCAAGATCCTGGACGAAGGTCAGGCTGGTGACAACGTTGGATTGCTGCTTCGCGGTATCGACAAAGACGAAATCAAGCGTGGTATGGTCATCTCTCACCCGGGTAAAGTAAAACCTCACTCCAAATTCAAAGCTGAGGTATATATCCTGAAGAAAGAAGAAGGCGGACGTCACACTCCGTTCCACGACCACTATCGTCCTCAGTTCTATATCCGTACGCTTGACGTAACCGGCGAGATCAAATTGCCGGAAGGTGTGGAGATGGTCATGCCCGGTGACAACGTAACCATCGAGGTAGATCTGATCTATCCGGTAGCATGTAACGTAGGTCTTCGCTTCGCTATCCGCGAAGGTGGCCGCACCGTTGGTGCTGGACAGATCACTGAGTTGATTAACTAAACCCCTAAATCCCCAGAAGGGGACTTGGGTTTTGCCAATAAAGATTACAGCTCCAAAAAGCCTCCCTTTCGGGGGAGGTTTGGAGGAGTTGTTTTATACGGGTCTAGCTCAGTTGGTAGAGCACTGGTCTCCAAAACCAGGTGTCGGGAGTTCGAGTCTCTCGACCCGTGCACAAACGATCCGAATTAAATGAAAAAAATAGTTGCATATTTGAAGGATGCTTATAACGAATTGGTTTATAAGGTATCCTGGCCAACAAGAGAGGAACTCTCCGGCAGCACGGTAATTGTACTGATAGCTTCCCTTATAATTGCCGTTATCGTGTTCGGGATGGATTCTCTTTTTGAGTGGATTCTAAAACTCCTTTACGGTATTTTATAAAATCTGAATTGAGATTATGACTGAAGAGAGAAAGAAATGGTACGTTTTGCGTGCCGTTAGCGGAAAAGAAAGTAAAGTCAAAGAGTATCTTGAGTCAGAAATTAAAAAGACCGATTTAGGAAAGTACATTTCTCAAGTTCTCATCCCCACAGAAAAGACTTATACAATACGCAACGGAAAGAAAGTGATGAAAGAACGCGCTTATCTTCCCGGCTACGTACTTATTGAGGCTGAACTGACGGGTGATGTGATTCACGAACTGAAGAATATCAACTACGTGGCAGGTTTTCTCCCCAACACTACTGACCCCCAGCCCTTGCGGGAATCGGAGGTAAAACGTATCCTTGGTACGATGGACGAGTTGGAAGAGGCCGGTGATGAAATGGATATGAAATACTATGTGGGCGAAAACGTGAAGGTGATTAGCGGTCCCTTCAGTAGCTTCTCCGGTGTAGTAGAGGAAGTGAACGACGAGAGAAAGAAACTCAAAGTGATGGTGAAAATTTTCGGAAGAAAACAACTCCTCGAGTTGAGCTATATGCAAGTAGAGAAAGAATAGTCAGCAATTTGGTTACGCAGATTCTGTAAATTCTTGAATGTGTTTCGAAAACCGTAATTTATTAAAATCAAGAAAATGGCTAAAGAAGTTGCCGGACAACTAAAATTACAAATCAAAGGAGGAGCTGCAAATCCATCTCCCCCTGTAGGG
The DNA here is from genome assembly GCA_002408485.1 of Proteiniphilum sp. UBA5283. Classification (GTDB taxonomy): domain Bacteria; phylum Bacteroidota; class Bacteroidia; order Bacteroidales; family Dysgonomonadaceae; genus Proteiniphilum. The sequence continues at coordinate 123,125 of DHSP01000061.1, read as the reverse complement.
CCTGCATTGGGTTCTAAAGGGATCAACATCATGGAGTTTTGCAAGCAATTCAATGCCAGAACTCAGGACAAAGCCGGTAAAGTGTTACCCGTGGTAATCACGTACTATACCGACAAGTCGTTTGATTTTATTGTTAAGACACCACCGGTTGCAATTCAGTTATTGGAAGTCAGCAAACAAAAAGGCGGTTCGGCAGAACCCAATCGTAAAAAGATTGCGGAAATAACCTGGGAACAGGTGAAAACCATTGCCGAAGAAAAAATGACCGATTTGAACTGCTTCACACTTGAATCAGCAATGAGAATGGTAGCCGGAACGGCTCGGAGCATGGGTATCACAGTGAAAGGGGACTTCCCTGAAATTATTAATAATTAAACTTCAATTGAGAGATGAGTAAACTTACAAAAAATCAGAAGTTGGCTTTGAGCAAGATTGAAGAGGGAAAAGCCTATACACTGAAAGAAGCATCTGCTTTGGTGAAGGAAATAACCACCACCAAGTTCGATGCATCTGTGGATATCGATGTACGCCTCGGCGTAGATCCGCGAAAAGCCAACCAGATGGTCAGGGGCGTTGTGTCTCTGCCACACGGCACAGGAAAACAAGTAAGAGTTCTTGTATTGTGTTCTCCAGAAGCTGAAGCCGACGCGAAGGAAGCCGGCGCAGACTATGTAGGACTCGATGAATATATCGACAAAATTAAAGGAGGTTGGACCGATGTGGATGTGATCATCACACAGCCGCAGATCATGGGTAAGATTGGTGCACTGGGCCGTATTTTAGGACCCCGGGGGCTGATGCCAAACCCAAAAAGCGGTACCGTTACTCCCGACGTGGCCAAAGCCGTGAAGGAGGTAAAGCAAGGTAAGATCGACTTTAAGGTAGACAAGACCGGTATTATTCACACCTCTATTGGAAAAGTATCTTTCACGCCGGAACAGATTCGAGACAACGCAAAAGAATTTATTCAAACGTTGATCAAATTAAAACCGACAGCGGCAAAAGGTACTTATATCAGGAGTATTTATCTTTCCAGTACGATGAGCCCGGGTATAAAACTGGACACTAAATCGTTAGAAGAACAGAAATAAAAAGTTTTAATTGCATGAAAAAGGAAGATAAACAACTGATTATAGAGCAAATCGCAACGAACCTCCGGGAGTACGAAAACTTCTATCTTGCTGATATCGCCACATTGAATGCGGTGAAAACAAGCACCTTACGAAGAGAATGCTCCAAGCAGGATATCAAGTTGGTAGTGGTAAAAAATACCTTGTTGCAAAAAGCATTCGAGTCGCTCGACAAGAACTACGAAGAGCTGTATCCCATTCTGAAAGGAAATACGGCCATCATGTTCTCGAACGTGGCGAATGCTCCTGCCAAGCTCATTGATAAGTTCAAGGCTGACAAAGTACCCGCCTTCAAGGGCGCGTATGTTCAGGAGAGTTTCTTCATCGGCGAAAAGGCGTTGCAGGATCTCATTAACATCAAGAGCAAGACAGAGCTTATTGGAGATGTAATCGCACTGTTGCAGTCACCTGCCAAGAATGTGGTTTCGGCACTCCAATCCGGCGGAACACTCCTCCACGGAGTATTGAAAACGCTGTCGGAAAAATCAAATTAATGTACACAATCAAACAGAATTAGTAATCAATTTAAACAAATAAAAAAATGGCAGACTTAAAAAAATTTGCTGAAGAATTAGTTAACTTAACTGTGAAAGAAGTTAACGAACTGGCTGAAATTTTAAAAACGGAATATGGTATTGAGCCTGCTGCTGCAGCAGTGGCTGTTGCCGCCGGACCTGCAGCAGCTGAAGCAGCTGTAGAAGAAAAAACTTCTTTCGACGTGATCCTGAAAAGCCCGGGAGCAGCTAAACTGGCTGTAGTAAAGGCAGTAAAGGAACTCACCGGCCTTGGCTTGAAAGAAGCTAAAGACTTAGTGGACGGAGCTCCCAGCGAATTGAAAAAAGGTGTAACAAAAGACGAAGCGGAAGCTTTGAAAAAACAACTTGAAGAGGCTGGAGCAGAAGTTGAACTTAAATAACATTACCCTAAATTAGGTTAATATGGTTAGGAATCTTCTTCCGGAAGATTCTTAACCTTTTGTGTCAATATATATTAGGTTCCAAAACTCATTTCCATGTCTTCAAATAACGCCAACCAAAGAATAAATTTCGCGTCGATCAATAATCCGCTCGATTTTCCGGATTTTCTGGAAGTACAGTTAAAGTCGTTCCAGGATTTCATCCAACTTGACGCCCCCCCTGAAAGTAGAAAAAACGAAGGATTGTATAAGGTTTTTACGGAGAACTTCCCTATTGCCGATACCCGTAACAATTTTGTACTTGAATTTTTGGATTACTATGTAGATCCTCCCCGTTATAGCATTGAGGAGTGTGTGGACAGAGGACTCACCTATAGCGTTCCGCTAAAGGCGAAGCTCTACCTGTATTGCACCGACCCCGATCACGAAGACTTTACACCCGTCATTCAGGATGTGTACCTGGGTACCATTCCTTACATGACCGAGAAAGGAACGTTTGTGATCAACGGAGCCGAGCGTGTGATTGTATCGCAACTGCATCGCTCTCCCGGAGTCTTTTTCGGACAGAGCCTGCATGCCAATGGCACCATACTTTACTCTGCCCGTATCATTCCGTTCAAAGGATCATGGATTGAGTTTGCTACCGATATCAACAGTGTGATGTACGCGTACATCGACCGTAAAAAGAAATTACCTGTAACCACGCTGCTGCGCGCTATCGGTTTCGAGAGCGACAAAGATATCCTTGAGATCTTTGATCTGGCGGAAGAGGTGAAGGTGAATAAAACCAACCTTAAGAAAGTTACCGGGCGTAAACTGGCTGCCCGTGTGCTGAAATCATGGATGGAAGATTTTGTAGACGAAGACACCGGCGAGGTGACTTCCATCGAAAGAAACGAAGTGATCATTGAGCGGGAGACCATCCTCGAAGCGGAACACATGGACCAGATCCTCGAGTCGGGTGTTTCCTCTGTTCTGCTTCACAAGGAGACGGCCAACACTTCGGACTACTCTATCATCTATAACACGCTACAAAAAGACCCGAGTAACTCGGAGATCGATGCCATCCGCCACATCTACCGTCAGCTTCGCAGTGCTGAACCGGCCGACGATTCAAGTGCACGCGAGGTAATCAACAACCTTTTCTTCTCCGAGAAGAGATACGACCTGGGCGATGTGGGACGCTACAGAATTAACAAAAAACTCAATCTCAATATCGATGTCGATGTACGGGTACTGACCAAGGAAGATATCATTGAGATCATTAAATACCTCATCGAACTGATCAATTCGAAGGCAGTGGTGGACGACATCGACCACCTCAGCAACAGACGTGTTCGAACGGTGGGTGAGCAACTATATACCCAATTCGGTGTGGGACTGAACCGGATGGCGCGCATTATCCGCGAACGAATGAATGTGCGCGACAACGAAGTCTTCACCCCGATCGACCTGATCAACGCGAAAACCATCTCGTCGGTGATCAACACCTTCTTCGGGACCAATGCGCTTTCACAGTTCATGGACCAGACAAACCCGCTGGCGGAGATAACCCACAAGCGCCGTCTGTCGGCCCTCGGCCCTGGCGGCCTTTCGCGTGAACGCGCCGGATTTGAAGTGCGTGACGTACACTTTACGCACTACGGCCGTCTTTGTCCTATTGAAACACCCGAAGGTCCCAATATCGGATTGATCTCCTCTCTTTGTGTATACGCGAAGATCAACGACCTCGGATTCATTGAAACACCTTACCGTAAGGTAGACAAAGGCATTGTAAACATCAAGAACGATGAAGTCATTTACCTTGCTGCAGAGGAGGAAGAAAATAAACTCATTGCACAGGGTAACGCACCTCTCGATGAAAAGGGACATTTTATAAATACGCGTGTGAAAGCGCGCCAGGATGCGGACTATCCGGTGATTGCCCCGGAAGAGGTAGAACTGATGGACGTATCGCCCATGCAGATCGCCTCCATTGCAGCATCACTTATCCCCTTCCTGGAACATGATGATGCCAACCGTGCCCTGATGGGATCCAACATGATGCGTCAGGCCGTTCCGCTGATAAGAACGGAATCTCCCATCGTCGGCACCGGCATTGAAGGACAACTGATAAAAGACTCCCGTTCACAGATTATGGCCGAGGGCACCGGTGAGATCACTTATGTTGACTCCACCACCATCAAGATCAAATATCACAGAACGGAAGAAGAGGAGTTTACCAGCTTTGACGAAGCAGTGAAGACCTACACCATCCCTAAATTCCGTAAGACCAACCAGAATACAACCATCGACTTGCGTCCTATCTGCAAAGTAGGACAGAAAGTGAAGGCGGGTGAGATCCTTACCGAAGGATACGCCACGCAGGATGGCGAGCTGGCACTGGGAAAAAACCTCAAGGTGGCATTCATGCCCTGGAAAGGGTACAACTTTGAGGACGCCATCGTACTGAGCGAAAGGATGGTTAGTGATGACGTGTTCACCTCCGTGCACATGGAAGAGTTTTCGCTGGAAGTGCGCGAGACCAAGCGTGGGCTGGAGGAACTTACTTCCGACATACCCAACGTGAGCGAAGAGGCAACCAAAGACCTCGACGAAAAGGGGATTGTGCGTGTAGGTGCCCGCATCAAACCGGGAGACATCCTGATCGGCAAGATCACGCCCAAGGGAGAATCCGATCCCTCACCCGAAGAGAAGCTGCTCCGGGCCATTTTCGGTGATAAGGCAGGCGATGTAAAGGATGCTTCACTGAAAGCATCCCCCTCGCTCAAAGGTGTGGTTGTGCATACCAATCTCTTCTCCAAGGCTTCCAAAAAAGGGAAGACAAAGCTTTCCAACAAAGCTCTACTTCCGAAGCTCGACGAGGAGTATGAAATCAAGATGGATGAATTGAAAAAGGTGCTTATCGATAAGCTTCTGAAGCTCACCGACGGTAAAACATCGGCAGGAGTAAAGGACTACACCAACATGGACATTGTTCCCAAGGGAGCCAAGTTCACACAAAAGGTGCTCAACGACATCGATTTTCAGTCCGTCCAGTTAAATAAATGGACCACCGACGCCCACAAGAACGAACTCATTCGCGCCACAGTAATCAATTATCTGCGTCGTTACAAGGAGCTGGATGCAGAATTGAAACGCAAACGTTTCGACTTCACCATCGGCGATGAGCTTCCTTCGGGCATCATGCAGATTGCCAAGGTCTACGTGGCCAAGAAACGGAAGATACAGGTGGGCGACAAGATGGCTGGCCGCCACGGTAACAAAGGTATTGTCTCCCGAATTGTGCGTCAGGAAGATATGCCATTCCTTGCCGACGGAACACCGGTTGACATTGTCCTCAACCCACTGGGCGTACCTTCGCGTATGAACCTGGGGCAAATCTTTGAGACCGTGCTCGGATGGGCAGGAAAAGAGCTTGGCGTGAAATTCGCCACCCCCATCTTCGACGGAGCCTCCTTGGAAGATCTCAATGTGTGGACCGACAAGGCCAACGTACCGGCTTACGGTAAATCGTACCTGTATGATGGAGGAACGGGAGAGCGCTTCGACCAGCCGGCAACGGTGGGCATCATCTACATGCTCAAACTCGGCCACATGGTGGAAGACAAGATGCACGCACGTTCCATAGGCCCCTACTCACTCATTACACAACAACCATTGGGTGGAAAGGCTCAGTTCGGAGGACAGCGTTTTGGAGAGATGGAGGTCTGGGCACTCGAGGCATTTGGTGCAGCACACATCCTTCAGGAGATCCTCACAGTGAAGTCCGACGACGTGGTAGGCCGTTCCAAGGCTTATGAATCCATCGTGAAAGGGGAAGCCATGCCTTCGGCAGGAATACCCGAGTCGTTGAACGTATTGCTTCACGAGCTGAAAGGATTGGGACTCAACATCAGTCTCGACTAATATATTCCCGGGGACCGGGGTCTCTGTGTATGATCCTGGCCCCCTTAGGAATAAGATATAAACTCCCATTAACTCTTTATATACAAAAAATATATGGCATTTAGAAAAGACAATAAAATAAAGAGTAGCTTTTCAAAAATCACAATTGGGCTGGCATCGCCGGAACAAATTCTGGAAAACTCTTTCGGTGAAGTGTTAAAACCCGAGACGATCAACTATCGTACCTACAAGCCCGAACGTGACGGTTTGTTCTGCGAGCGTATTTTCGGACCCGTCAAAGACTATGAATGTCATTGCGGCAAGTACAAACGCATACGCTATAAAGGTATTGTGTGCGACCGTTGCGGTGTGGAAGTGACCGAAAAGAAAGTGCGTCGTGAACGTACCGGCCACATTCATCTGGTTGTTCCCGTGGCCCACATCTGGTATTTCAGGTCCCTCCCCAACAAAATTGGTTATCTGCTGGGGATCCCCACGAAGAAGCTCGATACCATCATCTACTACGAACGCTACGTGGTGATACAGGCAGGAGTACTCGAAGACAAGGTGGCCGAAAAAGACCTGCTCACCGAAGATGAATACCTGGATCTGCTGGAAACACTGCCCAAGGACAACCAGATGCTTGAAGATAGCGACCCCAACAAGTTTATTGCGAGGATGGGTGCAGAAGCCATTCTCGACATGCTTGAGAGGCTGAATCTCGACAAGCTGGCCAATCAGCTACGCCACCGCGCCAGCACCGACACCTCGCAGCAGCGCAAGAACGAAGCGTTGAAACAGTTACAGGTGGTCGAGGCTTTCCGCGGATCAAAGAACATCAATAAGCCGGAGTGGATGATCATGAAAGTAATCCCTGTGATTCCGCCCGATCTGCGGCCGCTGGTACCGCTGGATGGCGGCCGGTTTGCCACATCCGACCTGAACGACCTCTATCGCAGGGTAATCATCCGCAACAACCGGTTGAAACGACTGATCGATATCAAGGCTCCCGATGTGATCCTCCGCAACGAGAAACGCATGCTGCAGGAAGCTGTGGACTCCCTGTTTGACAACTCTCGCAAGTCGAGCGCCATCAAAACCGAGTCGAACCGTCCGTTGAAGTCACTTTCCGACAGTCTGAAGGGAAAACAGGGACGTTTCCGCCAGAACCTGCTCGGTAAACGTGTGGACTACTCGGCACGTTCGGTGATTGTGGTAGGCCCTGAGCTGAAGATGCACGAATGCGGATTGCCCAAGGATATGGCAGCCGAACTCTATAAACCGTTTATCATCCGCAAGCTGATTGAAAGAGGCATCGTGAAAACGGTGAAATCGGCCAAGAAGATTGTGGACCGGAAAGAACCGGTGGTATACGATATTCTTGAATA
>DHSP01000061.1:108596-115573 GCA_002408485.1 Proteiniphilum sp. UBA5283 | reverse complement strand
AAGGCCATCCAGCTGCACCCGCTCGCTTGTACGGCTTTCAACGCCGACTTCGACGGAGACCAGATGGCGGTGCACCTGCCATTAGGCAACGAAGCCATTCTCGAAGCACAGCTGCTGATGCTTGCCTCGCACAATATTCTGAACCCCGCCAACGGCGCGCCTATTACTGTTCCCTCACAGGACATGGTACTCGGGTTGTATTACATCACAAAAATCCGTCCCGGGGCAAAAGGCGAAGGAATGACATTCTACGGTGAAGAAGAGGCGATTATCGCTTATAACGAAGGAGCCGTAGACATTCACGCACTGGTAAAGGTGATCGTGGACGATATCGACGAGGAAGGAAATCCTGTCCGCAAGATGCACGAAACCACCGTCGGACGCGTAATCACCAACGAAGCTATCCCAAAAGAGGTGGGTTATGTAAATGAGTTGCTTTCCAAAAAATCGCTCCGCGACATCATTGGTAAAGTGATCAAAACCTGTGGCGTTGCCCGTACAGCCCAATATCTAGACGACATCAAAGATCTGGGTTACACCATGGCTTTCAAGGGTGGGCTCTCGTTCAACCTGGAAGATGTGATCATTCCGGAAGAGAAAGAAACCCTCATCCAGGAAGGATATGCTGAAGTGGAGCAGATCATGGAAAACTATAATATGGGTTTCATCACCTATAACGAGCGTTACAACCAGATCATCGACACCTGGACACATATCAACTCCAAGTTGTCGAACATCCTGATGAAACAACTTTCGGAAGATGATCAGGGATTCAATTCGGTATACATGATGCTCGACTCCGGCGCCCGTGGTTCCCGCGAACAGATTCGCCAGCTCTCCGGTATGCGCGGTCTGATGGCCAAGCCTCAGAAAAGCGGTGCCGAAGGAGCGCAGATTATTGAGAACCCCATTCTTGCGAACTTCAAGGAGGGACTTTCGGTACTTGAGTACTTTATCTCTACCCACGGTGCCCGTAAAGGTCTCGCCGACACCGCCCTGAAAACAGCCGATGCCGGATATCTGACCCGCCGTCTGGTAGACGTATCGCAGGACGTCATCATCAACGAGGAAGACTGTGGTACGCTGCGCGGACTTGTGGCTACCGCCATCAAGAACAACGACGAAGTGATCGCTTCACTCTATGAGCGGATCCTGGGCCGTGTATCCGTGCACGATGTGCAACATCCCAATACAGGAGAGATTCTGGTAAATTCCGGAGAAGAGATTACCGAAGATGTTGCCAGAAAGATTGATGAGTCACCCATTGAGCGTGTAGAGATCCGCTCGGTACTTACCTGCGAATCACACCACGGTGTTTGTGCGAAGTGTTACGGCAGAAACCTGGCTACAGGGCGAATGGTACAAAAAGGTGAGGCTGTGGGCGTCATTGCGGCACAGTCCATTGGAGAACCGGGAACACAGCTTACGCTGCGTACATTCCACGTGGGAGGTATCGCTTCCAACATTGCTACAGAGAACAGCATTATCACCAAATACGATGGTATACTGGAATTTGATGAACTGCGTTACGTGGAAACCACCGACTCCGAAGGCAAACCATACAAAGTAGTGGTCAGCCGGCTTGTGGAGATGCGTATCATTGACCCCAACACCAGGATTATCTTGGTATCCCACAACGTGCCCTATGGTTCAAAGCTCTATTTCAACCAAAACGACAAAGTGGAAAAGGGTGACCTGATCTGTGAGTGGGATCCGTTCAACGCGGTGATCGTTTCGGAAGCAACCGGTAAGATCCGTTTCGAAAACTTCACCGAAAACATGACCTACAAGGTTGAATCGGACGAACAAACCGGATTGAAAGAAAAGGTCATCATCGAATCGCGCGACAAAACAAAAGCGCCCTCAGCACACATTGTGGATGAGAACGACGATATCCTGCGTACGTACACCCTTCCGCTCGGCTCCCACATTGTGAAGAACGATAACGATGACATCAAAGCCGGAGATACGCTCGTGAAGATACCGCGTGCCGTTGGGAAAGCGGGTGACATCACAGGAGGTCTTCCGCGTGTTACTGAACTATTTGAAGCTCGTAACCCATCCAACCCGGCAGTAGTGTCCGAAATCGACGGAGAAGTATCTTTCGGAAAAATCAAACGTGGTAACCAGGAAATTTCCGTCACCTCCAAAACAGGGGAGATCAAGAAGTATATGGTTCCCTTGTCCAAGCAGATCCTGGTACAGGAGAACGACTATATCCGCGCCGGCATGCCACTCTCAGACGGTGTCACCACACCATCCGATATTCTGGCCATCATGGGCCCGACAGCCGTTCAGGAATACATCGTAAATGAAGTCCAGGATGTTTACCGCCTGCAGGGTGTAAAGATCAACGACAAGCATTTTGAGGTGATTGTCCGTCAGATGATGCGCAAGGTGGAAGTGGTGGATCCGGGTGATACCCGTTTCCTCGAACAGCAGTTGGTCGACAAGCACGAGATGATGGAAGAGAACGACCGCATCTGGGGCAAGAAAGTGATCATGGACGCTGGAGACTCACAGGTATTTGAACCGGGACAGATTGTCACCGTACGCAAGCTGCGCGACGAAAACAGTTCGCTGAAACGACGCGACCTGAAACCGGTGGAAGCACGCGACGCCGTGCCGGCTACCGCGAACCAGGTATTGCAGGGTATCACTCGTGCAGCCCTTCAGACAACCAGCTTCATGTCGGCCGCCTCGTTCCAGGAGACGACCAAGGTGTTGAACGATGCCGCCATCAACGGCAAAACAGACACACTGGAAGGACTCAAGGAGAACGTGATCGTCGGTCACCTCATCCCTGCCGGTACCGGTCAGCGTGAGTTCGACAAACTGGTCGTCGGTTCACGCGAGGATTTTGAGAAGCTGAACGCCAGCAAGCGCTCTAACCTGTTTCAGGAAGCCGTAGTAGAAGAATAGTAACAGCTTTGAAATAACTTTTTAAAACCCGTGTCGGTGTTCCGGCACGGGTTTTTTGTTGTTCTTATCAACAAACGACCCTTGCTCGGACCAAATAACATGGATGCCTATTGAATTAAATTTATTTAAGACTCATCGCTGTAGAGATATTGAGCATATCGAGTCCTTATTGTAAATCCACATGACAATTATCATAATTATTAAAAAACCACCAAGTATGTGCAAACTGAGAAAGAGGTTACTCTTGTTTTTCACCTTGGCAGCCGGCACACTGGCCGCCCAGAACTACACCGTGAGCGGATATGTTACCGATGCCGCGAATGGCGAGACATTGATCTCAGCCACCGTGATCGACAAAAAAACATCAAAAGGAGCGGCTGCCAACAATTATGGGTACTACTCGCTCACATTACCCAAGGGCGAGGTTTCGCTCAACTACTCTTACATCGGGTATGAGACTGACGAAAAAACTTTTGTCTTGGATAAAGACACTGTTTTAAACATCGCCCTGAAGCTCAACAATATACTCGATGAGGTTACCGTTGTAGGAATGAGATCTGAAATGGGCGTGAAGGGTTCGCAGATGAGTGCGGTGGAAGTACCCATTAATCTGATAAAAAATATCCCCACGCTACTGGGTGAGAACGATCTGATAAAAGCGTTGCAGCTTTTGCCGGGTGTACAATCGGGAACCGAAGGCTCTGCAGGGCTTTACGTACGCGGCGGCGGTCCCGACGAAAACCTTCTTTTACTGGATGGCGTGCCGCTTTACAATGTGAATCACATGCTGGGATTTTTCTCTGTTTTCAATAGCGATGCATTGAAAAATGTCACATTATACAAAGGAAGCTTTCCGGCACGATTCGGCGGACGATTGTCATCGGTGGTAGATGTACGGATGAAAGACGGTGACGACAAGAAAATACGCGGGACGGCAAGTATCGGCCTGATCTCCTCTAAAATTCAACTCGAAGGGCCTATCATCAGGGAAAAAACCACGTTCAATGTATCGGCCCGAAGAACTTATATCGACGTGTTGACCCAGCCACTGATAAAAGCCGCGGCTAAAGCGGAAGGAGGCGACGGAAACACTGCCGCCGGGTACTATTTCTACGATGTGAATGCCAAGTTCACACATAAGTTTTCCGACAGGGACAAACTTTACCTGAGCGCCTACCTGGGCGACGACGCTCTTTACGCGAAAGTGCGAACCAGGGTCTCCTACAACATGGACTTTGAAGACAAGGACTACACCAACCTCAACTGGGGATGGGGAAACGTGGTGACTGCCTTGCGATGGAACCATGTTGTAAACAACAAGTTGTTTATGAACACAACGGCATCGTTTACGCGCTATCGCTCAAAGTTAGGGCTGGGCGCCGAGAACGTGCAAACAGACAAAAGCAAAACGCCGCCGAAGGAAGAGAAAAGCGAACTGAATTTGACTTATAACTCAGGTATTCGCGACTGGACGGCCAAAATGGATTTCGACTACACACCAAACAGTGCTCACGACATCAAATTTGGTACAAATTACACTTACCATACCTTCCGGCCCGACGTCACTTCAATGAAGTTTGTGGATTCGGAAATAGTCAACAAGGTGGACACGGTCATTGGGAGTCCCGTCGTATATGCACACGAGACGATGAGCTACATCGAAGACAATGTGTCAATTGGCAACCTGTTGAAAGTGAACTTGGGGGTGCACTTTTCAACTTTTCACGTTCAAAATCAGAACTACTCCTCGTTACAACCGCGGGCAGGGGTGCGCCTGTTGCTTACCGACAACCTGTCGGTTAAGGCAGGATATGCCGGCATGAGCCAATACATCCACCTGTTGTCGAACAGCCTGGTGAGCCTGCCTACCGACCTTTGGGTGCCAGTAACGAAAAGGATAAAACCCATGAACTCGCACCAATATTCCGCCGGCCTCTTTTACTCCATGGCGGGCATTGCTGATTTCTCGGTGGAAGGATATTACAAGACCATGGGCAACCTGCTCGAATATAAGGATGGCGCCTCTTTCATGGGCATATCGACCAACTGGGAAGACAAGGTGAGCACAGGACGCGGAACCGCCTACGGTGTGGAGTTACTGGCACAGCGTTCTTTTGGAAACACCACCGGATGGGTGGGTTACACCTGGTCGAAATCCAATAGGATTTTCGATGAACCGGGCAACGAACTCAACAACGGGAAACCTTTTCCGGCGAAATATGACCGTCGTCACGACATCAGCCTCACGCTTACACATAAGTTTTCCGAGCGTATTGATCTGTCCGGCTCATGGGTCTTCAGCACGGGAAATGCCGCCACATTCGCCTTTCATGAGGTGAAAGGCGCCGGATATCCCAACCTGGACAATCCTTATCCGGTCTCCGTAGAGATACCTCACGTTTCGGCGCGAAATAATTTCCGCTACAACAGTTACCATCGAATGGATCTGGGTGTGAATTTTCACAAGGTAACCAAACGGGGGAACCTTCGCACATGGAATATCAGTATATACAATGTATATAACCGGTGGAATCCGTTTTTCGTATATGCCGACTCACACAGCCGGCAGAATCCGCAAACCGGCGAATATGAAACGGTTAACAAACTCAAGCAGGCTACTCTTTTTCCAATTATTCCCTCTGTAAGTTACACCATCAAATTTTAAAAAGATATGAAGAAAAAACATACTTCCGCGTTTGCGGTTCTTTTAGCAATATCATTGGGTATATTTATCTCGTGCGAAAAAGATATTGCGTTTAAAGGAGAGGTTACTGATCCGATGCTGGTTGTAAACAGCACGGTAAATACCGACTCCGTGGTATCGGCACACATTTCTCAAAGTCGTTTCGTACTCGGGAAGGTATCGCCGATACCCGATGTGGAAAATGCCGCTGTTACTCTCTACGTAAATGGCACAGTTATGGAAAAGCTTGCTCACAAAGGAAAAGGAGTGTATAAAGGCAGCTACGTACCCAAGCCGTCGGATGAGATAGGGATTGAAGTGGAGGCGCCCGGATTTGAGAAGTTAGGAGCAAAGACGATGATGCCGGAAAATGTCAATCTCAGCGTGAAGAGTGTTACCGAAACGGTTAAGGAGAACTCTTATCCGGGTGGAAACACAGGTGAGAAACTAATTGAGTTGAATATAAAATTGACTCTGACCGATAATCCGGAGCAGGAGAATTACTATTTCATCAAAGGGAGAAGGAACGCTTATTATCAAGGCATGTTGCAGTTCAGCTATCCCCTTGACCTGAAGTTATCGGATATCCTCGACAACAAACAAGTTGTGGGAGGAGGGGATGCCGTATCCGGAATTCTATGGGAGGAAGATGAAGGCAACCGTAATATTAAAAATATCTTTACCGATCTGTTTGTGAACGGGAAGGAGTTGGGGCTCAACTTTGTTTTTCATGAGCCGGTGCAAACGGATCCCGACCAAACCATTGAATATGAAATTGAAGTGGCGCAAATGTCAAAAGATTTGTACCTCTACGTTATTTCAGCCAACAAGGCTATCAGTAACAATGGAATTCCAATCGTGGAGGCCACGCAGGTTCATTCAAACGTGACAAACCACGTCGGTATTCTGGGCGCTTATAACAGTCATAAGATGGCGTTCACTTGCTCCCGGGACGATTCAAATCCATAAAGTATCTGTTTCAATACAACCCGGTCGACTTTTTCAGGTAGTCGTAAATAGCCTGCTGCGCACGGACAGGTGCTTCATCAGATGAAGTCGTGTCCCTTTTAAACACATTATTCAGATGTTCATCCACCCATACGGCGCTCTGGTTATCTTCCAGCTGGATTTTCAGGATATCCACGATCTGCCGCTTCGGCTTTTCCGAGTAGACAGGAAAGGCCACCTCGATACGGCGGTGCAGGTTGCGTTCCATCCAGTCGGCAGAAGTAAGATATACTTTTTCTTCTCCTTCATGAAAGAAGTACCACACCCGCGCATGTTCCAGATAGGCATCTACAATGCGGGTTACCGTGATATTTTTGCTGAAAGGCTGGTTGGGTACAAGGCAGCAGATTCCCCGGATGATCAG
>DHSP01000061.1:105177-108388 GCA_002408485.1 Proteiniphilum sp. UBA5283 | reverse complement strand
TCCAGGCTGTTCATTTTTAAAATGATATGGCCTAAGCCGCCGTTCTTTACACTTTCAACCTCACGGTCAATCAGTTGATGGATGGCGGGCAACAGATTAAACTGTGTTACCAGCAGATGTCTGAAATTGTGCGTGTAAGGCTTTCCCTCCAACACACGGAAGACTTCGTCGATATCTTTAATGATCTCCTTGTTCGAAGTCAGCAGCCCTTTGTCCGAATAGATGCGGGCCGTTTTCTCGTTAAAGTTGCCCGTGCCCAGGTAAGCATAGCCTTTCAGGGGGTCATCGGGATCATTGCTGCGCTTGCGCACATAAGCCAGCTTTGCGTGCACCTTCAGTCCCGGCAGACTGTAGATGATCTTTACCCCGGCCTGCTGCATCAGTTCGGAGGAGAGGTAGTTGTTCTCCTCATCGAAGCGGGCCTTCAGCTCAACGAAGACAGTCACCTTCTTGCCATTTTTTGCTGCGCTGATAAGACTGTTGATCACGGCTGAGTTCTCGGCCACCCGGTATTGGGTCACCTTTATTTCAATTACCTTGGGGTCGAACGCTGCCTGCATCAGGAAACGCAGCAGGTAGTCAAACGACTGGTACGGGAAATGCAACAGCACATCCTGCTTTCGCAACACTCGCAGGATGGAGGTATTCGATTCCAGCTCCGGCACACGCAAGGGCTGCGGTAGCTTTTGTTTTAACGAATCTCCCACAGGGTTAGGGAGGTTTGACAGGTCCGACAGGTTCAAATAGCGACCCGAGGGCAATAGCTCCTCCTCCTCAATTTCGTATGTTTCGCACAGATAGCGCAGGAAATAATCGGGCATATCCTTGTCATACTGAAACCTCGTCACAGCACCGATCTTACGTTTGCGCACCTTACGGAGGATCTTCTCAGCAATATCCTTCTGATCCTCATCCTCCAGCGAAAAGTCTGCATCGCGTGAGATCTTGATGCTGAAGCAATCCACGATCTCATATCCGGGAAAGACACTTTGCATGTTCGCCTTTATCACATCGTCGATAAACATGATGTAATAATTGCCTCCGTAAGAGGGCAGTTCTATGAAACGGGGAATTTTGGTGAAGGGAATCTTCATGATGGCATAGGTGTATTTCAATCCTTCTGCCTCCTTTTTTTTCTTTTTTTGCAGTAAACTGATTACCTGATAGATGCGCCCATCCTGAATAAAAGAATGAATGTCATCCTTCAGAATGATCATCGGCTGCAAATAAGGGAAAACCTCCTCATTGAAATATTTCTCCACATAGGCTCGATGAAAGGGTTCCACCTGATCCGACTGATAGAGGACAATGTTGTTCTTCTTGAGTTCAGGCAATATCATCTGGTTGAATATCGCATAATATTCTTTCTCCTGGGCGGTCACTTCACTGTTGATCTGAACTATGGTCCGCATGGCCTCCTCAATCGATTCGTCCCGCTTGATATTTTTTAACAGAGAACTATGATAACCCGACACACGAATCTTGTAGAACTCCTCCAGATTGGAAGAATAAATAGAGAGGAACTTGATCCGCTCATAGATGGGCAGGCGCTCGTCTTTCGCTTCCAGGAGTACCCGGTAGTTAAAAGATAGCCAGCTTATATCGCGTTTGAAGTAAGTATATTGGTTATTTTCCATTGACTACGGTTTAAGAACTCTTTAAACCCCAAAAATACAAAGTTTGTTTGAATAAAAAATTTTTTTAAGGCTTCGAGTTTATGGTGCCGGTAAATATTGCCCGTCAAGGTGGATAATGGAAAAGGTTTGTTTTCCCAAAATAAATTACCTTTGCCGTAAACAGAAAAGAAAAGATGAAAAAAATAGGGTTGTTGTCCGACACGCACGGGTACTGGGATGAGAAATTTGAAACCTATTTATCGCCCTGCGATGAAATATGGCATGCCGGCGATATCGGCTCGCTGGAGCTTGCCGGCAGGTTTGAGACACTGAAACCATTTCGTGCCGTATATGGCAACATCGACGACTACAAAACCCGCGTCGCCTACCCGCAAACGCAACATTTCACCCTCGAAAATGTGGAGGTGCTCATGACACACATCGGCGGTTACCCCGGCCGTTACGATCCGTCTATCCGTGCACAATTGTTTGCCCATCCCCCCAAGCTGTTTATCGCCGGCCATTCGCATATCCTGAAGGTGATGTACGATAAAAAGCTGGGATGTCTGCATATGAACCCGGGGGCGGCAGGGAAGTACGGGTTTCATCGTGTCCGTACACTCCTCCGCTTTGTGTTGGAGGAGGGCAACATCAAAGATTTGGAAGTGATCGAAATAGGCCAACACGGATAATTCTGGTTCTGTCCCCCCGGGTGGCTGTCTTCATACGCCCGACACCCCCTTGTTCCGGTCACGGGGAAATCACACCGGGAAAACGGAAAGCAGGATACCCCCGGCTCCCACGACCATCAGCAGGATGCCGATGGTTCTATTAAGCAGGATTAAGCCCCGGCGGTTGAAATGTTTTCGCAGACGGGAAACAAAAGTGGTAAGCAGAAACCACCACAACAACGCTGCTGCGGCAAACGAGATCAGTCCCGCAAAGAGCGAAGCAGGCCCATCCTGGAAAGGATTAAACGAAAAGCGTGCGTATAGTCCCACAAAGACCAGAATGATTGCAACATTGGAGAGGGTAAGCAAAAATGCCGAGATAAAGTCTTTTGCATAACGTGTTTCTCCCGAAATCCTATCCGGTTGCCAGTCTCTCAACGGGTTGGAACGAAACACACCCACCCCGAAAAAGATCAGGATCAGGCTCCCCAGCAATTGGAGCTGACCTTCGTGAGCCGCGAGAAAATCGGACACAAGGCCCAACCCTGCCAGCGTGATCACGGCATAGATGAAGTCCGACAACACCGACCCCAACCCGGTGACAAAGCCGTGCCACCATCCCCGGTTAAGCGTGCGTTGAATAGTCAGCATGTTGATCGGCCCCATGGGCGAGGAAACCAGTAATCCGATGAGAAAGCCTTTGGCAATTGTTTCGAGCATGAATGGCTGTTTACAGGAAAAATAAACAATAATCTATTTTGCCGCAAAGGTACATTCATAATCTTAACAGACAAAATGCGTTTTGTTGTGTAAGTAAACTTCTCTTCTGCACATTTTGAATAAATAACTTCCGCTCGGCAATGTCCCGGCAAGTTTGACACACCCCTCGCTGAATTGTTATTTTGACTTAACGAAAAAGTTCAA
>DHSP01000061.1:94697-104970 GCA_002408485.1 Proteiniphilum sp. UBA5283 | reverse complement strand
TTGACTTAACGAAAAAGTTCACTAACTTTGTATCATCGTTCAGATTGGACGAAACTACAGCAAACGGTCCCGGGCAGAATGAAGGAGATCTATTCTCTTTCAATCTGATGCAACATAAAACAGAAAATATGATTTCATTTTTCAGAACCCCCTCTCAAAGCGTAATCGCAGTAGAAACAGAATCGGTCTTTTCTACCCAAACGGTCGAAAAGCTGACCTGGCTTTTCGGAAACGCAGCATTGCTTGATGCAGAAGCAGTCCACACTCCTTTCGTTGGCCCCCGCAGGGAGATGATTACTCCCTGGAGCACTTGTGCGGTGGAGATCACCCAGAATATGGGCATAGAAGGTATTACCCGCATGGAAGAATATATTCCCATGCCGGAGAATGCTCCTTTCGATTTTGACCCAATGCTGCAACGTAAGTATGAGCAGCTTGATCAAACGCTTTTCACCATCGACAAGCAACCGGAAGAGATTCTCCACATCGACGATATTGCAGCATACAACAACACAGAGGGACTGGCACTGAGTGAAGATGAGATCGACTATCTGAACGGCGTAAGCAAAAAGATGGGGCGAAAGCTGACCGACAGCGAAGTGTTTGGCTTCTCACAGGTCAACTCGGAGCACTGCCGCCACAAGATATTCAACGGGAAATTCATTATCGACGGAGAAGAGAAGGAACTCTCTCTTTTTCAATTAATAAAACGCACCTCCCAGGTCAACCCGAACAACCTCATCTCGGCCTACAAAGATAACGTGGCTTTCGTACAGGGCCCGATGATTGAGCAGTTTGCCCCGGGCAGTGGCGACAAGCCCGATTTTTTCCAGACAAAAGAGGTGGAGAGTGTACTCTCGCTCAAAGCAGAAACACATAACTTCCCCACCACAGTGGAACCTTTTAACGGAGCCTCCACCGGCACCGGGGGAGAGATTCGCGACCGGCTCGCCGGCGGGAAGGGCTCCCTTCCCGTGGCAGGGACAGCCGTTTACATGACCTCCTATCCACGACTGGAAGAAGGCCGCGAGTGGGAACAGGCTGTTTCTCCTCGCAAATGGCTCTACCAGACACCGGAACAGATCCTGATCAAAGCATCCAACGGAGCATCCGACTTTGGCAACAAATTCGGTCAGCCGCTCATCTGCGGCTCTGTGCTCACTTTTGAACACGAAGAGAACTACAAAAAGTTCGGTTACGACAAGGTGATCATGCTTGCGGGAGGCGTTGGGTATGCCAACAAGCGCGACGCGAAGAAAGGCAATCCGCAAAAGGGAGAGAAAGTGGTGGTGCTGGGCGGCGACAACTACCGCATCGGCATGGGCGGTGGCGCCGTCTCGTCGGTCAACACCGGTGAATATTCTTCCGGTATAGAGCTGAATGCAGTACAGCGCGCCAACCCCGAGATGCAAAAGCGGGTGGCCAACGTGATCCGTTCGCTGGCCGAGTCGGACGAGAGCCCCATCGTCTCCATTCACGACCATGGTGCGGGGGGACACCTCAACTGCCTCTCCGAGCTGGTAGAACAGACCGGCGGGGTGATCGACATCGACAAGCTGCCGGTGGGCGACAAGACACTCTCCGCGAAGGAGATCATTGGCAACGAAAGCCAGGAACGCATGGGACTGCTTGTGGAACAAAAAGATATTGAAAGAATTGCCCGGATTGCCTCACGCGAGCGGGCACCCATGTACGTTGTGGGAGAGACCACCGGCGACATGAAATTTACTTTCCGTGGGACCGGCAACATCAACCCCATCGACATGGAGCTGGACGATTTCTTCGGCAAACCCCCTGTCACCATTATGGAAGACAGCACCACGGAAGAAACATACGAAGCTCCGGCATATACCCCCGAACAGCTTGGCACATTTATCGAGAACGTCCTGAAGCTGGAGGCGGTAGCCTGCAAGGACTGGCTCACCAACAAAGTGGACCGCTCGGTAACCGGCAGGATCGCCCGGCAGCAGTGCCAGGGAGAGATCCAACTACCGCTGAGCGACTGCGGCGCCATCGCACTCGATTACAAAGGATATACCGGCATGGCTACCTCTCTCGGTCATGCACCGCAGGTAGCGATGATTGATCCGGCCGCCGGCTCGGTAGTGGCGATAGCCGAGGCACTGACCAATATTGTCTTTGCACCGCTTACCCATGGGCTACAGGGAGTCTCTCTCAGCGCCAACTGGATGTGGCCCTGCCGCAACCCGGGAGAAGATGCCCGCCTG
Organism: Proteiniphilum sp. UBA5283; assembly: GCA_002408485.1. GTDB lineage: Bacteria > Bacteroidota > Bacteroidia > Bacteroidales > Dysgonomonadaceae > Proteiniphilum. The sequence goes on along the minus strand of DHSP01000061.1, from coordinate 102,742 downwards.
TACAAGGCTGTAGAAGCATGCTCCGAATTCGCCGGCGACCTGGGCATCAACATTCCTACCGGCAAAGATTCGCTCTCGATGACCCAGAAATACGGCGACGACAAGGTTTTCTCCCCCGGCACAGTCATCATCTCTGCAGCAGCCGAAGTGAAAAATATCCGCAGAATTGTCTCACCCGTACTGGCTTACATAAGAGGTACCTATCTTTACTATATCGACTTCTCCTTCGAACCCTTTAAACTGGGAGGATCGGCTTTCGCACAGACCTTAAGCACGGTAGGTGACGAAGCACCTACCGTGAGCGACACCGAATATTTCAAGAATGCATTTGCTGCCGTTCAGGAGCTCACCGAGCGTGGTCTCATTCTTGCCGGACACGATATCTCCGCCGGTGGAATGATCACCGCCATGCTGGAAATGTGCTTTGCCAATCCGCAGGGCGGGCTGGAAGCACGTCTCGACAAGATCCGGCATACCGACCTGATCAAGATTCTGTTCTCTGAGAATCCGGGAGTACTCATCCAGGTAAAACATCACCGTCTGGTGGAAAAAATACTGGACGACTACGGAGTGGGCTTTGCCATCGTGGCACGCCCCATCGAAGAGCGGAAGCTGATCGTCGCGAAAGAGGAGTTCCGTCAGGAATTTGATATAGACCACCTGCGCGATGTGTGGTACAACACATCCTACCTTCTTGACAGGAGACAAAGTGGGGAAACATGTGCCGCTGATCGTTTTGCCAACTACAAGCAACAACCGCTCCGGTTCGACATCAAACCCTCCTTTACCGGCAAGATGGAGGACCTGGGATTAAATCCCGACCGCAAAGAACGTTCGGGCCTCACCGCTGCCATCATCCGTGAGAAAGGCACAAACGGCGAACGGGAGATGGCCTATGCGCTTTACCTCGCCGGCTTCGATGTGAAGGACGTGCATATGACAGACCTCACCTCGGGACGCGAAACGCTGGAGGATGTTCAGTTTGCCGTCTTCTGCGGCGGGTTCTCCAACTCCGACGTGCTCGGCTCTGCCAAAGGATGGGCCGGTGGATTCCGGTATAACGAAAAAGCGAGAACAGCACTCGAAAACTTTTTCACCCGTGAAGATACGCTGAGCCTTGGCATCTGCAACGGCTGTCAACTGTTGATGGAGCTGGGTCTTATTTTCCCTGAAATGGGCGACAAGCACCCCAAGATGGCCCATAACCTGTCGCATAAGTTTGAGTCTACATTCGTGAGTGTGGAAATTCCGAAAAACGAATCAGTAATGTTCCGGTCGCTCGAAGGCACCAAACTGGGTATCTGGGTCGCACATGGCGAAGGCCGGTTTGTGCTGCCGGAGGAAGCATCCACTTACAACATTTCTGCCAAATACGTATACGACACCTATCCCGGTAATCCCAACGGATCAGACTATGCCACTGCAGCCGTTTGTTCAGACAATGGGCGCCACCTGGCCATGATGCCCCACCTGGAGCGCACCATCTTCCCCTGGCAAAATGCATACTACCCGTTTGCCTACCGCAAACATGAGGTAACCCCCTGGATGGAAGCGTTTGCAAATGCCAGAGAATGGATTAAAACAAGGAAAACTCAATAAAGTGGCGGACCCGGTTTTTGTGCACACAATGAAGGTGCGCGACTATGAGTGCGATACACAGGGCCATGTGAACAATGCCAATTATCAGCACTATTTCGAAGTCACACGCCACGAATTTCTGGAGAAGGTGGGATTGAATTTTCACCAGCTCCATCTACAGGGCATTGATGCGGTAGTATCAAAGGTGGAGATCCGGTACAAGGTACCCCTGATAGGGATGGATACATTTTTGTGCACCGTCACTCACATTGAAAGAGTGAACGTAAAATACATTTTCCACCAGGAAATTATCCGGCTATCGGACAACGCCACCTGTGCCAAAGCAAAGATAGAGGTGGTAAACCTGGTGAACGGCAAATTGTCGAAACCGGACGTTTTTGACGAAGCATTTAAAGAATACATCCGGTAACCGAACTCTGACAATGCGCTGTCGGCCTACTACCAGTAGCCGTTAACCGACAATTAACGACTGACAACCGAAAAGCTTATGTCAGACAAATCTTTATACCAGATAGCCCTCACGCAAATAAAGGGCGTGGGAGTGATGCACGCCCGCAACCTGATGGAGGTAGTTGGCGATGAGGAGGATATTTTCAGGGAAGAGGTCCGCAAGCTGAAGTCCATCCCCCGGATTTCCAGAAGGCTGATACAGGAGATTCGCGATCCCGAAGTACTGCGGCGGGCAGAGAAAGAGTTGGAATTTGTCGTAAAAAACAACCTCCGGATTCTGTTTTACACCAACCCCGACTATCCGCAACGACTCACACAATGCATCGATGCCCCGATATTGCTGTATGCCAAGGGTCAAGTCAACTTCAACCGGCAAAAAGTGATCAGCATTGTTGGCACGCGCACTGAAACAAGATATGGCCAGGAGTTCTGTCGCGAGTTCGTCCGCGATCTGGCAGAGCGTATCCCCGAAGTTCAAATCGTCAGTGGCCTGGCATACGGTATCGATATCCACGCTCACCGGGCATCGCTACAAAACGGATTATCAACCGTCGCCATACTGGCGCACGGGTTGGACAGGATCTACCCCGCCATGCACCGGCAGACGGCGATCGATATGCTGGAGACAGGAGCGCTGCTCACCGAGTTTCCCAGTGGCACCAACCCCGACCGGCATAATTTTGTAAAACGAAACCGCATCGTGGCCGGCATGTCGGATGCGGTGGTGGTAGTTGAATCGGGCGAAAAGGGAGGATCACTCACTACGGCCGACCTGGGCAACTCATACTTCCGGGAAGTTTTTGCCGTGCCGGGACGCATTCACGACAAGATGTCATCAGGATGCAACCGGTTAATTTCCAGCAACAATGCCTTGCTCTTGCAGAGCGTGGACGATCTGATGACCCACATGGGATGGGAGGAAGAAAAGAAAAACAATTTTCCGAAACAAAGAGATCTGTTTGTGGAATTGTCAGAGAACGAAGAGGAAGTTTACCAGGTGCTCCTTAAAGGGGGAGCCATGCAGGTAAACGCCCTCGCCATAGAGCTCAACATGCCGGTGACGGCATTGTTTATGACACTGCTGGAGTTGGAAATAAAAAATGTGGTCACCTCCCTCCCCGGAGGGGTGTACAAACTGGCATAGAGGCAACACGTCACTTTTTTCTGAAACAGTATCGGAATTTTTGGTTTTTTACTATCTTTGAAGTATCAATCTCCAACGGATAAAAATCAGTGGCATTACATATTGGCGATAAAATAACCTAAGATGGCATGATCGCCAGCCTGAAGAAAAGGACGTGAACACCAGAGACCATGTTGGTCAGATTTTGGGGATTAAATGAAAAAAGAAAGAAACACAACATTATGGAAGAAGTAAAAGAGAACAAGAACAGTGAAAAAATGAAGGCGCTACGGGCAGCGATGGACAAAATTGAAAAGACTTACGGCAAAGGGTCTATCATGAAAATGGGAGATGAGAAGGTGGAAGAAATTCCGGTCATTTCCTCCGGTTCCCTCGGGCTGAATGTGGCACTGGGCGTGGGAGGCTATCCTCGCGGGCGTGTCATCGAAATCTACGGCCCCGAATCGTCGGGTAAAACCACCCTCGCCATTCATGCCATCGCCGAAGCACAGAAAGCGGGAGGTGTAGCCGCATTTATTGATGCGGAGCATGCTTTTGACCGTTTTTATGCCGACAAGCTGGGCGTCAACACCGACGAGCTACTGATCTCGCAACCCAGTAGTGGTGAAGAAGCGCTGGAGATTGCAGAGCAGCTGATCCGCTCATCGGCCGTCGACATCATCGTCATCGACTCGGTGGCGGCCCTCACTCCCAAGAAAGAGATCGAAGGAGATATGGGAGACTCCAACGTGGGTCTGCAGGCACGTCTTATGTCCCAGGCACTCCGAAAACTCACTTCTGCCATCAGCAAGACCAACACCACGTGCATTTTCATTAACCAGCTGCGGGAAAAGATCGGCGTCATGTTTGGAAACCCGGAGACCACCACCGGTGGTAACGCGCTGAAGTTTTACGCATCTGTACGTCTCGACATCCGGGGCAATGGCTCTCCCATCAAAGAGGGAGAAGAACAGATCGGTAAGCCCACCCGCGTGAGGGTTGTGAAAAACAAAGTCGCCCCGCCGTTCCGCAAAGCCGAGTTCGATATCATGTACGGTGAAGGCATCTCACGTACAGGAGAAATCATCGACATGGGGGCTGAATTGAATATCATCAAGAAAAGCGGCTCCTGGTACAGCTATAATGAAACCAGGCTGGGACAGGGGCGCGATGCAGCCAAGATTGCTGTCAGAGACAATCCTGAGTTGGCCGAAGAGTTGGAAGGCCTTATTTATGCTGCTCTTAAGGAACAGAAATAATGTAAAAGAACGGGGTTCCCTTCAAGGAACCTCGTTTTTCCTTAAAGCGCCATCTTCTCGTATAGATAAATGATGGTGGGAGTTCGTGGAACAACATATAAAAACTATCTCGTATGCAGCAATACAGAAACTTAACACAAGACGAAATTGATCAGCTGGAGAAAAACGGATGCAGTTGTCCCGACTGGGATCAGGTTACCGTGAAGGAGGGGTTCGATCCTCGTTTTGTCAGGAATGCACAATTCTCCGGAAAAATATCGCTCGGCAACTTTGATACTCAATTTGAACTTGCCGGAGGTTTGAAAAAACATGCGGGAATCAACAATGCTGTCATTCATAATTGCAGCATTGGGGACAATGTAGTCATTGAGAACGTGCAAAACTACATAGCAAACTACACCATCGGCTCCTATTGCTTCATTCAGAATGTGGATGTGATCCTGGTAGACGGCCCAACCACTTTCGGCAACGGAGTACAGGTGAATGTGCTAAACGAAACAGGCGGACGCGAGGTGCATATCAACGACAAGCTGTCGGCTCATTTTGCCTATATCTACTCGCTGTACCGTCATCGTTCCCAACTAATTGAACGGATGAAGTCCATCATCGACTTTTACTGCGACAAGCATGCCTCTGACCGGGGAACTATCGGCCCTCATTGTAAGATCGTCAATGTAGGCTACATCAAGAATGTACGCATCGGGTCCCACACCAAGATCACCGGAGCAATGAAGCTGAAAAACGGGAGCATCAACAGCAATGTGCACGATCCGGTATACATCGGCCGCAACGTGATTGCGGAAGATTTTATCGTCTCCTCCGGATCGAGGATCGACGGTGGTTCCTTTATCACACGTTGCTTTGTGGGACAAGCCTGTCTGATCAATCATGGCTACTCCGCCTCCGACTCACTCTTTTTCAGCAACTGCCAAGGGGAAAACGGCGAAGCATGTGCCCTCTTTGCGGGTCCTTATACGGTGACCCATCATAAGTCCACCCTGCTTATTGCCGGAATGTTCTCCTTTATGAATGCCGGCTCGGGATCCAACCAGAGCAATCACATGTACAAGCTTGGACCTATCCACCAGGGCATCATTGAGAGAGGCGCTAAAACGACCAGTAATTCATACGTTTTATGGCCGGCCAAGGTAGGCGCTTTCTCGCTGATTTTGGGGCGTCACTCACAACATGCCGACACATCCAACCTGCCATTCTCGTACCTCATTGAAAAAGACAACGGCACATATATTGCTCCGGGAGTTAATTTACGGAGTGTGGGTACCATACGCGACGCCAAAAAATGGCCGGAACGAGACAGGCGGAAAGATCCCAACCGGCTCGATTGCATTAATTTTAATCTGCTCAGTCCCTACACCATTCAGAAGGTATTTGCCGGCCTGGAGATTCTGAATAACCTGCAGGCAACAGCGGGTGAGGCATCAGAATTGTATACATTCCAGAGCTGTATCATCACCAATTCAGCGCTACGCAAAGGCCTCAGTCTGTACGAAATTATCATCCACAAGTTTCTGGGCAACTCAATCATTAAAAGGCTGGAAGGTACTCGCTTCAAAAGCAACCAGGAGATCAGGCAACAACTCGATCCAGGCGACAGGCCCGGGTTGGGAGAATGGGTCGATATGTCGGGGCTGATTGCCCCCAAATCGGAAATTGACGACCTGTTGAATAAAATTGAAGCAGGCGAGATTACAAAACTGAAGGATATCAATCATATCTTCCAGAAACTGCATCAGGACTATTACCAGAATGAATGGACATGGGCATGGGATAAGATTCAATCGTTTTATAAACTGAAGGCCGACGAGATAACGGCAGCAGACGTGATCGGCATTGTGGAGAAATGGAAAGAGAGTGTGGTAAACCTTGATGAGATGATTTATTGCGATGCCAAGAAGGAGTTTTCTCTCTCTTTCAAAACAGGATTTGGTGCGGACGGCAACATCCAGGACCGGGCAATGGATTTTGAATATGTACGGGGTGCTTTCGACAAGAATCCGTTCGTCATGGCCACCCTCAAACACATTGAAGACAAGAAGGCGTTGGGCGACGAGTTGGTTGCGCGTCTTCTACCTTTAACTTAGTGAGTAATCGTTTTTTGAAATATTCAATATGACAGACAAAACATACGAACTGATAGCACAGTTTACGCCCCAGTCCATCGACATACCCATCGACAAGTGCGAACTGGAGAAAGTGATTGAGACCCTGGTCTCGCTCATGTTTCCCATCTGTGATTGTCCGGACTCCCGGGATGTGCAGGACGGACTGCGGGAGGCGGCCGAAAAGCTTCACGCAAACATAGCCAGGCTCCACAACCCGGAGGCTGCCGACAAAAAAACAGAAGCTTTTTTTCAAAAGCTCCCGGCGCTTCAGCAACGTTTATACAAGGATGCTGCGTGCTACCTCAGGTTCGATCCCGCCGCCAAGACTCTGGAAGAGGTGATTATCACCTACCCCGGTTTTTTCGCACTCTGTGTTCACCGTATCGCCCATGAGCTTCATCAGCTCGGGCTTCCGCTTATCTCGCGTCTTTTTTCAGAATATGCCCATTCGAAGGTCGGCATCGACATCCATCCGGCTGCCAAGATAGGCAAGAACTTCTTCATGGATCATGGTACAGGCATCGTCATTGGAGAAACAACGGAAATAGGCGACAACGTGAAGATATATCAGGGCGTCACGCTCGGAGCACTCTATGTGGAGAAGAAACTGTCGGATGTGAAGCGTCACCCCACCGTGGAGGACAACGTGGTCATCTATGCCAATGCCACCATTCTGGGCGGGGCCACGGTCATCGGTCACGACTCCACCATTGGGGGCGGGGCATGGCTCACAAGGAGCGTAATCCCATACTCCCTGGTAACCAACACCGTGGATGTAAAGATCAGATCCGGCAAAGATTTCAGCGGACCCTTTGATTTTGTGATTTAATTCGAAACAGTTGACGCCTGGAGCATCTCCTCCAGTACGGCCACGGCAGTTTCCACAGAATTGATATGGCGGATTACCACGGAACGTTTCTTCCCCGTCTCCCGCAGTTGACACTGGCGTGCATGCTGCTGCACAAAGAAGAGCAGCTTATCAAAAGAGGATGATTGATAATAGGCCGATTTCGGATCAGCAATCAGGTTCAGGGTCATCTGACTGTTCTTCAGCATGATCTTTTCAATTCCCAACGTTTTGGCCAGACGACGCAGCCGCACGATGCGAATTAGTTCCCTACCCTGGTGGGGTATCTTTCCGAAGCGGTCTTCCAGCCGTCTCGTGAATTCCATGATCTCGGTCTCCGTCTCCATGTTATCCAGTTCGCGGTAGATACCCACACGTTCTGCGTCGTTGGGGATATACATCACCGGGAACATCAGCTCCAGGTCGCTTTCCACCAGCACATCGCTCACAAAATCCTGCTCTTCCGCCTTTTCCTGCTCTTTGTAGAGGTCGGCAAATTCATCCTTCCGCAGCTCTTGCACCGCTTCCGTAAGGATCTTCCGGTATGTTTCGTAGCCCAGGTCGGCAATAAACCCGCTCTGTTCCGCGCCCAGCAGATTACCAGCCCCACGGATATCGAGATCCTGCATGGCAATATGAATGCC
>DHSP01000061.1:86611-94432 GCA_002408485.1 Proteiniphilum sp. UBA5283 | reverse complement strand
TGATGCAGGTCGCTCAATCCAAAGTTCTGTGCATCAATGACGATGATGGTATTGACGTTGGGCATATCAATCCCCGACTCGATGATGGTGGTGGCAATCAGCAGATCCTGCTCATGATTCATAAAGTCTGCAATCACGCTCTCCAGTTTTTTCGGATCCATCTGACCATGGCCCACAGCAATGCGTATGCCGGGGATCTCCCGCTTTATCAATGCCTCCAGCTCATAAATATTCTGAATACGGTTGTTCACGATAAAGACCTGTCCGTTGCGGCTTATCTCAAAGTTTACCGCATCGCGGATGATCTCCATATCAAAGGTATGTACCTCCGTCTGCACCGGATAACGGTTAGGGGGCGGGGTGCCAATAGTAGAGAGATCCCGCGACCCCATCAGCGAGAACTGCAATGTACGCGGGATGGGAGTTGCCGTCATGGTGAGCGTATCCACGTTTACCTTCAGCTGTTTCAGCTTTTCCTTCACGGAGACACCGAATTTTTGCTCCTCGTCGATGATGAGCAGTCCCAGATCTTTGAACTCCACATCCTTGCCCACCAGTCGGTGTGTTCCGATCAGGATATCAATTTCACCCTCTTTCAGGCGGTTGAGAATCTCCTTTTGTTCTTTTGATGTACGCGCACGGCTCAGATAGTCCACCTTCACAGGAAAATTGACCAGCCGGTCGCTGAACGTATGGTAATGCTGGGTAGCCAGCACCGTAGTGGGTACCAGCACTGCCGTCTGCTTGCCGTCGATTGCAGCCTTGAATGCCGCACGGACAGCGATCTCCGTCTTGCCGAAGCCCACGTCGCCACAGATCAGCCTGTCCATTGGCTGCTCGCTCTGCATGTCGGCCTTCACATCGCGCGTAGCTTTTATCTGGTCGGGGGTATCTTCGTACATGAATGAGGCCTCCAGTTCCGTCTGCAGATAGGTATCCCTTGAGAAGGCAAATCCTTTTTCCTGCTGGCGCTGGGCATACAATTTAATCAGATCGCGGGCAATATCCTTTATCTTCGACTTTGTTCGCTCCTTCACCTTTTCCCATGCTCCGGACCCCAGTTTATTCAATTGGGGCGACTCCCCCTCCTTACCTTTGTACTTCGACACTTTGTGTAAAGCGTGAATCGATACAAACACGGCATCGTTGTTCAGGTAGGTAAGCTTGATCACCTCCTGTACCTTGTCGCCAATGCGCAGGCGCACCAGCCCCGCGAACTTACCGATACCGTGATCCATGTGCACCACAAAGTCGCCCGGTTGCAGCTGATTCAGCTCCTTGAGGGTTAACGCTATCTTTCCCGAGCGGGCCCTGTCGGACTTCAGGCTGTATTTATGGAAGCGGTCGAATATCTGGTGGTCGGTAAAGCAACATATTTTTAATGTCTCGTCGGAGAACCCCTCGTGCAACGTTTTGTTTACGGGCGTGAAGTCGATCGGATCGTTGCGATCTTCAAAGATATGGAAAAGTCGTTTTTGTTGTTTTTCGCTGTCGCTGAGGATATAGATTGAATAGCCGTCCTCCTCAAAACGGTGAAGCGATTCGCTCAGCATGTCGAAGTTTTTGTGGTAGAGCGGCTGCATGGAAGTACGAAAATCAATGACCGCATCGGGCGTGTCCAGCATTTTGGCATCGAATCGGACCTGTTTAAATAGCTTGACAGCCCGCATGAAATCGTCTTTCGAAAGGAGGTCTGCTTTTACGAACTCCACATCCTTCGGGTCTATGTGTAGTTCGTCTTCGTTGAGTGACTCCACCCGGCTGGTTATCCAGCGTGAATCTTCCATGCCGATGATTGCGGAGGGAGGAAGTGAGTCGAAGAGTGATGCCTGCTTCATGCCGCTTCGCTCAAACGCGGGAACAATACGGATGTCGTTGAATTGTTCCTTTGAGAGCTGCGTTTCCAGGTCAAAATTGCGGATGGTTTCCACCTCATCGCCAAAGAAGTCGATCCGGTACGGATATTCTGCGGAGAAGGAAAACACATCGAGGATACTTCCTCTCGCGGCATACTGCCCCGGCTCATACACATAGTCCACGTATTGAAAGCCATAACTCTCGAGCACCTCGCTCACAAACGATGAGTCCAGCATCTCGCCCACCGTCACCTTCAGAGTATTCTCTTTCAACTGTTCTCCCGAGACGGTTTTTTCCGCCAGCGCATCGGGATAACTCACAATAATCAACGGCGTATCCTCGCTTTGCAGTTTACTCAATGTTTCTGTGCGAAGCACTTCGTTGGCCGCGTCAAGCTGTCCATATTTCGACGCCCGTTTGTAGGCCGATGGAAAAAACAGCACTTCGCGCGAGCCCATAATCTGGGTGATGTCGTGATAGAAATAACCGGCCGTTTCCGCATCATTCAGGATGTAGAGATAGATGCGGGGAAACTTGCGAAACAAACCGACAGAAAACATGGCACGCGACGATCCGTGCAAACCGGCTACCGATAAAACATGCACGTTTTTCAGTAAAGAGCCTGCCGCTGTCATATTGGGGTGCTTCTCCACCCGCTGCTGCAATTGTGTAATGTCTAATGTTTCAACCATTCAGATGAAAGTACAAAGGTAACTCATTTTTTTATTACCTTTGTACCGTTTGAGACAAGAAAAAAGATATTTATGGAAATAGATTCCAGGCATATCCCCCGCTATATCTTCGAAACCAGCTGGGAAGTATGCAATAAAGTAGGCGGTATTTATACCGTTTTGTCTACGCGCGCCCGTTCACTTCAACAGCTATACAAAGACCGGATTTTTTTTATTGGCCCCGACATATGGAAGGAGAGAGAGAGTCCCTGGTTTACGGAAGACCGAAGCCTCTATTCATCGTGGTGTGATTACGCACTGGAGACCCAGCATCTTGAAATTCGTGCCGGCAGGTGGAATGTACCCGGGGAGCCCATTGTTTTTCTGGTAAAGTTTGAGCAGTTTCTGGAGAGACAAAATGAGATCTATGCAAAGATGTGGACCGACTATGAAGTAGATTCCATCTTTGCCTACGGTGATTATTTCAATTCAACCATGTTCGCCTATGCCACCGGCCTGCTGATTGAGAGTTTTTACCGTTTCCATCACCTGGAGTCGGACAATGTTATTGCCCACTTCAATGAGTGGATGCTGGGTGCCGGGGCACTCTACATCAAAAAGTATGTGCCTAAAATAGCCACGATGTTTACCACTCATGCCACCTCTATCGGACGATCTATTGCCGGCAACAACCTGCCTTTGTATAACCATTTGAAAGAATACAACGGCGATCAGATGGCGCGTCAGCTAAATATGGTAGCCAAGCATTCCATTGAGAAAGAGGCTGCCCGGAACGTTGACTGCTTCACCACCGTGAGTGAAATCACCGCCCGCGAGTGTGCCCAGTTTCTGCAGCGTCAACCCGAGGTTGTCACTCCGAACGGGTTTGAAAAAGACTTCATTCCGAAAGGAAACGAGTACATCCAGGCTCGAAAAAATGCCCGGAAAGTGTTGTTGAATGTAGCCGAAAAAACACTCGGCTATGCCGTACATCACGATGCGTTGCTGATAGGCATCAGCGGCCGTTATGAATTCAAAAACAAGGGAATTGATGTGTTCATCGAAGCCATGAACCTTCTGCGCACAATGCCGCAGCTGACCAAAGATATCGTCGCGTTCATCATGGTTCCCGGCTGGATCAGCGGACCACGGAAAGATCTTCAGGCCCTCCTGTCTAAAAATGGTTCGCCTACAGAGCATGATTCACCGGCGGGCTCTCCTTTTGTTACGCACAATCTTGTCGATCCTCAGCACGATGCAGTTATGAATCAGCTTCGTCATTATGGTTTCAGCAATACGAAAGGAAACAGTGTAAAGATTATCTTTGTACCCTCATACCTAAACGGCGATGACGGAATCTTCAACCTCTCCTATTACGATCTGCTGATTGGTCTCGATCTTTCTGTTTTCCCCTCTTACTATGAACCTTGGGGATATACTCCCCACGAGAGCGTAGCCTTTTCCATCCCCACCATCACCACCTCGCTTTCGGGCTTTGGTGTCTGGGCAAAAAGGCAAGGTGAACACAAAGGGTTGGACGACGGAATTGAAGTGATTCACCGTGACGATTATAATCACGCAGAGGTGGCCGAAGAGATCGCATCCATCATCTACGATTTCTCGCTGAAGAGCATTGAGCAGATAAAGATGCTGAAACAGGCAGCCGGCAGGTTATCGGATCAGGCCGACTGGTCTCATTTCATTGAATACTACCAGGAAGCCTATGGCAAAGCTTTGCATAATTCTTTCATCAGATTATCGAAACAACATAAACTTAAAGCGGATTAAAAATGTTATATTTGTCGGCGTAACGTAATATTCTGTTTCTCAACACCATTGTAACAGTCTATTGATTTATGCGTTATCGATATCAGAACTAAAAAAATTAAACAGCACAACAATGATTATTAAATCGAGTTATTCCAATACGCCAGTCTGGAAAGATATACATGTACATGCAGAGTTGCCTGCGCCGTTGCGTCCTCTGGAGGAAATAACCCACAATTTATGGTGGGTGTGGAATGAAGAGGCAAAAGCCATCTTCGAGAATCTGGATCCTGTGGAGTGGGAAAAGAGCGAAAAAAACCCGGTGGTGATGCTACAGAACCTGAACTCAGACATCACAGAGAACATGGTGAAAAATGAGGAGCTCATGCAACGCATCCGCCGAGTGTACGATAAATTCAAACAATATATGAATGAGCCGCACAACACGAAGCGGCCCAGTGTAGCCTATTTCAGCATGGAATACGGGCTCACGCATGTATTAAAGATCTACTCCGGTGGCCTGGGCATACTTGCCGGCGACTACCTGAAGGAGGCGAGCGACAGCAACGTGGACATGACGGCGATAGGTTTTCTTTACCGCTATGGCTACTTCCATCAAACGCTTTCGGTGGAGGGCCAGCAAATAGCCAATTACGAAGCACAAAATTTCGGAGACCTGCCCATCACCCAGGTGATGAACGCCGATGGCACTCCCATGATTCTGGAGGTGCCCTTTCACGACCGGCCAATTTATTCCAACATATGGAAGGTAGCTGTGGGGCGCATCAATCTCTACCTGATGGATACCGATATTGAAAAGAACAGCGAGTACGACCGTTCCATCACCCACCAGCTTTACGGTGGTGACTGGGAAAACCGCATGAAGCAGGAATATCTGCTGGGAGTTGGCGGGATATTGCTGCTGAAAAAACTGGGTATCAAAAAAGATGTGTATCATATGAATGAAGGGCACGCAGCTTTCATCAACGTACAGCGTCTGCGCGACTATGTGCGGGAAGAAAACCTCTCCTTTCAGGTAGCGCTGGAGCTTGTACGCGCATCATCGCTCTACACCGTGCACACCCCCGTACCTGCGGGGCATGATTACTTCGATGAGCCACTGATCGCAAAATACATGACCCCCATTGTGCAGCGAATGGGCATACCATGGCAGCAGTTTATGGATATGGGACGTGCCAACCCGGGCACTAATGAGAAGTTCTCGATGAGCGTATTTGCACTCAATACTGCTCAGGAGACGAATGGCGTGAGCAAGCTGCACGGCAGTGTTTCCCAGAAGATGTTTCAGCCGGTATGGAAAGGCTATCTCCCCGAAGAGCTGCACGTGGGCTATGTCACCAACGGCGTACACTTGCCCAGCTGGGCCACCTCTTCGGTGAAGGCGCTATACGAAAAATACTTTGGGGATAATTTCTACAATGACCAGTCGAATCCCGACATCTGGAAAAACATTTACAACGTGGGCGACGATGAGCTGTGGGCGCTTCGCATGCATCTGAAGAAGAAGCTGGTCGATTACATCCAGGTAGAGTTTAAAGAGGGTTGGTTGAAGAACCAGGCCGACCCATCGCGCATCATGACCATGCTGGAAGAAGTGAATCCAAACGCCTTGCTAATAGGATTTTCCCGAAGATTTGCCACCTATAAGCGGGCACATCTGCTGTTTACCGATTTGGACCGTTTGTCCAGAATCGTGAACAACCCGAAGCGTCCGGTTCAATTCATCTTTGCCGGGAAAGCACATCCCGCCGATGGTGGCGGCCAGGGGCTGATCAAACAGATTGTGGAAATCTCTCGTCGTCCCGAGTTTCTTGGGAAGATCATCTTCCTGGAGAACTACGACATGCGTCTAGGCAAGCGGCTTGTTTCCGGTGTTGATATCTGGCTCAACACACCTACCCGCGCCCAGGAGGCATCGGGCACCTCGGGCGAAAAGGCCGAGATGAACGGAGTGTTGAACCTCTCCGTGCTCGACGGGTGGTGGTACGAGGGTTATAAAGAGGGGGCCGGATGGGCTCTGACGGACAAAAAGACGTACGATAACCAGGTATTTCAGGATGAACTGGATGCCTCTACCATCTATTCGATGCTGGAGAACGAGATTATACCTCTCTACTATGCACACAACAGCAACGGCTACTCTGTTGAGTGGGTACAATATATCAAGAAGTCGATGGCGGAGATTGCCCCTCACTTCACTACCAAGCGAATGATGGACGATTATTATCATCTTTTCTACAACAAGCTGGCAAAGCGTTCGTCCCTGCTTAACGAAAACAATTATGCGAAAGCGAAAGAAATTGTGAAGTGGAAAGAAGACACAGCCTCCAAGTGGGACAAGTTTGAAGTGGTGAAGCTGGAATTCAATCCCAATCAGAAGATGGATTACGATGGCACCAACAAAGAAATCTACGGGCAGGTAGTGATCGACCGGAAGGACATGCAGTGTGATCTTGCTGTAGAATGTGTGGTGGTAGACCTCGACGCGATGAGTCAAAAGCCACAATTTGTAGAATCATACCTGTTCGATCTGGTAAAAACCGAAGGGTCGCTGCTTTATTTCGAAACCCGCAAGGCGCTGAACGATCCCGGCAACCATCAGTACGGCCTGCGTGTGTACCCCAGCAATCCCGATCTGCCTCACAGGATGGACTTTGCTTATGTGCGATGGATATAAGAACGGGAAACGATAAAGCGACAATAAGAATGTAGAAAGCGCCTCCTTGCGGGGGCGCTTTCTTGTGTTCACCAACACCGATTAGCGTAATTTTTCCATGAAGATTGTGCTGACAAATTTGTCTGTAAAATGGGATTGAGTCAGATAGCGCTCAATAACCTGCTTTTGTGTGGTGAGACACCAAAACGTTTGCTGTAGGCATTCACTAAATGCGATACATTTTTAAATTCGTACATCTTGGAGATTTCAGTGATCGTCATGTCAGAGTTCAGCACCAACGATTGAATCTCCTCCATTTTTCGGTCGAGCATCCACTGATAGGGAGTTTCGCCGAAACTTTTCTTGAAATGGCGGGTGAAGGTCCTTACACAGTCGTAGCGGCACATCTGGGCCAGTTCGTTTACATTTTTAGCCGACATGTAGTTCTTCAGCACGCTGTCCTCAAACTTTTTCGATTTTGAGGCGCGCGGAATCAGTTTCACCAACACAATCTCCTTGTCGGGCGACGGCATCACCTTGCTTTTGAGGCCGTCGGAGAAGGTGAACGTGCACGATTCCACATCTGTGAGCAGATATTTGCGCACCTGGTTCTGTTTCCGGGTATTGGCATTAGTTTTTTCCATACTTCCCTTTGTTAAATGTTCCCGTAAAAACTTCCGTTCCCAATGTAATACGAATGGTGTATTCTCCTGCCGGAAGGCCACCGAGGCTGATGGCATCGAAACCCATGTCGTATACCTCAAAAAAGCTTTGTTTTGCCCCTTTGTTTCCCACAATTTCTACCCAAGCACTGCCTCTGTAGTTCTGTACCGTGATGGCTACAACGTT
>DHSP01000061.1:64336-86412 GCA_002408485.1 Proteiniphilum sp. UBA5283 | reverse complement strand
GACTGGCAACACGCGTAGTGCCTCCTTCTCTACTAAGAGCAATCTTATCCTCCAGATCGTCTTTTACTTCGTTGTTAACATTCGCAGGAAACACAAATGCGCTGCACACAGCAATCAGCAATAATGAGAAAAATGTTCTTTTCATATTTTATTTATTTTTTTGAATGGTATTTTTAATATTCACGATTCTCTATCACGATTCGGGTCCTACTTATTTTCGAACGACGAAGCAACAAAAAAAGATTTATCTGTTTATAAATTACAGACACAAAGATAATGCAATCCGCTAACGAAAAGCAACACCCCTATTGCAATTTAACGCCAAAAACAAACACAAACACGTGATTTACTGATCATTACAAAAGACGCTTTTAACGCCTTTTACTCCTTGAAAATATCCAAATTCAGTCCTTTTTCCAACATTTTCCGCTTCAGTTGCGATTTTCTCACCCTGATACTTTCCACGGTAGTATTCATGAATGTTGCCAGCTGCCTGTTGTCGGCATCGCAAGCCAACAACATGAGCAGCATTCTTTCGTTGGTATTCAGAATTCCATCTTTATCGTCCAAATGGGTATAGGCATAAAATGTTTCGTTGTCTGTAGCGAGTGTTTTCGTGATATCCCGCAAATCGGTATCGGTACTTTTAATGATTTTCTCCAGCTCTTTAAAGACCTTCGGGTTGGAAGTGATGTATTTCTGCGAAAGCGTGTCCACTTCTCCGTGCAGGAAGGTAAGCCTGTCGGAGATGTTGCTGTAGAGTTCCAACAACCATTTACGCTTACCGGCCTCCTCTTTCAGAATATTTGCCTGATACTCCTGTTGCTTCACGGTCTGTTCCGCCTGCAGCAATTTCATTTTGCCGACTTTCCGTTCCCGCCAGGCATACATCGCGATAAAGGTAACGATAATCAACAACAACAAAGCCGAAATAATAATGAGAAAGTTCTGCTGCCGCACTCTTAATGTGGCATTCTCAGCTTCTGTGAGGTCATACTTCTTTTCCAATTCGGCAATTTGTGTATTCAGCCGGTCGTTTACAGAATTTTTATACAACTCTGCAGCTTTTTTTCGGTAAATATTAGCGTAGGTGTTATTTCCTTGTTTTTCAGCAATATTTGCCACATTTTCGTAATAGAGATAGTTATAAAGATATGCACTGTCTTGGATCACATCTATCGCCATCTGTGCATAGATCATCGCACTATCTAGCAGTTCTAAGGACACATATCTATCAGAAATATTAAAATAAACTCTCGAGAGGTCAATGTTCTCCTCTTGCTTATCATAAAGCAATAACTTAGCTTTTTCTTTTTCAAGTCCTTTTTCCGGTTCATCAACAATATCGAAATAGACGGACTGAGCATTTAATATAAAGTAGTCTTTACCCGGCAGTTTATTAAAATAGGAGGAGAGCGAATCAAGGTATGTTTTTCCTTTCACAAACTCTTTTTGTTGCATCTCGTTCCAGTAAAGAGCCAGCAAGGTATCGAAGATATGCATGGAATCCTTTTCCTGACGGGCAAAACCAAGGGTTCGCAAAAAGTATTCGTTTGCCGTGGTATAATTCCGGTTGTTGTAGTGAATATTCCCCAAAAAATAGTTGATGAGATACCCCAGGGTAGGATCCGGCGAAAGCTGTTCCTGAAAGAGCTTATCCGCCTCTTTAAGCGGTTCAAACACCGTACTGTCTTTCACACCCATGCGGGTACGCACGATACCCTGGTAAGCCAGCGCCCTGATGTAGTTCCTGCTTTTTGGATCACGAAGGCGATAATAATCGCTGACCGAGTTTATCAGTGAATCACTGACGAAATTTACATACGTTTTATCGTCCGAAATTACTTTTAAAAGATTGTAATAGGCCCTGTTTGCACGGGAAAGTCTGTTCACATCCAATGATGTCAGGCTATCCGATACCAGCTGTGGGTGCGTGTCTAGCACAGCGTCTAGCGTAGTTAAACGTTGGAGCACTACATTATCGTTGCCGTTATTACACGAGGTACCCAAAGCAATGATGGCCAGGAAGGTTAATAATGAATTACGAAACTGCATTTCTTTTCCCCAGATCTAATCCGCAAAGATAATCTTTTCTAGGCGAAAAAGTAACAATTCTTTTTGTTAAAAGAATCGACACTTCGTGTCGTCCTGATTCTTGTTTATAGTTTTACTGAATAATTCAATTCAACGCCCTGTTTTTATTTATAGTATGTGTAACTTATTCAAGGACGTGACAATACCTGAATAGATATGGCTCCTAATGGGAGTGGAATAGAGTTGATTAGACTTAAATTAAGCCGAAACAAGGTGAATAAAAGGTGATGAAGCGGCTTAAAGCCTCGAAAAAGATAACTTTGTCAAAATGAAAGTTTAATAAGTGGGTTTATATCACCGGAATATCAAACTTCTCCTCAATTTCATGATTTGTAGCCATACTTCCATCTATCTTTAAGCTTGTAGAACTTGTTTTTCGTCCGGATTTCCCACTTTTGACTCATAGTAAAAGTTCCCCGAATTAATACCGCTGCACTTTAATCGCTTCGTAACGGGCACCTGGTCTTCAAATAACTCGACTACTTGCGTGACATCCTGTTTTAAAATTGTTTTTTTAAAGAGTTCATCCTTAAACCGCAACTACTGGCTCAATTTCCCGACCAGTTCCCTGAGCCGTTTGATTTCCTGTTCCATCCTCCTTTTCTCCGGATCAACTTTTGGATATTGTGCCTCGAGTCCTGTCATGCTCTCTTCATTAAACCTGCGTTTCCATTTATGAAACAACGATTGAGACAGATGATATTTTCGAAGCGTTGGTTGTAATCCATTGACTTCAACTTTCTGAATGATCTAGAGCTTCTGATCCTTGCACTATGACGCCTTTCTCTTATCATAATTTTATAAAATTAAAGTGTCAAACTGATTTGCCAAATTTATTTCATGCTATTAGGGGGTTAATATATTCTCATATCTGGTCGTGATGTGGTACTATGTCTTCTGTTGATTTTTCACGATGAACTTGTTTTGACCATGCTTCATACTCTGTTTACACATGTTCGTGAGACCTCTAGCGGTAAGATTCTTAACTTTCATTCTATGTCCCCGCCATATTTACATCCCATTGTCCGTATAATCTTTGGACTTTAACTTGTTTTGCAGTTTCGTCCCAACGGTTATGGCTGATATGATTCGTGTTTCTCGGGGCGGAATTTTTCCTGGGACTTCCTTCGGATGCCACCTCACGATGGATACCCTTGTCTTCGGCTAATGGCTGACGATTACAAACCTCCATAGTGGACTTTCGCCACCAAGTTAAGTACCATACACGACACACAAGAAAGAGACCGACTAAATCAGTTATAGCCGGTCTCTTATATTTATATTTGTTCACTTATCAATTATCTGGTACCTCCTGCCCACCAAACATTTTCAGAATAGACATATTGTCCATCGCCATATGCTTGTTCGACAGCCGGATTCGTTGTTACATCATCCGCACCGTAGGGAGTACGAAGAGGGAATAGATTTTGAGTATTTTTCGGATTCTTTAATTCAATAAAATTTTCGCCTAATGCTTTCATTCTTCTGTAATCATTATAGGCTTCCTGAGATTCACCTGATGCACCAAAGAATGCAAGATATTTTTGAATCATAGTTTCCTTAAGTGGATTTATCGTAAACAATGGCAAGACCTCTGTAACGAAATATAAATTGGCTTCTTCAGGAGTAATTGCATCCGAAGTTTCACCAAGTCCGCCATAACCGTTAACAGCGGGTGCATTCATTGCAGCTGACACACTTTTTTCAGTATTAGCTATAGCGGCTATGACGGCATCCTTTAATACAGGTATAGCTTCAGAAACTTTATTCAAGCGAACTAACGCCTCAGTTTTTAAGAATAAAATTTCATGATAACTTAATAATTGAGTAGAAGCTATTTGTGAATATACGAAAATAGATGTATTGTAAAAATATTGTCTTTCAACATTCTTTCCATTAGGTGCCATAAAGAAATTCTCATCATCTACACCCGTAACTTGCATCCAATCAGCTCCAACAAAGACTCTACGCAATCGCGGATCGTTACGAGCAACTAATTTCTCCGACATACTTTGACTTGCAGCTAATCCGTCCCGACTCCATTGAAAATCGAACAGAGGATTGTAATTTGAAGCATCATAGACATTGAAGGCTGCTTCTTCATCTGCTGATGTGAAAGATTTATCAGCATACTCGATTACTTTCTGTAAATCCGCTGTCACATTGGAAGAACGTTTTAACAAACGCATAGTGTAGCGCGCTTTTAAACCATAAGCTAATTTTATCCATTTGGACTTATTACCCCCGAATAGTAAGTCGTACCCACCAACAGAACCTGAAGCATGAGAATCAGTTCCTTGAAGATCCGTAATCGCCTGATCAAGTGTAGAAATAATACTCTTATATATATCTTCTTGTTTATCTATCTTTGGATTAAAATTTTCAGGTATTTTGGTTGGAGCTGCTGCTTCAGACCAGGGAACATCACCATACATATCGGTTAAAATTGCAGAATTCAGCGCAACCATAACTTCCCCCATCCCTTTTGTTACATTATTACCTTCCTGAGGTCCGCCAGCAGAAGTTTTGTCCACAACTATTCTAGCATTCTTCAAAGAATTATAAAGATTGAACCAAACATTATTAAAAGTAGATGACACTGCTGGCTCACCTTCTCTATGTTCAGCTCTAAACAATTGGTTGTGTGTTCCGACCTCATGTTCAATATAGGCTGAAGTGTATGTACTTAAATCACCTCCAACGTTATAAAAAGCTGTAGATGTAATTACGTCAGCTAAGATAAATTTGGCGGGAACATCCTGAGTGTGATTTATATCCTTATTGATATCGTCCATTATATCTTCTGAACATCCATTAAGTCCAAAAGATATTATGAAAACACCAAATAATACTTTGAATAAATTATATATCTTTTTCATATTCTATTCTTAATTAAAATTTCACATTAAAACCTACTCCATAGCTTGAAGTACTTGGAAGAGAGAATCTCTCAAATGCACCGGACATGTTGTTATTCCCTTGGGAAGCTTCTGGGTCAAATCCTTTGATAGCAGACCATAAAATAAGGTTCCTAGCAAATATGTTCGCAGACAACCGAACATTTTCCTTGCTTATGATGGGATAACTTAATGCAATTTCGCGTAACTTTACATAGGAATTATCTATAACAAAAGATTCAGAAATATTATTCATTGCATTTAAGTATGCAAATGCATTCTTAGATTCTATTTCGATATCATTTGGAGCATATGTAGGTTTACCTTCTGAATCTGTTCCTGTAACCTTAACAGCATCTTCTATAAACATAAACGTACCAGAATTTCTCAGATCTGCAGAATATTGACTCACTCCATAATAATCAAGCATGGTTGCTGTACCTGCATACATTTTCCCTCCATGCTTCCAGTCCATCACAGCAGACAAACGGAATTTATATATTTCAAAAGTAGTATTGAATCCGAGTTGGAAATCTGGAGATACAGTTCCAATCACATCGAGAGGACCAGCCTGAGGGAATCCATCCTCATCTACAACAATTTGACCTGCTTCGTTTCTTAAATAGCTAACTCCATAAATTACGGGAAACTTATATCCTATACCTGCTCTTACTTGAGGTTCAACAAAGCCTCCCAAGAAAATATTGTTTACACCAGGAGCCAATTCATCTACATAGTTATCAATTTTAGAAAAGTTAAATGCAAAGTCCCAATTGAAATTCTTTTGTTTTACAGGACTCATTCCTAATGTAAATTCATGCACATTCGTATGAATTGAGCCACCATTTGTTACTAAAGATCCTGATCCAGTTGAACCGGCTAAGGGAACTTCAAATATTTGATCTTTCACATTCTGTCGCGAGAAGGTGTAATTCAAATTTAATAATCCGTTGAAAAATGTCAAATCAGAGCCAATTTCATACGATTTTGTATTTTGTGGTTTTAAATTAGGATCATATATGGTTGAATTTAGCGTATAGGCTACCACAGGCCCAATCGGATAAGAGATTGGAGTACCACTTGAAAAACCTCCTCCGTAAACAGGGGTTAAATAATATGAATCATAATAGGTACCTGCTTGCCCAACCTCTGCATACGATGCACGGATTTTACCAAATGTAAGAACATTATTCCTTAAACTCTCAAGTTCAGTAAAGATGAAACCCAAAGAAACAGATGGATAAAAGAAAGATCGGTTTCCACGTGGCATAGTAGAGACTACATCATAACGTCCGGTTCCATTTAGAAATAAGTAGTTTTTGTAAGATAATCCAACATTGGCAAATGTACCCACCGTCCTTGTTCTCCTGTATGTATCTGTTGCCTGATAAACAGAAGCATTATCAATGTGATTCCATCCGGAAAAATTAAAATCACGACCATATGCTTCTGTGAATTTTCGTGTTGTATGAATTAGTTCGTTACCTGCTAATGCATCAAAAACGACATCTTCATTCACGTCCCATCTGAAATTAGCAGTAAGAAGTGAGTTGAATTGATTTACTGTAACAGCGTAATGATCAGCCTCTCCTCTTCCATTTGAATGTCCATATCCCCAGACATC
This sequence comes from Proteiniphilum sp. UBA5283, assembly GCA_002408485.1. GTDB lineage: Bacteria > Bacteroidota > Bacteroidia > Bacteroidales > Dysgonomonadaceae > Proteiniphilum. The sequence goes on along the minus strand of DHSP01000061.1, from coordinate 79,797 downwards.
ATCATAATTTGTTGTATATGAATCATCGCCAATCTGATATTTCAAATCAAGTGTTTTATCGATACTATTCAGTTTTGTGCTATACTGGAGATACGTATTCCCAAAGAATCGATGGGTTGTTTCAGAAAATTTATTGTGTTGAACTCCCCAATATGCGCCATCGAAGCCACCAGTACCTCTGTAGGTATTCTGTCTGTATGGGTCACCTTCATAATGATTAGGGATTCCAGCGAGATCGTAATTAGGAGGAGCCGGAAAAACCGTGGCAACAATACCATTATTCGCTCCTGTTTGCTTTGACAATTCTGAGGCTATAAAATTCCCACTGAAGCCTGTCTTCCAATTTTTGTGTAATTTTGCCTCTGCAGAAAACTTAGCGTTATATCTGTCCATCCCTGTTGATGGTACAATACCTTTAGAAGTTGAGTTACCTAATGAAAATGAATAATTTCCATTTTCAAAACCCTGAGCAACATTCAACGAGTTATTCCACACATGGCCTGTTTGAAAAAATTCCCCGACGTTATCGTAAACCTGAGGAATAACCCAAGGGTCGAGACCTGCATTAGCACGTTGTCTTACATAATACATCCCTTCTTTTTTACCATCTCTTGCAGTGTTTGCATTGTCAGTATTTCCACCGTAAGTAGGATCATTAGGAAGCTCTGAAATTTTTGGTCCCCACGACATGGATGAATTCCACCCATAGTTACCTCCTGTTCCTTGTGCATATTCCGTTTGAAGGTCAGGCATTATCGATAAAAAATCTAAAGACAAACTGGTATTATAAGTAATCTCTGGCTTACCTTTTCTAGCACCTTTACCACTTTTTGTTGTTATTACTACAACACCATTTGAAGCCCTCATTCCATAAAGTGCAGAAGCAGCCTGCCCCTTAAGAATATTTACACTTTCAATATCATTAGGATCAATATCAATGGAACGAGTTGCAAAGTCTGATCCGGTCACAGAATCATCGGTGTTCAAATCTGAGGTTGACGCGACAGGCATTCCATCAACAACATATAATGGTGTATTATCACCGGTAAAAGAACGTGACCCGCGTATAGTTAACTTTGCTGAAGCACCAGGCATACCGGATGAAGGTGTAACTTCTATACCGGAAACTTTCCCCTGTAAGGCTGTTGTCAAATTATTATTGGCAGCCTGAACTAATTCATCAGCTTGTAAGTCCTGTACAGCATACCCAAGCGCTTTTTTCTCTCGGGTTATACCCATTGCCGTTACAACTAATTCTTCCAAGACTTCAGTGTCCGAAAGCAATACAACTCTAATATTGGCCCTAACAGGCAATTCCTGAGTTTGCATGCCCACATAGGAAATAACAAGCGTACCACCAGCAGGGGCTGACAAAGAAAAATTACCATCAAAATCGGTAACCGTTCCTTGAGATGTACCTTTGATTTGGATAGTTGCTCCAATCACAGGCTCACCTGCATCATCTACCACAGTACCCCGTACCTGGGTCTGAGCGGTAATAATCCCTATCCCAACAAAGAACAGGGTTAAAAACATTGCTAGTTTTCTTTTCATAAACTCTACTTTTTAATTAATCACTGTCATTATTAATTTATTTATTCAATTTACCATTCCGGGAATGTGGTTTGTTAATGCTCAATAGTAAATTTAAATTCAATTGTTCTTTTTCTTTCGCTCCTAATCAATTAACATTTGAATAGAAACAATTCCAATTCACAAATATATATCAATTATTTTAATTACCTTTTTTTTTGCACTTTTTTTTATAAAAAAACACCAAACAGCTTAAAATAATGCTTTTTTATTTACATTTTTTCCGCTTTGACATCAAAATTGAAAAGGATGTTGGCGTTGCGCCCTTAACTTTTTTAACAAATAATAAACCTTCAACAATCCTCTCTTTCTTTTACAAAGTCGCAAATATAATTCATTAAGAATCATTTTGCAACATAATGCCAAACAAAATCTCTTTTTTAACATCAAATCGACAAATTCTATGAGAAATAGTCAAAACAAATGGCAGATTTAAATACTTAAAGACAAAAAAAAAGAATGACCAAAAGGCCATTCTTTTTTATATGGGTGTTGAAATAGATCTACTTCTCTATTCCAAGCAACTCTACATCGAAAATTAGGTTGGAGAAAGGCTTGATGGTTCCTCTGTCAGTTGAACCATACGCCAGATCGTAAGGAATATAGAGTCTCCATTTTGAACCGACAGGCATCAACTTCAGTGCTTCGGTCCATCCGGGAATTACCTGCGTAACGCCGAAGATGGCAGGTTCGCCTCTGTCAACGCTACTGTCAAATACAGTTCCGTTGATCAGGGTACCGTGATAATGCACTTTCACTTGGTCGGTATCGGTGGGAAGCGGTCCATTCCCTGAACGGAGAATTTCATACTGCAATCCGCTGGGCAAAGTAATTACTCCTTCTCTCTTGGCATTTTCAGCCATATAAGCATCGCCTACAGCAATGCTGTCCTTATACTGGCTTTTCAGTTCTTCTTCCTGACGGGCGGTTTCTGCTGCCTGGGCTTTTTCCACTTCAGACTGAATCAATCCGTTGGCTTCCATCTTACTAATTGCCAGCTGCTGGTTCTTTAATACGGAGATAAGACCGGCCAGTATCTGGTCGTTGTTTACCTTCTTGGTAGAATCTGATCCGAAGAGCATGCTATTGAACTGCGGAAGCATCTGCTGAGAGAACTGCACCCCAATACTGAGCCCGTTGGCATAAGCCGATTTCTCCTTCTGATTCATCCCCTCAGTCAATCCTTTAATAAAATCATTGAGCTTGGGTGCGTTGATTTTGTTCACCGAGTCGATTTTTGCAGCCATCTCTTTCTGAAGAGCTTCTTTCTGCGTTGAATCGGCAGATGCAATTCTCATCTGATAGTCGTACTCGATATTGGAGGTGTTTACCAACACTCCGGTTTGTTCAAGAAATTGCACCAAACCCTGATCGGCCATGCTCACCCCATAGGCGTAAGAAACACTGTCCACTGAATTTTTCAAGGATGTTTTGGGCGTGGAAGCACCGCCACAGGAAACCATCGTGATGGCCATTACAGCCACTACGCTGAAAGTAGTCAAAATTGTTTTTTTCATTTTTCTTTAAATTAAATCATTTATCCGTTAAAATCAACTTTTCTTTATGTTGTGTATGTGATTTAGTATGAGTAAAGTTATACAATCCCCAGTAGCTCCACCTCAAAAATAAGAGTTGAGTTGGGTTCTATGGAACCCCCTGCACCTTGCTGCCCGTAAGCAAGGTCCGAAGGAATAAACAACCTCCACTTTGACCCAACAGACATAAGCTGCAATGCCTCTACCCATCCTTTTATTACCTGGTTCACGCCAAACTCTGCCGGTTGTCCCCGTTGAACGGAACTGTCAAACACAGCACCGTTGAGCAACGTTCCGTGATAATGGCACCTTACCTTGTCTGTTGCCCTGGGTTTCGCACCGCTCCCTTCAACCAAAACTTCGTACTGAAGCCCACTGGGTAGAGAAATCACGTTCTCTTTTTTGCTGTTCTCAGCCAGAAAAGCCTTCCCGGCTTCCAGATTTTTGCTGAGCATCTCATCCTGTTGTTTACTGAAATAATCCTGTATCACCCGGTTTGCTTCCTGTGGGCTCATAGAGGGAGTTGTGTTATTCATTATCTCGGTAAAGGCTTCTACAAAAGAGGCGACATCCAGTTGTCGCAACCCTGAGTTCATTAGATTTGAGGCCATACTCATTCCTAACGCGTAACTTAATTTATCCATTCACTTTTTTCTTTTTCAATTTGGTCACAAAAATACGATTTTAATATGAAATAACTTCGACTTCTGCCGATAAAAAACTATATTTGTCTGATATCAACGAAATAAGAGGGTCGGATGAAGAAAAAATTAGTCATACTTACCGGGGCAGGCATGAGTGCCGAGAGCGGCATCGCAACTTTCAGAGATTCGGGGGGACTGTGGGAACAGTATCCCGTGGAACAGGTGGCTACACCGGAAGGATTCGAAGCAGATCCCGAATTGGTCCTGAACTTCTACAACATGCGCCGCAGGGAGCTCCTGAAGGCAAAGCCGAACAATGGACACAAGGGGCTGGCAGAGCTGGAGAAAGATTTCGATGTAAATATCATCACGCAAAACATCGACAACCTGCACGAGATGGCTGGCAGTACAAGGGTGCTGCATCTTCATGGCGAATTGATGAAGGCACGCTCAACAGGCGACGAGTCGCTAATCTATGAGATGACCCCCGAAAAGTGCGACATCCATTTGGGCGACCTGTGCGAAAAGGGCTTTCAGCTTCGCCCGCACATTGTCTGGTTCGGAGAAGCAGTGCCCATGATGCCGGAGGCAGAGAAGATTACCCAACAAGCGGATTTATTCGTAATCATTGGTACCTCCATGAATGTATACCCCGCGGCAGGCCTGTTGCACGACGTCAGAAAAAACGTGCCGGTCTGGCTGATCGACCCCAAAGACGTACATACCATGCGGTACGATATTCACCATATTAAAATGGGAGCATCGGAAGGAGTGAAGGAACTTAAAAAGATGTTGGCCCTTATCTCCGGAATCTGAATTTTCACAAATGCCCTTTTGAGGAAATGCTGCTCCTCCAATCTTTGAAAGTCCTCTTTTTTTTGTAATTTCGCTTCATTATTTAAGTTTCGCATAAATCTGAAATGTGCGCAATCATACATTCAGCATGCGAATCTTGAGTTTTTAATTACAAACAGAGAGGAAGCCCGTGGGAAAGAAAATTGCAGAAACACCGATGATGAAACAGTTTATCGAGATTAAGAAGAAACATCCCGATGCCATCCTGCTGTTTCGGGTGGGTGATTTTTACGAGACTTTTTCGGATGACGCCATCGAAGCATCCGAGATACTGGGGATCACGCTTACACGAAGGGCAAACGGAGCAGCTCAGTTTGTGGAACTGGCCGGCTTCCCCCACCATGCGCTCGACACTTACCTGCCTAAGCTGGTCCGTGCCGGCAAACGGGTCGCTATCTGCGACCAGCTGGAAGATCCTAAATTGACCAAAAAGCTGGTAAAAAGAGGCATTACCGAACTGGTTACTCCGGGCGTATCCATTAACGACACGGTGCTGAATCACAAGGAAAACAACTTCCTCTGCGCCTTACACATTGCAAAAAACAACCAGTACGGCATCTCCCTCCTTGATATCTCCACCGGGGAATTTCTTATTTCAGAAGGCAACAGGGATGAAGTGGATAAGCTGCTGGCCAACTTCTCACCGAAAGAGTTGTTGATTGAACGAGGGAACAAGAAAAAAACGGAAGAGGCCTTCGGAAACAATTGGCTCCTGTCGGAACTGGAGGATTGGATATTCACCGACGATGCGGCACGCGACAGGCTCATTCGCCATTTTCAGACAACCAGCCTGAAAGGTTTCGGGGTGGAAAACATGCCGTTGGGAATCATCGCCTCGGGAGCAGTACTGCATTATCTCGACATCACTCAACACCACCACATAGAACACATTGTTTCCCTGGCGCGTATTGAAGAGGAGCGCTTCGTGCGTCTCGACAAGTTCACGGTACGAAGCCTTGAACTTATTTCCACCATGAACGAAGGGGGAAAAACACTTCTCGACATCCTGGATAAAACGATCTCTCCCATGGGATCGCGCCTCTTGCGCCGATGGATTGTCTTTCCTCTAAAAGACACCAAGCCCGTAGAAGACAGGCTGAATGTGGTGGAGGACTTCTTCCGCGAGCCGGAACTGAAGAGTCTGTTGGAACAACAACTCTCGCTCATTGGCGACCTGGAACGCATCATCTCCAAAGCGGCTGTCGGCCGGATCACCCCACGGGAGGTGGTGCAGTTGAAAGTGGCTCTTACGGCCATTGAGCCGATAAGAGAGGCTTTTATGGCTTCAGAGAACCACAGCCTGCGGGAGATGGGAGAGAAACTGAATCCATGCCCCGATATACGCGATCGCATTGAAAGGGAGATCATCCCTGATCCTCCGGCACTAACCGCTAAAGGCGGATACATCTGCAAGAACGTAAGCAAAGAACTGGACGAGTTGCGCCAAATTGCCTACTCCGGGAAAGATTACCTGATGCAACTGCAACAGCGTGAAAGTGAAAGAACGGGTATTCCTTCGCTAAAAGTAGCCTACAACAATGTATTCGGTTATTATATCGAGGTGCGCAACACACACAAGGAGAAGGTTCCCGCAGAGTGGACAAGAAAGCAGACCCTGGTAAGCGCCGAACGGTACATCACCGAAGAGCTGAAAGAGTATGAAGAGAAAATACTGGGTGCGGAAGAAAAAATTGTGGCCCTGGAAGATCAGATTTATGGCGCACTGGTGCAGAACCTGCTGGCCTACATCCCCGTCATTCAGGTCAATGCAGCCGTCATTGCCCGGGCAGACTGTCTGCTCTCCTTTGCCAACGTATCCCGGCAAAACAACTATATCCGTCCGGAGATCAATAATTCCGACGTCATAGACATTAAAAATGGGCGCCATCCGGTCATTGAGCGACAGCTGCCTCCCGATCAGCCGTTCATAGCGAACGATGTACGCCTGGATAACGACACACAGCAGATCATGATCATCACCGGGCCCAACATGGCCGGTAAATCGGCCCTGTTGCGACAGACAGCATTGATCACGCTCATGGCGCAGATAGGTTGCTTTGTCCCGGCCGACTCTGCAAAGATCGGGCTGGTGGACAAGATCTTCACACGAGTGGGCGCTTCCGACAACATCTCTCAGGGCGAATCCACGTTCATGGTGGAGATGAACGAAGCAGCCAACATCCTCAACAACCTGTCGGACAAAAGCCTCATCCTTTTCGACGAACTGGGCCGCGGAACCAGCACATATGACGGCATCTCCATTGCCTGGGCCATTGTAGAGTATATCCATGAACATCCGAAAGCAAGAGCCAAGACCTTGTTTGCAACACACTACCACGAACTGAACGAGATGGAAAAATCGTTCAAACGAATTAAAAACTACAATGTGTCTGTGAAGGAGATCGACAACAAGGTGATCTTCCTGCGGAAACTGATGCCGGGCGGCAGCGAGCACAGCTTCGGTATCCATGTAGCCAGAATGGCCGGGATGCCACATAGCATAACCAAACGTGCCGACTCCATCCTCTCGGCCATGGAGTCGGCAAACCGGAAAGAGGGCATCAAAAAGCCCATCAAGGATTTCATCGAGAAACGCGAGGGGTATCAACTTAGCTTCTTCCAGCTCGACGACCCGATCCTCACCCAGATTCGCGACGAGATTATCCATCTCGATGTGAACAACCTGACGCCCATTGAGGCGCTCAACAAGCTGAACGAGATAAAAAAAATTGTAAAAGGAAAATAAATAATATACCCGCCTCGCGTTGTCGCCACATTCGGAGCATCACAACAGTCGGGCTTGCAAGACATGTACAACGAACTTAACCCCAACGAGCCGCATCGCGCCGGGCGTATTGAAGTGATTTGCGGATCGATGTTTTCAGGCAAAACAGAAGAACTGCTGCGCCGGTTGCGCCGCGCCAGGATAGCACGACAGAGCGTGGAGATCTTTAAACCCGCCATCGACACACGCTATTCACATGACGAAGTGGTGTCGCACGACAGCAACGCGATACCATCAACGCCCGTGGAGCACTCCGCCAACATATTGCTACTGTCGTCGGAAGTAGAGGTCGTGGCGATCGACGAAGCACAGTTTTTTGATGAAGGCCTTGTGGAGGTCTGCCAGCAGCTGGCCGACCAGGGTGTGAGGGTAATCGTGGCGGGACTCGATATGGATTTCAAACGCACTCCTTTTGGTCCGATGCCTGCCTTGTGCGCCATTGCCGATGATGTCACCAAAGTACACGCCATCTGCGTGGAGTGCGGCAACCTAGCCAGCTATTCACACAGGCTGGTAAAAAACGACAAACAGATCATGCTGGGAGAAACCGAGGAATATCAGCCGCTCTGCAGAAGATGTTACCAGAAAGCACTGGAGAAATAAATAGCCTGAACCTCTCGAAACCCCTCTTTCAACAACAAATTCACGACCTGTTTTTATAGTTGAAGCGGCACATTTTTTGTATCCTCCAAAACAAATAAGCCACTCGTTTGTTACTCTCTATATTACCAAAACGAAAATTAACTGAAACAAAACGAGTATTCACTTAAAAGATCAATTTATGAAACTAAAAAAACTATTGTTCGCAGGACTGCTGATTGCTGCATGCACCACTACACTCAAAGCACAGCAATATAACACCGCATTTGGTGTGAGACTGGGTTATGACAGCGGATTGACACTGAAACATTTCTTTGCTCCGGCAAGCGCGGCCGAGTTTATCCTCGCTGCCTCCCCCCGATACTTCCAGCTGACAGGCCTCTATGAGTACCAACAACCGGTACCGGGTGCACCCAACCTCGACTGGTATGTGGGGCTCGGCGCACACATCGGAGGAATTCATTACCAGAAGGATCGTTATGACAATGCTTTTCTGCTGGGCGCCGATCTCATTGGCGGACTTGAATACATCTTTCCGCAGGCGCCATTCAATGTATCGCTCGACTGGAAACCCTCCTTTAACTTTACAAACGACTATAACGACTACTGGTACAGCGGCTTCGCACTTAGCTTGCGCTATACATTCAGATAATTGAATGGACCCAGGAACGGATAAACCGCTTTCAGCCGAAAGCGGTTTTTTTATGCTGTTCCGACATAAATGCCTATTTTTGTACTCATGCAAAAAACAGGAAAAAAAAGCGATTCGGATCTGCTCAAACAACTCAACGAAGCACAACGTGCCGCCGTGGAGTTTTGCGACGGGCCCTCGCTCGTAATCGCCGGCGCCGGCTCGGGCAAAACCCGCGTACTCACTTACAAGATCGCCTACCTGCTGGAACAGGGACTGCCTCCCTTCTATATTCTGGCGCTCACCTTCACCAACAAGGCAGCCCGTGAAATGAAGTCGCGCATTGCAGAACTGGTCGGCGAAAAAAGAGCCCGCAGCCTGTGGATGGGCACCTTCCACGCCATCTTTTCACGCATACTCCGCAACGAGGCGGAAGCCATCGGATTCCGGTCCAATTTCACCATCTTCGACTCGTCCGACTCAAACAACCTGATCAGGCTGATCATAAAAGAGATGAGCCTCGACGACAAACTCTACCGGCCGGGATCTGTCCACAACCAGATATCGCGGGCAAAAAACAGCCTGATCACCCCGGCCATGTATGCGGCTAACGACGAGATTCAACAATACGACCGCATGGCAAAGCGCCCCAGGTTGTCGGAAGTATACCAGCGATACCAGAACAGGCTACGCTCCGGCAACAGCATGGATTTTGACGACCTGCTCATGTATACCAACATTCTGTTCCGCGACCATCCGGAGATATTGGAAAAATACCGCAACCAGTTCCAGTATATCCTGGTGGACGAATATCAGGACACAAACTTTGCACAGCACCTCATCGTGAAACAGCTGGCCGATGTGCACCATCGTGTGTGTGTGGTGGGCGACGATGCCCAAAGCATCTATTCCTTCCGAGGTGCCAATATTGACAATATCCTGAAATTCAAATCGAACTTCAGCGAGACGCGGATCTTTAAGCTGGAGCAAAACTACCGCTCCACACAAAACATCGTGAATGCAGCCAACAGCCTGATCAAAAAAAACAGCGAACAGATTTTCAAGGATGTCTTTTCGGAAAATGAACCGGGCGAAAAGATTGAGATCAGAAGTGCTTTTTCCGATTTTGAGGAGGGGCTCATCGTCTCCAACAAGATCGCACGGATGAGGCTTGAACAACATGCCTCCTTCGGAGACTTTGCCATTCTCTACCGCACGAATGCACAATCGCGTATCTTTGAAGAGTCGTTGCGGAAGAACAACATCCCCTACCGTATCTACGGGGGATTGTCGTTCTATCAACGCAAGGAGATCAAGGATGTGATCAGCTACTTCAGGTTGATCGTAAATCCCAGCGACGAAGAGGCGTTTCGCCGGATCATCAACTACCCTGCCCGGGGCATCGGCAACGTGACGGTGGCCAAGGTTGCATCGACAGCTGAGTTACATCAAATAAGCCTGTGGCAGGTACTGGAAAATCCGCTTGCGTATAACCTGGACATAAACGCGGGAACAGCTAAAAAACTGGCTGGCTTTCGGGAACTTATCCACGATCTGATTGAAAAAAATGGGTTTCTCAACGCCTTTGAGCTGGCGCAGGAGGTGATTAAAAACAGCGGCATAGCCAAAGAGGCCTACGAGGATATGACACCCGAAGGAATGAGCCGCACACAGAATATCCAGGAGCTGCTCAATGCCATGAATGAGTTTGTTGCTACAAGGCAGGAACAAGGCGAGGAAAACAACCAACTGGTCGATTTTCTGTCGGAAGTTTCTTTGCTTACCGACCAGGATACCGATAAGGATGGTGAAAACGAAAAAGTGACCCTGATGACGGTCCATTCCGCCAAAGGGCTGGAGTTCGACCATGTGTTCGTGGTAGGAATGGAGGAGGATCTTTTTCCATCCGCCATGGCCAAATCGGAGATACGCGGGCTGGAAGAGGAACGTCGCCTCTTTTACGTAGCCATCACCCGGGCTAAGAAAACCTGCACAATCACCCATGCCAGGAGCCGTTTCCGGAACGGAATCACCAATTCTGCCGTCGCAAGCCGCTTTCTGAAAGACATTGACTCTACATTCATTTCGATGGACAGCCAGCAGGTTGACAACAATGTGTCGTTCGCGCCACAGGCGGATGATTTCTGGGGATCGATGCGGGCACAACGGCTGCAAAAACAGGAAAAGCACATCGAGCTGCCAAATAAAGTAACTCCGGTACACCGGGCCACCTCTACCCTCCCCTTGTCGAAAGAGGCAAAAGAACTGGAGGTAGGCCATATCATTGAACACGAACGATTTGGGCGAGGTGTGGTCACCGCCATTGAAATGGGCGGAAACGACCGTCGTGCATTTGTGGAATTTGAGTCGGCAGGCAAAAAACAGCTTCTGTTGAAGTTTGCAAAGTTCACCATTGTGGGCAACGCCGGCTCCGATGCCTGAGTGATCAAATTTCCAGCAACGCCTTTTCTCCACTGCTGCCGCCAAACAGTATGTCGACGGGGTTTTCCAGCAATTGTTTCACCCGCAGCAAAAAGCTTACCGAGTCTCTACCGTCGATCACACGATGGTCGTACGACAACGCCACATACATCATGGGGCGGATCACCACCTGCCCCTCCAGGGCGACCGGACGGTCTATGATGTTGTGCATGCCAAGGATGGCCGACTGGGGTGGATTTATCAAGGGTGTGGACAACATGGACCCAAAGACACCGCCGTTGGTGATCGTGAATGTGCCGCCGGTCATCTCGGGGATCGACAGCTTCCCGGCACGGGCCTTCCCGGCCAGATCGGCGACTGCTTTCTCTATCTCTGCCAATCCCAGGCTCTCCACGTTTCTCACCACCGGCACCATCAACCCCTTGGGGGTGCTCACAGCCACGGCAATGTCGGCATATTCGTAAGCTACCAGGTTTTCACCGTCGATCATGGCATTCACATTGGGGTACTCCTGCAACGCAATGGCACTGGCCTTCATAAAGAAAGACATCATCCCCAGCTTGATCCCGTGTTTCTCCACGAACGCATTCTGATGTTTTTTGCGAAGATCCATTATGGGTTTCATATCGACTTCATTGAAGGTAGTCAGCATCGCCATTTCATTCTTCACAGAGACAAGACGTTCGCTCAACTTTCTGCGCAACGAACTCAACCGCGACGTGGTGGCATTGCGGCTGACTGTTTTTTTCAAGCCGGGGGTCTCATCGTTGCTTCGCGAAAGAATTGCCTCCACATCCTCACGCTTCAGCCTTCTGAGGCCGTTGATGACATCTTCAACAGACAAGCTGTTTTCCTCCATCACTTTTTTCGCCAAAGGGGTAACCCTCACCTTTTCATACTCCGGTGCAAGCGATTCATCGGGAAGGGGGAATTCTTCCGACTGGACGAGCGCTTCGGGTTGCGGGGACTTTTCAGGTTGCATGGATTTTTCGGACTGAACAGATTTTTCGGGTTGCACCGATTTTTCGGGTTGCACGGAGGTGTCAATGGTGCAGACCACGGAACCTACTTCAAGCATCTCTCCCTCCGACGCTCTGAAACTGATCTTCCCGGACCCTTCGGCCACCAGCATCAACGTGGCCTTGTCGGACTCCAGCTCTGCTATCTCGGTATCTTTGTTCACCATAGCCCCATCTTCCACCAGCCAACGAAAAAGCTCGACGTGCGTGATCGATTCACCCGGGCTCGGAACTTTTATTTCTATGATTGCCATAATATTGAAGTCAATTGTTATTCAAATAATACGATCCGGACAATTAGCTGGAAAATGATTTGCGGATAATGGCAGCCTGGTTGATCTTATGCCGGGCTGTCAATCCTTCTGCGGTAACACCGCTGGCAGGACGGCTGACTACGTGCAGCGGGAGATCGCTTAACTGATCCTTCACAAAGAGCGCAGCACCCATGTTTGCCGGCTCCTCCTGCACCCAGAAAAGCTCCACATTTGTTGCATACCGACTCAGGAGAGCTCGAAGTTGTTTGTCCGGAAAAGGATAGAGCTGCTCAAGGCGGATGATGGATATCTCCTCCTGCTGAATCTCCCTGCGGGCCTCCTCCAGCTCGTAGTATATTTTACCGGTGCAAAGGAGGATCCTTTTCACCTTTGCAAAATCACGGAGCTGCGCATCCTCCATCACTTCACGAAATCCACCTTCCGTAAATTCAGCCAGAGAAGAGGTGCATGCGGGATGACGCAACAAACTCTTGGGTGTGAAAACAATCAGCGGCACCCTGATGTTGCGATGCAACTGCCGGCGCAGCACGTGGAAGAAGTTGGCGGGGGTGGTGCAGTTCACTACCTGCATATTAAGGTTGGCACACAAATTCAGAAAGCGCTCCATGCGACCGCTGGAATGTTCCGCACCCTGCCCCTCATAACCGTGTGGCAACAACATGACCAAACCCGACTTCAATCCCCACTTTTCTTGTGCGGCGGAAATATACTGATCCACGATCACTTGCCCTACATTATAGAAATCTCCGAACTGCGCCTCCCACACGGTGAGTCCATGGGGATGGGCCAAAGAATAACCATATTCGAACCCCAGGATGCCATATTCATTGAGCGGCGAGTTGTACACACGAACCGGTTCCTGTGGATCACCCAGGTTCTTCAGCGGGAAATATTTGTCTTTGCCATCCTCGGTGATAACTTCTGCATGGCGATGCGAGAAGGTACCCCGCTCGGAATCCTGGCCGCTCAACCTTACACTGTGCTTCTCCCATGCCAAGGAGGCATAGGCCATCAACTCACCCATAGCCCAATCATAAGAATCGGACTCAATCATGGACAATCGCTGTTGAAACAGACGAACGGTTTTGTTGAAAAACTTTTTATCGGCCGGAAGGGTAGCGATGCTTTGAGCCAGCTGCACAAAAAGCTCTTTGGAAATAGCCGTATCAGTCATCAACTCAAAATCAACAGCTTCCGGCAAGCGAATATCCGGAAACTGATCGGCCAGAAAAATATGAAGGTTCAATACAGAGGTGGCCTGCGACTCTTCGTACGCCTTCTCCAGCACCCGATGAAAATCAAGCAACTTTGCATCAAACGCCTGCGGAGTGATGGCTCCTTCCGCAATGAGTTTTTCTGCATAAATATCGCGCGGATTCTTGTGTTTTGCGATAATATCATACAGTTCCGGCTGGGTAAAACGAGGCTCATCGCCCTCGTTATGTCCATATTTCCGGTAAGACAACAGATCGATGAATACATCGATTTGAAACTTCTGACGAAACTCCAACGCCAGCTTGGCCACGAAAACCATCGCCTCAATATCGTCACCGTTCACATGAAATACAGGCGACTGCGTAACCTTGGCCACATCGGTGCAATACGTACTGGAGCGGGCCTGCAGATAATTGGTGGTAAATCCCACCTGGTTATTAATTACAATATGAATGGTGCCGCCCGTTTTATATCCCTCCAGCTTGGAAAACTGAATGGTTTCGTACACCACACCCTGCCCGGCGATGGCGGCATCACCGTGTATAAGAATGGGCAACACTTCGTGGTAATTATAGGCATGCTTGTTTTCCAGCTTTGCACGAGCAATACCCTCCATCACCGGGCCCACGGCCTCCAGGTGAGAAGGATTGGGCGCCAGGCTCACCGAGAGGGAGCGCCCTTCATAATCGATGGTATTGCTGTAACCCAGATGGTACTTTACATCGCCATATTTAATTTCATCCTCGTAATTTTGGGCATTGAACTCACGAAAGACCTGCGAATAGGGCTTTTTCATGATGTTGGTGAGCACATTCAAACGCCCACGATGAGCCATGCCAATCACAATCTCGTTCACACCGTAAGCTCCACCACGTGCAATGATGGCGTCCAGCGCAGGGATAATTGACTCTGAACCCTCGAGGGAGAAGCGCTTCTGTCCCACAAACTTTTTGTGCAGGTAGTCTTCGAAACCGGAGGCTTCCACCAAACGGTCCAGAATATGCAGCTTTGTTTCGCCGGGAAGCGATTCCTGATTTCGGGAGAACTCCATTTTCTCCTGCAGCCATCGTACAATCTCGGGTTTCGTCATATAACGATACTCTACCCCAATCGACTTGCAATACGTTTCTTCCAGGTGCTCAATTATCTCTCTCAAAGTAGCTTTATCGAGGCCAATCTCTTTTGCGGCTTCGAACCGGCTATCCAGATCCTCCTCCGTGAGATTGAAATTCTCTATTGCCAGCGTGGGCGAATAGCTTCGGCGGCTACGGACCGGGTTGGTTTTGGTAAACAGGTGCCCACGACGCCTGTAAGCCGTGATAAGGCGCATAACATCCAATTCTTTGGGGGAATTCCCCAACGTCTCTTTTCTGTTTATGGGCTTCGTGGGAAAATGCGAAATGGCTAAGTCAAATCCCTCAAAAAAAAAGCGGAAACTTTCATCCACACTCCACGGGTCTGCCTTGTATCTTTGGTATAAAGCCTCGATGGCCTCAATATCCATTGCACTTAATTTATTTTGGGCATCCATCGGTCAGTCATTCATCGTTTTGTTATAAATAGTAAAGAGGGTCAAATTGTTCATTGTACCTGCTTCTTTTCGAAGAAAAGAGTTTGCCGCTACATTTCTCTATGTCCCGAAAAAATGCTATTTTTGGCTTCCCAAATGACGCTATCTGCAAATAGACATCAAATCATCATAAAAAATCAACTCTATGACAAAAAGTGCTTTACAAGTTGCACGGGCAAGCTATGAGCCCAAAGTGCCCGAAGGATTGAATGGCAATGTAAAAATTGAAGAGGGAGCCGCAACAGAATCGGTGCGCGACCAGAAAGAAATTCAACAGCTGTTTCCCAATACATACGG
>DHSP01000061.1:49710-64075 GCA_002408485.1 Proteiniphilum sp. UBA5283 | reverse complement strand
TATGACGGCGTAAAACGGTTGCATCCCGACGGTAAGCTCTATGGTTTTATCCTGGGACCGGCCGGACTCATCAACCACGAGTACAAGGAACTTACCGGTGACATCATTGACGAATACCGCAACACAGGTGGTTTCGACATCATTGGATCGGGAAGGACCAAGCTGGAAACACAGGAACAGTTCGACAAGGGGCTGGAGATACTGAAAAAGCTCGACATCAAGGCCCTGGTGATCATCGGAGGTGATGACTCAAACACCAACGCTTGTGTGCTGGCCGAATATTACGCCGCCATCAATGCCGGCGTACAGGTCATCGGCTGTCCCAAAACCATCGACGGAGACCTCAAGAACGAACAGATTGAAACTTCCTTCGGCTTTGACACAGCATGCAAGGTATATTCTGAGCTGATCGGCAACATCCAACGCGACTGCAACTCAGCGCGTAAATACTGGCACTTCATCAAGGTGATGGGACGTTCTGCGTCGCACATCGCTCTGGAATGTGCCCTGCAAACGCATCCCAACTTTTGTATCGTGTCGGAAGAAGTGGAAGCAAAGGCATTGTCTCTCGACGACATCATCGATCAGATTGCCGGAGTGATCGCAAAACGGGCGGAGAAAGGATTAAACTTTGGTACAGTAATCATCCCCGAAGGGCTCATCGAGTTCATTCCCGCCATGAAAAAACTGATCAGCGAGCTGAACGACTTCCTCGCACACAACCAGGAGGAGTTCGATCTGGTACGTCGCTCCGGTAAACGCGATTACATCATCAGCAAGCTCTCTCCAGAGAATGCCGAGATCTACGCCAGCCTGCCTGAAACGGTGGCCCGACAGCTCACACTCGACCGCGATCCGCACGGCAACGTGCAGGTATCGCTCATCGAAACAGAAAAACTGCTGGCCGAAATGGTAGGCAAACGACTGAGCCAGTGGGCCAAGGAAGGCAAATATGTGGGTAAGTTCGCAACAATCACCCACTTCTTCGGATACGAAGGGCGATGTGCAGCCCCGTCGAACTACGACGCCGACTACTGCTATTCTCTCGGCTACACTGCCTCGATGCTCATCGCTGCCGGCAAGACCGGGTACATGTCTTCGGTGCGCAATACCACCGGCCCTGCAGCCGAATGGATCGCCGGAGGAATCCCCATCACCATGATGATGAACATGGAACGTCGCCACGGAGAGATGAAGCCGGTGATTCAGAAAGCACTGGTAGCACTTGAAGGTGCTCCTTTCAAATATTTTGAAAGCCAACGTGAAAGATGGGCCATCGAAACCGATTATGTATATCCCGGCCCCATACAGTACTTCGGACCTACGGAAGTATGCGACCAGCCGAGTAAAACATTGCAGCTGGAACAAACCGGCAAGATTGCGATTCAGTAATCTGCACAACACACCATTAAAAAAGCCGCCCTTCACGGAGCGGCTTTTTTTTGTGGGTTGTTGCAAAAATATAGCAACAAACCGATCATCGGTTTTTAGAAGAACCTGTAGCGATTGTCCTCCACACCCATCTTTTCTTTTAACACCTCAACAGATTGCATTTGGAGGCGATAGGCATTGTTGTTGAGCATACTCATTTTCTGCGACGCAGCATCGTATGATTCGGTTCCCTGCGTACGATTTGATACCTGAGTTACATAAACAGCCATATTTCCTTTCATGGGGCCAACCAACTGGTTGACCGGCGCAAATGCAGAAACAGCATTCAGCACGGGCTCAAAGCCCAATCCCGTTATATTGCGGGTGTTGAAGTTCACAAACCGGACGGTGTCCACAGCCCCCTTCATGGCCGAGGCATAGGCATCGAGCGAGGTCAGGCTTTGTGCTTTCAGATCGGTTACGATCTGGTCTGCTTTCTTCTTATTCACCAACTGCGTACGAATGCCGGAAGAGACTTCCGACAGCGGAGTAGTCCCGGCAGGAATTACCTGATCCATCCGCGCGATGACACGCATATTGGTGAGGTCAAATTTCTTTATGGCTCCGCGTGTTTTTTCATTGGCCGCCCAGGTGATAATCTGGCGGGAACCGGGTATCTGAGCCAATGAAAATTCGTTGGCCGAAACGGTGATGTTTGGCATAACCATGTAGCCTTTCTCCGATGCCAGTTCGTTAAATTTGGCCCCTACATCGGGTGTGGAGACAAATTGATTCAATTCATTGTCGATGTTGTTCGATGTTTTCTCGCTGGCAACCACCGGCATATTGACAATGGCAACCTTGTACTTATTTACCGGATTGGTCCGTTCTTCCACCTGAAGAATGAGCTGCTGACCCGGGACGGTCAGCTTCACGGGTTGTCCAACCGGCGAAGTGAAAGCAGCCTGCACGAGGCCGGATCCCATCTGGACAAGATCAATCTCCCTGGCCCAACCAACCTCGCCACCGTTGGAGTTCGGGTTAAGGCTGTTGGCAACTTCAGCAAAAGAGCGTCCACCCTGCAACAAGCCATAGATGCTGTCCACAAAATTGGTAACGACGGAATCCTGTCCCACCATCGAAGCATCGGGTATTGCCATCATTCGCAACCGCACGGAATCGGGTGCTACGGTTTTGTCGATCAGCTTGATGATCTGATACGCATTTCCCTCGCGTTTGGGGCCGGCAATTTCGTTAATGGCTGCGCTACGAACAAATTCAACCTGGGAAGGGGTCAACATGAACTCGCTCACAAACACATCGCGATAAGGTGTATCGGAATAATCGGCCACCACGCTCATGGGGCTTGTAGCATTCTGCAGTTCAGTGAAAGCCTTTTTGGACTCAGCTTCTACTTCTGCAAAATCTTCGCTACTGGGTGTAATCTCTTTGGAAAAATAAGATATTTTTACGAGGGGGGCTTCCAGCCTGAACGATGCCTTGTGAGCATTGTAATAGTCCTGTATTTCTTTGTCGGTCACCGTTACAGCAGAATCAGGGATTGTAAAGTAACTCTGCATGACGTACGCAATGTCGGCGTTCTGCTGGGATAGATCAAACGAAGTTTTGGCTTCCAGATCGTTTACGATCACGGCGTTCGACAACAGGGATATATATTTCTCTTCCAGTCGTTGTGTACGTACCATATCCTCAATGAACAACCAGAGCGATTTGTACTGATTTACCAGCGCCTGTTCCTGTGGAGAGGGACTGGGCATGTTGATGGTATTGATGAATTCGATTAACGCTCTACGGCTGAATATTCCTGTCTGAGGATCAAGAAAGAACGGGAGCTGCTGCAGTACCGGTGAGATGTTTTCACCATGCACCATGTCGTTGAGCTCTGCCTTGGTCACGGTGAGTCCCAGCTTTTTAGTCTGATCACCGAGCAGGCGTTCACGTACCATCTGCTGGTATACCGCTTCGCGTATCTGCGACGAAGTGTTTTCATCGAGAGACGACTGGCCGCTGATCATTTTCTGGAATTCTTCAAATTCGGTAATTTTATCGGCATATTGTTGCGTGGAAATCACTTCGCCGTTTACCACGAATGCCTTATCGCGTGCTTTTCCAAACAATGTGGTACCCGAAGTGAACAAGTCTCCCAAAACAAAGGCAAGCAGGGCAACGCCAATCACGATCACCAGCAATGTACCTTTGTCTCTAATCTTTTGTAAAGTAGCCATTTAACTATTTTTTAGTTTTGTTTAAACGTTAAAAAGTAAATCGATTAAATAAGGGCACGAAGTTAATAAAAATAAAGCAGATAAAGATATTTTTTTCTGGAAAAAGACAGGATCACAACGTTAAAACGGGTGTACTATGTATGGGTATTATTTGTAATCAGACGCACTACTTCAATCTTACGTGCAGTAACTTTCAGTATTTTAAAGGTATATTTCCCTATGACGACGGTCTCATAGGTCTTCGGAAAGCGCTGGGTATGATGAAGGAGAAAGCCCGCCACCGTGGAATAATCATCCGATTCGGGAATATCAAGTCCGTACATTTCGTTCAGATGGTCAATTTCTACACGGCCGGAGAGAACATATTCCTGTTCTCCCTCCTGTTTAACAAATTTCGATTCCACATCGTATTCGTCCTCAATTTCTCCGAAGATCTCTTCCACCAAATCTTCCATGGTTACCATACCCGAAGTACCGCCAAACTCGTCAACCACGACGGCAATACTTTTTCGTTGTTGCATAAGGTCACTCATAAGTTGATTCGCAGGCATACTCTCCGGGACGAATGAAATGGAAGCAATATTGTGGGTCCAATCCCGGGGATTATTGAAAATCTCCCACATATGGATATAACCCAAAATATTGTCGATATCATCTTTAAATACCAAAATGCGCGAGATACCTGTCTCAATAAACTTCTCTTTCAATGTTTCCAGATCGGTATCCACGCTCACGGCCACAATGTAGGCGCGGGGCACCATGCAGTCTCTGATTTTCATGGAAGAAAAGTCGAGTGCATTGCGAAATATTTTCATTTCGGAATCCACCTCTTTCTCTTTCGACATATCGTCGATGCTTTTCTTCACATAGGTATCAAGGTCAACCCTGCTGAAAACCTCCTTTTCTGATCGTGGATCATGGATGCCAAACAGTGTAAGTATGCCTTTCGAAACTTCTACAAACACTTTGGCAACAGGATACATCAATATGTAAGACAGGAAAGCAGGAACGACAAAAAAATTCACCCAGAAATTGGCATTTTTCTGAAAAAAAGTGCGCGGCAAAAATTCTTCGGTTAACAGAATGATAAAAGTCAAAGCCACAATGAAAATCAACATCGCCAACAGCTCATTCTCCACACGAACAGAAAACTGGCTGTATACGATCAGGCTGGTGAGGTAGACAAACAGAACAAGAACGACCACTTTCCCGACCATAAGGGTTGCCAGAAACTGACGCGGATGTCCATAAATGCTGTTCAGCATGTAGTTATATACCCCGGTAGACTTTTTCCGGACGGCGTAGCGCAACTTATCGGATGAAACAAAGGCGATCTCAGTGCCTGAGAAAAAAACAGACAGAAACAAGGTAATCCACCATCCTACTTCCACAAATACTGACATGTCTTCTTCTGAATTAGGGTCCTGCAACTGACGATGCTACTCCTTTGTCCACAACGGACAGGGAGTCGGATGACGACTTGCCGCTATGCAGAGAATCACCCGGAACATCTTCCGAAAAGGGCAACTTTCCGTCATGAGGCCGAAAGATACGATAATCGGTCATTGACTGATTCGATTCAAATCCGTAACCTTTGATTTCGGTGATACCCCGTTTAATTTCGATGTATTTATCGGAGTAAACCCGTTCTTTTTTCTGATCCCAATAAAGTTCCTCACTATCAAACTGCTCTCCCTTCATGTTTTCAACGTGTACGTTTTTTTTCAGCTTCCACAAGTCTTTGGTGTTGTAATACCAGGCAGTATCGGCTTTCACTGTAGCCTCGATGTTGAAATCGGGCGTAAAACGCTCCAGATAAATCCCTTCGGGAAAGAACCAGTAGGGTTCCTTTGCCTGGTCGAACACCTTCCAGACATCGGCCACGAGCTTGTAGCGGGTAATGCCTGAGTCGGATATCAGGGTAGTCACGGTATCGGTGATCATCGTAGGTACAACTTCGGGATCATAGGCAAAGGGCACCAGGTTTTCGTCCTTATTCTTGCAAGATAGAAAAAAAAGAAACATAACAACCACGGCGAAGGTGGTTGTTATGCATCCAGTATGTGGTATGTTGTGTTGTTTTTTCAACACCTTTTCGATTTTTTATATTTACCGTAAGCGAACGGTTGTATTTTCACCAATCCAGCCGGGAATAAACACCGATTCACCAGCCTTGATACCCATCATAAAGGCTGTTTCGGTGTCCATGAAGCCAGCCGAGTAACGGTTGATCAGGCTGTTTGCTTTGCCGGCAACACTCGGGTCAACGGCTCTTGCCTTTTGCAGTTTATCCACTGCTGCCAGATACACCAACCCGGCTTTCTCGGGCTCCGAGAAAATGTTGTTTGCAGAACTAGCATAGAGCTGTGCTATCAGAATATATGCTTCGCCGTTATTGGGGTTATACTGCAGGGCATCGTTGGCAGCCTGTCTTGCGCGGGCAAAATTGCGCTGGTTGGAGAAGATGCCGGCAAGCTGCATCATGTAGTCGGATGCTTTGCTTTTGTCGGTCTCCAGCTCTGCTGCCTGTTCGTAATATTTAAGTGCAGTCTCATAATCCTTGTCTCTCAGGCTCTTGTTAGCCAGCCCGATGGCTGCACCGGCAGACGGTTCGAGGTGATAAAGATATTCAGCTGCAGTAAAATAAAGATCGGTTTCGGAGCATCCTACAGAACCCAGGGCGTTGATCACTTCATTTAAAAATTGTTTATTGGTCTTGTTTGGCTCTACCTTGTCGGCATAATATTCAGTCAACGTCTTGCAATCACCTGCGCCGCTGCTGACAAAGCCTTTCACAATACCGTCCTTGACCATACCCAGATAATCGACATTGGCCTGATCATTGGCGCTCTTTGCATTAGCGATTGCCTGATCCACGTAGCCGACAACAGCAAAATAGTCTTTCAGGTACTGATCTTTTTTGGAATTGTCACTCAGGTACTGACTCAGTGAAGCAACCATATAATAAGAGTAAGCATCGAGCGGATTCATGTTTCCTTTCATCTCGCCAATAGCTTCACCCAACCACTTGTACACCACAGTCTGATCGGTTTTGTCGCCCATTAACTCCATGTAATCGTATGCCTTATACGCCAGGATGCTCCCTTTGGCATCGTCTTCGCCAAAATATTTAATACGTGTATCGTAAATCTCCATTGTTTTGTCGAGATACTCTTTTTTCTTGGCCTCATCGGTTGTAGCCTCATAAAGAGCCTTAAAGATGCGCGGACCATAGATAAAAATGTTCTTGCTCGATGCGGGACAATTTTCATACACAGCCATCCATGGCTTCAGGGCACTTTCGTACGCTTCTGCCTTAGCTGAAGTCTGCATAAGACTTAAGTTGAGCCGACAATTCACACTATCTTCGCCATGTCCGAAAGGTGCTTTAACAGGGTCATAGCCTGCTTTCTGGGCGTTGACACCAACGACCATTGCGACAGCCATGAATCCCGATAATAATAATTTTTTCATATTCGCTGATGTTTTTAGTTTTTTTCTTTCCTATTGGTGTGGTTTTGACGGATTGTTAAAACAAAAGTTTAATTCTTTCTGTTTTTTTATTCCCTCTTCACCTGTTTCCGATTAATTAAACTGCCTCTTAAAGAACCACAACTCATTAATATTCACATTAATGGAAACCTTGAACATGTCCTGGCTGATCATAAAATCACGATTGGGTTGCTGTCTCGAGTAGCCCAATCCTATGTTGAGCATCGATATGCGCCCGGACATATAATCATGAAATGGTAACCCAACACCGATGTTCACCCCATACTCCCTGAAGCTCCCCATAACGGCTTCACTTGCATCGCCATCAGGAGGGGTAACACTGAAGTTGGCGTATGAGTTGGCGAAAGAAAGGCCTCCCCGGAAACGGATACGGTGAAAAAAATTCTGGCTCAACGGGTTAATCACATATTCAAGGCCTGCATTCAGGCGGTAAGCATTGTTGAACCGGCTCTCGACAGTAAGGTCGTCCAGCACCGCCGGATAATCAAGGTTCTTCCACAGTTGATATGTACCGTCCATGCCGATCAGCAATTTGCCGTTGGAATAAGTAAAGCCGGCACCAAAGGTATGAGGCAGTTGAAAAGAAGCCTCTTTTAAGGTATCCGTAATCAGTACCTGGGAAGGCGACAGCCAAGGATTCTCATAAGGATCTCCTGTATAAAGCATCTCGGTCGGGTTCACGTCGGCCCTTGCATTTATCTGCGGCGTATATACCGCACCGAACGTTAGCGAACGAATCTTATCGATCGGATAGGTATATTGAATTCCCACGTCGTACTTTAATTCGCGGAATGCGTACGTATATTTTGTTTCTCCTATCAACGCCGATGTGGAGACAGGCGTAACCACGCTGCTATGTGAAAAAGACCCGAACAGGTAATTTACGTTTGCACCCAGGGAAATATTCTTGAACGGCTCCCAGGCAATACCCCCATATATTTGGGTCAACCCTCCCGTACCACGGTAGGTTTCCACATATTGGATATTGGAAAGAGCGCGCGCGCCTCCGAAATTATATCCCGTCTTTGAAAAGGGAAGCAGGCCTATGCTCGCTCCTACATTCCGGATGAGGGGAAATTGAATGGCAATATAATCGAGATTGCCGTTGTAAAAATCCCGGTTATTGATGCCGTCATTCATCCGGGCCAAATGTCCCGAAACACCAAAATCGAATATAAATGTAAGTGAATCAAGCTCAGAATAGGACGCGGGATTACCCGGGTTCACCTGCTGGCTGCGACGCAAACCATAGCTAATCCCTCCCATCGCCTCAGAGGCCCCAAGGGAAGGGTTCGATAATAGACCGTATCCATATCTGCTGTAGGGCGAGTTGGAACCTACCTGTTGCGCAAAAGTAACTACGGTAATCGAAAGGAGAGCGATCAACAAAAAGAAACGTTTTTTCCTAATATTCATCTGTTTCTATATAATAAACCAGCTCTTGGCCGCCTTATTTTAAAATATATTTGAGATTGCAAAGATGACATATTTTTGCGATGTCACCAACAAAACCCCCAAAACATCGTGTTAAAAAGATTAAAGTCACGTGAATCTATGCGATTCATTCCGTATTTCCTTCCAAATGTTTTGTCGTTTATTTTTTTTGTCCGTTACTGTAACCGTTATACGAAACTACCTCCTGCAACGGTTTTCGTTTTTTTTGTCTCAACGGTTGCACGCTGTAACCGATGGCAATGTCCAGCCACACTCTTTTGGACTCCGGAATAGACAACAGCTCTCGCATTTTGGCCTCATTGAACCAGCCCAGTATACAGGACCCAAGCCCTTCGGCGTGAGCAGCCAGGGCTATGTGTGCAGCTATGATGCCCAGGTCCATCTGTGCATAATCCTTCTGCTTCACCCATCCTCCCACACCCGAGGCCAGATTGACCTTTTCCTCCACAAGCACAATATGCACAGGGGCCTGCTTTGTGAAATGATTCATCCCCAGGGCACGGGCAGAGGTGGCATCGGCCACCCTGTTCTTCAGTTCCGGGTCATCCACCACGATGAGATGCCACGGCTGGGCGTTGCATGCCGAGGGAGCCATGCGGGCAGCAGCCACAATGCGATCTATTTTCTCCTTCTCTACCTGCCGCCCGGGATCAAAGGCTCGGTCGCTCTGTCGGGTGGAAACAAATTCAAGAAAATCCATATCAACTGTTTAATGCAGCTATCCGGCTGATGTATTTGCCAATGATGTCGAATTCCAGGTTCACGACCGACCCTTCCCTGATTTGATGGAAATTGGTATATTGGTAAGTATACGGGATGATGGCTACCTTAAAGCTGTTGTCGGTAGGTTCTACTACAGTAAGGCTCACTCCGTTCACGGTTACAGAGCCTTTATCAACCGTCATATATCCTTTTTTTGCCATCTCCCTGTCAAACTTGTATTCAAACGTATAATACCAGCTGCCACCAGCTTCCTTTACCTCCCTGCATACTGCTGTCTGGTCCACATGCCCTTGCACAATATGTCCGTCGAGACGGCCGTTCAGGGGCATGCTACGTTCGAGATTCACCTTGCTGCCAATCTCCAGAAGGCCGAGGTTCGACCGCTCCAAAGTTTCCCGGATGGCTGTCACCGTATAGGCATCCTCTTCGATGGAAACGACTGTCAGACAGACACCATTGTGGGAGACACTCTGGTCTACTTTTAACTCTCCGGTGAATGAGCATCTCAGCGTAATGTGGAGATTGCCCTGATCCTTGTTGAGTGCCACTACGGTGGCCGCTTCTTCTACTATTCCTGAAAACATAATTGTTTGTATTTATTACCAAATTGATGCACGTACTTCTTTGGGAAGATACAGGGGGTCGGAAGGCTGAATCCCGAATGCGTCGTACCAGGCATCGATATGAGGCAGAGCGCCATCTACACGCCATCTGCCAAGCGAATGCGGATCGATCTTTGTCAGCCTGAGGATCTCAGCATCGCGCACATTGCCTGCCCAGAGGTTGGCATAACTCAGGAAGAAACGCTGTGCCGGAGTAAACCCGTCGACAGGCTTGCCTGATTCTGCCTGCGAGCTCTTTTGAAAAGCCTGATAGGAGACCTGAAGTCCGCCATGGTCGGCGATATTCTCTCCCAGTGTGTAGGTACCGTTGGCATGCACCGTATCAAGCACGACGATATTGTCGAAATAGTTCACCAGCACCCCGGCTCTTTCCTCAAACCGTTGTGCATCGCCGGCTGTCCACCAGTCAGCGAGATTTCCGTCCTTGTCGAACTTCCTCCCCTGGTCGTCAAAGCCATGAGTCATCTCGTGGCCGATCACCACACCGATTCCGCCGTAATTGATGGCATCGTCTCCGTTCATATAGAAGAAAGGCGGCTGCAGAATTCCCGCAGGAAAGCAGATCTCGTTGGAAGAAGGACTGTAGTAGGCGTTCACGGTTTGAGGAGACATATACCACTTTGTCTTGTCCACCGGCTTACCCAGCTCGGCGATCATCTCCCCATATTCAAACTCCGATGCTCGCATCATATTTTGCCAGTAGGAGTCTTCCCTGATCTCGAGTGAGGAATAATCCTTCCATTTATCGGGATATCCGATCTTCACAATGAAAGTGCCCAGTTTTTCCTGTGCCTTGCTTTTTGTCTCGTCGTCCATCCACTCAAGTTGACTTATCCGCTCGCCCAAAGCCGTTTTCAGATTATCCACCAGGTCGAGCATCCGCTCCTTTGCCTGCGCCGGGAAATATTTTTCCACATAAAGCTGTCCCACTGCTTCCCCCATAGCACCGTTAACAGCATCAATTGTCCTGCGCCAGCGTGGACGGAGTTCCTTGCTGCCACTGAGTGCTTTCCCGTAAAACTCAAAATTGGCATTGACGAAATCATCACTCAGGTAACCGGCAGCAGAGTTAATCACCTTCCAGCTCAGGTAATCCTGCAACACGGCTACCGGCTCACGACGGATAATGGCGACAGCTGCCTTCACTGGTTCAATCTGAGACACATTCAGGCTGTCGAGGTCCGCAGCACCCATTGCCTCAAAATAAAGTGCCCACTCAAAAGGAGCCACCTTCGCATTGAGGTCGCTCACCCACATCTTATGGTAGTTCAGCTCAGGCAGGCGTCGCATCTCTTTGGTGACATGTGCACGCGCCAACTCTGTTTCAATTTTCATCACATTGGCAGCAGCCTGTTTTGCGCCGGCTCCGGTATACCCTGTATGCTGAAACTGGGTTTCCATCAAAGCAACATATGCATCGCGCAACATCCGGGAATGTGCATCTTCGAGCAGATAGTAATCCCTGTCACCCATGCCGATACCCGACTGGTAAATATGGGCTATGTTCATCCCGCTGTTTTTATCATCGGCTCCTACTGTAAATCCGAAGAAGGGACTTGAGGCATAACGACTCACTTTTGCCATCAGCAGCACGATATCTTTTTTATCCTTTGCGCCGGCAATCTCTTCCAGCTGCGGGCGAATGGGTGCTGCACCATCACGGTTCAACTTCACGCTGTCCATACCCAGAGCATAGAGACCGCCCACCTTCTGTGCATTGGAGCCGACAGGATTCACCTGCGTGCCAAGCTCCGTGATCAGGCTCTGTATCTGCACCTGGTTTTCTTCCCGCAGCACATCGAAGGATCCGTAGCGGGCATATTCGTCGGGAATAGGATTGGCTTCTTGCCATCCTCCCGTAGCATATTGATAAAAACTCGCCCCGGGCGCAACCGTCCTGTCGAGGTTAGAGAGATTGAGTCGCTCCTGCGACTGCTCAGCTTTCTGCTGTGTGCAACCTGTGGTAATCATAACAGCCAAAACAATCATTGGGAATATAATCCGTGTCATATATTTGAAATTTAGTCCTGCAAAAATTTGTATAAGCCTTTAATAGCTTCACAATTATATTTCACTCTGTTTGCAGTACACGATTACAAAAGTACAAAAAAAAATTGTTCGATACACATCAGTGATACCGAACGGAAAAATTTGGAGGTATAAACTAGCTATTGATCAACCGATTCTCGCAAGTTCTTCCTTGATTTCCCGGTGTGTCTTTTCACTTACGGGGACCAGCGGCAGGCGGAGCCTGTTTTCGACCATACCTTTAAGGTAGAGGATACACTTCACGCCTGCGGGATTGCCTTCCACAAAGATCAGATGAAAAAGACGGTTGAAATTCTGCTCCATCTTATTCCGTGCACTCACGGCATTGCCTTCGAGTGCACTGTGTACAAGCCAGGACATCTCTTTGGGAAAAGCATTTCCAAACACCGAGATCACGCCGATGCCACCCATTTCAATTACAGTGGTCGTAATGGCGTCGTCTCCCGAGATGACATGGAAACCCCGAGGTGCTCCATCGACAATGGCTTTAATCTGATCCAGGCTGCCCGAAGCCTCCTTCACAGCCACCACATTGCTGCAGTTGCGTGCGATGCGAAGTGTCGTTTCGGCGGTCATATTCACACCGGTTCTTCCGGGAACATTATACAAAATAATCGGCAGCGGCGATGCCTGCGACAGCGCATAATAATGCTGAAAAAGTCCCTCTTGGGTCGGCTTATTGTAATAGGGCGTCACAGAGAGAACAGCACTGACACCGGTAAAATCGGTATGCCTAAGCTCTTCCACTACATCGGCCGTATTGTTTCCTCCCACACCCATTACCACAGGTATCCTGCCATTCACTTTTTCCACAATAAACCGGACCACCTCGGCTCTTTCCTTTTTGTTAAGAGTGGGCGTTTCGGCTGTGGTACCCAGCGCCACAATATAGTCGGCACCATTCTCCAGCTGAAAGTCCAATAACCGGGAAAGAGCATCAAAATCAATGAAACCCTCTTCCCTGAAAGGAGTGATTAAAGCTACCCCCAAACCTTGAAAATGAATATTTGACATGAAATGGCTGTTTTTTCCTGCAATTTATTTCCGGAAAGCACATTTTTTATGTAAAGTGTTTCCAAAGAGCAAAGGTACATATTTTTTAAAAAACATGCCCATATCTATGGAAAAACCTTCAGCCATGAACATTATGTCAAAATACAAAACTGGATGAAACGAACTGGATATGTACGCAAAAAAAGCCGGGTACAACAAATAAATGTGTATCTTTGTAAGGATGTTTCATCGTTTTCATGCGCGGCGAAAAAACAGGAAATCTCCAAGAATGAAACATTGAAGCGTGCCATTTAAATGCTTGCTGCCATGCAATTTTGGCCCGAAACATATTGCATTCCCGATGTCCCCATGCAGCCGTTTATTGATGCGGATGAGATTTGGGGATATCTGAACAATGCCCTGCCCACACCCGAAAAAGTAAGGAACATTGTCAACAAGTCGCTTGCCAAAGAGAGATTAAGCCTCGAAGAGACAGCCACCCTGATCAATGCGGCCGACGAAGAATCAGTGGAGCTCATCAAAGAGGGCGCCAGAGAGCTGAAAAAGAGAATCTACGGAAACCGGATCGTGCTGTTTGCTCCGCTGTACATCGGAAACAAATGTTCCAACAACTGTACCTACTGCGGATTCAGAGCTTCAAACAAGGAACAGGTAAGAAAAACGCTCACCCACGACGAGCTGGTGAAAGAAATTGAAGCTTTAGAAGATAGCGGGCAGAAACGTTTGATACTGGTTTATGGAGAGCACGCACAGTATAACCCCGAATTTATTGCCGATACCGTAAGGACAGCTTACAGCGTGAAGAAGGGAAATGGCGAGATCCGAAGGGTGAACATCAATGCCGCTCCGCTGGAGATTGAAGGCTTCCGTACCGTGAAAAAGGCGGGCATAGGGACGTATCAGGTATTTCAGGAAACATACCA
This sequence comes from Proteiniphilum sp. UBA5283, assembly GCA_002408485.1. Classification (GTDB taxonomy): domain Bacteria; phylum Bacteroidota; class Bacteroidia; order Bacteroidales; family Dysgonomonadaceae; genus Proteiniphilum. Next base: position 50,158 of record DHSP01000061.1, on the reverse strand, counting down.
TCGCGAAGCGTATAAGACATACCATCTCCGGGGAAAAAAAGCAGACTTTGATTACCGGCTGACTGCACTCGACCGTGCACAGGAAGCAGGGATTGACGATGTGGGTATCGGAGCGTTGCTCGGCCTGTATGACTGGCGCTTTGAGGTAATGGGACTCGTGCGCCATACCAACCACCTGGAAGCATGTTACAACGTGGGACCGCACACAATCTCCTTTCCCAGGGTTAAGGATGCGTCCATGCTACAAATGGGCAGCCACTACTTTGTCTCAGATCAGGACTTCTCCCGGATTGTGGCTATTCTCCGGCTGGCTGTACCTTATACCGGCATGATCCTCACTGCACGCGAACCTGCCGGCCTGCGTAACGAACTGCTGCAATACGGCGTCTCTCAGATCGACGGCGGAACCAAAATAGAACTGGGCGGCTACGTGACCAAAGAGAAGGAG
>DHSP01000061.1:25040-49551 GCA_002408485.1 Proteiniphilum sp. UBA5283 | reverse complement strand
CAGGACCTGAACAGGGGGCAGTTTAGGATCAACGACGACCGCTCGCTCAACGAGATCATCGACGAGCTGCTTGCACAAGGGATGCTGCCTTCGTTTTGTACAGCCTGCTACCGGCTCGGGAGGACGGGCGAGCACTTCATGGAATTCTCCGTGCCCGGATTCATCAAACGCTTCTGTACACCCAATGCCATCCTCACATTGGCTGAATACCTGGTGGATTATGCTCCGGGGAAGACGGCCGCAGAGGGATGGAAAGTAATAGAGAAAAACATGAACGAACTCAATGAGCATGTGCGGAAAGAGGTAGGGGAGAGAATAATCAGAATAAGGGGAGGCGAACGGGATCTCTACTTTTGAAGTCATCCTTCGGTCAAGAAGGAGAAGGGAAAACCGAGAATCCATAATTGAAATAAAATGAGAGAGAGCAACTTACATATCGGCATCTTCGGGCGCAGAAACACAGGAAAGAGCTCGCTGATCAATATGATCACCGGACAGGATATCTCCATTGTATCCGACTTTCCAGGAACAACGACAGATCCCGTGAAAAAGTCGGTCGAAATTTTCGACATTGGCCCGGCCATCCTGATAGACACTGCCGGAATAGACGACCTGGGCGAGATTGGCATTAAAAAAATTCAAAGATCACAGGAGGTTATCCAAAGGGTCGATTGTGCAATATTACTGATTGCCGGCAACCAGTTTGGTGATTACGAGGTGCGACTAATTGAACAGTTTAAAAAACAGGAAGTGCCCTACCTCATTGCGCATAACAAAAATGATATCGATAAAATAGCAGCGATTACCAAAACTGCCATCAAGAATCACTCCAACGCGGAAATCATCGACTTCAGCACGACAAACCCGGCAGACAAAAACAGAATGATTGACGCATTGAAGCGGATCGTGCCGAAAACAGCCTTTCTGAAATGTTCGCTGATTGGCGACCTGGTCAAGCCCAAGGACGTGATACTACTCATCACACCCATCGACAGTGAAGCCCCGGAAGGGCGGTTGATCCTGCCACAGAACCAAACCATCCGCGATGCGCTGGACAACCATTGCATCACTGCGATCGTGAAAGAGAGCGAACTTTCCGACTTTCTCGAGACCGGCATCACCCCTGCCCTGGTTATTACCGATAGCTCGGCGTTCCGTGCTGTGGCGGAAAAAATTCCGGAAACGATTCCCCTCACCAGCTTTAGCATCCTGTTTGCCCGGCTGAAGGGTAATTTTCAGGCTTTCGCAAAAGGCACCCCGTGCATCTCAGCACTTGAAGATGGAAATTCCGTCCTCATTCTTGAGAGCTGCACGCACCAGACCAGTTGCGACGATATCGGACGGGTAAAGATACCGAAGCTGCTGGAGCAGTTCACCGGAAAAAAGCTGAACTTCTCCGTGGTCACAGGCATCTCAAAACTTCCTCGGAACGTGAGCGACTTTTCCCTTGTTATCCAATGCGGTGGCTGCATGATCACACGGAAGCAACTGCTCAACCGGCTAAACCCGTTCATCGAGGCGGGAGTACCGGTAACCAACTATGGAATGGCACTGGCATATCTGCATGGGATTTTTAAAAGGGCAACGGAGGTTTTCGACAAAACAACCGCCATACAACAATCGTCGGATGTTTGAAACATTGCAGAAAAACATACTGTCGAAAGAGGATATCGTCACACTGCTTTCCCTGGTGGGCGAGGAACAACAGCAACTGTTCGAACACGCTGAAAAAATAAAACTGCACCATGTGGGCAACAACGTCTGGCTACGCGGATTGATCGAGCTCTCCAATATCTGCGGAAAGGATTGTTACTACTGTGGCATTAGAAGATCCAACAGCCATATTCGCCGTTACATCCTCAGCCACGACGACGTGATGCAGGCGGTGAAAGAAGCATACGAAAAAGGATATGGCTCCGTGGCAGTACAGTCGGGCGAAATCACCTCCAATGACTTTATTCACAAAATCAACAAGATTGTAGTGGACTCCAAAAGAATGACCCACGGGGAGATCGGCATCACTCTCTCCTGTGGCGAGCAAACGGAAGAAACATACCGCCGTTGGTTTGAAAGCGGAGCAGACCGCTACCTGCTGCGCATTGAAACCTCCTCGGAAGAGCTGTACCGCAGATTGCACCCCAACAATGAAAAACACAACTACAGCAAGCGGGTCCATGCCCTGGAGGCATTGCGTAAAACAGGCTACCAGGTGGGGACGGGCGTCATGATCGGATTGCCGTTTCAGACAAATGAGATGCTGGCAGACGACCTGTTGTTCATGAAGCAGTCTGACATAGACATGTGCGGCATGGGGCCTTATATCGAACAGGCCAGCACACCCCTGTACGCTCTCCGGGGGCAGCTCTCTTCTCTCATGGAGAGATTCTGCCTAAGCCTCAAAATGGTAGCATTGCTTCGCATCCTGATGCCGGACATCAACATAGCTGCCACCACCGCACTGCAGGCTATCCAAAGGGATGGACGCGAACAGGCAATACGGGCAGGGGCCAACGTGTTGATGCCGAACATCACGCCAAAACAATATCGCGGCGACTATCTCCTATACGACAATAAACCCGTATCGGTCAACAGCGACGGTGATGAACTTCTTCTGCTGGAACAGCGCCTGAAGACCATAGATCATAAGATCGGCTATTTTCTCCAAGGGAACTCACTGCATTACAGAAACTTGTCGAAATGACGTCAATCCTCTGAAAGGTTTCTATTTCCTATATTCCTCCAGGATGGCCTTGACCCCGTCGGGAGATACCCGCCCATACACTTTCTCGCCCACGAGCACTACAGGTGCCAATCCGCACGCACCCACGCAGCGCAGGCAGTTGATGGAAAACCTGCCATCGGGAGTGGTCTCCCCTACTTTCACATGCAACTCTTTCTTAAACTCTTCCAGCACCATCTCTGCACCCCGCACATAACATGCGGTACCGGTACAGATGGAGACAGGATGCTCCCCTTTGGGGATCATCGAAAAAAAGGAATAGAAAGTCACCACCCCATACACGTGAGCCACGGAAAGATGCAAGTTGTGCGCAATCACATCCTGCACCTCCGCAGGCAGGTAGCCAAACTCATGTTGTGTCTCGTGTAGCACGTTGATGAGTTCACCCGGGTCGTTGTGATAGGCATTGCACACTTGGTTGATTTTCTCTATCTTCTCTTTCGAAAGGTTCACCTTTACCGCTATGCCGTCGGTTCCGGCCAAATCCTCCATGTAAGCAAACACTTCGGCCGCTATGCTTAACTTTTGACTCATATCTCTCTTGTTTTACTTACCGTTATGACCATTTAAATAAATTGAGACCTCGTTGCTTTTCGGAAAATACTCGGTATGCAGCAGGCTATGGGACTTCTGGCTACCCGGATGGCCCAAAAACTCATCATAGAGTCTGATGATGGAGGGGTTCTCGTGTGATTTACGGATCGGTTTGCGCTCATCCTCTGCATAGATGGCTGCCGCACGTTTGGCGAGAATTTCGCTGTGACCGTGATGATAAGGCTGTCCACCTCCGCCAATGCAGCCTCCCGGACATGCCATGATCTCAATAGCGTGATAGTGGGAGGTGCCGGCCCTGACTTCATCGAGCAGCTTGCGGGCGTTGCCCAGTCCGTGAGCGATGCCAATATTGAGCTTCAATCCGTCGAAGTCTATAACGGCAGACCGGATACCTTCCACTCCACGCAGTTCGTGGAAATCCACCTTTTTCAACGCTTTCCCTGTATGCAGCTCATACGCCGTACGGCAAGCGGCCTCTATCACCCCGCCGGTATTTCCGAAAATCACGCCTGCCCCGGAGGACTCTCCAAGGGGGTCGTCGAAATCCTCGTCAGGAAGGTTCAGAAAATCGATGTTCGCCTGTTTGATAAAAGCAGCCAGCTCGCGGGTAGAGATGGAAAAATCCACATCGGGGCTACCGTCTGTTTTGAACTCATCGCGCTGACACTCATACTTCTTTGCCAGGCAGGGCATGATGGATACCACAATAAGATCTTTCCGGTTTACACCGATCTTTCCGGCAAACCAGGATTTGGCTATCGCTCCGAACATCTGCTGCGGCGACTTCGCCGTGGAGGGCACATCCAGCAGATCGGGGAAGTTGTGTTCAAAGAAGTTCACCCATCCCGGACAACAGGATGTGAGGATAGGCAGTCGTACAGAGCTATCACCGGCAAGGTGGCCCCGTATACGCTGCAGCAACTCTGTCCCCTCCTCCATGATGGTCAGATCGGCGCTGAAGTCGGTATCAAACACATAGTCGAATCCCATCTCCCGCAGGGCAGCCACCATTTTTCCGGTCACAAGCGTCCCCGGATCCAAACCAAACTCTTCACCCAAAGCAGCACGTACGGCAGGAGCTGTTTGCACGACAACGGTCTTGGCTGGGTCACTCAACGCCCGGATAATGTCGTTGGTGTGATCCACCTCGGTAAGCGCACCGGTGGGACAAACTGACACGCACTGCCCGCAATAGGTACAGGGCGAATCCACGAGATTCATCTCGAAAGCAGGCGCCACGACCGACATAAATCCGCGATTCACGGCGGCAAGCGCTCCCACTGTCTGCACTTCGTTGCACATCATCTCACAGCGCCGGCACATGATACATTTGTCCACATCCCGGATGATGGAAGGCGATGTATCTTTCCGGTAATGTGACTGCTCCCCCTCATATGGAAGGCTACGGATGCCAAACTGCGTGGCAAGGCTCTGCAATTCGCAATGACCCGATTTGGCACACACCAGGCAGTTGAAAGGATGGTCTGAGATAATCAGCTTTAGCACCGTCGTGCGGGCATTTAGAACCCTGATATTGTGCGTCTTGACAACCATGCCATCCTCTGCTTCGGTGATGCACGAGGGAGCCAGGTTTCTGCGTCCCTCCACTTCTACCACACAAACACGGCATCCACCGGGCCTGTTTTCAATTCCCATATCGCACAGCTCGAAATGACACAGCGTGGGAATTTCTATGCCTACCTGCTGTGCAGCTTTTAAAATGGTAGTTCCTTGTTCTACCCGCACTTTTTTCTTGTCTATGGTGAGTTCTATCATTGTCTCGTTATTTTAATTAACAGTTAGCCATTACAGTTACTCTCGGATAATCGTTCTGCAGGCTGATTGCATCGAACTGACATTTTTCCATGCAGGCGCCACACTTGATGCATATATCCTGGTTGATCTGATGAACCTCTCTCTTTTCGCCACTGATGGCATGTGTGGGACAAACGCGCTTACAAGCCATACAGCCAATACAGTTTTCTTCCGATATCACATAATAGAGCAGATTGCGACATTGGCCGGAGCGGCACTTTTTATCATGCACATGCTCCATGTATTCCTCCATAAAATTACCGAGAGTGGAGAGCACCGGATTTGGCGCCGTTTGCCCCAGTCCGCACAGCGAGGTATCTTTTATGACACTACCCAGGTTCTTCAGTTTTTCAATATCTTCCTGCACGCCTTTGCCTGCCGTGATCCTTTCCAGTGTTTCGTAGAGCCGCTTATTGCCAATGCGGCAGGGCGCACACTTTCCACAGGACTCTTCCACAATAAAATCGAGGTAAAACTTGGCAACCGAGACCATGCAGTCATCCTCATCCAGCACGATCATGCCTCCCGACCCCATCATGGAACCGGCAGCCAGAAGGCTTTCGTAGTCGATGGGGGTATCGAGGTGCTTTTCGGTCAGACAGCCGCCCGAAGGACCTCCCGTCTGTACGGCTTTAAACTTCTTCCCGTTCTTGACACCTCCTCCAATTTCAAAAATGATTTCCCGCAAGGTAGTACCCATTGGCACCTCAATCAGACCTACATTGTTTATCTTTCCGGCGAGAGCAAACACTTTTGTGCCTTTCGACTTTTCAGTGCCGATTCCCGAAAACCAATCGGCCCCCCTGAGGATGATCACCGGAATGTTGGCAAAGGTCTCCACGTTGTTTACACAAGTAGGCTTGCCAAGATAGCCACATTGCGCCGGAAAGGGAGGCTTACTGGAGGGCTCTCCGCGTTTGCCTTCCATAGAATGAATCAAGGCTGTCTCCTCTCCACAGACAAAAGCACCGGCGCCATATTTCAAACTGATGTCAAAGCAGAATCCGGTACCAAAAATATGTTCACCCAGCAACCCAAGCTCCCTGGCCTGCGCAATAGCTATCTTCAACCGCTTGATAGCCATGGGATACTCTGCACGTATATAGATCAATCCTTTCGTGGCACCGATACAATAACCGCAGATAGCCATCGCTTCGAGTACGGAGTGCGGGTCTCCTTCGAGGATAGACCGATCCATGAATGCACCCGGGTCGCCCTCGTCGGCATTGCAGACCACATATTTTTGGACCGCCTTATTCCTGGCGGTGAATTCCCATTTCAGTCCGGTGGGAAATCCCGCACCGCCACGTCCACGCAGTCCCGATTTTTTGATCACCTCTGTGGTCTCCTGAGGTGTCAGCCCGGTGAGTACCTTGCCCAGTGCCTGATAGGCATCCCTCGCTATCGACTCGTCGATATTCTCCGGATCGATGATGCCACAATTGCGCAACGCTATTCGCAGCTGCTTCTTGTAGAACCCCATATGCCTGGAATCGAGAATATGCTCTGCTGTTTCCGGATCCGTATAGAGCAAACGGGTTACCTTGCGACCCTTGATGATGTGTTCGTCGACGATCTCCTTCGCATCTGCCGGCTTAACCTGAGTGTAAAAAGTGTTGTCGGGCAGGATCTTCACAATAGGTCCTTTCTCACAAAAGCCGAAACAGCCGGTACGGATGATCTGCACATCTTTATCCAATCCTTTTCTCATTATCTCATCACGCAGCATTTCGTACACCAGGCTGCTTTCTGATGAATGACATCCGGTACCTGCACAAACAAGCAGGTGTGTATTGTATTGACTCATATATCAGGTATTTAGATGGTGTTGTAATTCTGCGGTATGATGCCGTCCACAAGCTCACCTTCCTTAATATAGCGTTCGATGATCTCGTCTGCTTTACGGGCATTTACATAACCGAAAACCATCGGTTCCTTTCCGGGCATGGTTATTTCCACAGTGGGTTCGGCGAAGCAATAACCCATGCATCCTGTCTGTGTCACTACCGCGTCGATGCTTCGCTTGTCAAGCTCTTCCACGAAGTACTCCATCACCTCTTTGGCTCCCGAGGCAATTCCGCAGGTGGCCATCGCCACCTTCACCTGAACGATGGACTCGGGACTTTCAGCCCTGTTTCTCAGATCGATACGGGACCGGACCTCTTCCTGTTTTTTTTTCAGGTCGGCAAGTGTTTTTATTCCATCCATACGATTAAAATTATTAATTGAACTTTCGCATATTCATTTTGAAATGCATGCAACTAAAGTCGAAGATTTAGCTGTTTACTGGTTTTTCCATCATAACGACTTCCCTGCATCAGTTATCTGCACAGAAGACTGCCGGAAGGCCTTTTTGTGTATAACTCGTTCAGGTTTTGCCGGATATACTCTTTCACTGCCGACATCATCCCCGGGCATAGCACATCGACTCCCTCCTTCTGCAATTCGTGGGAGTCGATTGTAAAAAGCGCCTTGTCCATCCGGTAGGCAAACCGTATACGAATGCCGGGATTCGCTTTCAGCAGCAAGGCTAAATATCCGGCAATATCTCCCAGAGGAAGACAGTCCGGATGATCAGTACGATAAACCGCTTCCACAACAGTTCCCCCACCCGCTTCCGAAAGCACACTCAGCGCCCCCCCGGCCTGCTCGCAGGTCATCTTTAAAAGGGGGATACCCAGCCCGGCTCTCCGGGTAGTGCGTGTGGTAAAGAAGGGGTCGGCCAGCTTTTGAACAGCCTCTCTACTCATTCCACAACCATCGTCTTCTACCCGGAATGTAAGCGTATGATTGCTGCTATCCTCAAAGAAGCCGATCTCAATTTCTTTCGACTGTGCCCGGATAGAATTCTGGACGACATCCATCATGTGCATTGCCATATCAACCATGGGAGCAATTGATTTGAGATCCTGGATTTTTCTTTTCGCGAAAAGCAGCTTTAAAACAGCCCCAGTCGAGCCTGTCCATATAAAAAGCATTATGGACCGTGGCAATATCTTTCAGATAATGAGCGTCAGAGTTTTGTAGAAAGCGATTACCTCTCAGCTCCGGATGTTTTTCTACAAACTCCATCACTGTCGTGGCCCTCGAAACCTCCAGCGCATCATACACCAGACCATGAGGAATGAAACCGAGCTGACTAAGAAGGCTGTTCTTCGGCCGGTCAACATGTGCCGGCACAAAAATACCTCCCAGCCGGTGCACCTGCTCTGCCACGCCTTCTACCTCATCATCAATACCAACAAACAAAGAACGTTCTTCTTCGTACAGGATGGCGTCGTCCTCATCTACTACAACCTGATAGCCAAACCTGGCGGGGTCATTTTTCACACCGGTCATCCTCTCTTCCAGATAGCCCTGAAACACTTCCATCGCCTGCAGATGGGGGAAATAACAGAGGCAATGCACCTCTTCCCGGGTGTTTACTTCACAACCCGGTATCACATATATCCCCTCCCGGCTGCCCAGTTCCACACAAACGTGCACGTTTCCTGTAGTGTTATGATCGGTAATAGCGATCATCTGCAACCCTTTCGCCTTCGCAACACGGATGATATTACGCGGGCTCATCTCCAGGCTGCCGCATGGTGAGAGACAGGTGTGAATATGTAAATCGGCATGATGCATGCTGATGCTCATTCCATCTCGTTCAATTTCTGATATAACCTCCCGGCAGTTTCAAAGGCTGGCAGCCCGGATGTGAGAATCACCACCTCTTCCGCTTCGGCATGCTCCAACACTTCAGGATCCACATGCCGCTCATTGACCACGATGACCGCACTCAACTCTTTGAGTGAGGCTACCGCCACAATATTTTTGTGCACCTGCGAAGTGATCCACACCATTCCCGGCTGTGCCTTTCCCATCACATCGCTCAGCAAATCTGACACATAAGCAGACCTCACTACCCTATCGGGAAGCATTTTACCAGACAAACAGGAATAATGCATCTCTTCAATAAGCTGTAAAAGATTCTTTTCCATCCGAGTCTCTGTATTTATTGAGCCTGTTCCTGCCCCATATCTTTTCGATCACCACGAAGGCCTGATCAGGACTCAGTTTGTAATTTTTCTCCATAACACGCTGCACAAAAACGCAATGAGAGATGCTCGCTTTGCCTCTCACAATATCTTCGGCAAGGCTTCTGCAGCCTGGCGCACCACAGGCACCACAATCAAAACCAGGAAAGTAACTCATTAACCGATCAATACGCTGCAGCTTTATCAATGTTTTCTCCATATCATCGTCCAGGAGTAAGCCTTCACGCGGATAAACCGGGTCAACCCCCGAAAGCCCGTGAAGAGTATCCTTAAAGGCCATGAGCGGGTTTCTCTCGCTTCCGCCATGGGTATCTTTCAACTTTAGTAGTCTCTTCTGGCGGTGCTCGAGCCGCTCCACCGCGAGAAATCTGTTTCCGGGACAGAGAATACCACCGGCACAGCCCTGATCACAGGCTCTCATCTCCAGGAAATCGATGCCGGAAATATGCCCCGACTCCAGCTTCTCCAGGAACTCAATCACGTTATCCATGCCGTCAATAGCCAGGCTCCTCCCGGGAAAATATTTTTTTTCGGTCCCGGACAAAGACCAGTTGACCGAGTCGGGGCTCATATTGGCAAACGTTTTGTGCAGACCGGAATTTTTATTCCCAACCATAATTTTCGATGCTTTATTAAAGATCTCTGTCATGTTGATGGTCGCATCGATGGGCGACTGCAACTCGCCGACAGGAGCACGGGCTGCCACCGTTTTTGCTGCACACGGGGTTACATAGTAAATGTATATCCTTTCGGGGATTCCCCCATCCTTCTCTTTCGACTTCCGCAGATAGAGAGCTGCGATGTCATGAGGCGCCTTTACCTGCATAATCAGCTCGGTAAGGGAAGGATACTGTACCTGGATAAGCCGGACGACAGCGGGACAAAAAGAACTGATGAGCGGACGGGAAACGCTCTTCTCCGCAATCGATTTATAGGCTTCCTTCATGAAGTCCACCGCCTGTTCTACCTCAAATACTTCGTCAAAGCCCACCTGCTTCACGGCATCCAGCACTCTAGTCGCTGAATATTCGGATGGAAACTGTCCGATAAAGACGGAAGGAACCAGTGCAATCCGGTATCCCTCACTGCTCACGGCATCCAAGCCATCGTCTTTCGCATACACAGCCCGCTGCGGGCAAACACGGTAGCATTCTCCACAATCGACACACCTTCCCGGTTGTATGCGCGCAAAGCCCTCCACAATCCGGATAGCCTGTGTGGAACAGACTCGCATGCAATGCGAACAACCGATACACTTGGAGGTATCAATTTGTATGGAATGTATGTAGTTCCTGTCTTTCATTCTGCAGGAAAATTACGGTGACAACTCTCACAAACTGAAGAAGCACCAAAATATACTTTTATTTCAAGACGTGTTCCTACTCCGGGTGTGGACGATAGGTACATCTCGTCGCAGTTTTTCCGGATATTGGGCAACCCCATCCCGGCGCCAAATCCCATCTGACGGACCCTGTCGCTGGCAGTAGAAAAGCCCTCCTCCATCGCCTTGCCAATATCTTCGATGCCAGGCCCCTCATCTTCCACTACCACATTGATGCCCTCCGGCGTGAGATCCACGTTCATGGTCCCTTTCCATGCATGCGCCACCACATTCACTTCGGCCTCGTAGAGCGCTATGGCAATTCTACGCACAAGAGCCGGTGCTATATTAAACTGCTTCAGGGTCTTCTTTATTTCCGAGCTTGCTCGCCCGGCTGCGCTGAAATTACCTCCCTCTATGTCGTAATGCATCTTCATCTGGGAATGGGCTTCAGCCCATTTTGGTACAATTTTCCGGCTATCTCGAAAACTGTAGCCCCGGAGACAACAATCGATATACGATGTTCTTTAGCCAAAATCAGCATTTCCTCGGTCACCTGCTTACCCCGGCCGAAAATAATACAGGAGATATTGATAATCTCCGCCGTACGTATTGCTTGTATTGTACACAACCCTGTGATAAGGACAGTCTTTTCCATCTGAAAACGCAGTACGTCGCTCATCAGATCGGAGGCAAAAGCGTTTGTGTAATCATGAAACGAACTACAATCGAGTCGAATTGTACCGTCAATTATTTCGTTTATCCTTTGTAAATTCATTTTTTAATATAAACAATGTACAAAAGCAGCTATTCGATTTTTTTGAAACACATCGCCAGAAACTTTTCACATATATTTTAATTATTTCATCAAATACACCTCGTCAACAACAACATCTCAAAGCCACACAAAAACAGATATTTCAGCCTATTTTCCATCCGATTAAACCCTTGATCAACCCTGCTCTGCAAAGTAAGCGGTTTTTTTTAATTTAATATAATTTATCACAAATTAATTCGCGTGCTTTGTCTCTTTAATCAGGATCACTTCAAATGCTAAAATTGAAATTTCCCCTTTCAACATAGTGCGTATGCAGCAGATGATGCGATTTCTCCCCCAGCGGCTCTATAAGAAAATCATCGTACAGACTGATAATATCCGGGTTTTCATGTGATTTGCGCATCGCCTTATGCTCGTCTTCAAGATAGATGGATGCCGCTCTTTTTGCGCACACCTCCGCATTGGTCGGTATAGGTTGTCCACCTCCGCCCAGACAGCCTCCCGGGCATGCCATCACCTCGATGAAGGTATATGGGGATGTGCCGCTCCTTATCTGATCAAGCAGGATGCCCGCATTTTTCAATGTATGTGCAACTGCTACCTTCACAATGGCCCCGTTCAGGTTTATATCGGCTTCCCTAATCCCTTCCAGGCCTCGGATAGCGTAAAAATCGACATCCTCCAGGCAGCTCCCTGTATAGATCTCGTAGGCAGTCCTTAACGCGGCCTCCATCACCCCGCCCGTGGAACCAAATATCACTGCCGCACCGGTCGACTTTCCCAAAGGACTGTCAAACTCCTCGTTCGGAAGTTGTGTAAATTCGATGCCCGTTTCACGAAACATGCGTGCCAGCTCCCGGGTAGTAAGAGAAAAATCGACATCATAGAAGTGATCCTCTTCCGAAAGATTCATCTTCTCTTTCCAGTACTGGAATGCTCCATCCATTTCCGGTCTGCGGGCTTCGTATTTTTTTGCAGTGCAGGGCATAATCGAGACCACCACAATCTTTCGGGGATCGACACCCGTCTTTTCAGCATAATAGGTCTTGGCCACCGCACCAAACATCTGTTGTGGCGACTTACAGGTAGACAAATGCCCAAGCTGCTCCGGATAGAAATGCTCGATAAACTTGATCCAACCCGGAGAGCAGGAGGTGATCATCGGCAAAATGCCACCGTTATGAATGCGATGGAGCAGCTCGTTGCCTTCTTCCACAATGGTAAGGTCCGCCGCAAAATCGGTGTCAAAGACCTTCGAAAAGCCAAGACGCCTTAACCCGGCCACCATCTGCCCGGTAACAAGACTTCCATAAGGCATGCCCATGGCCTCTCCGATACCCACACGCACAGCAGGCGCGGTTTGCACAAGAACCACTTTTTCCGGATCCTGCAAGGCTTTCCTCACTTCGCCAACAGCGCTTTTTTCCGTGATGGCACCCGTCGGGCATACGAGTGCGCACTGGCCGCAATTTGTGCAGGCCACAAGCCCCAAACCTTCGTCAAGGAACGTGGAAATTTTCGTTTTAAGGCCTCGCCCCGCAAAATCAATTGCTTTCACACTTTGCACATTGCTGCAGACAGCGACACACCGCCCGCAAAGAATGCATTTTTCCGGATCGCGTACCAGGGAAAGAGACGAATCATCTTTTCTATAATATTCTTTCCGGGTTCGCTCAAAGCGTCTCCCATTGATTCCCAGTGCATAGGCTAGCTGCTGCAGTTCGCAGCTTCCGCTCCGGTCACAGATCAAACAATCCTGTGGGTGGTTGGCCAGCAACAACTCCACGTTCAGCCTCCGTGCCTCCATGGCACGGGGACTGTCTGTCAATATCTCCATTCCTTCGGCGATCTTTGTGACGCAGGATCGCAACAACGACCTGGCCCCCTTCACCTCAACCACACACACGCCACATGAAGCGTTCTGAGACACATCTTTCAGATAACACAACGAAGGCACACGAATGCCCGCCATGCGGCATGCCTGCCAGATGGTACTCCCTTCAGCTACCCGAACTGTCTGATTATTTATCGTGACTTCCATCGTATGCTTATTTTATCTATTGACATCGGACATCACATCGAAGACACCTCTTCACTTCATTCTGCGCCTGCTCACCCGTAAACCCGAAGGAGATCTCGTTGAAATTATTCACCCGGTCTCTCACAGAGAGCTTTCTGGCTACATTTTTTGGGCTTGGCTTCGGATTCAGGGGAACCTCATTCCCATAATAGAATTCGCGAGACAAAAGAGGAAATCTCTCTTTACCCATCAGTGCCCTGTCGATGGCAGCAGCGGCCCTCTTTGCCATTCCCATTGCCTCAGCAGCGGTTGCGGGACCGCTGACAGCGTCGCCGCCGGCGTAGATTACAGGATCAGACGTCCGGAAGGTAAACCGGTCCACGGCAATCCGTCCATCCCTTGTCAGCGACATCCCGCCTGCCAGCCCTTCCGAAGAGACCCGCTCTCCGATTGCCAGAATCAGGGAATCGCAGGGTATTTCCTCAAACAATCCCGTCGCAACAGGGTTCCTTCTTCCGGAACGATCGATGTTTCCGGGTCTCATTTTTTCGATGCGCAGCGCCCTGACAAGCCCCGAACTATCAGCAACAATTTCGTGTGGGGCTGCGAGGAAACGAAATTTTATCTGCTCCTCTTCCGCCTCTGATATCTCCACGGCATTGGCCGGCATATCGCTCTTTTCGCGACGGTATACAAGGGTCACTTCTTTGCCCAGCCGCAGGAGAGAACGCGCAACATCGACGGCCACATTGCCCGCACCCACAATCACAACACATTGCCCTGTTCGCGGAATTTCACCCATTGCCATCTCCTTCAGGATCTCACTCCCTGCATACACACCTGTCGCATTTTCACCCGGGATGTTTATTGCAACATCTTCCCATGCTCCTATCGCCATAAAGAGAGCATCAGACTCTTTTTTCAATTCGTCCAGCGAGAGATTCCTTCCCAGTCGACGATTCATTTTAAATTGAACACCAAGCCTTCTGATTATTTTTATCTCTTTTTGCAAAATCTCCCTGGGTAGACGATATTGAGGAATACCATAACGGAGGACGCCGCCCGCCTCGGGCATCGCATCATAGACCCTCACATCGTGCCCCAGACGTACGAGATAAAAGGCGGCCGTGAGTCCCGCAGGACCGGCGCCGACAATGGCAATCCTTTTTCCGGTGGGTGCCAGCTTCTCTTTGATCAGTCTCCGGTATATATCCTCCTCTTTCCCGAGTTGATAGATGGTATCGGCCAGGTAGCGGTGTATCTCACCCTGCGAAACAGGCTGATCGAGCATCTCCCTCCGGCAGCGCATCTGACAATGAAAATGGCAGATGCGGCCCAGCGTACCCGGCAATGGATTGTCGCGCAGGGTAAGTTCAAAAGCATCCTCCCACCTCCCCTCCTTTATCAGTTCAATATATCCGGGGATATCCATATGTAACGGGCAACTATTTTCGCACAGCGCCGGGAATAGGGACTCGCAGGTACCGGCATGACAGCGCTTCTCCCTGATATGCTCCTCGTACTCATGCCGGAAATATTTCAATGTCGTCATGACCGGATTGGGAGCTGTCTGTCCGAGCGCACAGAGCGACGAATCTTTGATTACACCGCCAAGCAGTTCAAGCATGGCCAGGTCGGTAGCAGTGCCCTGTCCCCGGGTGATGCGCGTAAGGATGGCGAGTGCCTGGGCAAGTCCTTCGCGGCAGGGCGTGCATTTGCCACACGACTCCCCGGCATTGAATTCGAGGAAATAGCGCGCCACATCCACCATGCAGTTGTCCTGATCCATCACCACCATTCCGCCCGAACCCATGATCGCCCCTATGCTGCTCAGCGATTCGTAGTCGACAGGTGTAGAAAAATACTCCAACGGTATGCAGCCTCCCGATGGTCCTCCAGTCTGCACCGCTTTCACCCGTTTGGAGGTGCCCGTCCCTTCACCAATGGCAAAAACGAATTGCTCCAGCCTGGAGCCAAGCGGAAGTTCCACCAACCCGGTATTCTTTACCTTGCCGACCAGCGAGAACACTTTCGTGCCGGCACTTTTTTCCGTTCCGATAGCCTTAAACCATGCACTCCCTTTCTCCATGATGACCGGCACGTTGCACCAGGTCTCCACGTTGTTGATGTTTGTGGGTCTTCCATACAACCCCCTGCTTGCCGGATAGGGAGGACGCGGCATCGGCCGGCCGGCTTTCCCTTCGATGGAAGCGATCAGCGCCGTCTCTTCACCGCAGACAAATGCGCCGGCTCCCTCCACCACATCCAGCCTGAAGTTCAGTCCGGAACCCAAAATATCCACACCCAACAGCCCCAGCTCCTCAGCCTGCGCGATCGCTTTTTTCAACCGCTTCACGGCGAGAGGATACTCGGCTCTTACATAAGCAATTCCACTATCGGCACCCATCGCATAAGCGCCAATCAGCATCCCCTCGATTAACATATGGGGATCGCTCTCAATCTCATTGCGGTTCATATAGGCGCCGGGGTCACCCTCATCGGCATTGCAGATAATATACTTGCGATCAGACTCCTGCTTCTGCATAAGAGTCCACTTTACCCCGGCAGGGAAGCCGGCGCCGCCGCGTCCGCGAAGGTTCGACAGAGTCACTTCGCTGATTACCTCGGCCGGCGTAAAACCAGCAAGCACCTTTGCCAGGGCGTTGTAACCTCCAACAGCAATATAATCCCGGATTTCCTCGGGATCAATGAGCCCGGCGTGGCGCAACACCACCTTCTGTTGTCCCTTAAAAAAAGGAATCTCATCCCAATGAGGAACATCCTCATATCCTTTGCCAAACTCCACCTTCGAGGTCAGGAAATCCCATCTGTCGATCCTGCACAAAAGCTTACTCCGGCAGATCCTGCCTTTTACAATGCTTTCAACGATGCGGGCCGCATCCTTTTCGTTCACTTTGCTGTAGACCAGCATTGGCACACCCGGCCGGTACAGCATGACCACCGGCTCTACGGCACAGAAACCGAAACATCCTGTCTGCTTGAGCCTGCACTTGATGCCATCCTCCGCTATCTGCCTCATAATACGGTCATATACTGCACCGGCCCCATTTCCGACACCACAGGTACCCATCCCCACAAGCATCATCGGCTCATCAGGAAGAATCCTCTCCCGATGCTGCTCCCGCATTGTAATAATTTCGGACGGCTTCATAGGATTGTTTTATTTTTCTGGTTTTTTCTTTTTTACCCGGCTCATGATCTTCAGCAACTTCTGCGCATTCACATTACTATGAATAACCCCATCCACCTCAACAACAGGTGACTGAGCGCACTGGCCAAAACATGCCACCGTTTTCACAGTAAACAGATGGTCGGAAGTGGTATAGAAGGAATCCGCACCATCCGCATCTTTTTCAATTCCCAAAATATCAGCAACCTCATCCAGCAGGGCTTTTGACCCCTTTGTATGACAAGCCGTACCCCTGCAGACTACAACGACGTGCTCACCCTGAGGCTTCAGATTAAAATAAGAATAAAAGGTCGCTACGCTATATACCCGGGTATAAGGGATATTCAGTTTTTTTGAGACCTCCGCAAGCGTTTCACCGGGAAGATATTTCCATTGGCTTTTTCCTTGCGCCTCTTCCAGCGTAGCAAGCAACATGCCGGGCTTCCCCCGCTGTTTTTCTATAATCTCATCGAGGACCTCTCCCGGGACTGGAATATTGGCAAGTGTTTCCATAAGACAGATTTTAAAAAAAGGCACACCACAACTGACATATACAACAAGCTACAGAAGTTCTTTAACCCTGTAAATCCGCACTATATTCCCTTACAAATATAATATAACTCCCGGGATTAAAGAAATATTTCTTTAATTATTTTCCAAAAATTCACCTACCTGAAAAACAAAGACAACCCTCAACACATCAACACTTTATCGCCACTTCTTTTCACAGATCCCCATAGGATAGAATCTGACAAACAGGTACGGGCTACACGATCGCGGTTACCGGCTCGCCTGACGAAAGCGGGCATCAACGCTGTCCTGGACAGTGGCAGACATGGAAATTGGCTTGAAGTGATAGTCTCCGGAAAAAAGTAACCATTCGTACTGAATTATTTTGTACTTTTGTGAAAAATTTGGGCATTGCTGCTCAAACAATTCAATCAAAACATGCAAAATTTAGAACTGAGCGAACAGGAAATCATACGCCGGCAGAGTCTGGATGAATTGAGACAACTGGGAGTGGAACCCTACCCCGCCGCCCTGTATGAAGTAAACGCCTGGTCCACAGATATAAAAAACGACTTCAACGACGAAACGGAACATCGCAGGGTAAGCATCGCAGGACGCATCATGACCCGACGCATCATGGGGAAAGCCTCATTCATAGAACTGATGGACTCCAGGGGACGCATCCAGGTTTACATTACCCGCGACGACATTTGCCCGGGTGAGAATAAAGAGCTGTACAACCTCGTATTTAAAAAACTGACAGACATCGGTGACTTCGTGGGGATTACAGGCTTCGTCTTTCGCACGCAGACGGGAGAGATATCGGTACACGCAGAAACGCTGACCATCTTATCCAAGTCACTCAGACCGTTACCGGTTGTAAAAATGAAAGATGGCGTGGCCTACGACAAGCTTACCGATCCTGAGCTGCGCTTTCGACAACGCTATGTAGACCTGCTGGTAAACGACAACGTAAAAGATATTTTTGTGAAACGTACCCGCATCTTCGATGCCATGCGGACTTATTTTAACCAGCAGGGATATCTGGAGGTGGACACCCCTGTACTGCAAAGTATACCCGGAGGTGCTGCCGCCCGTCCGTTCATCACACACATGAATGCTCTCGACATCGACCTCTATCTCCGCATTGCCAATGAATTGTACTTGAAACGACTGATTGTTGGCGGATTTGAAGGGGTGTACGAATTTTCCCGTAACTTCCGCAATGAGGGGATGGACAGGACGCACAATCCCGAGTTTACCGTAATGGAGATTTATGTGGCCTATAAAGACTACCGGTGGATGATGGAATTTACCGAGCAGATGTTGGAGCACGTAGCCCTGGAAGTTCTGGGTACCACAAAAGTGAAAGTGGGAGATCAGGAAATTGATTTCAAGGCTCCCTACAAAAGAGTGACGATGATCGATGCAATCCGTGAACATACCGGCATCGACATCAGCGGCATGGACGAAGAGCAGCTTCGTGATGTGTGCAAAAAGTTGGGTGTGGAGCAGGATGAGACGATGGGTAAGGGAAAACTGATCGACGAGATCTTTGGGGAGAAGGCCGAAGGGAAATACATACAACCCACCTTCGTCATCGACTACCCCATTGAGATGTCGCCCCTTTGCAAACGCCACCGTGACAATCCGGAGTTGACGGAACGTTTCGAGCTGATGGTTAACGGAAAGGAGCTGGCCAATGCCTACTCCGAACTGAACGATCCCATTGATCAGCGCGCACGCTTTGAGGAGCAACTGCGTCTTTCCGAAAAAGGCGACGACGAGGCAATGTTCATTGACCAGGACTTTCTGCGTGCTCTCGAATACGGGATGCCTCCCACTTCGGGCATGGGCATAGGGATGGATCGGCTTGCGATGCTGTTGACAGGACAGACGACTATCCAGGAGGTACTGCTCTTTCCGCTAATGCGCCCGGAGAAGAAAGTAAAAAGAGACACAGTGTCGGACTATATGCAAGCAGGCATCCCGGAAGAATGGGTTGCCCTCATTCAAAAAGCAGGGTATCTGCAGGTAAAGAGCCTGCAGGAAGTGAACCCAAACAAATTTCATCAGGAAATTTGCGGCCTGAACAAAAAGTTCAAAATGGGATTGAACAATCCCACGCCTGAGGAGGTTAAAACCTGGATAGCCAATACATCGGAATAATTACAACCGGACTTTCTGAGAAACATTATGACGGATTCAATCGGAAAAATCTGTATTTTGGGGGGTGGCACCTGGGGTACGGCACTGGCTAAAATTGTGCTGATGAACCAGAAACACATGAACTGGTTCATCCGCCGCGACGAACAGATAGAAGGATTTTACAAGCTGGGGCATAATCCCGGATACCTGACCAACGTAAAGTTCAACCTGGCCCAGATCACCTTTTATTCCAACTTTGAGAAAGCCATCAAGGAGTCGGATACGGTCATCATTGCCATTCCATCTCCTTATGTGAAACAATATTTTCGCAGAATATGGAACAGTACCTTTCGCGACAAGTTCATGGTATCGGCACTGAAGGGAATCATCCCCAACGACAACATGGTGATGAGCGAATTTCTTGCATCCAATTACAAAATCCCCCTGGAAAACATCGGCGTTATTTCGGGGCCTTGTCACGCTGAGGAGGTCGCACTGGAACGGCTGTCGTTTCTGACGGTGGCAAGCAAGGATCAAACCAAAGCGACGTTGCTGGCCGAAGCTATAACGTCGAGGCTACTGAAGGCACGCGTATCGAACGATGTGGTGGGCATTGAGCTGGCGTCTGTTTTAAAAAATATTTATGCCATCGCAGCAGGCATCTGTCAGGGACTGCTATACGGCGACAATTTTCAGGCAGTGCTGATGAGCAATTGCGCGAAGGAGATGTCCCACTTCCTCGATAGTGTTGTGCCTATTGAACGAAACATTACCGAACAACATTACCTGGGAGATATGCTCGTGACCGGCTATTCACAGTTTAGCCGCAACCGCACTCTCGGCGCCATGATCGGGAAAGGCTATTCGGTCAAAACGGCACAACTGGAAATGGAGATGATTGCTGAAGGGTACTACGGGGCAAAGTGTATTTACGAACTGAACAAACAGTTTAAGGCAAGCATACCCATTGCAGAGACAGTATACCAGATCCTTTATGAAAAGATGCCACCACAGGCTGCCATCAACAAGTTGATCGATTTTTTCTGAAGGGATAAATGCAGGCTGCCACGAATCATCAGACGTTACCAAACTGAAAAAAAGCTTCAGCATCATCTCAATCGACAAAAATGAATAAAATCTCATTGACTAAAACAGCATAATCATGGATAGTATTCAACTAAACATCAAACAGGTATTCGATTTTCTATCAGAAGAATCAATTCTGAATCAATCGGCTCGTGCCTCAGCCTGCAACCTAGCTTTACACGACGGATCGCGCGAGGGCAACGATTTTCTGGGGTGGGTGAACCTACCCTCTTCCATCACCGAAGAAGACTTCAGGGAGATAGAAGATGCGGCGACTGTGTTGCGCACCCACTGCGATGCCGTTGTGGTGGTAGGCATAGGGGGAAGTTATCTGGGAGCCCGAGCGGTCATCGATGCCCTCTCTGACTCTTTCGATTGGCTTTATGAAAAAGAAAAACGTAAAAACCCAGTCATCCTCTATGCGGGCAACAACATCGGTGAGGATTACCTGCATGAGCTCATGGACTGGCTGGACAACCGAGAGTTTGGCATAATCAACATCTCCAAATCGGGCACGACCACCGAACCGGCCATTGCATTCCGTCTATTGAAAGACATGTTGGAGAGCAAGGTGGGCAAGGACGAAGCCAGACAACGAATTGTTGCCATCACCGACGCCTCCAAAGGGGCGCTTCGCTCTCTGGCCACCACGGAAGGATACAAAACATTTGTCATCCCCGACAATGTAGGCGGACGCTATTCAGTGCTTACACCGGTCGGTCTGCTCCCTATTGCTGTGGCGGGAATAAACATCCGCAAGCTGGTGGCCGGGGCCGCTGAAATTGAAAAGGCGACGGAACCGTCTACCTCTTTCGACTACAACCTCCCGGCCATCTACGCGGTAATTCGCAACGAACTCTACAAACAGGGCAAGAAGATTGAGATCCTGGTCAACTACCACCCTAAACTCCACTTCCTGGCCGAATGGTGGAAGCAACTCTACGGCGAAAGCGAAGGAAAAGAAAACGTAGGCATTTTCCCGGCTGCTGTGGATTTCACGACCGATCTGCACTCTATGGGCCAGTGGATTCAGGAAGGGGAGCGCACCATCTTTGAAACTGTGATTTCGGTGAAAGAGCCGAATAAGAAAGTACAAATTCCACACGACAAGCGGGATCTCGACGGGCTCAACTTCCTGGAAGGAAAAAGAGTGGACGAGGTAAACAAGATGGCAGAGCTAGGGACCCGCATTGCACACGTAGACGGAGGTGTACCCAACCTGTTGATCGAACTGCCCGAGCTAAACGAAAAGTACATCGGGCAGCTGATCTATTTCTTTGAGAAGGCTTGCGGCATCAGCGGCTACCTGCTGGGGATCAACCCATTCAATCAGCCAGGTGTGGAAGCCTATAAGAAAAACATGTTTGCTCTCCTCGAAAAGCCGGGATACGAAGAAGCCACAAGAGCCATCAAGGCAAGACTGTAAAAACTCAAAATTTTTGGGAGAACCGCCGAGCTACATTAAGTGGCTCAGCGGTTTTATTGTAAAAAGAAATGAATAAATTATTAAAAGAATACCTGCGACAGAATCAGTATCGCAGCTTTGACCTCAAGGCCGTCATCTTCGATATGGACGGCGTGTTGTATGACTCTATGCCGGCTCACGACAAATCGTGGCAGCAAACGATGGACGAACTCAACCTGCAACACATACCCTACGAGTTTTACCTTCAGGAAGGCAGAATCGGAAAGTCGACCATCAACGCCGTTTTTCAACGAAACCTGCAGCGTGACGCTACGGAGGAAGAAGAGCAGAGAATTTATGCCCGGAAATCGGAGCTGTTTCAGCAATACAACAGCGGCGCCACCATGCCGGGCGCCAAAGAAGTACTGGACTATGTAAGTAAAAACGGATTAAAACCTGTGCTGGTCACCGGATCCGGTCAGCCTTCCCTGCTAAACCGCCTCGACACCCATTTTCCCGGCATCTTTACACCGGAAACAATGGTAACTGCCTTTGACGTGGTACACGGGAAGCCCCATCCCGAACCATTCCTGATGGGACTGGAAAAGGGTGGCAACCTGCAGCCCAACCAGGCCATCGTGATAGAGAATGCGCCATTGGGTATCGAAGCGGCAGTAGGTGCAGGCATCTTCACCATTGCTGTCAATACAGGCCCGCTTCCGGACTCGGTATTGACAAATGCAGGCGCAGCCATTGTCTTTCACTCCATGACCGACTTACTTGGAGCAATACCGGAAATAATCCACCTGACAAAGTCAATTATCGTATAAATCAACCTCTTCACATCCTCCTCAAATGTAAGAGATCCGTTTCTTATCCGTAATTTATCCGATTTTTACTAACTTTGCAGGAACAGCTGTAATCTCCTAAAATATGCAGATAAATGAGTTCGGATTTCTTCGGGTGGCAGCCGCATCACCCAGGTTGAGGGTCGCAGACTGCGCTTTCAACACCCAGGAAATGAAGGCGGTGATTGAAAGAGCCGTAAAGGAAAATGTACAGATTGTCTGTTTTCCCGAACTATCCATCACAGGATACACCTGCGGTGACCTCTTCTTTCAGGAAGCCCTGCAGCGCAAAGCTGTGGACTCACTGGCAGAGCTAACGGCCTTTATGAAAGAAAAGCCGTTCCTCGTCGCTATCGTGGGGCTGCCACTAAAAATCAGCAGCAGCCTTTTTAATGTCGCCGCCGTGATATCGGCCGAAGGCATATTGGGGTTGGTACCCAAAAAAAACATTCCCAACGACCGGGAATTCTATGAAAAAAGATGGTTCGCCTCGGGGAACGATTTGCATTTGTTTTCGGTGGATATGCACGGCGAAAAGGTGCCCATCACTCCCGGAGGCATGATTTTCCACACCCCGTATGCAAATTTCGGCATCGAGATATGCGAAGACCTCTGGGCACCCGCTCCTCCCTCCTCTGCCCTGGCACTGCAGGGAGCGGATATCCTGTTCAATCTCTCGGCCAGCAACGAGCTGGTGGGCAAACACCAATACAGGAAGTCACTGGTGATTCAGCAGTCGGGTCAATGCAACGCTGCCTATGTCTATGCTTCGGCCGGCCAGGGCGAGTCGACCACCGACCTGGTCTTCTCCGGAGCCTGCCTGATTGCAGAGAACGGATCGCTGCTGGCCGAGTCGAAACGTTTCTCTTTAGAAAGCGAATTGATCATCGCAGATATCGATATAGATGCATTACGACACGACCGGATTAAAAACACCAATTATCTGACAATCATGCCGGACTGCTCCTTGGAGATCGATTGCATGATTCCTTCGGTCAATGCCGGCAAATGGTACCGGACATTCAATCCATACCCGTTTATTCCATCCGAAGATACGGCCGGTGAACATCTCCAGGAAGTATTCCAGATCCAGACACACGGATTGGCACAACGGCTCCGGCATACCGGGGCAACGACGGCCGTCCTGGGCATTTCGGGAGGACTGGACTCCACCCTTGCTCTCCTGGTAACGATAAAGGCATTCGATACCCTCGGCCTGCCCCGTGAAAATATTCACGGGATTACCATGCCGGGGTTTGGCACCACAAAGAGGACCTATCACAACGCCGTGGAACTGATGAAATCGACTGGCGTGACCCTGAAGGAGATTTCCATTGTGGAAGCTGTCACTCAACATTTCAGGGATATCGGGCACCCCGTCGATAAGCATAACGTGACCTACGAAAATAGTCAGGCGCGCGAACGTACCCAGATCCTGATGGATTATGCCAATAAGACAGGCGGGCTGGTGGTGGGTACCGGAAACTTGTCGGAACTTGCCCTTGGATGGGCTACATACAACGGAGACCACATGTCGATGTATGCCGTGAATGCCAGTGTGCCAAAGACGCTGGTTGCCACACTGGTACGATGGATTGCCGATCACAGGATGGAAGAACCGGCCCGCAGCATCCTTCACGATGTACTGGATACACCATTCAGTCCCGAACTGCTGCCAGCAGACAAAAAGGGACAAATTGCCCAGAAGACGGAACATGTGGTCGGCCCGTACGTGCTGCACGATTTTTTCCTGCACCGCATGCTACGGTATGGCGATGGGCCAAAACGTATTTTTCTCCTCGCCTGCCAGGCTTTTAGCAAAGCCTATGCTGCGGACGAAATAGGTCAGTGGCTGAGAGTATTCTACAAGCGTTTTTTTGCGCAGCAGTTCAAACGCTCCTGCATGCCCGACGGNNCCAAAAGTGGGCTCCGTGAACCTCTCACCCCGCGGCGACTGGCGCATGCCGAGCGATGCCGTTGCTGACACCTGGCTCAACGAGCTGAAAAACGATCCCCGCATACATAATCCTGAACCCCGTATATCGAAACATTGAA
>DHSP01000061.1:24153-24842 GCA_002408485.1 Proteiniphilum sp. UBA5283 | reverse complement strand
AAACATCGAAACGTCGAAACATCTAAATATAAAAACGTTCAACCTTTTAAACATGCAACAACTCATCTCGCTTTTTACTGATTATACCGGAAAAGGTAATCCCGATTTGGAGGCAATGCCCTCGTCGGGCTCCAACCGAAAATACTTTCGGCTTCAGCGCGACGGCATCTCCCTTATCGGTGTACACGGGGAGTCGCGCGATGAGAACAGGGCCTTTATCCGTTTGGCAAAGCATTTCGGGGAACAACAGCTGAATGTTCCGCAAGTACTTGCCGTATCGGGAGACGAGATGTATTACCTGCAGGAGGATCTGGGAAATACCCATTTATTCGATGCCATCAAGGGTGGCAGGCTGACCGGCGTGTTCAGTCACGACGAAAAAGAGCTGCTGCACAAGACCATCTCCCTGCTGCCCGATATTCAATATGCCGGAGCCCGTAATCTCGATTTCAGTGTCTGCTACCCGTTGCCTGAGTTTAATCGACGCTCTGTGATGTGGGATCTGAATTACTTCAAGTATAGCTTTCTCAAGACCACCGGCATGGATTTTAGGGAAGACCTGCTCGAAAACGATTTTGAGAAGCTGGCAGAGATCCTGCTGAAAGACGGTTCCCATACGTTCATGTATCGCGACTTTCAGTCTCGGAACGTGATGCTATCGAACGAATGTCCCCTACTTCATCGACTTC
>DHSP01000061.1:23156-23914 GCA_002408485.1 Proteiniphilum sp. UBA5283 | reverse complement strand
GTGACCTACATTGCCGCGCTGCGGAAATACCGCCCCGTGGAGGAGGGTGACTTTCTCAGAACAACTGCGTCAGTTTATCCTCTTTCGCACTTTGCAGGTGCTTGGAGCATACGGCTTCAGGGGATATTTTGAGAAAAAACCGCATTTCATCCAGAGCGTACCCTTTGCTCTGGACAACCTGCGTGAACTGCTGAAGGAGGGGTTTGATGAATATCCCTATATGTGCAATTTATTGAAGAAGATGACCGACCTCAAACAATTTGCCGATTCGCGCAAACGGGGGTTGGAGGTGCGGGTTTACAGCTTTGCCTACAAGAAAGGCATTCCGGACGATGCCTCGGGCAACGGAGGCGGCTATGTGTTTGACTGTCGTGCCATCAATAATCCGGGAAAATATGAACGGTACAACAACGTGACCGGACTGGATGAACCGGTAATAAAGTTTCTTGAGGACGACGGGGAAATAGTGACCTTCCTGAATGCCATCTATCCTCTGGTCGATCAGCATGTGAAGCGTTACATGGAACGCAACTTCACCAACCTGATGATCTCTTTCGGATGCACCGGCGGCCAGCACAGGTCGGTTTATGCCGCCCAGCATGTGGCGGAACATATCTCAAAAAAATTCGGGGTAAAAGTATCGCTGATTCACCGGGAACAAAATCTGGAACAGGAATTCAGAAAACAATGAAAGCAATGATCTTCGCCGCGGGACTCGGCACACGACTAAAGCCTCTGACCGATTCCCTCCCCAAAGC
>DHSP01000061.1:13080-22954 GCA_002408485.1 Proteiniphilum sp. UBA5283 | reverse complement strand
TTCGATGAGATCATCATCAACATCCATCACTTTGGCCAGCAAATCATCGATTTTGTGGAAGAAAACAATCGTTTTGATATCCGGATTGAATTTTCAGACGAACGGGAGAAGCTGCTCGACACGGGTGGAGGTATCAAAAAAGCATCCTGGTTCTTCGACGACAATAAACCGTTCCTGGTACACAATGTCGATATCCTGTCCAATGTTGATCTCAGCAATCTTTATACCTTTCACCTGAAGACCCACTCTCCCGCCACATTGGTATGCAGCAGCAGGGAGACATTACGTTACCTGTTGTTCGACAGTAATCAACACCTGAAAGGATGGATCAACGAAAAAACCGGTGAAGTAAAATCTCCTCTTCCTGATTTCGATCCGTCAGGCTACCGAAAGTTCGCTT
Organism: Proteiniphilum sp. UBA5283; assembly: GCA_002408485.1. Taxonomy (GTDB): domain Bacteria; phylum Bacteroidota; class Bacteroidia; order Bacteroidales; family Dysgonomonadaceae; genus Proteiniphilum. The sequence goes on along the minus strand of DHSP01000061.1, from coordinate 22,554 downwards.
TCTCGGGGATCCAAATAGTCGAACCTTCGGCTTTCCGTTATATGGAAAATTTTCCGGACAAGTTCTCTATCATTGATTTTTACCTATCCATCTGTAGCAAAGAGAAACTGGCCGCATTCATTCCCCGGGACCTGCAGTTGATCGATGTGGGAAAACTCAACTCTTTGGAGGAAGCCCAAAATTTCCCAATACCGGGTCGGTTTCATCATTATACATAATAACCTGCCATATGACACATCTTGATAAACTGGGAAGACTGTATAAAACCGAATTATTCGAGAATATACTTCCTTTCTGGCCTACCCATTCGCAGGATCTCGCTTATGTGGGTTATTTCACCTGCCTCGACCGGCAGGGAAAGCATCAGCTTCCCCCGGAGACATACTCCACCATGAACCGGGATATTATTTTTTAAGAACTAAGCCTGACGATATCATAAAACTGGACAACACACAGTAAGACCAAAGCCGAGATACATTATTTTCACATATTTAACTAAAATCGACCGAAACACAAGCCATACGTCGCGTTAAACATCATTAAATACCCGTTATTTAATTAATATATTTATTTTATCTGTTGCGTTTATGAAATAGTTGTGTTTATTTTGCGTAGATATACAATACTAATTGACTCATCCTGAAATTTGTTTTTATTTTTTACATTATAACAACGCCATCACAAATGATTAATTTTAACATTGTAAGCGCAAAATACAAAGACGAATTATTCGAGAATATACTTCCTTTCTGGCTTACCCATTCGCAGGATCTCGCTTATGGGGGCTATTTCACCTGCCTCGACCGGCAGGGAAACATCTACGACACCGACAAGTTCATCTGGCTCCAGGGGCGACAGGTATGGATGTTCTCCATGCTGTACAACAAGGTAGAAAAGAGAAAGGAGTGGCTTGATTGCGCGGTTCAGGGCGGAGAGTTCCTAAAAAAATTCGGTCACGATGGCAACTTGAACTGGTATTTCTCCCTGACCCGGGAAGGAAAGCCGGTCGTTGAACCCTACAGCATCTTCTCCTACACTTTCGCCACCATGGCATTCGGGCAACTAAGCAAGGCTACCGGAAACGAAGAGTATGCAGAGATCGCAAAAAAAACATTCGACATCGTCCTCTCAAAAAGGGACAACCCGAAGGGAAAATGGAGCAAGGCTCATCCGGGAACGCGAGACCTGAAATCATTCTCCCTGCCCATGATTCTCTGCAACCTCTCGCTCGAAATTGAGCATCTGCTCGATAAAGAGTTTCTGGACCAAACCATGGAAGAGTGCATTCACGAGGTGATGGAGGTCTTTTTACGCCCCGAGCTGGGCGGCCTGATCGTGGAAAACGTACACGAAGACGGCACGCTCTCCGACTCCTTCGACGGCAGGCTCATGAATCCGGGACACGCCATCGAGGCAATGTGGTTTATCATGGACCTGGGCAAGCGGATGAACAGGCCGGAGCTGATCGGAAAAGCGGTGGAGACAACGCTCAAAACGCTCGAATATGGCTGGGATAAAAAATACGGCGGTATTTTCTATTTTATGGACCGGAAAGGGTTTCCACCCCAACAGCTCGAGTGGGATCAGAAGCTGTGGTGGGTACACGTGGAGACCCTGATCTCGCTGCTGAAAGGCTACCAGTTAACCGGATCCGAAGCATGCCTTCAATGGTTCGAAAAAGTACACGACTACACCTGGAGCCATTTTAAAGATCCGGAGTATCCCGAATGGTGGGGATACCTGAACAGGAGGGGAGAGGTGCTGCTCGACCTGAAAGGCGGAAAATGGAAAGGATGCTTCCACGTGCCAAGAGGACTATACCAATGCTGGAAAATAATGGAAAGCATCGAAGCAGGAAAATGACTCTCACCAAAGGCAGAAAACATTTTGAAATAAAAAAGCTATCTTTGGATTTCTTTCAAAATAAGCAATGCGTCATCCCATCTTCACGGAGAACAACGCATCCAATACAAAAGTATTCATATGAAACGAGCATGATAATCATTATCACGCATGATCATGACTAAAGCGAGTTCCATATGACACCATTGAAAATAAATATTTTAGTCATATGAAAAAATTTCTAATCCTCTGTTTCGTTGCGTTCTTTACATCAACAACTGTTGCCCAGAAACGAGACTATTCAACCTTTTACTATCAGCGTGCTTCTTTGTTCGAGAAGTTGCCGGTGTCGGAAGAGGATATCCTCTTTGTTGGCAACAGCATCTCCAACGGCGGGGAATGGGCTGAACTGTTTGGCGATTCTCGCGTAAAAAACAGGGGGATCAGCGGAGACATCTGCGAGGGTGTCTACGACCGGCTCGATCCGCTCGTGAAAGGAAAACCGGATAAAATCTTTCTGATGATTGGCATCAACGATCTTGCACGGGGCACCCCACCCGATTCAATCGTGGCATGTATCGGTAAAATCACGAAGAAGATCAAGAACGAGTCTCCCGATACAGGCATATATCTGCAAAGCATCCTTCCCGTCAATAATTGCTACGGCATGTTTGATGGACACACCAGACACGGGGAAATTATCCACTCTCTGAATAAAAGCCTGAAAGAAATGGCCGATACAAACGCCATCACCTATATTGATTTGTACAACCATCTTGTCATCCCCGGGACACACAAACTCGATCCCCTGTACAGCAACGACGGCCTGCATCTGATGGGTGAGGGCTATCTGAAGTGGGCAAAAATTGTAAAACCTTATCTGTAAACGTGTAGAATGATAAAAAAAAGAATACTGTTTGTTTTGCTTCTTATTCCGGCGCTGCTCACTGCAGAACCGGTGAAAGTGGCCTGTGTGGGGAACTCGGTCACCTTTGGCTACAAGATTGAGAACAGGGCAAACACTTATCCGGCCCAGCTGCAGCGGCTGCTGGGCGATTTCTACCGGGTGGAGAACTTCGGCCATAGCGGGGCCACCCTGCTACAAAAAGGGCATAACCCTTACCGGAAGATGCCGGCATACGAGAAGGCGCTCACCTTCGAACCCGACATCGTGGTGATCCACCTGGGACTGAACGATACCGATCCGCGCAATTGGCCAAAATTCCGGGACGACTTCACCAAAGACTATATAGAACTGATCCGCTCGTTCCAGGAGAAAAATCCGGCTGCAAAAGTGTGGATCTGCCGCATGACACCCATCTTCAGCTGGCATCCCCGATTCAAGTCGAGTACCCGAATGTGGTACGATCAGGTGCAGGCGGAGATCGAGCGGGTGGCGAAGGTGACCGGTGTGCCGCTGATCGACCTGAACACACCTTTGTACAACCGTCCCGACCTCTTTCCCGATGCGCTCCATCCCACTGACGAGGGGGCGGGAATTATAGCCAAAACCATATACAGCAGCATTACGGGTAATTATGGAGGGTTGCAGCTACCGGACATCTTCACAAACAATATGGTGATGCAGCGTAACAGACCGGTAAAGTTTTGGGGAATCGCCGATGTGGCCACAGAGGTGATTGTGCACTTTGCGGGAAAAACAAAAAAAACACAAACCGGACACAACGGGAAATGGACAATTGACTTTCCCCCGATGAAGACGGGAGGGCCCTACAGTGCCACCATAGAAAACGAAAAGGCCTCCATACGGCTTACCAACATCCTGGTAGGAGAAGTATGGATCTGTTCCGGCCAATCGAACATGGCGTTTCTGCTCCGGGATGCCGCCACATCAAGGGAAGATATCCCCCGCACCGCCAACAGCCAGCTTCGCTTCTTCGACCAGAAGGAGATTGCTCCAACCGCAGCCGTGGAGTGGAACGACAGCGTGCTGACACAAGTAAACCGGCTGGATTATTACCATCCAGCCACCTGGACTCTTTCCGACAGCGTAACAGCAAGCCGCTTCTCCGCCGTTGCCTACCATTTCGGAAGGATGCTGCAGGAGCAACTGGGTGTGCCGGTGGGACTGATACAGAACGCCATCGGCGGATCACCCACAGAGGCATGGATCGACCGAAAGACAATGGAACGCAACCCGCTGTTAGTCGACTTCTTCAGCAATTGGAACAATAACGATTTCGTCGACGGATGGGTGCGCGAACGGGGCATGCAGAACATCGCCCGTGCCGGCAGGAATCCCTTCCAACAACATCCCTACAAACCCTCCTATCTTTTTGAGACCGCGATGGCACCATATGCCGGCTATCCTATTGCCGGTGCCATCTGGTACCAGGGTGAGTCGAACGCCAACAACGTGGAACTGCACGAACAGCTGCTCCCCACCATGGTAGAGAGCTGGCGCAACGCCTGGGGTGAGAGCTTCCCGTTCTACTACGTGCAGCTCTCCAGCATGGAGAGGGGACGCGAATCGTGGGGACACTTCCGCGACAGCCAGCGCAGGTTAATGAAGCGGATCGCCCGCACCGGCATGGCGGTCTCTTCCGACCTGGGCAACCGAACCGATGTCCACCCCCGCCAGAAGAAGGAGGTCGGTGAGCGACTGGCCCGCTGGGCACTGTCCGACAGCTACGGAAAAAATATCCGTAAAAGCGGCCCACTCTTTAAAGAGGTGCGCTTCGAGGAAGAAAAAGCGGTCGTCACCTTTGGCGAAACGAAACGTCTCCGAACGTCGGACAACAAATCCGTAAGGGATATCGAACTGGCGGGAGAGGATAAGATGTTTCATCCGGCTACAGCAATGATCCGGGGTAACGCCCTGGAGGTAACCTGCGACAAGGTACCTCATCCCGCGTTCGTGCGCTACGGCTGGAGCTCCTACACCAACGGGAACCTGGTCAACGAGGCAGGTCTGCCCGCCTCCACCTTCTCTTCGGAGTACCCATAAATAAGCGAAGCCTAATTTTCAATCTGCATCATTGTAACTAGTATGTTGAAATCAATACGAAAAAAAACGATATAAAAATGACAACCCTGTCCTGTCTGCTGGCTGCCATGTTGCTTCTCTCCTGCAACACAGAGAAGAAAAGCGAACCGTTACAGCTGCTGCCACAGCCACAGATGCTCACCCTTTCCCCTTCCGGGCAACACCGGCTGCATCAGGGAATGCCAGACCCTTCTGTCGTTGCCGAAAGACTGATCGCTGCAATCCCCGAAGTGGAGGTAAATGCCGAAGAGGCCTACCGCCTCCGGATTACACCCGATTCCATCCTGATGGAGGCCACCACGGAGAAGGGGATCTACTGGGCACGGCAGACACTGAACCAGCTCATCGCCTCTTCCGGAGGGAACACCCTCCCTGCGCTGGAGATTACCGACTGGCCTGCCTTCCGCGTACGCGGCTTTATGCACGACGTGGGGCGCAGCTTCATCTCTGTGGAGGAGCTAAAAAAACAGATATCCCTGCTCTCTCAGTACAAGATCAATGTCTTCCATTGGCATTTGACAGAAAATCAAGGCTGGCGCCTGGAAAGCAGGCGTTATCCGCAGCTGAACGACAGCAGCAGCTTCACCCGGTTGCCCGGAAAATATTACACCATGGAAGATGCCCGGGAGATTGCGGTACACTGCAAGACACACAACATGCTGTTGATACCGGAGATCGACATGCCCGGTCACAGCGATGCCTTTGCACGGGCGACGGGCGTGGATATGCAGTCAGAGAAAGGAATGAAAATCCTGAAAGATCTGATGGAAGAGATCTGCACCGAAGTTTTTCCGGAAGTACCCTACATCCATATTGGTACGGACGAAGTAGAGTTCACCAACCCTGTCTTTGTGCCGGAGATGGTAGCACATATACGGGGGTTAGGTAAAAAGGTGATCTCCTGGAACCCCGGATGGAACTACCAACCGGGAGAGATCGATGCCACACAGCTCTGGAGCTACCGCGGCAAGGCACAGCCCGGCATTCCCGCCATCGACTCCCGTTTTCACTACATCAACCACTTCGATGCCTTCGGCGATATCGTGGCCCTCTACAACAGCAGAATCTACAACAGCGATAAGGGCAGCAACGACATCGCCGGAACCATCCTCGCCATCTGGAACGACCGCCTGCTGGAGGATGAGGAACAGATCATGGCGCAAAACTTCTTCTATCCCAACATGCTCGCATTGGCCGAACGGGCCTGGCTGGGGGGCGGATCGGAATACTTCGACAAAAACGGCGTCATCCTGCCAATAGATGAAAAGGAGGAGACCTTCCGCTCGTTTGTCAATTTCGAACGCCGCATGCTATGGCACAAGGAACACAATTTTGCGGGTGAATCTTTCCCGTATGTACAACAGACTCAGGTGAAGTGGCATATCATCGATCCGTTTCCCAATGGGGGCGACCTGTCAGCGGTTTTCCCCCCGGAAAAAGCACTCAGCGACAGTTATTTGTACAACGGACAAACCTACGCTGTTCGTCCTGCCATCGGTGCCGGCATCTATCTGCGGCATGTGTGGGGCAACATTGTACCGGCTTTTTACGAAAACCCGCAGGAGAATCACACCGCCTACGCTTACACCTGCGTGTGGTCGCCAAAAGAACAAACAGTGGGCCTTTGGGTATCTACCCAAAATTACAGCCGCTCCGAGAGCGACCTACCTCCGCCGCTGGGAGAATGGGACTATCGCGGCAGTCGTATATTTATCAATGATAAGATTCTGTCACCTCCAGTCTGGGAAAACAGGCATACAGAGAAAACAAACGAAATTACTTTGAAGAATGAGAATTTTACGGCCCGCCCCCCGCTGCCTGTGGACCTGAAGAAAGGGTGGAACAAGGTGCTGCTGAAGCTGCCTGTCGGCAAATTCAACACTCCGGAAGTACGGCTGCAAAAGTGGATGTTCACGTTTGTATTTGTGACCCCCGACGGGAAAGATGCCATGCCGGGATTGACTTACGATCCTTCAAAAATAAATGAAAAATAACATGCATACCGTTCTTTCCGGGATATCACGATGGCTGTTCGTTGCATTCCTTGCAGCAGTACCGGCATCGTGCCGTCATTCCAAAAGCGACACAAACCACAGCGAAACCATGCAAATTAATTGGGAAGAGCTATCAACCGACGGATTGCAGGGCAATCTGGCCAAAGGTGTCTCGGCAGCATACGCCGCACTGATCAACGGCAATCTGATTGTGGCCGGTGGCGCCAACTTCCCGGAGAAGCTGGGGTTTGAAGGCGGAAGAAAATTCTTCTACAACGACATCGTACAGTTTGACGCTTCAACCAACAAGTGGAAGCTGGTCGGTCATTTGCCGGATTCCTCAGCCCATGGCGTATCGGTTCCCGTTGCCGGGGGTGCATTGTGGATTGGCGGAAATAACGCTTCGCAGTCGCTGAATAAAGTGTACGCCGTTTCTTTATCGCCAAAAGGCACTGTAAAGTTGACCCCCTTTCCGGCATTGCCGGCAGCGATGGACAATTTTGCGGGGTGCTCATCGGGCGATATGGTCTTCGTGGGCGGCGGCAACATGAACGGAGCTCCGTCAAATGTGTTTTACTGCATCAATGTCAAAACAGACAGTGCATGGACGGAACTGCCTCCTTTTCCCGGTATCCCTCGCCTTCAGGCTGTCATGGTTTCCATGGAGGAGGAGGGGAAAACGTATGTGTACCTGTTGGGAGGTTTCTTTGGCGGCGACGAAACCTCTGTGCCGGCCATGGCAACAGAGTTGCTGAAATACGATGTTTCCGCAGGAGCATGGACAAAAGCAGGCGATCAGATGGATCCCGGCACACAGAAACCGTTCTCTCTGGGAGGGGCGACTGCAATGCAGCTGGACAACCGCTATATTCTTTGTCTGGGAGGGGTCAACCATACTATTTTCCTGGATGCCCTCACCGCGCAGTACAAGATTGCCCATAACCCGGCACTGTCAACCAGGGAGAAAGAAAAACAGAATCTGGAATTCTCAAAGAGATACATGACGCAGCCGCCGCTGTATTACAGGTTTAATTCGGAATGCCGAATTTTCGATACGAAAACGAACGAATGGCACACCATCGACAGCACCCTCAACGCAGCCCGGGCAGGGGCAACGCTTGTCGGGGACAGTCGCAAGTTCTATGCCGTGCAAGGTGAACTGAAACCGGGAGTGCGTTCCCCTGAAACATGGAGAGGAGAAATAAAGATACGATGATGTACCGTCAATGTCCACGAAAGAAATCAACAAAAAATCAAAATAATAGTTTTATCATATGAGAAATGACAAATATTACCCCTGGGTCCTGGTCGGCTTGCTTTGGGTGGTGGCACTACTAAATTATCTTGACAGGCAGATGCTTTCCACCATGCAGTCATCGATGCAGATAGACATCAGGGAGCTGGCCGTCGCAGAGAACTTTGGAAGGATCATGGGCATCTTCCTGTTGATATATGGACTGATGAGCCCTATTGCAGGAGTGATTGCCGACCGAATCAATCGCAAATGGCTTATTATCGGAAGTTTATTTGTCTGGTCGGCGGTGACCTACGGCATGGGGTATGCCCAAACGTTTCAACAGGTCTATTGGCTGCGTGCACTCATGGGCGTGAGCGAAGCGCTGTACCTGCCGACCGGCCTGGCAATGATTGCCGATTTTCACAGTTCCAAAACAAGGTCGCTGGCCATCGGCATACACATGTCGGGACTCTACACGGGTCAGGCTCTGGGTGGATTTGGTGCTACCATCGCTGCAAGCTACTCCTGGCAGACTGTTTTTCACTGGTTCGGAATTGCCGGGATCATTTATTCGATCCTTCTTATATTCCTTATGTACGACAAGGAAGGGCATGCCGGCACGAAAACCGCGAAACTACAGGTCAATCCGCAAAGTAGTTCCACGAGAAAAAAAACCGTCTTCCAATCTCTTGGCCTTATCCTCGGCACTCTTTCGTTCTGGATCATGCTCTTTTACTTCATGGCTCCTAGCTTCCCGGGGTGGGCGACCAAAAACTGGCTTCCTACGTTGTTTTCCGAAAACCTGGGGATTGAGATGGCCAAAGCAGGCCCCATGGCCACCATCTCCATCGCTATCGCTTCGTTCATCGGCGTGCTGATTGGCGGACCGCTCTCTGACCGATGGGTACAGAAAAATATTCGGGGCAGGATCTACACCAGCGTCATCGGGTTGACGCTAACGCTCCCCTCACTGGTACTCCTGGGATATGGGCACTCGTATGTCGGCCTGATTGGTGCCGCGATGCTCTTTGGCATTGGCTACGGGATGTTCGACACAAACAACATGCCGATACTTTGCCAGATCATTCCCCAAAAATATCGTGCCACCGCATACGGCATCATGAACATGATGGGTGTCTTTGCCGGGTACGCTGTCACCCTCATGCTGGGGAGCTCCACCGATGCCGGCAACCTGGGTGACGACTTCAGCAAGCTCTCCGTAGTGGTGCTGGCCGCCATCGTCCTGATGCTTCTATTCGTGAAGCCCAAAGGGGAACTCACCTATCCCGAAGAAGAAAAAATAACCACTAAATAAGAACGACAATGAAACAATTTGAAAAAATTAAAGGGTTAATTGTGGCGCCTTTCACCCCCTTTGACAAAAAAGGCGAAGT
>DHSP01000061.1:0-12879 GCA_002408485.1 Proteiniphilum sp. UBA5283 | reverse complement strand
GTATTTATCAACGGTTCGTCTGGCGAAGGTTATATGCTGACGGTGGAGGAGCGGCTCAAGCTGGCCGAAAGATGGATTTCAGTAGCGCCAAAGGGATTTAAGGTCATTGTACACGTGGGAGCGACCTGCATCAAAGACAGTTTCAGGATGGCACAACACGCCCGGGAAATTGGCGCCTTCGGCATTGGAGCCATGGCCTCTCCCTTCCCCAAAGCAGGACGGGTGGAGGAGCTGGTGAAGTACTGTGAGGAGATTGCCTGTGGCGCACCCGAGCTGCCCTTCTACTTCTACCACATCCCGGCGCTGAACGGTGTCTTCCTCCCCATGCTGCCCTTTTTAAAAGCAGCCGACGGACGCATCCCCAACCTGGCGGGCATCAAGTACACCTACGAGAGCCTGTACGAGTACAACCAGTGCATGCTCTATGAAAATGGCAAGTTCGACATGTTGCATGGGCAGGATGAAACCATCCTCTCTGCACTGGTGATGGGTGGCGCTCAGGGTGGCATCAGTGGCACCGGCAGCTACATCGGCCGTTCGCTCGTGAGCGTCATCAACGAGTACAACAACGGCAACCTGGCGAAAGCAGTCGCACACCAGAACTTCGCACAAGAGGTGATCAACGTCATTGCCCGCTACAGGGGCAATATCGTGGCCGGCAAAAGAATCATGAAGCTGATCGGGCTTGACCTGGGCATAAACCGCACGCCGTTCCAGAATGTAACTGGCGAGGAGGAGTCAATTATCCGGAGAGAGCTGGAAGCAATCGGATTTTTTGAAGCCTGCAACAAGTTCTGAGAGAATTATTCCACATAGAGCGTACAATCGAGTAGGAGGAAAACTACTTCGTTTTCCTCCTACTCGATTTCGGATATCTACCTGAGAACATATCCCAATATTCATTTCTCAGGAGGTTAAATTTTATTTTGAGACAGCCTCAATTCTGCAAATATGCAGTCTATAAAATTAATGACAAGATTGTCAGTCGAACATCTTCCTGAACTTGTTAAAGACACTCTTGCGTGCGGAGGCGGAAGGGACAAAGCTTTCCGACCTGTTCATCTCTTCCAGCTGCTTGCGTTCCTTGTCGGTGAGGTTCTCCGGCACGTAGACGTTCACGTTGATCAGCTCATCGCCCCGTCCGTAACCGTTCACCGAAGGCAGTCCCTTGTTGCGCAAACGGAGCACCTTGCCTGGTTGTGTCCCCGGCTCAATTTTCACCTTGGCAAACCCGTCGATGGTGGGCACCTCTACAGCACCTCCCAGGGCAGCAGTGGGGAAGCTAAGGAAGAGATTGTAAATCACGTCGTTCTCATCGCGTATCAGGTTGGGGTCCTGCTCCTCCTCGATCACGATCAGCAGGTCGCCGTTCACCCCCCCCCTGCGGGCTGCATTGCCCTTTCCCGACATGGAGAGTTGCATTCCTTCGGCTACGCCGGCAGGGATTCGGATGTTGATCACCTCTTCCTCGCGGACAATCCCTTCACCGTTGCAGTGTGCACACTTTTTCGAGATCGACTTGCCCTCGCCATTACAGGTGGGACAGGTAGAGGAGGTCTGCATCTGTCCCAGGATGGTGTTGGCCACACGGGTGACCACGCCCGATCCGTTACAGGTAGAGCAGGTGCTCAGGGAGGTACCATGCTCCGATCCATTGCCGTCGCAATGCGAGCAGGAGACATACTTCTTCACCTTGATCTTCTTCTCCACACCATTGAGGATCTCCTTGAGGGAGAGCTTCACCTTCACCCGCAGGTCCGACCCCCGGTTCACGCGCCTGCCGCGTTGGGCGCCACCAAAACCACCAAAGCCGCCAAAGCCGCCAAAATGACCACCAAAGATGTCTCCAAACTGCGAGAAGATATCGTCCATCGACATGCCACCTCCAAAACCTCCGCCGGATGCAGCCCCCCCCACTCCGGCATGACCGAACTGGTCATAACGGGCACGTTTATTCTCGTCGCTCAATACTTCGTACGCTTCTGCTGCTTCTTTAAATTTCTCTTCCGACTCTTTGTTACCGGGATTTTTGTCGGGGTGATATTGAATGGCCTTCTTGCGGTAAGCTTTTTTTATCTCTTCGGCTGTAGCGGTCTTGGCGACTTCCAGTATTTCGTAATAATCTCTTTTTGTTGACATCTTATTCTCCTACGATTACTTTTGGAAAACGGATGATTTTCTCGTTCAGGGCATATCCTTTCATGATACAATCAACAACCACTCCTTTCTGAGATTCATCCTGCGCCGGTATGGTCGTTACAGCCTCGAAGCGATCGGCATCAAATGGAAGTCCAATGGTTTCTATCTCTTTCACGCCATGCTGCTTCAGGAAATTAATAAATTTCCCGTAAATAAGATCCATACCCTCCAACATGGCATCCTTGTCTTCGGCTTCGTGAAGGATGACGAGCGCCCGTTCGAAATCATCCACCAAAGAGATGATATCAAGCAACACACGTTCGCCGCCGCTTTTAATAAGATCGGCCTTCTCCTTCAGGGTGCGCTTGCGAAAGTTGTCAAACTCCGCATGCAGGCGAAGATAGCTGTTGTTCAGATCATCGTATTTCTGTTGCAGTTCGTCCTGCTGTTTCTGGTCCGCCACGGCAGCATCTGTCAATTTGTCCTCATTCTCTTTGCTGACAGTCGCCTCTTCGTCGCGCGTCACTTCTTTGTTTAACTCCTCATCCCGCTTCCGGGGATTTGTATGCTGATTATCCTTTTGCATCATATTTATTTGTATTTACCAACTAAAGCCACTGCAAATAGTTTGCCAAAAAAATGCCGCTTAGCAAAGGCGGCCTGTCACAGGAATATTTCGCACCACTCATCAAATATCTCCACCTGGTGCCATCCGTGCTTACTAAGGTTTTCTCTGATCTTTTTTATCGGTTTTTCTTTTCCCAATTGAGATTTCGAGTAAAACTTATCCGCAAAGCAGATGATCTTTTCCTCCAGGCTTACCGGTCGCATATCTCTGTGAGGGATGGGCAGCTTACGGTTAATGATTGTCTCCAGACTAAGCCCCGTACCGGTATGCCGTTCACACACCCGTCCGTGTTTTGGAAATCCTTCCAGTGTGAGCAATTCCCTTCCCAGATAACCGTGGCAAATATAGGGAAAAGAGCCTTCACAGGCAATATGGGGCGCATTGGTCTGAAAAATGCCTATGTCGTGAAGCATACCGGCCTCCTCAATAAACCTGACATCGACTGCCAATTCCGGATGATTTCGTGTAATGGAGAGCGCTTTATCCGTCACACTAGTCACATGCGAGAGATAAATATCGTATAATTTTGTCCCCTCTTTATAGTATTTTCGAATGATTGTCAGTGGATCCATAAAAGCAACTTTCCACCTCTTTAAAGCGGGACTACATATTTTTTCATTGCCTCGTCCTGAAGCGATTTTGGCACGGCAAGCTTCACCTCTTCAGTAATGATGTTGAGAAGGCGTTCCCGAAAAAACTCTTTTCGAGTAACAAGACTCACTTCGCGCACGGGGGTACTATTTTTAAAGGGACGGACGTTCTTCGTCTGTGTTTCGCTCAGGTTGGTCAGCGCCATCTCGGGGATGACCGTCAGTCCCTCATTCTTATCGACGATATTGATAAGCGTATCAATGCTACCGGCTTCGTACGAAAAAATAGACTGCTGGTTACCCCCTCTACGCCTCCTGAGGTTGCAGAGATGTAAAATCTGCGTCCTGAAACAATGCACCTCATCGAGCAGCCACAGCTTGGCCGTTGTCAGGTCGCTCTCGTCGAGCGATGTCTTTGCATAGAGTGCTCGCTCCCGGGGTGAGACATAGGCAAAAAAGCGTTCATAATAGATAGGATACTCTCTGATGGCCGGTTCTTTCAACGGTGTAGCCAGGATGCCTCCATCAAGGGAGTCGTTCGAGAGTCCTTTCAATATCTGATCGGTGGTCAGCTCCGAGATCACAATACGGATATCGTATTTGTTTTCACGGTGTACCTGCATCAGCCTTGGCAGAAGGTAGGGCGAAATGGTTGGTATGATTCCAAGACGGAATATGCCCTTTATGATCCCCTTTTCTTCCTGCACGATCTCTTTGATCTGGTTCACCTGAGCAACGGCTACCCGCGCCTGATCAATAATGCGCTTCCCTATTTCGGTGGGGTGCACAGGCAATTGTGAACGGTCGAAAATCTTCACTCCAAGTTCCTCCTCCAGCTTCTGGATCATCATGCTCAGCGTGGGTTGCGTCACAAAAGAAGCTTCGGCAGCTTTGGAGAAATGGCGGTAATTATCAACGGCAATAATATATTCTAACTGCTGTATGTTCATGGCATCACCTGTAATTGGAGAAATATTTCATAAACTGCACTCGCTCATAAAGCGAAGGATTTTTGATGTTCCGGTAGTTCAGTTTACCCCTGAATTCTTCAATCCGCTTATAATTGTTTTGCCGCATCCATTCCTCCATCAGGGTAAGCATATCTTCAATCACTCCCGGCCCATGTTCGTATAAGGTGCTGCATAGTTGAATTCCACCGGCTCCGGCAAGGATTCCCTTGATAGCATCCTCCCAGGAGTGCACCCCATAGGAGCAGGCCACATCGAAGTCGGGCACCCTTCCCGTCACAATGGCAGTCCATCGCAGGGTATCGCTAAAATCGGAGGGGTTACTGAACACCGGGCCCGAGGTTATCTCCATGTTCTTTATGTCGATATCAAGCTGATAGAAACGGTTGAAAAGAACGGCTCCTTTTGCACCCAAAGATTTAAGTTTCCCCACAAGACCGGGCAGGTTGCTGATATTTTTAGCCATCTTGATGACTATCGGTATCCGCACCACCTTCTTCAACTCCCTGACAATGTTCACATAAGAATCTTCCAGATAGGTATCGCCGAATTCACCGGCGTTGAGGACAAAAACATTCAGTTCCAGTGCATCGGCCCCGGCATCCTGAATAGTTTTGGCGAAATCGATCCATCGTGACGATTTGTAGCAGTTGATGCTGGCAATGATGGGCACATTGCATGCCTCTTTGGCCGAGCGAATCAGATCGAGGTATTTCTCTATGTGATTCATCTCGATGTAAGCATTGATATAATCGGCTGCTTCGGGATAGTCAGTCAGCTGAGAAAGCTTCTCGGAATGTTTCTCGATCTGCTCCTCGAAAAGAGATTTCAGTACAATGGCTCCGATACCGGCATCTTCCAGTTCTTTAATCTTTTTAACTGAATTGGTCAGTCCGCTGCTTCCTGCAATCAGCGGATTCTTCAGGTGTAACCCTGCAAAGGTCGTTTCTAAATTAATCATGAGTGAACGAATGTTTTCCAAATTTATTGATCAACAAAAATAAACATTTTTATCGATTAAATTGATACCCTGCCCGGGAAATAAACAGGCCACCCGGCTGGCCGCCGGCAGCTATCGGTCACCAAAAATCAGTGTCCCCAGGCGTACCATGGTGCTACCCTCTTCGATCGCAATCGTGTAGTCGCCCGACATCCCCATCGATATCTCCTTGAAAGAAGAATCCTCCGCGAAATAGTTGGCTTTATATTCATCGAACAGAGACTTCAAAAACCGGAACTCGCTTCTTACATGTTCCTCGTTATCGGTAAAGGTGGCCATCCCCATCACCCCGACAATCTGCACGTGCGTACATTCCCTCCAGCTGCCGTTGGCCAGGAACTGCCTGCACTCGTCGGGGGAGAAACCCGACTTGGTCTCCTCCTCGGCAATGTGTATCTGCAGCAGGCAAGGTATTGCCCGGTTGTTCGCTGCGCCCTGTCTTTCAACCTCCAGCATCAGCCGTTCACTGTCCAGGCTGTGAATCAGCGACACAAAAGGTGCAATCTGTTTCACTTTGTTCCGTTGCAGGCTGCCGATAAAATGCCACTCAATATCCCGGGGCAGTTTGCGCTGTTTTTCCATCAGCTCCTGCACACGGCTCTCGCCGAAGATACGTTGTCCACTGTCATAAGCCTCCTGGATCATCGAATGAGGATGAAATTTGGAGACCGCCACAATGGTCACCTCCCGGGGGACGGTTTGCCGCAACGTGTCGATATGGGACTGAATGCTCATTCTGCAGTTTCTGTTGCCTTTGTTCCCGCGTAGGGAAATACATCCATAATCGCTGTTTCGTTCACGGCAGCAAACGTATAATCGATCATGGTCTTCTTCATTTCCGCCTCCACGATCTCCACCGCCTCCTTCAATTCAGTAGCCTGCACCAGCATGTTCACTGCCGTTTTCTTCTCGGAGCCGCTCTTTTCATCAAGCGTAAGGAAATAAAGTTTTGCCTTGAAATAGCGATCACCCGTCTCGTTGAAAAAAGACTCCGTATATTTCACCCGCTTGATGTCGGACACCGAAAACTCGCCCGAAATAAACGGTTTTATCTCTTCAATAATTCTCGCTTCTGCCTCGGTGAACGACAATGCATCCACCAGATAGGGCTCGGTCACCGTTTTTTGCATGCCGGTTTCCAGCATCTTATCGTATCTTATCTTACACTCAAACCAATTGTACATATTCTGTTTTATAAATTTTTCTATGGGTCACAAAGGTACAAATTTTGTGCTAAAACAATATTTTTTCAATGTGCCAAATCTTCGGGAGGTACACCAACGGTGACTGAACAATCTTTGCTGGCACCAGGTATAATGAGAACAGTATGGAAACAATACGAACAGGGAGAAGAACAAAGGGTGCCAGAAACCGCATAAATGCCGAAAATAGATACAAATCACTGTTGAATAAAGAAAATTACACCATATATGCAACTTTATGCACCTCCGCGAAAGAGATATCCCCTACTTTTACCGCACATTTATCATCGCGTGATCAAACGAAAAACAAAAAAACACAGAATGAAGTCTTTTCAAAAATGGGTATTAGCGGCAATATTATCTGTTGCATCAGTGCAGGCATATGCTTTCAGCTCTGAGATTTTCACGGTAGAGTTGCCGGACGGGGAAACAACAACAGTACGACTCTGCCTTCCCGAGGCGGGCGAGATAGACAGGATTGTTTTTGCGGTCCACGGGACCGGGCCGTACACCTATTTAACCCAAAGGCAGGGTTTCAATTACTACGACGTGCTGGCAGAGGGATTTTGTGAAAAAGGTGTCGGCTTTTTCTCCTACAATCGCCGTGGCGTTGATTTGGGCGACACGGGGCCCTGGTTCGACACGGTCGATAGCCTGAGATATGCCCGGTATGAGCCCCATACCGAAGCCGCCGATGTGGAAGCCATGGTTGCTTTTTTGAAAAATGACAAACGTTTCAAAAACTGCAAAATCTTTCTTTACGGAATAAGCGAGGGCACCATCATCGCCTCGATGGTTGCTGAACGTCAAAATGTAACAATTGACGCATTGCTGTTACACGGGTACGCGCACGAAAATATGCTTGACATTATTAAATGGCAGAACACAGGCAATGGAGCGATGGTTTTGATTAATTCCATATTTGATAGAAACGGGGACAAGTCGGTAAACAGGGAGGAGTATGAATTCGAAGATCCCGTTGTCACAGCCTATCGGGGGCATTTGTTTCAAAATTTGCCTTTTGATTCAGTGAACGTTGTAAAAGACAATGTGATCAACATCGACGACATTGCCAAAATGCGGGAGCCTGTTCATCATATTTTAACAACAAAAATCAGGGATCACGAAGAGAGCTGGATCTGGAAAAATTATTTTCGTGTAACCACAAATTGGTTTAGGGAGCATTTTGCGCTTGAACCAAACAAAACGAGACTTTTGCGAGTGAACATTCCCATCTATGTATTTCACGGGAAAGACGATGCAAACGTTCCGGCAGAGGGAGTCTATGACCTTGAAAAGAGGTTTGACACTTGCGGAAAATCAAATTTGAAAACCTTTGTGTTTGACAGACACAACCACGATTTGAATTTTCAGGACTGGGTTGCAACAAAGAGCTACTCTGAAGGATTGCAAAAGCTATTCAATACCTCAGCAGAAATTTAAATGCCGCACCGCAGACAATTGCGATTGCATTTTCCATCCATCCATATAAAAACCGAACAAAAATAAATGCGTATGAAACGAATCTTAATTACAGCAGTCCTTGCTACTTATAGCTTGGCCATCTGTTTTGGACAGATCAGCGGCAGGCAATGGCTCAACCTGAATTATGCCGGTGACGAAAATGAATACCACAACCTTGACATTCATTTGCCCAACCTTGAAAGGCCTGCCTATAAGGCAATCATCGTAATCTATGGCAGCGCATGGTTTGGCAACAACATGAAACAATTCGCCTTCGACACCTTTGGAAAGCAGTTGCTCGAAAGTGGTTTTGCCGTGATAGCAATCAACCACAGGTCAAGTTCCGACGCTGTTTATCCAGCCCAGATCAACGACGTGAAGGCAGCCATTCGGTTTGTTAGAGGAAATGCAGAGCAATACAACATTGACCCTTCCTTCATTGGCATCACTGGCTTCTCGTCGGGTGGTCATCTTGCATCGCTGGCAGGTGCATCGAACAATGTGAGAGAGTTTACGGTAAACAATACGAGTGTCGACATCGAAGGAGATGTGGGCAACTACACCTCATACAGCAGTGCTGTGAATGCCGTGGTGGACTGGTTTGGCCCCATCGACATGGCACTCATGGACAATTGCAAGGGGCCCAAGCAAGGGAACTCACCCGAAGCAGCACTGATCAGAGGCAACCCCGCCGACAACCTCGACCTGATCGCGCTGCTTAACCCGATCACTTTCCTGGACAAAACAGACCCTCATTTTTTGGTGATTCATGGCGAGGCAGACAATGTAGTACCCCATTGCCAAAGCGAACTTTTCGCCAAGGCACTGGATGAAAGAGAACTGCTGACCGAGTTTATCTCTGTCCCCGGTGGTCAGCATGGGCCGGTCACCTTCAACGAAGACACTTTTCAAAAAATGATCGATTTCTTCCTGAAAGAAGCCAATAAAAACAATGACTCAGCTGTTCAATAAACTATATTTACCATGAAGAAGAAACAAAAAACCATGCTCCTGACAGCAATCGCAGTGATGTTCACTGTAGCGGGGCTACAAGCACAAACCGGCAGGGCATGGAGTCAACATGACGAAGCCGTTGCACGCGATACCGTTCGCAGTATTGACCGGTACTTTACCCCTGCAACCAAAGCCGTAAAAGCCCCGGACGAGGAAGGTTTTATTCAACGCTGGTTATTGCTCGAGCCAATTGAGACAGCCGTTCGCAGCAACACCATTTTCACCGACAGTTACCTGCGAAATGCGTTTGACACCCTCTATTTCCAGAACCAGTTCACGCTTCTTCCCAGAGACGGAGAGACAGTAAAGGTAGGAGGACGGGATCTTACCTGGCATGCCCTGGACAGCAAATTATTCAATGTGAAGCTATTCCGGTTCGCCTATGGATTACATAAACCGGTATACGGCGTGCTATTTTGGGCCGTGACCGTGATCAACAGTCCCGTGGAAATAAAAAACGTAAGGCTGTCCGCAGGGTCCAACTCAGCGTCCATGTGGTGGCTGAACGGAGAGGAGGCATTGCTGCTTTCCGGCGACAGGCGCATGGTGATGGACGATGGCCTCTCTCACCGCCTGACACTCAAAAAGGGGAGAAACATCCTTCGGGGTGCCGTGATCAATGGCCCCGGAATGAGTGACTTCTGCATCCGCTTTCTCGACGAGCAGGGAGAGCCGGTCAAAAACATTCAAATCAGTTGTGAGTAATAATAACCCTCAATGCCATAATCATATGAACTTTCACCATACATTAAAAGCAGGAATAGCAATCTTATTCATCTTCATTGCCGGGGCAGTGACGGCACAGATCGGAAAACCATTTATACACGATCCATCAACAATCATGGAGTGTGAAGGCAAATATTACACCTTCGGCACGGGCGGTGGAGGGTTAATTTCGGATGATGGCTGGAGCTGGAACAGCGGCGCCGTAAGGCCCGGAGGAGGTGCGGCGCCCGATGCCATAAAAATCGGAGAACGATACCTGGTTGTCTACGGCGCAACCGGTGGCGGCCTGGGAGGTGGTCATAACGGCAGAATACTGACCATGTGGAACAAGACGCTCGACCCCACATCGCCCGATTTCAAATTTTCAGAGCCTGTACTCGTCGCCCAATCCGACGGGGTGGAAGACAACGACGCAATCGATCCTGGATTGCTGCTGGATCCAAACGATGGACGCTTGTGGTGTTCTTACGGAACCTATTTCGGATTTATTCGTCTGATAGAGCTCGACCCCGCCACCGGAAAGCGGGTTGAAGGAAATGAAGCAATCGATATTGCGATCGACTGCGAAGCCACGGATCTGGAGTACCACGACGGATGGTATTATCTCCTGGGCACGCACGGCACCTGCTGCGATGGCGCCAACTCCACCTATAACATCGTGGTGGGCCGTTCCAGGAAAGTAACCGGCCCATACCTCGACAACATGGGGAGAGACATGCTGAAAGGAGGTGGCAAGATGGTTCTTGCAGCCAGAGACAGATTCATTGGCCCCGGACACTTCGGGCGCGTTGTGCTTGAAGAGGGAGTGGAAAAGATGTCCTGTCATTATGAGGCCGATCTGGATCAAAGCGGCCGCAGCGTCCTGGGCATCCTTCCCCTACTGTGGAAGAATGGATGGCCTGTTGCAGGAGATAACCTCCGGGAAGGGACCTATGAAATAGAATCCGAAAGAAGAGGCTACGCACTGGAACTGGCGGTTGATTTTGTACGGATGCCCGGCAGGATGCGCGGGTTCAACCGCGACAACGACGAGCCGGTAAAACCCATTGCGTCGCAGCAGCTGGATGATGTAATACAGACCTGGCCTGCCGGCAACATTGGCGTAAGAATAGGAGATTACATGGTCCGCCCGCATCAGCGATGGACAATCACAGCCGTTCCCGAAGCAGGAGGCTACCTGGGTGGCCCCTATTACAAGATTACCATCGCCGGAACCAACAGGGCTCTGGCAGCAACGGCCGCGGCAGAAGTGATCACCGTACCCACATTTACCGGAGCTCCGGAGCAGCTGTGGCGCATCGACCAGCTGACCGACGGGACCTATCGGATCATGCCCAAGACGGTTCCCGATTCAAACGAAAAGCTGGCGCTCGTTTCTTCCGGTGACAGCACTCCCACCCTCGCAAAATTTGACATGAGCAGCGACAACTCCAAATGGAATTTCAGGGATCACTAGCAAACGAAGTTCCATTCACTGTACACCGACGAAAAAGGGCAAAATCCTGATTATTGAATTTTTTTTTCTAACTTCGTCATTGGTTTATCAGACCATTGCCAAAAGCTGCTTCGATTTTGAGTCAGCAGGGTAGATTTATTCCAATTTTCGAACAAGACAACAATGCATATCCTACAAAAGTAGCGTTTTGCCAGAGGCAGGCAGCCATCAGCTTTACAGATTAAAACAATTGAGATACAGGATGATTGGAACCCTTGTAAATACAGCCGCCGTGCTGGGTGGCGGAGTGATCGGGATGCTGTTGAAAAAACGGATGCCGGAGCGTATAACCACCATTTATTTTCAGGCGATAGGACTTTTTACGCTGGCCATAGGAATAACCATGGCTGTTGAGATGGAGAACATACTCATTGTGGTGAGCAGCCTTGCAGTAGGGTCTCTGCTGGGCGAATGGTGGGACATAGAGAAAGGTGCCGAACGGATGAGCGACAGCCTGAAGAGCCACTTTCACATTGGTAGTGAAAAATTCTCCGAGGGACTGGTTACGGCCTTTTTGCTTTTTTGCGTGGGGTCCATGACCATTTTGGGAACCATCCAGGAAGGCACCGGCGGCTCACCCGACCTCCTTTACACCAAATCGCTGATGGATTTTTTCTCTGCCATCCTGCTTTCCTCCGCATTTGGAGTGGGCGTTGTTTTCTCCGCACTCCCCCTGTTTATTTTTCAGGCGGCCCTTACCCTCCTCGCCGGATACGCCGGAAGCTTCTTCACCGATGAGATCATTCTCGGACTCACCAGCGTGGGAGGCATACTACTCATAGGCCTCGGCATCAACATCCTGGGGATAAAGAAGCTCCGCATCATGAATATGTTGCCTTCGCTGGTGATGGTCGTGCTGCTGATCTGGATTTTTCTCTAATCAGAAGATGGGCAAGTACACAGCCCATTCATCGTGATTGGCAGAAAAGCCGATGCTTACCTGCCAATCGTGTATCGAAGCGTAGCCCCAAAACGGGTAGGATACCCCCTTTGCACAAACTGATTCACCTTTCCGGTGGTCATGTCCGATGCTTCAAAAAGGAAGGAGTGGTAGTCGGTGTTGAAGAGGTTCTTTGCCCAGAGTTCGAGCGAGAAGGCACCTCTCTCGGCAGAAATGCTACCGTTCACCAGCCCATAAAAAGGCTGATACAGCGCTACCCCTTCATCCCCAGCCTGAGGCGTCGTCTTATTCGATTCTGTCCAATAAATTTTTCCCACTCCGGTATACTGGATGTTTCCGATCAAGCGGTCGATCAGCGCCCCCTTGGCAAAACTATGCACATAGCTGGTACCCAGGCTTACCGTATGCCGGGGAGCAAACGGTACATGATTCCCAGAGTAATCCACATCCTCAGCCGCTTCATAATCTACAAAACGCGCATCGGCAAATCCGTAGTCGGCATACAACGACAGGTTCTGCAAAGGAACATATTTCAGACTTAACTCAAATCCTTTGCTTTCCGATTTTCCGGCATTCTTTACCGTGCGACCGGATGTTCCCTGATCTTCCAGTTTGATGATCTGAATATTGTTGACACGGGAATAAAACAATGCATAATTGAGCGACAACCTGTTTTCAAACATCTCATATCGTCCACCCAGCTCATAGGTCCAGCTGGTTTCCGGATCATAGGAGAGCTGTTCTTCAAGGGT
>DHSP01000046.1:386-49676 GCA_002408485.1 Proteiniphilum sp. UBA5283 | reverse complement strand
CGGATAATGGCAATGGCTCCCATGCCGGGAGGTGTGGATATGGCGCAGATAACTCCTGACATATTTCTTTTAATAACGGAAGCTGCTTCCACCCAAAAATTCACGCAGCAAGGAGGTAGGAGGCAGTTCACGATCGGTGATATAATTGAAATAACTTAAAAACTTGAGCAGGCGGTAGGCCTCGGAATATTCGGGTGCTGTTCGGGGGACCTGCATCAGAATGGGCTCAACATGCCTTCGGATGGCTGCCAGCTCATAAATCATGGCTGAGTTGAACATCACATCGGCATTCTCCTGAAATGGGAAGATCCATTTCTCTTCACCCCGGCGTACACTGTCCCAGCGAGAGATGGTCTGCTCAGCCGAGTAACCCCGGTAGCGATAATCACGCACGATGCGACGGATCAACCGGTTGTCGGAAGCGGGGATCCAGTTGTGATCGTCCAGCGAAATAGTTGTCAGTGCAGACACGTACACTTTGAAGATTTTTTCCGGCGGTATATGTGCGGTCAGTTCAGGGTTAAGGCCATGGATTCCCTCTACAATGAGAATGCTGTTCCCGGCCATCTTCAGGAAATTCTTTCTATATTCACGTTTTCCGGTAACAAAGTTATAAAAGGGGAGCTCCACTTCCTCGCCCTGCATCAGCCTGAGCATATGCTGTTCAAAAAGATCCAGGTCGAGCGCATAAAGCGACTCGTAATCCTTCTCGCCATGCTCATCCAGGGGTGTTTTGTCTCTGTCTACGAAATAATCATCAAGCGAGATCCCCACTGGCCTGAGTAGATTCACCAGGAGTTGTATTTCGAGACGTTTCCGGAAAGTAGTTTTTCCCGAAGAGGAGGGCCCCGAGATTAATACCACACGCACTCCTTCCTGAAACCTTCGCGTGATCTCTTCGGCAATCTCCCCAATCTGCTTGGACTGATAAGCTTCGGCAACCTGGATGACTTCCGACATTCTGTCTTCGCGTTTGGCACTGTTAAGATCTCCCACATTATCGAGACGGCTAACCTTCAGGAACTTCATGTGCTCACGATACACGTTCAGCAGCTTATCCTGCTGCACTTCCGGCTCCAGTTCAACAGGGTTCTCACGTTTCGGCACACGCAGCAGGTATCCTCCATTATGCGGCTGAATATCGAACATGGTGATATATCCGGTAGAGGGGGTCAGGCAACCGTAAAAATAATCGATATATCCTTCCAACTTGGAATAACGTGCATACAACATGTCGGATGTCTCAAGCAGGCGGGCCTTGTCCTCCATGCCACGCTCGCGAAAAAGCTGTACTACCTTTACCGTCTCCTCCTCTACCTGCAAAAAAGCGATATCGGCTTCCACAATTTCCCTCATTCTTTTTCTGATGGCATCGAGTTCTGGCTTTCCCACCGGTATATCGGATACAATCTGAAAGTAATAACCTTTTGCCACAGCATGCTCAATATACATCTCGGCATTGGGCAACAAGTCGTCTACCGCCTTGGCAAGAATAAAACAGAGCGACCGTACGTAGGTGCGCATGGCGGACGAATTGCTCAAGTCGACAAACTCGATTGTCTTGGGACGATAAACCCGGTAGGCAAGTGACTCCGTCTTGTTATTTACTTTCGCATTGGCAATGAGATAGGGCATCTTCACCCCAAAGAGTTCAATTAAATTGGTCAGCGGCGTACCCACAGCCACCTCTTTCTCCTCATCCGTATTAAGACAATGTATTTTAACCGTATCTTTTATCATATTTATTTAAATTGGGAATACTAATATACACCATTTTTCACAGACTCTATCCATTTTCTGAAAAGGAAATTGGAAACAGCTCTTTTTTTAGTTGCACGGCTTCCATCTCGGTTATTTTTTTTAAGTTTGTACACGCAATTATGAAATAATCTAAAAATGGACTACGGTTTCATCGATTTCTTAAAACTGATAGGCTCACTGGGCCTTTTCCTTTACGGGATGAAGATCATGAGCGAAGGCCTGCAGAAGCTGGCCGGCAACAAACTCAGAAACATTTTGTCGGCCATGACCAAGAACCGGGTGATGGGTGTTCTCACCGGCTTGTTGATCACCGCCCTGGTACAATCTTCTTCCGCTACCACCGTCATGGTGGTGAGTTTNNCTTTTCCTTTATGGTATGAAGATCATGAGCGAAGGCCTGCAGAAACTGGCAGGCAACAAACTCAGGAACATTTTGTCGGCCATGACAAAGAACCGGGTGATGGGTATCCTCACCGGTTTGCTGATCACCACCCTGGTACAATCCTCTTCTGCCACCACCGTCATGGTGGTAAGTTTTGTCAATGCAGGACTGTTGAGCCTGATCCAATCCATCGGCGTGATTATGGGCGCCAACATTGGCACCACGGTTACAGCATGGATGATCTCCTTCTTCGGTTTCGGCAAGTTCTCCATCAGTGCATTGTCCATTCCACTGATGGGTGTAGCACTGCCGCTGATCTTCTCCTCCCGGAGCAGGAACAAGTCGCTGGGCGAATTCATTTTTGGATTTGCCTTTCTGTTTATGGGACTCGACTTCCTGAAAGAATCGATGCCTGACCTGCAGAATAACCCGGAAGTACTTTCGTTCGTACAGAACTTCACCAACATGGGAATCCTCTCCACCCTCTTCTTTCTGATGGTGGGCACCGTGCTGACGATCATCGTACAATCCTCCAGCGCAACGGTAGCTCTGACATTGATCATGGCTGCACAGGGTTGGATTGACTTCCCCAGTGCGGCAGCCATGATCCTGGGAGAGAACATCGGCACCACCATCACCGCTAACCTGGCAGCCATCCCGGCCAACCTGTCGGCAAAGCGGACTGCCTTTGCCCACTTCATGTTCAACGTGATGGGAGTGATCTGGATGCTCTTTGTCTTTAAACATTTTGTGCAGATGGTTGACAACATCGTGCCCAGCTTCGCATCGGTGCACCCATCCGGCATCAACGCTTTCATTGAATCACTCTCGGCGGACGACTATGCACAGATATCGACCCTGCCCCGGTCGGAACTCTCCCCGAAGCTGGCTGCATTACAGGAACAGTATATCACCTACCAGGCCTCTGTTTCTTACGGACTGTCTCTCTTCCACACCCTGTTCAACATTTGCAACGTCACACTGATGATCTGGTTTGTGAAGCTCTATGAAAAGATTTGTCTCACCCTGATCAGGCCGAAAAAGGGAGAAGAAGAAGACGAAGAGTTCATATTGCAGTATATCTCTACCGGACTGGCTTCTACCGACGAGCTCTCCATCCTGCAGGCAGAGAAAGAGGTGGAGGTATATGTCACGCGGGTGAAGAAGATGTTTGGCTTTGTGAAAAAAATGACCAACCTGAAGAACAGCGACAAGAAGTTTCTCAAACTCTACAACCGGACCGAGAAATACGAAGATATCAGCGACCGGATGGAAGTGGAGATTGGATCTTACCTGAGCAAGGTGACCGAGGGGAAATTGAGCCACCAGAGCAAGGAACGAGTACGTTCCATCCTGCGGGCGGTAACCGAAATTGAAAGCATTGCCGACTCGGCCTGTAACATTGCCCGTCACCTGAAACGCAAGATGGAAGCAGAGACTGAATTTGAGGAGTGCATTCTTGAAAATATCAACTCCATGTACGAACTGATGGACAAAGCTCTCGAGAACATGCAGAACCTATTGAAAAACAAGAAGATTACGGAGTCGGACCTGGTAAACAGCAAGCATATAGAAAACAGCATCAACGAAAAAAGGAATATGCTGAAACGGGAGAATGTGGAGAATCTCAATCTGAAACGATATTCCTATCAGAATGGTGTGTTTTACATTGATATCATTTCAGACTGTGAGCGAATGGGTGATTACATCATCAATGTGATTGAATCACTGGAAAAAAAATAATATTAGTGCCAATGAATGACTGGAAAAAAAGACTGAACATAGTCTACTCCACCAATCCTGACTATCATTACAACAAGGAGAACGAAGAGGTTACAGAGACACTGCCCAAAGAAAAACAGTCGCTGCGGATCAGTCTCGATAAGCGGAACCGAAAAGGCAAAGCGGTGACACTGGTCACCGGCTTCACAGGGAAAGAGGACGACCTGCAGGAGCTGGGCAAGCTCTTGAAGACCAAATGCGGCGTGGGGGGATCGACTAAAGAGGGTGAGATTATCATTCAGGGCGATCATCGTGAGAAGGTGTTGGGAATCTTGCAAAAGGAGGGATATGCCAAATCTCGCATCATCTGAGAGTCACTACCTCCATGTGATCAAAGCCTCTGCCGGATCAGGGAAAACACACCGGCTGACAGGTGAGTACCTTCATCTGCTCTTCTCGGGACCGCAACGACACCGCCACATTTTGGCGGTCACCTTCACCAACAAGGCAACCGACGAAATGAAATCTCGCATCGTGAAGGAACTTTATCGGCTGGCATCGGGCGAAGCCTCCTCCTATTTGCAGGAGCTCATGAACGACTTTTCTTTGAATGAGAAGGCCATTCGTTCGCAGGCTAAAGACATTTTGGAAAGTATCCTGCACGATTATTCGGCTTTTTCCATCAGCACGATCGATCGCTTCTTTCAACAAACCATGCGTGCTTTCACCCGTGAAATGGGATTGTCAGGCGGATATAACATTGAGCTGGATGAATCCTCCTACCTCATGGAGACGGTCGATCTGATGCTCTCTGAGCTGGAGCTTCCGGAGAACAAGGTGCTTTCCGATTGGTTACTGCTCTTTATGCAGCATAGCATTGAAGAGGGAAAGAGCTGGAAGATAAACCGACAGGTGCTGGACTTGGCTAAACAGCTATCAAACGAGACCTACAAGTCGTTCTCGCGCCAAGAGGAAGAAATGATTCGGGACAAGGAATTCCTTCTTTCCTACCAGCAGACGCTTCAGAAAATTGTATGCAATTTCGAGAAGGAAACGAAAGAAACAGGAGAAAAGGGACTGAATACGATGAACCGCTTCGGGTTGCATTTTTCTGATTTCAGTGGCGGAAGCCGCTCTCCATTCTCGCATTTTGCAAAATGGGCAAACAGAGAAATGAAACCGCCCACAAACACGTTCATCAATCTGGCGGACAACCCGGAAAAGTGGATAACCAAAACCACACCACCCGAGATACGTGCAGCCATTGAAGCGGCCTATTCCGAAGGATTGAACGATGCGGTAAAAAAAGCCATCTGGCTTTTCGAGAACAACATCCATTACAATTCCGCGCTCAGCATTCTCCGCAATTTCTATACCCTCGGCATCCTCAGCGATATCAAAAACAGGCTCCGCAAACTGCAACAGGAAAACAACACTTTGTTTCTCTCAGACACCACGGAATTGTTAAACAAGATGATTGCCGGTACCGACTCACCGTTTATTTATGAAAAAACAGGTACACGGATATCCAATTATATGATCGATGAGTTTCAGGATACCTCTCGCATGCAATGGAATAATTTCAAACCACTGGTCGGAGAGAGCATGGCTTCGGGTAACTTTAACCTGATCGTGGGCGATGTAAAGCAAAGTATCTACCGATTCCGGAATTCCGACTGGCGCCTGCTGGAGACGCAGGTATCCAGTGATTTTCATGCGGAGAACATCCGGGAACAGGTGCTGGATACCAACTGGCGAAGTGACGCCTGCATCATACAATTCAATAATGCCTTCTTTTCTCAGGCATCTTCCATCCTGCAACAGGAATTTGACAATGCGACCCAGGAGCTTGCCGACACACAAATCACTGACGCCTACAGAGATGCTTATCAGCATGTTCCTCCCCAAAAAAAAGAGAGCGGCGGGCAGGTGAGGATCACCTTTCTGAAAAACGAGAAGGAAACGGCGTCGGACTGGAAAGCGAATGTACTGGAGCAGCTGCCGTACGAAGTTGAACAGCTGCAGGCTCAGGGCTTCCCGCCCAAAGACATAGCCGTGGTTGTGCGATGGAACCACGAGGCCGTGGCCGTGGCCCAGGCACTGCTTGCCTACAAAAAAAACCATCCGGGCTCACCCTACAAATTCGACATCATCTCCAACGAAGCGCTGCTCATTGGCAGTGCACAAAGCGTGAAGGCGGTGATCTCCCTGATGCGCCATTTCCGGAATCCAAAAGACAAAACACGACGGATGATGGCGGCATATGAATACTTCCGGTTCCACCACAGGGCAACACCCGATGAGGCGCTACAGTCATATTGGGACGGCGCAGAAGGCGACTTCCCCGACGAAGTAAAACAACACATAAAAGAGTTGGCCTCACTCCCCTTCTACGACATGATTGAACGCTTTTTTGCCCTTTCTTCCGAGGCGCTCAACGAACAGGAAAATGCTTATATCCAGGCTTTTTTGGATATAGCGATGAAGTTCAGCTCCCGCAACACGACAGACTTGGGTACGTTTCTCGATTGGTGGGATGAGAAAGGTTGTCAGAAGGCGCTCTTTTCTCCGGAAGACCAGGATGCCATACGGCTGATTACCATCCACAAATCGAAAGGGCTGGGTTTCGGAGCGGTGATTATGCCCTTTGTAAACTGGGGTGTGGACCATGCTCCCAACCACAACGATATTATTTGGTGTAAGCCGGGAGTGGCCCCTTTTGATCAATTGAGCGTAGCTCCCCTCAAATATGGCAAAACCCTTACCGACACTATTTTCAGAAACGATTATCTGAACGAAAAACGATTTACCTATATCGATAACCTTAACTTGTTATACGTGGCTTTTACCCGGGCCAAGCACCGGTTGATCATGTTTGCCCCAAAACCCGATAAGCCGGAGTCGATCACTACCGTGGCTGACCTATTGTGGCGAAGCATCACAGCCCCTCAAGTCAAAACGGACGACAAGAAACAATTTGTTACACTGTCCGAATATTTTTCCGAAGAGGAGTGCGCAGACAGGTTCACCTTCGGCTCATCCTCTCTGCACGAAGGGGATGAGAAGGCGGGAGCACCATCGTACAAAACCGGCAAATGGCAATCGCACCCGTTCAGTAATCGTCTGAAGCTGCGTCTTAACTCGACCGGTTTTTTCAGTGACGACGGTCGCCGTGATTATGGAAAAATGATGCACGATATGATCAGCCACATAAAAACGGTGACAGATATACCCGTGGCTGTGGAGCAGAAGATATCGGAAGGAGAGTTGCAGGAACAAGACAGGGACAGCACCATCAGAGAAATGGTTGACATTCTCTCTCTCCCTGAGATAAGCAATTGGTATAGTGACCAATTCACGGTACTGAACGAAGCACAGGTACTGCATCCCCGCATGGGGTTAAGCCGTCCCGACCGTGTGATGATCCGTAAAGACGAAGTGATTGTGGCCGACTACAAATTCGGGGAATTGGTAGATCCGCGATACAACCGGCAGGTACAACGTTATGTGAAAGCCATCGAAGAGATGGGCTTTGATCGTGTAAAAGGATTCGTCTTTTATGTGAAGCTCCGCAAAGTTGTTCCGATATATCCGATATAATTAAATAATTCCCTCCCCTCCCTGTATCGGTGTTTTGTTTTCAATTTAACAAGTTTGCCGTCCATTGCCGACACAAACAGCTTACCATAGTCTGTAGGTAAAATCATATTAATTAATCAATCCGGAGGAGACCTGCGCTTCCAAAGGAAAGCACCGTTAGAGGTATTGTAGGCGTAGATCAAACCCTTGTCGGCGGGAGTGTCGTACCATCGCCTGCATCAGCAGCCTTGATTTCTTTGGCGGTATTGGTATAAAAAAGCATCTTATCCTGCAGAAAAACCGAATCACGGTCAACCGTAATAATGTTATACCCACCAAAGGGCTGTTCTGCCCACAGATTGGAGCGGCACATTACGGCATTCACTCCTTCATAACTCATCGCTCTGGTCGTATATCCCGCTTTCAGACCAGTTCGAATCATGATTGCCGGGGAGAACCTAATAAGGGACTTTCAGATCATCCAGAAGAGACTTTGCCGTGCGCAGCCGTACGAGCCAAATTCCGTCATATTGCCCGAAACAATCACAAAAGCAATGTCTCGAATCGATGAACTTGCCTTTAGTTGGCTTTCCCGTTATAAAAAAAATCACTGAAGAAAAGCACCTGATATTTTACTGCGTTGCTCCAATAGGGTCTGTTATGAGCGCCGGGACGGGAGATAAAATCATGTGGAATGTTACGGTAAAGCAACTCTTCGTGCAGCCGTTCGTTTACCTGGTAGAAGAAATCTTCCGTGCCACAGTCGATAATGATCTTCAGAGAGTTTGGAGTCAGCAGATGCAGCTGCCCCATCACGCTGTACTTTTCCCAATATTCCGGGTTATCCTTTTGTTTGCCGATATGGTCAGCCATATCCCAATTGTTGGGAAAAGGGCGGATATCCACTCCTCCGCTCATGCTTCCACAAGCTCCAAACACCTCCTGGTTACGGAAAGCC
Organism: Proteiniphilum sp. UBA5283; assembly: GCA_002408485.1. Lineage (GTDB taxonomy): Bacteria > Bacteroidota > Bacteroidia > Bacteroidales > Dysgonomonadaceae > Proteiniphilum. The sequence goes on along the minus strand of DHSP01000046.1, from coordinate 41,274 downwards.
AGATATAACCCGCCATGCCCCCCCATGCTCAGTCCGGTAATTGCGCGACCTTCACGGGAAGGAACCGTTTTGTAATGTTGATCCACCCACCCAATTAATTCTTTGGAGACGAAAGTTTCGTACTGAAAAGCCGAATCCACAGGGCTATCCCAGTACCAGCTGCTGAAGCCTCCATCGGGACAGACAATCATGATGCCGTAATGGTCTGCCAGTTCTTTAATATGGGGGGAATCCCTGACCCATCCATCGTAGCGTCCGCTGTATCCATGAAGTAGATAAAGCACCGGGAAAGCAGTTTGCCCGTCATAAGACCGAGGTTTCACAATAACGGTTTTGACATTTTTATGCATCTTATTGCTGAACACGTTCACCGTATCCACGGTGGCGGAGAAAACTCCTGTAGCAAAAAGAACAAACAACATGTAACCGGTTAATAATCTTCTCATTGTATCTTAGTTTACAGATTATAATCCCAAAGATACAAAAAACAGCATTGCGCCTTTCAATAATTTTGTTTTTACTTTGCCGGTTCAACCTTTTTCCTTCTACCGGTGTTAAAAAAAACGGCGATAACAGACAGAACAAATGGGTTGGGTAAGACGTTTGACTATCAAGTATAACATTAAAAAAAACAGTTCTTATGGATATTCAATATAGAATCGACGAGAAAAACCTGGGTAGTTTCTTTATTGAGAAGGAGGGACGGCAGGTTGCGGAACTTGATTTCGAGATAAAGGACAACATTCTGAATGCTTATCATACGGGAGTTCGCCCCGAGTTGGAAGGTCAGGGAATTGCAGGCAGCTTATTCGACGAAATGGTAAAATATGCACGCAAAAATAATTACAAAGTCATCCCCTCCTGCTCTTATATCCTAGCTAAATTTCGCAGACATCCGGATGATTTTACGGATATCTGGCATCGCAACCAGGATGAACCGACAGGCGAGGCATGTGGTATTAAACCCGGGAAATAGGCAGAAGGAGAGACATTGCAAATTGAAATAGACCGAGAGAAGATGACCGGCAATCTATTATTTCGTAAAGTAAGTAGACTGGTGCTACAAAATAGACCGTCGGGTCGTTCTACAAATATCTCTTCTTGAAATATCTTTTGTTATGTAAGAACGTCCCGACGGATTTTTCGCATCTGTGTTCTGCGTGGATAACCTAAAAAAACATTTAAGCAATTTGCTCTTATTTCATTTTGAGAACAAGCGATGAACGACGATTGTTCACCCGAAGACACAAGAGATCCTGTTAAATATCAAGTATAAACGTTAACAGCTTTTACCGGAGCCATCGCGTGATATCTCAGTTCTTTGCATTTACTTATCCTCGACAATATGATATTGGGCCAGCCTGAAACAATTAAAAAAGAGGGTGCATCACACAATGTGATTTCACCCTCTTTTTATTCGGATATCTATCTGAGACATATCCCAATATTCATTTCTCAGGAGGTTAAGTTTTATTTTGAGACAGCCTCTTTATAACATTGTAGCCCCAAAGATTACTACAACAACGAAGCCGGATCAAGATTATCGTGCTCAATATCCAGAAAGTACTTGTATGTACCCACCTTCAGTTCGCTACAGGCATCATAGTCTGTCACGATAATACCCTTCTGGTGCATCTGCAGGGCGCTGATGGTCCACATCTGTGTGATAGCTCCTTCCACGGCATGATACAGTGCGCGGGCCTTATGATGTCCGTTGACCAGGATGAGTACCTCCTTTGCATCGAGCACCGTCCCCACTCCCACAGTGAGTGCTGTTTTGGGTACTTTGTTTACATCGTTGTCGAAAAACCTTGAGTTGGCAATCACCGTATCGGTTGTCAGCGTTTTCACCCTTGTACGTGACGAAAGCGATGAGCCCGGCTCGTTGAAAGCAATGTGTCCGTCCGGGCCTATACCGCCAAGAAACAGATCGATTCCGCCAGCTTCGGCGATCGATTTTTCGTAAGCGGCACATTCGGCTTCGGGGTCTTTCGCCATGCCATTGAGGATATGCACATTCTCTTTTCTGATATCGATATGCCGAAAGAAGTTGTTCCACATGAAGGTATGGTAACTCTGCGGATGGTCAGCCGGTAGTCCGATGTACTCGTCCATGTTGAATGTAATCACATGTTCGAAAGATACAAAGCCGGTTTCATACAATGCAATCAGTGCTTTGTAGGTTTTCAGCGGGGAGGATCCGGTGGGTAGTCCCAACTTGAAAGGTGTCTCTGCCGTGGGTTTTGCCTTGTTAATTTTCGCTGCAATGTAGTTTGCAGCCCACTGTGCCATTTGGTCGGCATCGGGTTGAATAATCAGTCTCATATTTTTATTATTAATGACAGTTTGCTGTGTTGTTCGGAACGACCTCTGCTCCGGAGAGTATTTTATGCGCTATGCACTGCCCCAGGTTGCGAGCTTTTTCCGTCACTTCCGAAAGCATCGCCTGCTTCATGACTACCGGCTCGCCGATCATCTCAAACTCCGAAGCTTCGGCAAAAGCAGCCAGCTGTTTGGCAGAGGCGTCGGACCAGGTGAAACTGCCAAAGCAGCCAAAGAAGCGATTTTTCACATAGCGGCTCTGCAAAGCCGAGAGCAGGCTTTCCACAGCAGGATAAAGCTTGTTGTTATAGGTTGGTGAGCCAATGAGCAATCCCTTGTAAGCAAAGACATCGCGAAGGACATCCGATGCATGGCTCTTGGATACGTTGTGCATCACGATCTTTCTCAAACCCTGTTCCGCTGCGGAGGAGGCGATGATTTCAGCCAGTTGTTCCGTGTGTCCATACATGCTTCCGTAAACAATAACCAATCCGGGGTCCGCTTCGTATCTGCTCAGCTGATCGTATAGGTTCACCACTTCGGCGATGTGTGTTTTTTGTGTCCACACGGGTCCGTGCGTGGAACAGACAACATCGATCTTGATACCGGATAGTTTCTTGAGGGCTGTTTGTACCGGAGAACCAAATTTTCCGACTATATTGGCATAATATCGAATCATCTCGCTCCGGTATCTCTCGGGAGTGATCTGCGTATCAAGCACGCCGCCATCGAGTGTACCAAAGGTGCCGAATGCATCCGCACTAAACAATGTTTTTCTTTCGGGTACATAGGTCATCATCGTTTCCGGCCAGTGAACCATGGGTGTAAGATAAAACTGCAAGGTGCAGTTGCCCAGACACAGCGTATCCATATCCTGTATCAGAACCACATTGTCCGTGATACCATAAAATCCTTTCAGCATGTCGACGGTTCGTTTGTTGCCGACAATGCGGATTTCTGGATATTTGGAGACAAGCCATGCTATAGAGCCCGAATGGTCGGGTTCCATATGGTTCACGATCAGGTAATCGATAGGCTTGTCACCCAGCACCGATGTAATTTTGTGAAAAAAAACATCGGAATAGCAACCGTCTACCGTATCAATCAAGGCAGTCTTCTCGTCGGCGATGAGGTAAGCATTGTATGACACCCCATAAGGAAGTGGCCATAAGTTTTCAAAAAGATGTTTGGTGCGATCGTTCACACCTACATAAAAAATATCTTTTGCAATTTCAAGAGGTTTGTACATATCTTCAATGTTCATTTGTCAGAGGACAGCGGTTCGTGATCGGATGCCTGTAATCTTAACTCCAAGCTTCTACGGGAGAAAAATCTGGGCCGGGAGAGCCACATGCAGGGTGTTGATGCCTCGCAGCCGGTTTATTTCTTCTTCGGTTTCGTTTTCGGTTTTGGAAGTTCTGATTGTTTGGGTGTGATCTCTACCTTGGCAGGTCGTCGCAACGCATTCCAAATCATCCATACTCCCCATAGGATGAAAGGGATGCTCAGCCACTGTCCCAGAATAAGACCGGTACTTTCCCGCATGGCAACTTCGGAGGGAACTTGCACATTTTTCACATATTCCACAAAGAAGCGGAACAGAAAGATGATAAGAATCCCCACGCCGGTAATGAGCCCTTTCCGGTACTTCGCATCGGTCTTCCAGTAAAGATACATGGTGATAGCAAAGACCAGCAGGTAAGCCAATGCTTCATAAATCTGCGTAGGGTGAGAAGGTTCGGTAAAGATGGGCTCTGCTCCACGCATCCATTGGTGAAGATTGTCGATAAAACGAAATCCCCAGGGCTGATCCGTAGGGCCTCCATAGATTTCGTGATTCATCAGGTTGCCTAAACGAATCATGGCGGCAGTGAAGCCCGTAGGTACCATTACCCGGTCGAAGGTCCAAAGCATGCTGAGGTGGCTGACTTTTCGCGAATAAAGCCATACGGCAATGATGATACCGATCACCCCGCCATGGCTGGCGAGTCCGCCTTCCCACACCTTCAGTATCTCGATGGGGTTGGCCAGGTAATAAGCCGGTTCATAGAAGAGACAATGCCCGAGGCGTGCCCCCACAATGATGCCCACGATCATGTATACGAAAAGAGAATCGAACCATTTCTCGGGAAGGTCTTCGTGCTTGAAGATCTTTTGAACAATATAGACAGCCACAATCAGGCCAATGACCCACAACAGCCCGTACCAGCGAATCTCACGGCCAAAAACGGTGAAAAGTGCGGGATCTACATCCCAGGTAACAGAAAGTAATATATCCATCAGACTTGAATTTGTGACAAAGTTAATAAAATTACACGAGCTTTTTAATCCATGATTCTTTTTCCCCCGGCAACAAATCCACTACCGGAATTTCAATCATCGTATAGGCTCCCGGCAGTTGTTTCATAGATGCGCGGGCAGCGCCGACGAGCACCTGTGCCGTGAGTGCGGGGTTGTTGATACGCATATCAAAGCGGAACAGCTGGTTCTGTGTAATTCCAGACACCCCTTTCCGTTCCATCAGTACGCCGTGTCCCATATCTTTGAGGGCCTCCACATCTTCAACTTGAAAAACATGAGTCTCATCATGGGCAAAATAATCATCGGCTTTAATGGCTTGAGCTACGGAGTGAAAATCGTACCCCTCCTGCAACTCAATATAAACCATCCTGCGGTGTACGCCGGTGCCGGCAGGAATAGTCATGGATAGAGCCGCCCTGACACCAGCAATGGCCTTCACAGCCACCGTGTGTCCCATACTCATGCCCGGGCCAAAGTTGGTGTAAGTGACTCCCCGTGGTGCCAGCGCTTCAAGCAAGGCGCGGATCACCGAGTCGCTGCCCGGATCCCATCCCGCTGAAATTATGGAAACAACGTTGTGTTTCTTTGCCTCTTCATTCAGTGATTTGTGCAACGGCAAAATTTGACTGTGGATATCGAAACTGTCCACCGTATTGATTCCCAACTCCAGGCACAACCTGGCATTTTGTTCCACAGTACGTGTGGGAGTGCAAAGTATCGCTACATCCACTTCTTTCAATGACGACACGGTATCTGTCACCTGGTATTCTCTCAATTCACGGGGGATATCCTTCACATTGCGCCGGATAATACCTGCAATTTCAAAGTCTGGAGCGCATTCCAGCGCTTCCAGTACATATTTCCCGATATTTCCGTAACCGATTATTGCAGCTCTGATTTTCTTTTGCATAAGTTTTTTTTTGAAACTTTTTTGGAACAATTTTATTGGGGAACAATTGGATCGGTAAATTCAATATCTTCTCCCTGATCATATTTTTTCAGTTTACAAAAATAAGTAAAAAGCACAAATCAACAAATACACTCCGTGGATCTCCGTAAAGATTAACTTATTCCGGCTTATCTTCCTGTGTAATCTCAATTCCGGGAGGGCCTTTTTCAGGCTCATCTTCATAATCCTCTCCATCCCATTTCTCTAACGGCTTTTGTGGGCCTTGTTTTCGAAAGAGAATCGACAACAGCAACCCACTAACTGCCCCTGACAAATGTCCTTCCCAGGAGATTGACGGATCCACCAGCTCGGTAACGGGAAAGATGCTCCACACGGTGCTTCCATAGATAAAAGCCACGATCATGGAGAGAGCCACCAACGGAATGTGTTTGCGAAAAAGACCACTAAAAAAGAGAAAAAACAGGATGGCGAAAATCAGTCCGCTAGCCCCCACATGGATGGAGCTACGCCCGATGAGCCAGGTTGTAAATCCGCTCAGGAACCACAGAGATACAAAAACACCGGAGGCTATCTTGCTGTAAAAGTAAAATAGGAACCAAATAAGGATAAGCAACGGAAGTGTGTTGGACAACAGATGAGAGAATGATGCATGAATGAAAACAGAAAAGATGATTCCTTTCAGCCCGTTCACCTCCCCGGGTCGAATACCCCATTGGGAAAAATTATCTCCGAACAGACCGGCATGATCAACAAGAAAAGTCAACCACATAAAAGAAACGAAGACCAGGGAAGGTAGTAACGCCAGCCACATTCGCTTTTTCTCGAAGGCAAACCGGGATATCTCTTTTTCGTCCATATTTTCGTTAAAGTTAAGAGAGAACTCCTTATCGACACAAATATACAACAATTGTGCAACCGGCTCAATAATGGAGGAAATATTGTGTTTATTCATCCCTTTTGCTTGTGATATAATTTCAATTTTACTATCTTTCGCAGGAATTAAGTGCCATTTACCTTACTACAAATTTTATTTAGCGATGAGTTATCTGAAATTCGACAAAGAGCTGATGATCAATTTGGAGTATTCTCTCTACCGGAACGTATTACGAACCAACCGAAGAGGAGCTTATCAAAACACATCGATATCGGGCTGCAACACAACCAAGTACCAGGGATTATTGGTAATGCCTGTGCCTTATTTGGACGACGAGAATCACCTTATCCTGTCGTCTTTCGACGAAACAGTCATCCAGCATGGTGCTGAATTCAACCTGGGAATACACCGGTACGCAGGTGACAATTACAGTCCGAAGGGGCACAAGTATATACGGGAGTTCAATTGCGACAGCGTACCCAAAACTATCTACCGTATTGGCGGTGTGATCCTGTCGAAGGAAATCATGTTCTCCTCGAAAGAAAATCGTTTGATGATCCGATACACCCTGCTGGATGCTCATTCTCCCACGACCATCCGTTTTAAACCGTTCCTGGCTTTTCGAAAAATATCGCAACTCACTCACGAAAATGACCAAGTAGACCGCTCCTATCGCGAAGTGGAAAATGGCATCAGCACTTGCATGTATTTTGGTTACCCCGAACTGTTTATGCAGTTTAACAAAAAGCCGGAATTTATTTATCACCCCGATTGGTACCGCGGTATTGAATACCTACAGGACCTTCAGAGCGGTGACACGTATCAGGAAGATCTGTATGTGCCTGGCTATTTCGAGATGTCAATCGCCAAAGGTGAAGTGATTATTTTTTCGGCCGGCGATATTCTCGTAGACACAGCCAACCTGGCCCATGAGTTTGATTTAGAGATATATTCACGCACACCACGTTCCAATTTTTATAACTGTCTAAAGAACTCCAGCCACCAGTTCTATTACATACCCAACAAAGGAGAGCACTATCTTCTGGCAGGATACCCCTGGTTTAAGGTGCGGGCGCGCGACCAGTTTATCTCTCTACCCGGTTGTACTCTCGCCGTAGACAAAGTACAGGATTTCGAAAAGACTATGGATACCGCCATCCCCCACTTGAGAAATTTCATGACAGATAAACCGTCAAAAAGTTTCATCAAACAGATAGAAGACCCTGATGTTTTGCTGTGGGTTGTGTGGGCATTACAACAATACCGGAAGGAGCAAAAAAATACTTTTGTGGAAAAATACAGCGACTTCTTGTTCGAGATCATCGACTACATCATTGCCGGGAAGCATCCTAATCTGGTGTATCATGGGGATAACGGACTGCTAACCACCTACGGGCACGATGTTGCCGTAAGCTGGATGAATGCAACGATCAACGGACGGCCGGTCATTCCCCGTTCTGGCTATCTGGTAGAATTTAATGCCCTCTGGTATAACGCCCTGAAGTTCTCAGAAGAGGTGGCACGCGAAATAGGGAGCGAGCCTCAGGCCACTAAGCTGGAAAACTACTCACGACTAGCCGGCAACTCTTTTTTGGAAGTTTTTCTCAACGATGCCGGATATCTGTATGATTACGTAGACGGCTATCACCGTGACCTCAACGTGCGGCCCAATATGATCTTCGCCGTTTCACTACCTCACTCACCGCTGGAAAGAGGACAAAAGAAGTCGGTGATCGACTTTGTAACCAAAGAGTTGCTCACCACATGCGGCATCCGTTCCCTCACGCCCAAAAGCGATCAGTTTCATCCTCATTACACCGGTTCTGAGCATGAAAAACAATTGGCCTACTTCAACGGAATGGCATTTCCCTGGTTACTGGGTCCCTATATTGAAGCATACCTCAATGTTTTTCACATGAGCGGATTGTCACTGGCCGATCGGATTATGGTGGAAATGGAAGGAGAGATGCAAAACGACTGCATTGGCACCATATCGGAATTTTATGATTCCAACCCACCCTTTATCGCACACGGCGGTTACTCTTTTGCAATGAGCGTCGGGGAGCTTCTCAGAGCACAAAGGATTATCAACTCATACACATAAGAAAAAGAAACAGAAACATATACCGGAGGCCCTGCTCCGGCAACATCAAATATTGGACACATGAAGGCATTAATGTTTGGCTGGGAATTCCCGCCACATATTCTCGGAGGACTGGGAACAGCAAGCTATGGACTGACAAAAGGAATGGCCAAACAGGAAGATATGGAGACGATTTTCGTTATTCCCAAGCCATGGGGTGACGAAGACCAAAGCTTCATGAAGATCATCGGTGCCAACAACACACCCATTGTTTGGCGCGATGTTCCCTGGGAGATGGCAGAGGCAAGGCTCGGGAAACTTATGAATCCTCAGGAGTACTACTGGATGCGCGATAACATCTATGCCGATTTCAGCTATATGCACACAAACGACCTGGGATGTATCGAATTTTCAGGTCGGTATCCTAACAACATACTGGAAGAGACCAACAACTACTCCATCGTGGCCGGTGTGATTGCTCGAACCTACGATTTCGATGTGATTCACTCACACGACTGGCTCACCTATCCTGCGGGCCTGCATGCAAAGAGCATTTCGGGTAAACCCATGGTGATCCATGTGCACGCTACCGAGTTCGACCGGAGCAGGGGTAAACCCAATCCCATCGTCTATGGCATTGAAAAGGACGGCATGGACAATTGTGACCATATCATCTGCGTGAGCAACCTTACCCGCCGCACGGTGATTGAGAACTATCATCAGCCCTACTGGAAGGTGACAACCGTGCACAATGCCGTTGAACCACTCAGTCCGGAGATTGCATCAATTAAAAAATTATCGGGCGTGCAGGAGAAGGTGGTTACCTTCCTGGGAAGGATCACCATGCAGAAGGGACCGGAGTTTTTTGTGGATGCAGCTACCCAGGTAATTCGTAAGACCGCCCACATCCGGTTTGTCATGGCCGGCAGCGGTGACATGATGGACCAGATGATCCGCCTGGTGGCAGAACGTGGTATCGCTCACAAATTCCATTTCACAGGCTTCCTGCGTGGCAAGCAGGTCTATGAAATGCTCAAATCGAGCGACGTATATGTGATGCCCTCCGTCTCGGAACCTTTCGGTATTTCTCCCCTTGAGGCAATGCAGTGCGGTGTACCGAGTATCATCTCTCACCAGTCGGGTTGTTCGGAAATTCTGAATAACGTGATCAAGACCGATTACTGGGATGTGGATGCGATGGCAGATGCCATCTATTCCATTTGTACCTATCCGGCCATGGCAGAGTACCTGAAGGAAGAAGGAAAAATTGAGGTAGACAACATCAAGTGGGAAGATGCTGGCCTGAAGGTCCGCAGAATTTATGACAGCCTCATGCAATAAGTATAAAAATCAACAACCAAAATAAATAACGATGAAGACAATCTGTTTTTATTTTCAGATCCACCAGCCTTTCCGGTTAAAAAGATATCGTTTCTTCAATATCGGCAGAGATCATTATTATTTCGATGATTATGCCAACGAAGATATTCTCCAACAAATAGCCGCCCGGTCATATATACCTGCCAATCGCATGTTGCTGGACCTTGTGAATCAGTATAAGGGAAAGTTCAAGGTAGCATTCTCGATCTCGGGTGTAGCGCTTGAACAACTGGAAATTTACGCTCCCGAAGTAATCGAAGGATTTCGCGAACTGAGCAAAACCGGAAACGTGGAGTTTCTTGCCGAAACTTATGCACACTCGCTCTCGAGCCTGTTTGATCCGGAAGAATTTCGCAATCAGGTTACGCACCATGCCGAAAGAATAGAGATGCTTTTTGACCAGAAGCCAACCGTACTGCGTAATACAGAACTGATCTATGATGACAAGATCGCCGAGATGGTATACGATATGGGGTATACCAAAATGATTACGGAAGGAGCAAAACACATTCTCGGCTGGAAGAGTCCCAATTATATCTACCAGGCCGCCAGTGAACCCAAGCTGAAACTCTTACTCAAAAACAGCCGTTACAGCGACGACATCACCTATCGCTTTTCGAACTATAGTTGGAATGAATATCCGCTTACGGCTGAGAAGTTTATCTCCTGGATTGCCGCCACCCCTTCGGAAGAGGAGGTGTTCAACCTCTTTATGAATTACGAGACACTGGGAAATATCCAGCCTTCGCATACGGGTATTTTTGAATTTATGAAAGCTTTGCCCCGTTTTGCTTTTGAACATGAGATTGGCTTTAGCACACCCCGGGAAGCACTGGAGAACAACAAACCCATTGGCGCGATCACTGTGCCCAATCCCATATCCTGGTCTGACGAAGAGCGGGATGTGAGTGCCTGGTTGGGAAATAAGCTACAGCAAAGTGCGCTGAAATCGCTGTACGAGGTTGGAGAAAGAGTGCGGCTGTGTACCGACCGGCGACTGAAACAAGACTGGCTCTATCTGCAGACAAGTGATCACTTTTATTACATGTCGACCAAGCATTTTGGTGGTGAACAGAGCCAGTTCAGCCCCTATATGTCTCCCTACGATGCCTTTAACAACTATATGAATGTATTGAGCGATTTCATTGCGAGGGTAAAAGCACAATATCCCGACACCGTCGACAACGAGGAGTTGAACGCCTTATTGACCACTATCCACAATCAGGAAATGGAGATTAAGCGTCTGCAGATGGAACTGAAAACAGTGATTGGGAGTAACGAAGCATTGCTGGTAAAAAAAATCAAAAAGACAGAAAAGGCAGGAAAAGATTAATCCACAGAAAAGAGGCTGTCTCAAAATAAAATTTAACCTCCTGAGAAATGAATATTGGGATATGTTCTCAGATAGATATCCCAATAAAAAGAGGGTGAAATCACATTTGTGATACACCCTCTTTTTTTGTGGATTGATAAATTTGTTGCCGTCTATTTATTTAGCATAGCTCACGGCACGCGTTTCCCTGATTACCGTGATCTTTACCTGGCCGGGGTAAGTCATTTCGGTTTGTATCTTGCGTGCAATCTCGTCGGATAATCTTTCGGTATCCTGATCATCAATCTTATCAGCACCTACGATCACGCGCAGCTCACGACCGGCCTGAATGGCGTAAGTCTTTACCACGCCTGGGTATGAGAGTGCCAAGTTCTCCAGGTCATTCAACCGCTTGATATAGGCCTCCACAATTTCACGGCGGGCACCGGGACGGGCACCGGAGATAGCGTCACACACCTGCACAATGGGCGCCAGCAGGGTGGTCATCTCCACCTCATCATGGTGTGAGCCAATAGCATTGCAAATATCGGGTTTCTCCTTGAACTTCTCGGCCAACTTCATTCCCAGTACTGCGTGTGGCAATTCTGGTTCATCGTCGGGCACCTTTCCAATATCGTGCAGCAAGCCGGCACGTTTCGCTTTTTTGGGATTCAAACCCAGCTCAGAAGCCATGATGGCACAGAGGTTGGCCACCTCTCGAGAGTGCTGCAACAGGTTCTGCCCATAGGAGGATCGGTACTTCATCTTCCCCACCATCCTGATCAACTCGGGATGCAGACCATGAATACCAAGATCGATCACAGTGCGCTTGCCGGTCTCCACAATTTCTTCCTCTATCTGCTTCTTTACTTTCGACACCACCTCTTCGATGCGCGCCGGGTGAATGCGACCATCGGCCACAAGCTGATGGAGGGACAGGCGGGCAATCTCACGCCGCACAGGGTCAAAACCGGAAAGTACAATGGCTTCGGGCGTGTCATCTACCACGATTTCCACGCCTGTAGCAGCCTCTAATGCCCGAATGTTGCGCCCTTCACGGCCAATAATCCTTCCCTTTACCTCGTCGGAATCGATATGAAACACGGTAATGGCATTTTCGATGGATGTCTCTGTAGCCACACGTTGAATCGACTGAATTACAATCCGTTTCGCTTCTTTATTGGCGGTCATCTTGGCCTCCTCCATGATATCGCTGATGTACGACTGGGCATCGGACTTGGCTTCGTCTTTCAGCGATTCAACCAGACGCTCCTTGGCTTCCTCAGCCGACAGACCGGAGATGGTTTCCAATTTTTCGACCGACTGTCTGTGCAAACGTTCCAGCTCAGCAGCTTTCTTATCCAAAAAATCCTGCTGGGAAGTCAGATTTTGCCTCGACTCTTCCATCTCGGCATTCTTCTTGTTCAGTTCTTCCTGTCTCTGGTTAAGCGTCATTTCGCGTTGCTTGAGCCTGTTTTCTGTCATCTGAATCTTCGACGTCCGCACATTGGCCTGCTTTTCAGCCTCGGTCTTCATCGCGAGTGTCTCCTCCTTTGCCTCCAGTAAAATCTTCTTCCTGATTACCTCGGCATCCTTCTCCGCATCGCTCAGAATATTCTGCGCACGGGAATTGGCCATTTTACCGGTCAGAAACCAGGCCACTACTGCCCCGATCACCAACCCGATAATTCCTATTACTATTTCCATATTGCTTAATATTAATTGATTTATATGCTCTTGCCGGAATTGTAATGTTCCGGCATGAGGTGTTCTACTTTTGCTTAGTGCCCATTAAAAAAAATCGCACACAATTAAACACATAACAATTATGTGCATAAAAGGTGCGTTATCCTCTTCCCTTGTTTTTCAAGAGAGTAGATTACTTTTTCAGATAGTCATCCAATTCGCTGATCAACGAATCAATCTTATCCTCAAAGGGTTTTGTATTGTTTTTATCACCGAGAGAAAAATTCTCAGCCAATGCCTGTATCGCGGTCATTGCCACAAAATCCTGGGTCGTCATGCGGGAGTTCCCCCCCCCGTATGCAACACGGTATTGGTTTATTTTTGTATTTATCTTTTTGGCAGCGTCACGGAAGGCCTGTTCATCTGACTTTTTGATTCTCAATGGATACTTCCTGCCGGCAACCTCTAATGTTAATAAAAATTTTTCATCTCTCATCACATAAATTTTATCAATGTTATTTTAATAAATTTATGCACTTATCCACTTCCCGCACCAGTTTTGATAGTTTCAATTTCGCGGTATCCACGTCGACCGAAGCCGCTGTAATGGTTCTCGCGGTTTTCAAACCATTATATCTTGTTTTCAATTGCTGCAACTCGTTCACTGTTTCATCAAGTTGCTTTTGGCGCGACCGTATCTCCGTTTTTAGGCGTTCATTTTCGTCTTTCAACGCATCGCACAAAAAGATGACCTGTTTGATACGCACCTCCAGATCGACCAGCAGCTTATTATTTTCGTCAGTCATAGAAAATGAGCCTCTATTTTTCAACGACAGAGCACGTTTTTCGCGAATTCACTAAAGTATAACATTTGCCGGCTTTGACAATAAAACGCTAACTTTCACTTTACCCGTCAGTCGTAACGCAAATGCTTCACCCTTCATAATGAAAAAAATGAAATAATCGTATGAAAACAAAAAATCACGCAAATATAGCAATTGAAGTAGAGTTCCACAAATTAATCGACCGTTATTTTTCGAATATTCATCTCTTTATGCTATTTACAGGTTCTTTTGCTTGAGATTTCTTACCTTTGACTTTCCGTTGAATAAAAGCATGAAGAAAGATATTGAAAGACGATGTTGCAGAAAGAAATAACAATCAGCGATAAAATTTACGACGTCTGTCCGGAGTTTAGTATGGCAGCAATAGCGTGCGAGGTGACAAACAGTCCCTTTCACGAAAAATTATGGAAAGAGATAACGACATTTTCCGCTTTTCTGGCCTCTTCCTGCAAGATGGAGGAGATCAAAAGGCGTCCGGCAATTCATGCAACCAGGGAGGTCTATAAAAAGCTGGGAAAGGATCCCAACCGATACCGCCCCTCGGGCGAAGCGTTATGCCGCAGAATACTGAAAAGCCAGCCTCTTTACCAGATAAACACGGCGGTAGACCTCATCAATCTGGTCTCTCTCAAAACAGGTTATTCAATTGGGGGCTTTGATGCCGCAAAAATTGAAGGAAACCTCACCTTAGGTGTGGGCGAGTATGGGGAGAAGTTTGAAGCGATCGGAAGGGGGATACTGAACATTGAAGGATTGCCTGTTTACCGGGATGCAACGAGTGGAATCGGGACACCCACAAGCGACGAAGAACGTACCAAGATCACCTCCGACACGACGGACCTGATGATGTTGATCAACGGCTATTCCGGTCATGACGGACTTCCCGAAGCGGCGGAATACGCTGTGGACCTTCTCAGGAAATATACCAAAGCCGAAAACATCAACATCCGCTTTTTCGGCACTATACTCCGGCAAAAGGATTGACCACACTCCTTCTTCCTGTGCTCTACGGAGTCTTGAGAAGTTTCCCCTCGTTCTCACTGAACTAAAACGGCCGCCGCGGTCGGGGGTTTTTCTTTAATACAATTCTGATTACCGTACCCTTCCCCGGCTCCGACTTAAGCAGATAGATTTTCCCATGGTGATTCACTTCCACAATGCGTTTCACAAGCGACAGACCAAGCCCCCAGCCTCTTTCTTTGGTTGTATAACCGGGTGTGAATATTCTTTGTTGGCTGGATTTTTGGATCCCTTTACCGGCATCTGCAACATCCAGTATCACTTCTTTTTCTTTCTCGTTGATAACAAAAGTGACGACTCCCTCTCCCTGCATGGCATCCACAGCATTCTTGACAAGATTCTCAACCACCCAGCCAAACAGGGGTTCATTCAGGCTGGCCAATACAGGTTGCTCAGGAAACCGAAGGTTGAAAGTTATTTTTTCCGGGATGCGGTTCCTAAGGTACGACAACCCACTTTTTACAACTTCACGCATATCCGACTGCTCCAGCAAAGAGGCGGAACCGATCTTTGAAAAACGATCCGCGATTATTTGCAAACGTTCCACATCCTTATTGATCTCTTTCAACAATTCCGGATCCACCTCCTTCAACCTGAGATATTCTGTCCAGGCCACCAGCGAAGAAATTGGCGTACCTAGCTGATGGGCAGTCTCCTTCGACAAGCCGACCCACACTCTATGCTGCTCCGCCCGCTGCGAGCTGCTTAAGGTAGAGAAGGCCAGCCCAATAAGAAAAGCAATCACCAACAGTTGAAAATAGGGATAAATTTGTAATTGCTTTAAGGTATAGGAATCGTCGTAATATAAAAGCTGATCGGGTCCCTCCAGCACAATGGGATCATGCTTTTTCCCAAATTGCATTATTTTCTTCTCAAGGTAGGACTTCGAATTTTCTGACGGTAACCGAATGTTGTGCGACAACAATTCTCCACTTTTTGCATCAAGCAAAATCACGGGAATAGTTGTGTTGCTCTGCAATATCTTCAGCACCAGATCCAGGCTCGCCTCCCCATTGTCTGCCATCGACCCGGTTGCCACAGCCCATATTTCCATCTTTCGATGTTCTTCCTCCGCGAGCTCCCTGGCCAGCCTATCTGATAAGAACAGCGAAATCAGGGCGACAACAACCGCAAGGGCAACAAACAGATTATGGAATGATCGACGGGGTTTCAGAGAGTACATTGAGCATGAATTTGGACGTTGAGGCGTTGAATTTATGAAGAGATTCGAATTAAGAACCGGAAGAAAAAGACTTCAAAGAAAAGATTTCCGGTTGTTTTTCCGGCAAATATCCGCTTCGGATGCGCCATTCACCCGGATACAAATTATTTGCCCGGTTTCCTATATTTTTCACAAACCCCAGCGGCTCGCCTTGCCAGGTAAGCAGTACAAACCCTTTGGGAGCATCATCCAGGGTAATGATTTCCCTTCGAAGATAAGCAAGAGCCTGACGGTAGGAGACTTCGTATTGAAAAAAAGCCTTATGATTCAATTCCTGACTCATGGCCAGGGCGTGAGAAGGAATAAAATCTTTTCCTTTTTTCTCTCCAATTTCAATTCCCATGGTAATCACCTTCAATCGTCGGGATAAAAAGCGAATCGCTTCTGCATGTGCTAACGGAAGTGCAGCAATCCGATTGCCTGATTCAATGAAGTCAAAACGATGCACCTGATTCAACCAGCTCTCGTATTCTCTGTCTGTTTTTGCAGGAATAGCCTCTTTCTTTGGAGACTTGCGCATCGGGTTAAATGCAAGAGGCGTTGCAGAACTGCTTTTCCGCAAAACAGTCATAAAGAGTCCCTCCCCTTTGGCTTTATGAGGAAAAAAACGACAACCTTCTACCTCGCGATCGAATGACCCCGCAATTCCCCAGCTTTGATCCCTTACCACCTTCACAAACTCAGCTCTCAGTTCACGGGACACCCACAGCGCATTTTCCTCATTCTCTGCCTTATTGAATGTACAGGTGCTGTAGATAAGTAGTCCACCCGGTTTCAGAGCAGCCCACACGTCCTGTAGGATATCCTTCTGCCGTGCCGTACACATCTGCACATTCTGAGACGACCATTCCTCCACGGCTGTCTTATCCTTTCGGAACATCCCTTCGCCTGAACAAGGTGCATCGACAAGCACAAGATCAAAAAAATTGGGGAAAGCAGTAAAATCACGAGGTGAATTGTTGGTCACGACAGTATTGGGGTGACCGAACTTTATCAATGTTTCCGACAATATATTCGCCCGCTGGCGAATGATTTCGTTGCTAACGAGCAGACTACCTTCCGGCAATGCAGAAAGCAGGCCCAATGATTTTCCCCCGGGGGCTGCACAAAGGTCGAGACAGGTTACCGGGGCAGTTAACAGCTGCCTGATTACCTGTTCAGCAAACATGGAAGAAGCCTCCTGCACGTAATAATATCCGCTATGAAAAAGCGGATCGAAGGTGAAGGGCGGACGTTCATTGAGGTAGAATCCCCATTCCGACCACGGCACACGTTCTGCCGAAAACCTAAAAACCATCGGGTTACGCAATTTTTTAAATGGATTTACACGGATGCTAACAGGAGCATCTTCTGCCAGAGCCGACAGAAACTTCTCTGTTTCTTCTCCAAGCAACGAACGAGTTGACAGAATAAAATCAGCGGGCAAGTTCATTTAATAATGCTTTAGATTACAAAGTTAACAGGATTTTGCATATTTCTTTTACCCGGTATCTCAATTATTGCAACAGCATAAAAGCCAGCAGCTATAAAAAAAAGGAGCAAGGGCCTATGTTTTAAAAAAATAATTACCTTTGTGTTCGAGCACATTTTTTGAGCAAAGCCAGGCCTGCTTGAGTCATGCCATAGTAGACAAACAACTAGCTTTACAGAAATCAATAATTTAAATCATATGAAAAAAATACTTGTTTTTGCAGGATTGTTATTTTCCTTCCTTATTTCAGCACAGGACCGGCCCGGCCCCCAGCCCGCACCCGAAACAAATGAAAAATTCAACGTTGGCATGGCAGGCTACTCATTCCGGCATTTCAATCTGGATCAAACGTTGGAGATGATGCAGAAATGCGATGTGAAATATTTATGCATCAAAGATTTTCACCTTCCTTTGACCAGTAACGAAAAAGAGATCGCAGAATTCCATAACAAGCTCAATTCCAAAGGAGTTACCGGATATGCTGTTGGCCCCATCTATATGCGGTCGGAAAAAGAGATCGACGACGCATTTACGTACGCAAAGCGAGTAGGCGTAAAATTAATTGTGGGGGTTCCCAACTACGATTTGCTTCCTTACGTTGACAAAAAAGTGAAGGAGAATGACATGCTGTATGCTATTCACTTGCACGGACCCGACATGGAGCTTTATCCGGATGCAGATGACGTATGGAACAATGTGAAGGAACTTGATCCTCGCATTGGCATGTGCCTTGATGTAGGCCATGATACCCGCAACGGCAAAGATCCGGTGGCAGACCTGAAAAAATACCACAGCCGCGTTTTTGATATTCATATCAAGGACGTCACAGACGCATCCAAGGCAGGGTATTCAGTAGAGATCGGCCGCGGCATTATCAATTTTCCGGCATTTGTAAAAATGCTCCGCGAGGTGGGTTACACCGGTATGTGTAGCCTCGAACATGAGCGCAACATGAAAGACCCGCTTCAGGGAATTGCTGAATCGCTTGGTTATTTCAGAGGTGTAATTACTGCCACAAACAAATAATAAACAAGTGCAAAGATAAACTGGCACGAAAAATAACCACAATTAGAGTACCCATTTGTAAAAAGGACGTTCTTTTGGTCTTTTTTGACTATTTTTGTATGCAAAAATGTAAGCAAAAACTTCCCGACTGAGATGAACGATCATGCCCTCTATTTAATTCCCGTTTTGTTGGGGGAGACGACTGTGAGTAAGGTGATCCCTCCTTACAACATCGGTGTGGTATCCCGGCTTAGATATTTCATTGTGGAGGATGTACGTTCGGCTCGCCGTTTTTTAAAAAAATGCAATCCGCAGATCGATATTGATGCGCTTACATTTTTCGAGCTGAACAAGCATACCGATAAAAAGGAGATCGCAAGCTATTTGACACCCATGAAAAAGGGGGAAAGTATCGGCGTTATCTCTGAGGCGGGGTGTCCAGCCATAGCTGATCCCGGCGCCGACGTGGTGGCCATAGCGCAACAGAAAGGATACAAAGTGGTGCCCCTGGTAGGTCCCTCGTCACTATTGATGGCCATCATGGCGTCGGGGTTTAACGGTCAGAGCTTTGCCTTCCACGGTTATCTGCCCATCAATGCAGGCGAACGCGCAATAAAGCTAAAGCAGTACGAGAACCGGGCTTATAGTGAAGACCAGACCCAGCTTTTTATAGAAACACCCTACAGGAATCAAAAACTGGCTGAAGATATTTTGCAGCACTGCAAACCCCAGACGCAACTATGCATTGCCATCAACATATCATGCGACGACGAATATATCGTCACCCGAAACATCCGGACATGGAAAGGAAAATTACCAGATATGCATAAGAAGCCGACCGTTTTTCTAATATATAAAGGATATTAGCGGTCCATATAATCACAATAAAAATAAAAAACAGATCATAAATTGGACATACAACACAACATTCAACTACAACCCTACAACTCATTCAGAACAAAAGCATCAGCCCGTCTCTTCTGTGAACCATCTTCCACGGAAGAGTTACTGGAAATTTTAAAATCATATCCCCGCGAAAAAAAGTTGATAGTGGGGGCCGGATTTAATATTTTTTTCACCCACGATTTTGATGGATTGGTGATCAAACCAGGCATGCGGGGGATCACCATTGTGTCCGAAGATGCCGAACATGTAGAAATTGAAGCAGGAGCCGCCGAAGAATGGGATCAATTTGTGGGTCGATGTGTAGCGAATGGATATGCGGGGCTCGAAAACCTCTCCCTAATTCCCAGCTCAGTGGGAGCCAGCCCCATTCAGAATATCGGAGCCTATGGAAGTGAGGCGAAAGACACAATTGTCAAGGTAAAAGCAGTAGACATCAGATCAGGCGATTTTCGGGAATTTACCCACGAGGAGTGCGCTTTCGGATACCGCGACAGCGTCTTCAAACAAACGCGCCGCTACGTCATCACCTCGGTGGTATTTCGCCTCAGTAAATCATTCACCTACAAAGAGAAATACATCGATCTGAGCCGGGAGCTGGAAGGCATTGACTCTCCCTCGCTTGCGCAGGTGCGTAACGCTATAATCCGAATTCGCACCCGCAAACTGCCGGATTACAATTTGCTGCCTAATGCCGGTAGCTTTTTCAAAAACCCGGTGCTTACAACAGAAGAAAAGGATATTCTTCAAAAGAAGCTGGCAGACGTACCTATCTACAACGTAGGAGAAGGCCGCTTCAAAACGTCGGCTGCTTTTCTGATAGAAAAGGCCGGTCTTAGAGGAAAGCGAAGTGGGATGGTCGGGACTTACGAACATCATGCGTTGATCATCGTGAACTACGGGACGGAGAACGGACAGGATATTGTTGATTTCATGCACGGGATACAGTATGAAGTAAAAAAACAATTCGGCATCATGCTTGAGCCGGAAGTATGGATATTTTAAGCAAGTAACTATGTCATCATTTATCATTGAAGGCGGACACAGCCTACGGGGTAACATTACCCCACAGGGGGCAAAAAACGAAGCGTTGCAGGTTATCTGCGCCACATTGCTCACACGGGAGGAGGTGATCATCGACAATATCCCCGACATCCTCGATGTGAACAATCTGATCGCACTGATCCGGGATATGGGAGTGAGCGTCAAAAAACTGGACGAAAAACGATATTCATTCAAAGCGGAAGAGATTGACCTGGGTTATACCCAGTCGGATGATTTCATGCAGAAGAGTGCTGCAATGCGGGGTTCAATCATGCTCATCGGGCCGCTATTGGCACGCTTCGGAGAAGCCGTCGTGCCCAAACCAGGAGGTGACAAGATCGGCCGCCGGCGACTCGACACCCACTTCAACGGGATTATGAAGCTGGGCGCCCGCATGGTCTATCACGAACAGCGGAACCTTTTCACACTCTCTGCAAATCAATTGAAAGGGACCTATATCCTGCTCGACGAAGCATCTGTAACCGGTACTGCCAATCTGCTGATGGCCTCCGTGCTGGCAGAAGGAGAAACCGTTATCTACAACGCTGCCTGCGAGCCTTATGTGGAACAGTTAAGCCGGATGTTGGTACGCATGGGAGCTAAAATTGAAGGAATTGGCTCCAACAAGCTACTGGTACAGGGAGTCACGAAATTGTCGGGCTGTCAACACCGCCTGCTTCCCGATATGATTGAGATCGGAAGTTTTATCGGCATGGCTGCCATGACCGCTTCCGAGATCACCATCAAAGAGACATCAGCCACCCATCTTGGTATTATCCCCGAAAGCTTCCGCCGACTGGGCATCACGGTGGAACAGCGCGGTGACGACCTTTACATTCCACGACAGGAATGCTACACCATTGAATCGTTTATCGACGGATCTATTCTGACTATTGCCGATGCTCCCTGGCCGGGACTTACACCCGACCTGCTGAGTGTGATGCTGGTCGTCGCGACCAAAGCCAAGGGGAGCGTGCTCATTCATCAAAAGATGTTTGAGAGCCGCCTCTTCTTTGTGGATAAGCTGATTGACATGGGGGCTCAAATTATCTTGTGTGACCCGCACCGTGCTGTGGTGATTGGTCTGGACAACCGCTTTCACTTGCGGGGAATGACGATGACCTCACCCGACATCCGTGCCGGGATCTCTCTGCTGATTGCTGCCATGAGCGCCGAAGGGATAAGTACCATTTACAATATCGACCAGATAGACCGCGGCTATCAGTCCATTGACAAGCGTCTGAATGCATTGGGCGCACATATTGAACGAAAGTAAGCTGCTGTAAGAATCTTTGGCTGTTGCGGGAAATCATGTTTGATATGCTCAGAATTGCTTCGGCGTTTCCACAGGAAATATTTGCTTTTTAGGCGAGTCTTTTATTACTTTGCAGGTACATTTGAAACATCAACAAAAATGTATTGTCTGCTAAAGACAGTATAATCATTACACAAAATTCAAAATAAATTATGCCAACGAATTCGGTCGTCAATGACATTAAACAAGTAACCATTCGTTTCTCAGGCGACTCCGGGGACGGAATGCAGTTGTCCGGAACACTTTTTTCCACCTTATCGGCCATTTTTGGAAACGAGATTGCCACCTTTCCCGATTTTCCAGCCGAGATACGTGCCCCACAAGGTTCGCTGCATGGCGTTTCGGGTTTTCAGGTGCGCATTGGTGCAAAAGACGTGTACAACTCAGGCGATAAAACAGACGTACTTGTGGCCATGAACCCGGCGGCACTGAAAGTGAACGCACAGTACCTGAAGAGAGGTTCGATTGTATTGTACGACACCGATTCATTTCAAAAGAAGGACCTCGACAAAGCGCTTTTTACAACCCAGGATCCGTTCAGTGAACTTGAACTGGAGCATGTACAACCGGTTGGGGTGGCTATTACTTCCCTCACCAAAGCCTCGCTGGAAAATTCGGGCCTGGAAAATAAAGATATGCTCCGCAGCAAGAACATGTTCGCACTGGGTATCGTCTGCTGGCTCTTCAACCGGCCTCTGGAAATTGCCGATATGCTATTGCAGCAGAAGTTCGCAAAAAAGCCTCTGCTGGTACAGGCCAACATCAAAGCCTTGTCAGATGGCTACAACTATGGCAACAACATACACCTTACTGCCTCTACCTACCGCGTTGAGCCCATTGAGGCCAGCAAAGGCTTTTACACCGATGTGAATGGAAATACAGCCACAGCCTACGGACTGATTGCCGCTGCCGAGAAGGCGGGTGTACAGCTTTTTTTGGGTTCCTACCCGATTACGCCTGCGACCGATATCCTACATGAACTGACAAAAAGGAAAGACTTCGGCGTGAAAGCCCTGCAAATGGAGGATGAAATTGCGGGCATTACCTCGGCCATTGGTGCCAGCTTCGCGGGTTGTCTTGCTGCCACCTCCACCTCGGGACCCGGCCTGTCACTCAAATCTGAAGCACTGGGACTGGCAGTAATGACCGAACTGCCGCTGGTGGTGATTGATGTTCAGCGCAGCGGTCCCTCTACCGGGATGCCCACCAAAAGTGAACAGACCGATCTTAATCAGGCTCTCTACGGACGAAATGGTGAGAGCCCGCTGGTGGTCCTTGCCGCTGCATCGCCCTCCGATTGCTTCGAGAGTGCTTTCGAAGCTTCCAAGATTGCACTGGAACATATGACACCGGTAATCTTGCTCACCGACGGATACATAGCCAACGGCTCAGCCGCCTGGAAAATTCCCGACATGAACGATTATCCTGAAATTATGCCCCCCTACGTTGAAAAATGTTACCGGGGTGACATTGACAAATGGAAGCCCTACATGCGGGACGACGAAACATTGGTCCGTTACTGGGGTGTGCCGGGAACAGCGGATTATATGCACCGCGTTGGCGGGCTGGAGAAAGACAGACACACGGGCGTGATCTCCTCCAATCCTGAGAATCACCAATATATGGTGAATACCCGCAAGAAGAAAATCGAAAAAATTGCCGACTTCATTCCTGCACAAAATATACTGGGAGACAAGGATGCCGACACGCTTATTGTGGGATGGGGAGGCACCTACGGACATCTCCTGGAAGTGATGCTTTGCATTCAGGCCAACGGCCGGAAGGTAGCTTATGCTCATTTCAGGCACATCTCACCCCTGCCAAAGAACACACACGACCTCTTGAAAAAATATAAGAAAGTGATCGTAGCAGAACAGAACGATGGCCAGTTTGCCGCTTATCTGAGCGGAAAGTTCCATGATCTGAGCAATATTTACAAATTCAACCGGGTGGAGGGACAGCCTTTCAAGGTTAGCGAGCTGGTTGAAGAATTTACAAAAATGATGGAGGATAAATAAGCATGAAAGTAGCAGAATTAAAATATCAAAAACATCTTCCGAAGGATTACAAAAGCGAAAATGCGGTGCGTTGGTGCCCAGGTTGTGGCGACTATGCCATCCTGACCTGTCTGCACAAGGCGATGGCAGAGCTAAACCTCGAGCCGCATGAGACGGCGGTAATCTCCGGAATTGGATGCTCATCACGACTACCGTATTACATGAACACCTATGGTTTTCACAGCATTCACGGTCGTGCGGCAGCCATTGCCACAGGGGTAAAGGTTGCCAATCCCAACCTGAGTGTATGGGTAGCTACCGGTGATGGCGACTCACTGGCTATTGGCGGCAACCATTTTATCCATGCCGTTCGCCGCAACGTAGACATTAACATCGTCCTTTTCAACAACAAGATATACGGTCTTACCAAAGGTCAATACTCCCCTACATCGGCCCGTGGATTTGTTTCCAAGTCATCGCCCTACGGAACCGTGGAAGATCCGTTCCGTCCTGCAGAACTGACCTTTGGTGCCAGAGGAACTTTCTTTGCCCGCGCCATCGACGTGGACATGAAGAACCAGGTAGATGTGATGGTGGAAGCAGCCCGCCATAAAGGCACCTCGGTGATTGAGGTACTCCAAAACTGCGTAATCTTCAACGACGGCATCCACAACAAGATAAGCGACCGTTCCTGGAAAGCCGATAACACCGTTATCCTGAAGCATGGAGAGAAGATGATTTACGGAAAAGATAACGAGAAAGGCCTTGTGCTGGATGGCTGGAACCTCAAATCTGTGACCCTCGGGGAAGATGGCTACTCGCTCGACGACATTCTGGTACACGATGCCACCACCAAAGACAGCACGCTGCACTTGAAACTAGCCCTGATGGATACGGCGGACGGCCTCCCTGTGGCACTGGGTGTAATACGCAGTGTGGACGAACCATCCTACGAAAGGGACTACGAGAAGCAAATAGTGGAGGTACAGCAGAAAATGCCGAAAAAATCGTTTACAGAATTTCTTCTCAACTCTTCGAATGTTTGGGAAGTGAAATAAATGAGATTCCGGTTTTTTTTCTTCGCTCTATTTCGGTTTTGATCATTTTCAACTCCCGGCTAGACTGTCCTTTTACCGAAGAATTCTCTTCGGCACGACGGAAAAGATAGGGCATCATGGTCTTCACTTCGCCATAAGGAACATATTTTGCTACATTATAACCTTGTTCAGCAAGATTGTAGGTAATATGATCGCTCATTCCATAGAGTTGGGAAAAATAAATCCCGGGATGGTTCCTCGGCACATTGTAGGCATCGATCAGGGAGGCCAACAAAAGGGAACTGGTTTCGTTGTGGGTGGCAACCATAAAATCGATGCTGTCCAGATTGTCCATAAAGTAGCGGATGATATCATTAAAATCACGATCTGTAGATTGTTTATCCGGCTGTATTGGCGATGAATACCCTTTTTCGGCGGCGCGTGCGCGCTCTTTTTCCATATAGGCGCCACGAACAATCTTCAACCCAAAGCGAAACCCGCCCTCCAGTGCCTTACGGTGATGCTGCATTATGCGTGCAATGCTATCGTGCCGATACATCTGGTAAGTATTTTGCACGATGGCCTTTTTTCCGTTATACTGCGCCATCATGCGTAGCACCAGATTATCGAGCACGGGTTGAATCCATGTCTCTTCGGCATCGATCATCACCGGCACATCAAGCTCATATCCTCTCCGGAAAATCGCATTTATCCGTGTTTCCACGCGTCGGTATTCAGCCTCCTCTTCGCTGGTAAGACTGCTTTCTTCGCTCACCTTTGCCAACAAGTCGAAACGGGCGATTCCGGTAATTTTAAAGACACTGAAGGGTACGCGGGGATTATCATGTGCAAACTCAATGGTGCGGATAATTTCATTGCAGGTGGCATCAAAAGCGGCATCCGACTCCTCCCCTTCCTGTGCATAATCGAGAATTGAAAGCACATTGCGCTTTGCCAGGCGAGCAATGGTATTGCTGCAGTCTGTAATGGATACACCTCCTACAAAATGACGGTAGATGGTTTTCCGCAGGATTCCATTCACCGGAAAGTGAATCGCGAGAGCCAGGCCGACCAGCTGTTTACAGGTTTGAACCAGCGTCCTGTTGTTCATCACGTTAAAAAGCTGATAAGACTGCCTGAGGCTTGCATTCGATTGATCACGAAAAGCTGTTTCTGTGTTCTCAAAGTTGACGGGGTGGTTTTTTTCAGGTTGCATGTGTTTAATGTAAAAGGATCCAGGTTTGCCTGCAAAAATAAAAAAAAATAACATTCCGGCCATTCTATTTCCTTATTTTTTTAATTGGTTCGGAGCATCCCTAAGTTATTTTTTTTTGATAAATTTGTCTCATTCAAGATAAACACAAAAAATGAATTGATTATGCCTAAAGGAATCTACAAATTACCTCCGGTAAAGAATGAACCTGCCAGGGGCTACGCTCCGGGATCACCCGAAAGAGAAGCACTGAAACAAAAATTGGAAGCAATCAACAAGGGCGGACTTGATCTGCCGATGGTGATTGGTGGCAAGGAAGTACGAACCGGAAACCTGATGGAAATACGCCCCCCTCATAACCATCGCCTCCTGCTGGGACACTACCACCAGGGTGACCAAAGCCATGTGCAGATGGCCATCGATGCAGCCCTCAAGGCCAAACCATCGTGGGAGGCCATGCACTGGGAAAGCCGTGCCGCGATTTTTCTGAAAGCGGCAGAACTGATTGCCGGGCCCTACCGGACGGAATTCAACGCAACCACCATGATCGGTCAATCGAAGAATGCCTATCAATCGGAGATTGATGCTGTCTGTGAACTGGTCGATTTTTATCGTTACAATGTGAAAAATATGCAGGAAATCTATGCCATGCAGCCCAACTCTTCGCCGGGAGTCTGGAACCGGATGGTATGGCGTCCGCTTGAGGGATTTGTTTTTGCTCTTACTCCGTTCAACTTCACGTCAATTGCCGGCAACCTGGGCGCAGCCCCGGCCCTCATGGGAAATACGGTGGTCTGGAAACCATCAAAAACGGCTACCTTCTCAGCCCATCTCATCATGAAGATATGGAAAGAGGCGGGATTACCCGACGGAGTCATCAACCTTGTCTACACCGGAGGAAGAGAAGCGGCAGAGGTGATCTTCAACCACCGTGACTTTTCCGGACTGCATTTCACCGGATCCACAGCTGTATTCAATGGTATGTGGGGCACCATTGCCCGGAACATATCAAAGTACAAGTCGTACCCCCGCATTGTGGGGGAAACCGGTGGAAAGGACTACATCCTTGCCGACGAAACAGCCGACCCAAAGCAGGTAGCCACTGCGATCACAAGAGGCGCTTTCGAATACCAGGGCCAGAAGTGTTCAGCAGCATCACGTGCCTTTATCCCGGAAAACATTTGGGAAGAGGTAAAAAGACAAGTGACTGGAGACCTATCGCAGATAAAAACGGGTGTGGTAGAAGATTTTAGTAATTTTGTGAATGCCGTCATCGACGAGGAGTCGTTCAACAAACTGGCAAAAGTCATCGATGACGCCAAAGTATCACCCGATGCAGAGATTGTTTATGGTGGAACTTACGACAAATCTGTCGGTTACTTCATCCACCCGACCGTTATTCTGGCCAAAAATGCCGATTACATCACCATGAGGGAGGAACTATTCGGCCCTATTCTCACAGTATATGTTTACCCCCCCGGGAAATTGAACGAAACCATGGACATTCTGGACGGTGCGACCGATTATGCGTTGACCGGAGCCATCTTCTCTGCAGACAGGTCACACATTGAAAAGATGACGACCCGGCTGACACACACGGCCGGCAACTTCTATATCAACGACAAGCCCACCGGTGCCGTGGTCGATCAGCAACCGTTTGGTGGTGGACGCGGATCCGGTACCAACGATAAGGCTGGTTCTGTCTTTAACCTGCTGCGTTGGGTATCGCCACAGTGTATAAAAGAAACATTTATTCCTGCAACGGATTATATGTACCCCAACTTTTTGCAGGATTAATTGGATAAAAAATCACAATTCAGGAAAACAGCTTTCGGGCTGTTTTTTTATTCGGAAAATAAATTCAGCAAAAAAACTCACCGCATAAATATTTCAATTACCTTTGCATCACATCAGCAGCAACAAGAGATCTTATAATTGCTTAATTTTTATACCTAAAAACAATTTCCATCGCCTTTAAAAAAACTCCACATCATATTCTTACACGACAACACACCGTATTGAAGATGCTTTTTGGGATGAATTTCACAAGCGGTCGGAACTTGAATTATTGACTATTAAAATAATATATGAGCACAATCACCATCTTTTGGGTTGCATTTGTTGTAACCTTTCTTATTGTTTATGCGATCGATTTTTATGTGACGAACCACCGAAGGAGTAACATCAACGTGAAGGAATCATTGATGTGGACCGGGTTATGGATCCTTATAGCTCTGTTATTCGGTCTGGCTGTTTTCCTATTTTTCCCTCAGAATCCCGACAGTCCCGTGAGAACAGCCTCTGTGATGGCGGCAAAATTCATTTCGGGTTATTTGACGGAATACTCTCTGTCTGTAGACAATCTTTTTGTCTTTCTTTTAATTTTTTCCGTCATGGACATCAAACAGGAGAACCAGCCTAAATTACTTAAATTGGGAATACTGGTGGCAATCATTTTGCGGATTCTGTTTATTCTGGTGGGGATGGAACTGGTGCTTCGTTTTCACTGGGTGTTGTATTTGCTCGGAATTGTACTGATCTACACCGGATTAAAAATGCTTCTCAGCAAGGACAACCAAACCGTTGATCCCAAAAACAACGTTTTGTATAAAGGGGCAATAAAATTATTTCAGGTTGATCCTGACATGCATACACCGCATTTTTTCACAAAAATAAACGGAAGAAGACATATTACCCATATGTTTCTTACATTTTTGATTATCGGCACCACCGATATTATTTTTGCGCTGGATTCAATCCCTGCCATCATTGGGGTGATCCTGGAAGGGGCGGAAAGCTTGCTCACTGGACAGGAAGAGCAGTTTCTGGCAATCACTTCCAATGTTTTTGCTGTAATGGGGCTTATTTCACTGTTCTTTGCCCTGCGGAATATCATCACCATGTTCCGGTTTCTTAAATATGGTATCAGCTTCATTCTTTTCTTCATCGGTCTAAAGATGTTATCGGGCACCATTCCGCCAGTTGCCAGTTTCTTCACGTCCAAGTCATGGTTCTCTCTCGTGGTTATCCTGGGCACATTGCTTATATCCATCTTATTGTCAAAAATAATTCCTCCAAAGAAAATTCTAGAGCCCTTGAAAGGAAATGAAGAGAAAAATAACGAGGCAGAATATCTGGAGGAGAAAAATTTTTGAATAAGGATTTCGCAAAAACATTCTATCTTTGTGTTTGTTTATGTCGTTAAGTGATGTAGTATGCACAATAAAAGAATTAACATTGCCGTAGATGGGTATTCGTCGTGTGGCAAAAGCACGATAGCCAAGGGATTGGCCAAAAAGCTAGGATACATTTATATCGATAGCGGGGCAATGTATCGCGCAGTGGCACTTTATGCCCTTAGAAAAGGATGGATCACGGAAAGTGAAATTGACGAGACATCACTGCACGAGCACATAGGAGATATCAGGATTTCTTTTGAAACGAATGCAGAAGGGTTGCAGGAAACCTTCCTGAACGGCGAGAATGTGGAAAAAGAGATTCGTACCCTGGAGGTGGCCAATGGCGCAAGCCGTGTGAGCACCCTCGGCTTTGTTCGAAGGGAAATGGTTCACCAACAACGGGAGATGGGTAAAAGCAAGGGAGTAGTCATGGATGGGCGTGATATCGGCACGGTGGTCTTTCCCGATGCCGAAATGAAACTTTTTCTTACCACGTCACCCGAAATACGTGCACGGCGACGATTCGACGAAATGAAAGCCAAGGGCGAACAACCGGAATACGAAGCCGTACTGGCCAATGTAAAGGAGCGCGACCTGCGCGACACTACCCGTACCGAAAGCCCGTTGCGCAAGGCAAAGGATGCCCTCGAGTTGGACAATACCCATGTCGGCATCGAAGAGCAGTTACAATGGGCATTAGATATGTTTTATAAAATCACAGCTAAAAATGAACAAAATTGAAATAGACAAGCTGTCCGGATGCTGTTTTGGCGTTGCGAAAGCGATATCCAAAGCCGAGGAAGAGCTGCAAAAGGGAGGTACACTTTATTGTTTGGGTGACATCGTACACAACAACATTGAAGTGGAACGTCTCGAAAAGATGGGGTTGATCACCATTAACCACGAACAGTTTAAACAACTTAAAAACGTACGCGTTTTACTCCGTGCTCATGGAGAACCGCCCAGTACATACGAGATAGCTAAACAGAACAACATCGAAATTATTGATGCTTCCTGTCCCGTCGTGTTGGGGTTGCAGAAGAGAATCAACAAGAAATACACCCATCGCGCACACAACGATGCTCAAATTGTGATCTTCGGAAAAAAAGGACACGCCGAAGTGAATGGTTTACTCGGTCAAACCGATGAGTCGGCCATCATCATCGAAAGCAAGGAAGAGATCGACAAGCTCGATTTTTCTCGCGACATCAGCCTTTTTTCCCAAACAACAAAACCTTTGGATGGATTTCATGAGATAGGCGAGCTGATTAGATCCCGCATGAAAGAGGGGGCAAAGTTTGAATTTTACGACACCATTTGCCGGCAAGTGTCGAACCGCGTGCCCAATATCCAGGAGTTTGCAGCGAGACACGACCTGATTTTTTTCATTGCCGGCGAAAAAAGCTCCAATGGCAAGGTATTGTTTGCTGAATGCAAAAAGAGAAATCCGAATTCACACCTCATCCATTCACCGGAAGAGATAGATCCTGTGCTGCTTAGGGAGGACATCAGCATTGGCATCTGTGGAGCTACTTCCACGCCCAAGTGGCAAATGGAAGCCGTAGCCGCCAACATTGCAAAACTGTGTCCTCGTCTGCAAATGGAGAAAGTTGCTTTTTAGTCAGTTTTTTTTGTGGCATCGTTAAAAAAACATATCTTTGCATCTTATTGTTTTCAAGTGAAACAAAGTATACAACCAACAAAGTCTCAAAGACAAAGAACTCAAACATGGACTCAAATATACAAAGCGTAGGTGTCCTCACTTCCGGAGGCGATGCGCCGGGCATGAATGCTGCCATTCGTGCGGTAACGCGTGCAGGTATTTCTAATGGCATGCGTGTCTACGGCATTTACAGGGGATACAAAGGTCTTATTTCGGATGAAATCGTAGAATTCAAGACCAACAGCGTCAGCAACATCATTCAACAGGGCGGAACCATCCTGAAGACAGCCCGTTCGCAGGAATTTATGACAGTAGAAGGGCGCAGGATTGCTTACGAAAACATGCAGAAGCATGGCATAGATGCATTGGTTGTGATTGGGGGCGATGGCTCTCTCACAGGCGCAGGCATCTTTGCCAATGAGTATAATATCCCCATAGTGGGCCTCCCCGGAACAATCGACAACGACCTGAACGGCACCGATACCACCATCGGCTACGACACGGCCCTGAACACCATTATGCAATCGATGGACAAGATACGCGACACGGCCACTTCCCACGAACGCCTTTTTTTTGTGGAGGTGATGGGGCGCAATTGCGGATTTCTTGCATTGAACAGCGCTATTGCCTCGGGTGCGGAAGCAGCCATCATCCCGGAGATCAGCATCGAGAAAGACCAGTTGGGTGAACTCATTGAGCAGGGCTTTCGCAAGTCTAAGAACAGCAGCATGGTGCTTGTCACCGAGAGTGAGGTGACGGGCGGAGCCATCAAACTGGCCGAACGTGTAAAAACGGAGTACCCTCAATACGATGTCCGCGTTTCCATTCTCGGCCATCTTCAGCGTGGTGGTTCACCATCGGCACAGGATCGCATCCTGGCAAGCCGGATGGGTATTGCAGCCATTCAGGCATTATTGGAAAATCAACGCAACGTGATGATTGGCATCCACGAAAACGAAATTGATTACATACCATTCAAGCGAGCCATCCGTAAGGAGCGGGAGATCAGCGAAGAGCTGCTGGAGGTATTGCGTATTTCGTCCATATAACCGGCCTTGGAGACGTCGGATCGATGGGAAAAAGAGAGATCTTCCGATTTATTGTAAGATTGAATAAAAACACGACTAGAGTGTACACTCAAATTTGCAGCATACATTTAAACTGGTAACAAAAAATATATGGAAATTACACACATTGAACACATTGGCATTGCGGTAAAAAGTATCGAAGAACATCTTCCATATTATGAAGGTGTTTTGGGGCTCAAGTGCTACAACATTGAAACCGTGGAAGATCAAAAAGTTAAAACAGCTTTCTTCATGGTCGGCTCCACTAAAATAGAACTACTGGAACCCACAAGCGAGGAGAGCACCATTGCCAAGTTCATCGAAAAAAGGGGCGAAGGTGTACATCACATTGCCTATGCGACAAAAAATGTGAACGAAGCATTGAAAGACGCCGAATCAAAAGGGGTACGTCTGATCGATCAGCAGGCACGACAGGGTGCGGAAGGGCTAAAGATTGCTTTCCTACATCCTAAATCTACGGGAAGTGTTCTCACCGAATTGTGCGAACATCCCGAATAACAGGTTGAGCAGCACCGAAACGGGCCTGCCACAGAAAAACAAGCAGACATCGACAAAAACTATCTCGTTAATCTAAAGAATTAATCATATGAGCAATCAACTCGAAAAAGTAAAAGAACTAATCCAGCTAAGGGAAAAGGCCCGTTTAGGCGGAGGTGAGAAAAGGATTCAATCACAACACCAAAAGGGAAAGTACACTGCGCGTGAACGCATTTTCATGCTTCTTGACGAAGGAAGTTTTGAAGAATTCGATATGTTCGTGGAGCATCGTTCGCATAACTTCGGAATGGAAAACAGCAAGTTTCTCGGTGATGGTGTTGTCACAGGCTATGGTACAATCGAAGGACGTCTTGTCTATGTTTTCGCTCAGGATTTCACCATTTTTGGCGGATCTCTGTCCGAAATGCAGGCTAAAAAAATATGCAAGGTTATGGACCAGGCCATGAAGATGGGAGCTCCGCTGATCGGAATCAACGACTCGGGTGGCGCCCGTATTCAGGAAGGTATCAATGCTTTGGCAGGCTACGCTGAAATATTTCAGCGTAACATCCTCGCTTCGGGCGTAATTCCCCAGATATCCGGTATCTTCGGTCCTTGTGCAGGAGGTGCAGTTTACTCGCCTGCTCTTACCGATTTCATTGTCATGACACAGGGTACATCCTATATGTTTCTAACGGGGCCCAAGGTAGTAAAAACCGTTACAGGAGAAGATGTCACTCAGGAGAACCTGGGGGGTGCTTCCGTACATGCCTCCAAGTCAGGAGTTGCACAGTTCGCTGTTGATTCGGAAGAAAACGGTCTAAAGGTTATCCGTCAGCTGTTGAGTTTCATTCCCCAAAACAATCTGGAAGAAGCACCCGTCTATGAAAACGACGATCCCATCGACAGGCTGGAAGATGGTCTGAATGACATCATCCCGGACAGTCCTTCCAAACCATACGACATGTACGAGGTAATTGGCGCCATCATCGACAAAGGGGAATTTTTGGAAGTCCATGCCGATTATGCAAAAAATATCATTGTAGGATTCGCCCGTTTCAACGGACAGTCGGTTGGAATTGTTGCCAATCAGCCTAAATTCCTTGCTGGTGTATTGGATATCAATGCTTCAAGAAAGGCTGCTCGTTTTGTCCGCTTCTGCGATGCATTTAACATCCCTCTTGTCACGTTGGTAGATGTTCCCGGATTCCTTCCCGGAACAGGACAGGAATATGGCGGTGTAATCACACACGGTGCAAAGTTGCTCTATGCGTATGGCGAGGCCACTGTTCCCAAAATCACCGTTACCCTGCGAAAATCATACGGGGGAGCACACATCGTGATGAGTTGCAAGCAGCTCCGCGGTGACATCAATTATGCATGGCCCAGCGCCGAAATTGCCGTCATGGGCGCCGATGGAGCGGTGGAGGTTCTCTACAGCAAAGAGATAGCCACAGAAACGGACGCAGAGAAAAAGAACGCCGTGATTGAATCAAAAAAACAGGAGTACAACGATCTGTTTGCCAACCCATATGAAGCTGCCCGCTATGGATATATCGACGATGTGATTGAACCGCGTAATACCCGTTTCCGCGTGATTCGCGCCCTGCAGCAGACACAGACGAAAAAGCTACAGAATCCGGCAAAGAAACACGATAACCTCCCCTTGTAAAAGAAAGGATTATGAATAAACTACCGGCATCTTCTGTTTTGTTTCTTTTCCTACTTCTTCTACCTTTCACTTCTTGTTCCGAACGCGTTGAAAACCCACGCATGGTAATTAACGAGGTACTGGTGAACAATGAGGAAAATTATGTGGATGATTACGGGCAAAGAAGCGGATGGATTGAAATATTCAACAACACTGCAAAAACGCAGGATATCGGCGGATATTTTCTTACCAACGACAAGTCAAACCCCAGAAAATATCCCATTCCCAGAGGCGATGTACTTACCAGAATTGCACCGCATCAACATGTCTTATTTTGGGCAAATAACAAGCCCTATCAGGGAACATTTCACATTAGTTTTGAACTGGACCCCGAGGAGGACAATTACATTGCTCTGTTCGATGAAAGTGGTACGAAGCTGATTGACGAAATAATCATACCCAAGGGACAGTTGGCAGATGTTTCATGGGGTTATGAAATGGACGGGGTCAAATACGACAAGGACGGCACCCTCCAGCTGACCAGATTGAAAAAGGTAACTCCCAGCACCAATAATTACACCCTCGACAAGAATGAAAAGGTCGAGAGATTTAAACAACAAGATAAATTTGGAGCATCTATGACAATTACATCAATGTTAGTAGTATTTTGTGCTCTCCTTGTTCTGTATATCGTCTTCAAGATAGTCGGAAAATCATCGACTAGAATAAGTGAAAAGAGAAGAGGGAAAAGTACAACTGTCGAAACCACAGCAGGCAAACCGGATCCCCAAGGTATACCGGGAGAAGTGCTTAGCGCCATATTTATGGCTCTGCATGAAGAACAAAATGACGTGCATGATTTCGAACATACCATTCTCACAATCAACAAAATTAACAAAAACTATTCTCCCTGGAGTTCTAAAATTTACGGTTTGAGAGAACTTCCGCGAAGATAAACAGGCAAACGTTTCAATCAACAAAAACATAAATTTCACATAATGAAACAATATAAATACAGAATCAATGGCAGTCTCTATAACGTGGTCATTAACAATACGACCGATGAGACAGCAGAAGTGGAAGTAAATGGCATTCCCTACACGGTTGAGATTGAGAAAAAGATAAAGAAAATAGTATCATCGCCATTTAAAAAACCGGCGCAGGCAGGTTCGCCACAACCCGAATCAAGCACCCCCGTGATCAAACATACGGCAAATGCAAGTGCCAATTCATTGAAATCTCCGCTTCCGGGTATCATCCTCGACATCAACTGCAATGTGGGCGATACCGTAAAAAAAGGACAAAAACTGTTGATACTGGAAGCCATGAAAATGGAAAACAATATTATTGCGGATAGAGACGGCACCATCAAGGAGATTAAGGTAAGAAAAGGAGATTCGGTCTTGGAAGGATCTGAACTGATTGTTATAGTAGGATAGAATATGGGAAACTTTTTTGACTTTTTAATTGAGAATCTAAACACCTTTATTAGTTACACCGGATTTGCGAACGTAGAGTCAGGTCATATCATAATGATCCTGTTTGGAGTACTGTTTATATTCCTGGCTATCCGCTATGAATTCGAACCTTTGCTACTGGTACCCATTGGTTTTGGTATATTGATCGGCAACATCCCGTTTGATCTCTCTGCCAATATGGAAATTGGCATATACGAAGAGGGATCGGTCTTGAATATCCTCTATCAGGGCGTACAGAAAGGATGGTATCCGCCGTTGATCTTTCTTGGCATTGGTGCCATGACCGATTTTTCTTCCCTGATTTCAAATCCCAAGCTGGTCCTCGTCGGTGCTGCCTGCCAGTTTGGCATCTTCGGAGCTTACATTATTGCTTTGCAGCTCGGATTTGAGCCGACAGAGGCCGCATCGATCGGAATCATTGGAGGAGCAGACGGGCCCACGGCCATATTTCTTACCTCAAAGTTAGCCCCACACCTGTTGGGAGCGGTAGCCATATCGGCCTACTCGTACATGGCACTGATTCCAATTTTGCAACCCCCCTGCATGAGGCTGCTCACGACAAAAAAAGAGCGGCTTATACGCATGAAATCGGCACGGGTGGTATCTCAAAATGAGAAGATCATCTTCCCGGTTGTTGGTTTATTGTTGACAGCATTCCTGGTTCCTTCCGGATTGCCCCTATTGGGTATGCTCTTCTTTGGGAATCTGCTGAAAGAGTCAGGGGTAACCCGGCGACTGGCAGAGACTGCCCGCGGACCTATGATTGATATTGTCACCATTCTTCTTGGATTAATGGTTGGTGTCTCCACTCAGGCAACCACCTTTCTGACACCCGCATCGGTGAAAATATTCTTTTTGGGTGCGTTGGCATTTATCATTGCCACTTGCGCAGGCGTTCTGTTTGTAAAGTTCCTCAATCTGTTTTTGAAAGAAGGGAACAAAATCAATCCGCTGATTGGCAATGCGGGTGTATCGGCAGTACCCGGCTCGGCACGTATGTCGCAGGTTGTTGGGTTGGAGTACGACTCTACCAATCACCTGCTGATGCACGCCATGGGCCCCAATGTGGCAGGTGTTATTGCATCTGCTGTGGCTGCAGGGTTGATGCTCGGATTTTTGTATTAAACAAAAAATCAACAAAAATAAAATTTTATGGGTTTAGAACAATTGATGCCTGCCATTGCCGGTATGACCTGGCAGCATCTGATTATGATTGCTATCGGAGGCATACTAATCTATCTTGCCATTGCTAAGAACTACGAGCCAACTCTGCTATTACCTATGGGTTTTGGTGCCATTCTGGTTAACATTCCCCTTTCTTCGGCTCTGACCCAGATCGACCCGGCAACGGGTCAGGCTGTGGAAGGAGTGCTGAACGTCTTTTTCGAAGCCGGTATCGCCACAGAGATTTTCCCCTTACTCATCTTTATTGCGATCGGGGCAATGATCGATTTCTCGCCCTTGTTTCGAAATCCGTCGCTGTTGTTATTTGGAGCTGCAGCACAGTTCGGTATTTTTCTCACGATGGTGCTTGCATCCATCCTGGGGTACGACTTAAGGGAAGCAGCCTCCATCGGCATTATCGGCGCTGCAGACGGTCCCACCTCCATTGTGGTGGCATCTCGTTTTGCACCCAACTTGCTGGGTCCCATTTCTGTGGCAGCCTACTCCTATATGGCATTGGTTCCGATCATTCAACCGCCCGTAATCCGGTTGCTGACATCCCGCAAAGAGAGGTTGATCCGCATGACAGGCAACAATAACAAGAAGATCTCAAAGAAGGCATTGATTGCCTTTCCTATTGTGGTTACCGTCGTTGCCGGAATCATTGCACCTTCATCATTGGCATTGATCGGATTCCTGATGTTTGGAAACCTTGTACGCGAATGTGGTGTTTTAAATAAGCTATCTCTTTCAGCGCAAAACGAACTGGCCAGCCTGGTAACATTGCTCCTCGGGATCACGATTGCCAGCACGATGACGGCCGAGCGTTTCATTCGCCTGGATACGCTCATCATCATTGCGTTGGGATTGTTTGCTTTTGTCTTCGACACGTTTGGCGGCGTGATCTTTGCCAAGTTGTTGAATCTGTTCCGCAAGGAGGGCAACAAGATCAACCCGATGGTGGGAGCCTGCGGCATTTCTGCCTTCCCGATGTCGGCACGCGTGATCCATCAGATGGGTCAAAAAGAAGATCCATACAACTACCTGCTTATGCCGGCTATCAGTGCCAATGTTGGAGGACAGATCGGTTCGGTAGTGGCCGGAGGTATTATATTAACATTGGTTCCTTTATTTGCTTAAAACAAAAAAATCATGACATCGACCATAGAAGTAGCTTTGTTTATTGCAGGAATTGGAATGGCAGGGATATTTGTCTTCATGGCGGTCTTTTACCTGCTTATTCTTGCGTTGGATAAATACCTGCCCCACGAGGAGAAAATGGAAGAAGAATAACTGCAGTTGCCGGTTATATGTGGCGGAATCATCATTGTTTCCGCACATCGGCTCCCCACATCAGTTTATCGCGTAGAGTCTCGTAGAACGTGTGGCCCAGCCTCTTTACCACGCGCAGCGTATAGTCTCCTTTTCTGACCTGGATATTCACCGTCTCATCCAGCACGCGCGACTGGCCATCGACTGAAACCAGAAACATATGACTACGACTTTCCACTTTCAGAGAGATGATGCTGCTGTCATCCACCACCAACGAGCGCGAAGTAAGGTTGTGAGGCGCAATGGCAGAAAGGATAATACTGGGTGTGGTGGGCGAGAGAATAGCTCCTCCGATGCTTAACGAGTATGCCGTGGATCCGGTTGGGGTAGCAATCACCAGTCCGTCGGCCTGATAGGAAGTCAGATAATCGTTGTTGATGTAGGCATGGATGGAGAGCATTGAGGCTGTGTCCTGTTTCAGGATAGCTACTTCATTCAGTGCGTGCGTGTTGAAGTACTCGGGGGGGAAGGTCTCGTCGGTCGTCATTTTTATTAAAGTGCGTTCCTGCACTTTGTAGGCACTGTTCATCACCTCCTGCAGTGTTTCTTCTACATCGGCATAATTAATGGCGGCAAGAAAACCCAGACGACCGGTGTTTATGCCCAGCACGGGGATGCCGGAATCCCCCACCGTGGCGGCCGTACGTAGGAAAGTACCATCGCCTCCCACGCTCACTACCATGTCCACTTGAGGCAACGTCTCGACAAGTTCCGAGATCGGGCCCACTTTCTGCTGAATATAACCCGGCAGAGAGAGGTAAAAATTCTCGGGTAAGTACAACTCCCCTCCGTTCCGCCTGATGGCATCGCAAACCCCGAATATCTGCTCTTCCGCTTTTGCGGTCCTGTCGGGGAACATACTACCAAATAATGCAAACTTCATTTATCCGTCGTCAAACTTATTTCGGCAAACAACAATCCTGAAATATACCGGCTACATTTCCAGGTAATACAATAACTCATCCAGCCGTTCTTTCTGGGTGTCGGTCACCTCACCTTCACGCATAAAATAGTATACTACATGGTAGTTGAACCGTTCGAAACTCCGCAATACAGCGGAGAGGTCGTCCACATCCAGCTTCAGTGACACCAACAAATCGGCTCCGCCCGAGAACGGCATCACGGAAAGAGACGTCACATGGGCATTGTTGCTTTCCACAATCCTGGCTATCTCCGTGAGCGTGTAATCTTTAAACGGAATCTCCAGAATAAGAAGTGAATTTTCCGTTTCCGTCAACTCCGTAAACTGTTCTGGTGTAAGTGGTGAAGCAAACTTTTCGACCTGATTATTGATAAATTCTTTGACCGACATTGCGTAAAACGGTTATTTCGTATTACTTTTGTAACTGTTTTACAAAGATGGCAAAAATTTGCGAATTCGCCTCTTTGCGACGGATTGTTTTTAAAATAATATGACGAAACTAAGCGTAAACGTAAACAAAATTGCGACCCTGCGGAATGCCCGCGGTGGAAATATTCCCGATGTGGTGCAGGTAGC
This sequence comes from Proteiniphilum sp. UBA5283, assembly GCA_002408485.1. Taxonomy (GTDB): domain Bacteria; phylum Bacteroidota; class Bacteroidia; order Bacteroidales; family Dysgonomonadaceae; genus Proteiniphilum. Next base: position 1,804 of record DHSP01000046.1, on the reverse strand, counting down.
TGTAGACTGTCAGCTCTTCGGAGCCGATGGCATCACCGTGCATCCCCGCCCCGATCAGCGACACATCCGTTATTCCGATGTATTTGATTTGCAGGCAAAAGTACATACGGAGTTCAATATTGAGGGCAATCCAACTCCCGAGTTTATTTCCCTCATTCAACGAATAAGACCGACGCAGGTAACCCTCGTGCCGGACGCCCACGACGCTATCACCTCCAATGCAGGATGGGATACGGTCGCCCACAAAGATTTTCTGACCGACATAGTGAATGAATTTCAATCGATGGGCGTACGCACCTCCATCTTTGTGGACGCTAATCCCGATATGATCCGCATGGCTTCACAGATCGGCACCGACCGCATAGAACTCTACACCGGTCCCTACGCCGAACTCTATCCATCCGACCGGGAGAAAGCTGTTGCCCCCTATCTGGAAGCTGCCACCCTGGCCAAAAACCTGGGATTAGGTGTAAATGCGGGTCACGACCTTAATCTGGATAACCTTCAGTGGCTTTACGTACATATACCGTGGATCAAAGAAGTGTCCATCGGGCATTCCCTCATTTGCGATGCGCTTTATCTTGGTTTGGAAAAAACAATAAAAGCGTATAAAAATTGTTTAAAAGAGCCTTCAACAGAGGTTTGACATGACAAAAACTGCTATCTTTATTCCAAATAGGCATCGAGCATAACTAACTTCAGACGTATCAAATAAATACACATCGTATGAATCTTTTGCAAATCCCCATGCCGGCAGATACTGCACAGGCAATATACAACGCAATGCAGCAGGCAACAACCGCAGAAACGGAGGCCGTAACAATGAATGCATTCGAGCTCGCTTTGAAAGGCGGATGGTTGATGATTGTACTGCTCATTCTGCTGTTAATGACGATATATGTCCTGATAGAAAGGACTCTGGTCATCAACAAAGCCGGCAAAGAAGACAGTTCTTTTATGAACCGCATCAAGGATTATATCCACGACGGGAAAATCGACGCTGCCCTGGCTCTCTGCCGCCACACCGATACGCCATCGGCCCGCATGGTGGAGAAAGGGATCTCACGCCTGGGCAGGCCCACAGTCGATGTGATGTCCGCCATTGAAAACCAGGGAAATATAGAAATATCAAAACTGGAAAAGGGACTTCCCGTGCTGGCAACATCCGCATCGGGTGCTCCCATGGTTGGTTTTTTGGGAACCGTAACCGGTATGGTGAAAGCTTTTATGGATATGGCAAGTGCGGGAGCCAATGTGGACGTAAATATTCTCTCGACCGGTATTTATGAAGCGCTGGTCACGACTGTAGGGGGGCTTATTGTGGGGATCATTGCCCTTTTTGCTTATAACTATCTTGCAACGCGCATCAAAGGCATCGTGAACAGGCTCGAAATGAGAATCATGGAGTTCATGGACAT
>DHSP01000046.1:0-179 GCA_002408485.1 Proteiniphilum sp. UBA5283 | reverse complement strand
TTAGAATCAAATTTCAGCATGGCATCCATGACGGATGTGATCTTTTTATTGCTTATTTTCTTCATGATCACTTCTACAATTGTCGTGCCGAATGCTATTCAAGTATTGTTGCCCCGAGCACAACAACAGGCGCAGGCAAAGCCTATTACCCGGGTGACCATCGACAAGGATTTGAATTA
>DHSP01000001.1:16129-47461 GCA_002408485.1 Proteiniphilum sp. UBA5283 | reverse complement strand
AAAGAGGAACGATTATGAACAGCATATACAAACATTCTATCAAAGGGCTGTTGCTGATGGCTGTAGCCCTTCAGTTGATGAGCTACGCCACGGCACAGGAACAGAAAACACCTTCATCGCCCCTCTCCATTGAGTTGCGGAAGGCACGTGCCACCTGGTTTGAGAGCAACAACGGTGCCGGCATCGGACTGGACAGCCTGCGGAGTTATGGCTCCCTCGAGGCCGGATATCAGATGACCGACGGTGAATTCAAAAGGGTACAGCAGGGCGAAAAGGAGCGTCAGCTCAGTGTGGAGACAGAGGGTGGGCAACAGCTGGGCAATGCCTATGCCTGGGGTCGCTTTTCCTACAACAATGAAACAGTCCGCAATGCGCGATTCAACACGGCGATGCTTGATCCCTACCGGGGAGTACCCTATTATCCGGTCGATCCCAACCCGAGTGACTGGAAGAAACAGCATTACAACCTGCAGATGAAAGTGTCGTCGAAGCCTCTGTACGAACGTTACCTCCTGGGTATCCAGGCGGAATACAAAGCGGAGACAGGTGCCAAACAGATGGACCCCCGTTCGGAACTTTTCCGCTACTCCATCCATGTGAAGCCGGGCATCGCGGCAATCATGGGTTCCCATCGCGTGGGGCTCAGCCTGGAGTATGAGAATATGATCCAGGAGACGCGGGGCCATAGCAACAGCGATGACCAGGTAAACCAGAATGTGTTTGTGATGCGGGGATTGGGTAACCATTATACTGCCGTGATCGGCGGCCTGCAGTCCCTGGGCAGCTTCATTTACGATGCCAACAAAGTGGGTGCCGGCCTGCAGTACGGCTGGCAACAACAAGCTCTTCGCTTTTTCGCAGAAGGGGGATACAGCTTCCGCGTGGAAGAGGCGGTGAGGGACATCACCAAACCCCGGAAAGAGGGAACTATCCGCCAGCAGGAACTCTATGGACATGCGGCACTCCTGCATGAAGGAGTGAACCTGAACCGGCTGGATTTCTCCTACCGCAGCAGTAGAACGGATGGTATCGAGTTTGTACAGGTGCTGGACAACAGCTATGAGGTACAGCAATGGGTCGATCTCTACAGCAGCGTCCGCTCCACATACCGGCGTGATACCTACCGCCTGTCGTACGACTTCTTCCGCAATGCAGGGCAGGAGTATAGCTGGAAAGCGGGCCTCCATGCGCTTTACACGGTGACGGATGACAACTATATTATGCCAGCCTCACACCTGAAGATCCGGGACCTCTACCTGGGGGCAGATGCAAAGCTTAACTTTCCCTCACGTGGACACTCCCGTTGGGTGTTGGGCGCCGACCTCGTCCGGAAAGCGAACCAAAAAGGCGACTATCTCTACGGTGGTGCCGATCCCGGATCGATTGTGATCAACGACTTCATGAATCCAGAAGTAAATTATTTGAAACAGGACTACTACAAGGTGGGAGGTAGCATCAGTTATTTTGCAACTCTCTCCTCACGGAAGAGCGGTGCCTATCTGAAGCTTACAGCAGACTATTACAAGCCAACCGAAGGTGACGACGTAAGGGTGATCACCCGACTGGGGATGGGGCTTACCTTTTAAATAAGTCCTACAAACAATGGTTCAAAAATATTTTTCACTGACAGTTTTCACCCTGCTTTTCTCCTTCACGGTGACAGCTGCCGGAGAGGGGTTTGCCATTGTGGTGGATCAACCCACCTATATCGCTTGCAAGGCGGAGATCGATGCCTACAGCAGCCTCCTGGAACGCGAGGGTTTCAACCCGGTGCTCCTTTCAGGTGTGTGGCAGCTGCCCGATGAACTGAGGCAGCAACTGCACCATCTCTATCAGCATCACCAACTGGAAGGGACGATCCTTGTCGGCCAGATACCGGTACCGATGATCCGTGATGCCCAACACCTCACCTCGGCCTTCAAGATGGATCAGGAGCGTTTCCCGCGACGCGACTCCTCGGTACCCTCCGACCGCTTTTACGACGATTTCGACCTCCGGTTCGATTACCTCGGAGGCGAGGAGGAAGAACCGCTGCTGCACTACTATTCGCTGCGTGGCGACTCACCGCAATACATCCGGAGCGACATCTACAGCGGACGGCTCAAACCCTCGCGGCAAGGTGAAGAGGGATACCAACAGATACGCGATTATTTCCGGAAGCTCCTGCGGGAGCGAGAGAAAGAAAATCCGCTGGATGTGGTCACCGCCTACACGGGGGAAGGATCCTTCTCAAACAGCCTGACGGCCTGGCGCGATCAGGGGATGGTGATCCGGGAGCAGTTCCCGGCAACCTTCCACAACAAAAAATCGGCAAAGTTCCTTTTTTACGATATGTATCCCTTTATGAAGGAGCTGGTTATCGATGAGCTCCGCAGGGAGGAGATGGACCTGATGCTCTTCCACGAGCATGGGACGCCCGACAGGCAGTACCTGACAGCCCTGCCGCATACCAGGGAGAGTGGGGAGCAGATGGAGGCGGGACGCCGCCTTTTCCGGCAGGCACTCCGCCGGACCGGTGATGCGGAACAGAGGGAAAAACTGAAACAGACCTGGATGGAACTTTACCAGGTAGATACCCTCTGGTTTGCCGGTTCAGATGACCCCATCCAGCGGGTGAACGACTCCCTTCAGGAATTGCGCACCAGCATCCTCCTCGAGGATGTGCCGCTTATCTCCCCCAATGCCCGGATGGTGATCTTTGACGCCTGCTACAATGGCGATTTCCGTGAAAAGCGTTACATCGCCGGCGAGTACATCTTTACCGAAGGAAAGACGCTGGTCACCTTCGCCAACAGTGTCAATGTGCTGCAGGATAAAAGTTCCACCGACCTGCTGGGGCTGCTGGGCCTCGGCTTCCGCGTGGGTGAGTGGGCCCGCGAGGTCAACATCCTGGAGTCGCATATCATCGGTGACCCCACCCATCGCTTTGCCGGTAACACCGCCTCCCGGGTAGACCTTCGCTCGACCGACACCGCCCATTGGCTGGCACTCTTCGAAGAAGCGGAGCATCCCGATCTGAAGGGACTGGCGCTGCATAAGCTCTCCGATTTGGGATACTCCCGAATGCCGGAGCTGCTCACAAGAGCCTATAACGAATCACCCTACTACTCAGTGCGGCTGCAGGCCTTCCTCCTGCTGCAACTCTATGGAGGCGATCATTTTTCAAAACTGCTGGAACATTCGATCCGCGACCCCTATGAATTTATCCGCCGCAAATCGGTATATGCCATGGGCGCCATCGGATCCGATCATTTTATTCCCTTCCTGGTGAAAACCTACCTCGATGATCACCTCGATGAACGGGTTCATTTCAATGTTGCCTTCACCTTCGGCCGGATGGATTTCGACCGGATGGAGGCGGAAGTGAAGCGGCAGCTGGATCAGAACCTCTCCTATCCCGACAGGGAGAAGGTGTGGGAAGAGTTCCAGCGGCAGTTCGGTTCCCGCAAGCGAATCGCAGCCATGGCCAATGATGTGGCCGACATGGAAAAACCGTTGAAAGCCAGAATGTCCGCAGCAAAGATGCTGCGCAACAACAACTACCACAAGCAGGTGGAAGATTATCTCCGGGTGCTGGCCGACGGGAGCGAAGAGCTCCCGCTGCGCGTTGCATTGGCCGAGGCACTCGGCTGGTTTACCCATTCCTGCCGCAGAGAGGAAATTGTGACATCTCTCAAAGAAGCAGCTGCCTTGGAGCGGACTCCTCGGCAGCTGGGCAATGAGCTGGAGAAGAGCATTGCACGAATTGAGCATTTTATGCGATAGCGATGACGGGCATGAAGAAAATTAAAACCATAGGGATGGTCTACCTGCTCGCCACCTTCTTTACCCTGACGGCGGCAGGGCGGTTCATCCCCGAAAACGGCAGATTCGAAACCCGTTTTCTGATTGTGATCGACACGGAAAGCTTTGAAGAGGTCTCGAAAGAGGTACTGGCCTACAAAACCGTACTGGAGGAAGAGGGATTGGGAGTTGTCGTGATGATCGGCAACTGGGACAATCCCGAAACGCTGCGTGAGGAGATCCGGCAGATCTACCGCCGTAAACCGGTGATGGAAGGGGCCGTCTTTATCGGCGACATTCCCGTAGTGCGTCTGCGCAACTTCCAGCATGCCACCACCGCCTTCAAGATGAACGAGAAGGAGTTTCCCATCGAGGAGTCGTCGGTAACCAGCGACCGTTTCTACGACGACCTGGACCTGGAGTTCCGCTTTCTCAGCGTCGATGAGAAGAACCCCCGCCATTTCTATTATGAATTGACGGAACGTTCGCCCCAGGTGGTGGAGAGCGAGTTCTACTCTGCCCGCATGCTCCCTCCTTCCGATATGGGAGAAGGGGCGCATGAGCAACTCGGAAAATATCTCCGCAAGGTGGTGGAGGCCCACAGGGAGGTGAATCATGCCGACCGGATCCGGTTCTTCAATGGCCACGGATATAACTCCGACTGCCTCACCGCCTGGCACAACCAGCAGTTTGCCATCCGGGAACAGTTCCCGGATGCATTCCGTACGGCAGACGGCAACGCCTTCTATAACTTTCGCCAGGATCCCTTCATGAAGTACCGTCTCTACGAGCGACTACAGGCACCCGGCACCGATCTCTTCGTCTTCCACGAGCACGGTGCCTTCGATACCCAGTATATCAACGGTCCTTATCCCGCGCCCAATCAGCTGGGCATGGGCCGTGAAGGAGCCACCGGCCCCCTGGAGATCCTCTCGGCCTCACTCCGGAACAGCTACCGCCGCTACAGCGGCAAGCGGAGGGAAGCTTTCGGGAAGAAGGTGATGAACGATTATGCCCTGATGTCCGGCTTCTTCGCCCCGGAACGGCTCGACAGCACCCGTGTGAGCGACTCGCTGCTGGCTGCCGGCATCAACATGGTGCTCGCCGATATAGGGACATTGCACCCTCAACCACGCATCACCATCTTCGATGCCTGTTACAACGGCTCCTTCCACCAGCCCGGATATGTGGCCGGCTATCATATCTTCGTCGGTGGCAAGACGGTGGTGACACAGGGAAACACGGTCAATGTGCTGCAGGACAAATGGTCGATGGAGCTGATCGGCATGCTGGCTGAAGGTGTACGCATCGGATTCTGGCAGAAAGAGATCCAGACACTTGAGTCACATCTGATTGGCGACCCCACCTACCGGCTTCTTCCCGTTACGAATGAGGACGACGCGATAAACAGAGTCCGGTTGCTGAACCGCGACCTGGCGCTGAACCGCCACAAGAGCGGGGTATGGCAGGATTATCTGCAGAGCGAGAATCCCAACCTGCAGTCGCTCGCCCTGAAGATGCTCTCCCACCGCCCACCCAAAGGATATCCGGAACTGCTGCTACGCTACCTGCGGGAAAGTCCATACTACAGTGTGCGGATGCAGGCATTGCAACGGATTCTCTACTCTACCGGCAGCTATCTCGCCGAGGCGTTGTTGCTGGCACTGGATGATTCCTATGAGCTGATCCGACGGAACGGAGCCCGCTTTGCCGGCTATCACGGTGATGATCGGCTGATTGCTCCGCTGGTGGAGACCGTGCTCTTCTCCGATGAGAGCCAGCGGGTGCAGTACGCCGCACAGGGTTCACTCCCGATGTTCAGTCTGGAAAAGATCCGGGAGGAGATTGGCCGCCAGACAGCAGGTTCCAACCTGACGAAACCCGATGAGGTCGCAGGGAAAATGACTGCCTATTTTGAGGGACAGGCGAAACGGTACGACCGCTCCCTGGCCGTGATGCAGGACAAAGGGGCAGATCCGAAAGAGCGGATCTCGGCCATCCGTTTCCTGCGCAACTACAACAACCACCGGCAGGTGCCGTCCCTACTGACGATCCTGAAAGACCAGGGCGATGAGACGGAGGTGAGGGTGGTGTTGGCCGAAGCGCTGGGCTGGTTCCGTTGGAGCGTGCAAAAGGAGACAATCGTACAGGCGTTGAAGGAGGTCGGCAAGAACAGGGCAACCCCGCAGGAGCTGCGCGATGAGATTGAACAGTCGCTGGTCAGGTTACGGTTTTGACTTGATCGCGGCTAATTTTCACTGCTGATACGTCCTTGTTCCGGTGTGTTTCCGGCGGAGGTCCGCCGGATTTTTGCGGAACGGTTTCCCCAGTTGAAGGTGTAGCTGACTCTTGCCATCACGGTGAAGGTGCTGGAGAGGCCTCTCTGTTTTTGGGAATAATCATCGAAGAAAGAATCGGAGCGTTGGCCGCCGATCATATTAAAAATATCCCCAAACATAAGCGATGCCGTTAATCTTCTGTTCATAAGCAGTTTATTGATGATCACATTGCTGTAAACGGATGAATAGTGTTTGGCGTACAATGTCCTACGGGATGGGGTGTATCTTAGATCCGCCATCACGTTGATATCGTAAGGCAGGCGGAATGTGCCGGAAAAACCGGTATCCCATGAAGCGTTCTGTTTGTGATGATCTTCAAATCGTTCCTCATAGAGGGAATAACTTCCGTTCAGTTTCAGTTGTCCCCACGATCCGAGCCGCAAAGGATACTCCATATAAATATCCAAGCTTCTGCTTTTCATTCCGTTCTCCGGACGGGTGTAGATGATATCGTTCTCCGGATCGACAACACCCAGATAAAGATGCCGGTTTCTGGAAGTGGTGTAGGAGATATTCAGCAGGAACCGGTCGAACAGCGTGAACCTCGATGTGTATAAATTCGAATAAGAGGGTTTGAGTAACGGATTCCCGGTAGTGTAACTGTACTCATTCTGCTGGATAAGCAACGGGTTGAGCGATTGCATGGAGGGTCTCCCGATGGAACGGTTGTACTGCAGGGTGATCCGATGCCCCTTTTCTTTGTGGAGATCGTAATGGATCGCTACCTCAGGGAACAGGCCGGTATAACGCTGATCCCGGTTTCTTTCGGGATTGATTGCCGAGCGCGGGGAGATGACGGCATGCTCCAGCCGAACACCCACATTGGCATTGACAGCACTGTGGGTGAGTGCATATTTGGAAAACAGTGCATACACCTGTTCGGTATAATCATACCGGTCGATATAGCTGGCCATCTCATCTTCTATCCCATTCTCGAGCAACAGGTTATCCATATTGCTTTTGGTAGACAGGTCGGTATATTTTATGCCCGCCGTCAACTTGTCCTTCTCCCGGAGTGATCTTTCCCAGTTAACCGCTGCGGTGTGGATCAGGTTTTTCTCTTTGTTCCGGTTCCTATACTGCATACTGTCCCCGCTAATATACGCATAGTCGTTTTCCTGATTCTTCTCTCCATCATTCTGCAGCCGGTCTGCCGTGAAGACCAGTGAACTCTTCTCGTTGAACAGGTGGGTGTAGTTCAGTGAAAGGTTATACATTTTTGCATTGTTATTGCCATGGGAAATCCCTGAAGTGGTTTGCTCGAAACCGGTGACGCCCCATTGTCTGGTGTCCGTAACGGAGCGGGAGCGATTTCGCCGGGAACGGAAAGAGCCTTCCACCGTAACCAGGTTGCGCGCATCGAAATCATATCCTATCCCCAGGGTGGAGAGTATATTTCCCGGCACATGCCCTTTCGATGAGGATTCGGTCGACAATCTTATGCCTGAATCGTGAAAAAAGTTCTCCAGGCTTCGGGATGAGAGGGAGTTTCCTTTGACAAACGATCCGGTCAGATAGGTGGACCACCTGCCGGTTCGCCAGCGTGTATTGATATTCGTGGTGTTATAATGGATGTAGCTGTTGTGGTTGGAGCTCTGTCCGGCGGTGAGCATGCCACCGTCATCCAATTTCACGGTGGTTATCTTGATGATGGATGAGCCCGCGGAAGAGGCATCTTCCTCCACGCCGCCGGCGGCAACCACCTCCATCCGCCTTACGTTGCGCCCGTTGAAATTGCGCAGGTACTGCATCAGCTCCCTGCCCTGCATCCGCACCTCCCGCCCGTCCACATAGACTTTGGATACCCTTTTGCCATACAGGCTGATTTCATCGCGCACCACGTTGGTACCCGGAGTAAGTATCAGGATCTGGTCCAGGTCGTAATTTTTATAAAAGGGATTGGCTGCTATTTCGGCTATATAACCATCCGCATGATAAGTGATGCTTTTGGCCGTGATCACCACCTCGTCCATCAGTTGGCTGTCTTCGGCCAGAAGGATATCGGGCAGAACCACGTGCCCGTCGAGCTGTACCGAAGCTTCCTGTTTCCGGTATCCGATGTAGGTGATCTCCATGGAATAGTTGCCACGGGGAACGGCGACGGAAAATTTACCCTCCTCATCGGTCGATCCGCCATATACCCGGGTGGTATTGGCCCTGTCCACCAGGCGTACGGTGGCATGGGGCAATGCTTCATTCTCCGTTGTCTTCACCGCTCCCGAGACACGCGCTGTTTGCTGGGCATGAGCAGAGAAAGGGAGCAGCAGCAAAAACAACAGAGGCAGTGGGTGTGTGCGCTTCATACATGAAAATTTACGCATGCGGTGCAAACATATCAATTTGACGCTATAATGCAAAGAAAAAAAATGAATTTAACGATTATCTCCTGTTCGGGTTTTGATTTCGTTTTCCAGTAGGAGTGAAATAAAAAAGCGAGATATGTTTCATACCTCGCTTTATCTATTTTTGACTACTGTCGAATCTCTGGATACTGATCCTTCTCTTTACGCCATGTTGTGGAACACATTCTGCACGTCGTCGTCCTCCTCGAACTTGTCGAGCAGCTTCTCGATCTGGGCGCGTTGCTCTTCGTCCAGCTCCTTGGTGTCGTGGGGGATACGTTCAAATTCGGCCGAATGGATCTCAAACCCATTTCCTTCCAGATAAGACTGGATGTCGGCATACGATTTGAAATCTCCATACAGAATGATGTCCTCTTCATCCACATCCACTTCGTCCACTCCGTAATCTATGAGCTCCAGTTCCAAATCTTCGAGGGAAACACCTTCTTTCGGTGCAATTTTAAACACACATTTATGGTCGAACAGAAACTCCAGGCTGCCGGTAGTCCCCAGTGATCCGCCATGTTTATTGAAGTAGCTGCGTACGTTGGCCACGGTGCGCGTAGGATTGTCGGTGGCAGTTTCCACTACCACAGCTATGCCGTGTGGTCCGTATCCCTCATAAACGACCTCTTTGTAGTCCGATGCATCTTTGTCTGTTGCTTTCCTGATTGCCCGTTCCACGTTGTCTTTCGGCATATTCTCCTTTTTTGCCTGCTGCACCAGCACGCGCAGACGAGGGTTGGTGTCAGGGTCGGGTCCCCCCGATTTGGTGGCGATGGTAATCTCTTTTCCCAACTTTGTAAAAACGCGGGCCATGTTGCCCCACCTTTTCATTTTCCTTGCTTTGCGATATTCGAATGCTCTTCCCATATTTATAGGTTACCCGGATCTGCTTAGGTGCTTCTCTGCGGGTTTTGAATTATGATGTTAATACTTTGTTTCGATACTCTCTCGGGGAGTTACCGTAACTGTGCTCCCAGTTCTTTTTCCAGATTCTGTCTGATTTTTTGCATTACGGCGTCGATCTGTTTATCGTTCAGTGTTTTTGCTTCATCCTGCAACAGGAAGTTCACCGCATACGATTTCTTTCCCTCGGGCAGGTTCTTACCTTCATACACATCGAAGAGGGATACTTCTTTCAGTAGTTTCTTTTCCGACTTCAGCGCAATCTGTTCGATTTGTGCAAAGGAAATGTTTTTGTCAATCAGCAATGCCAAATCTCTGCTCACTGCAGGGAATCTGCTAATCTCTGTAAACTGAACCGACAGTTTTTCTGTATCCTTCATCAGCGCGTCCCAACTCATCTCTGCAAAATAAACCTCCGTGTCAATATCGAACCGGTGACAAATTTTCGGGGAAACGATTCCGAAGATGCCTACTCTTTGTCGGGAGGTGCGAATATCCATGGCTGTGGAGAAAAGTTCATTCTGTATCGGTTCGCACACAATCTGATCTTTGCCGATACCCAATCTTTTCAGGATATTTTCCAGGTGAGCCTTCAGTTCAAAGACCGAGCTCTGTTCTTCTGCCGTGGCCCAGTTCTTATGAGTGCGCTTGCCGCAGATCCACAGCCCGATGCGGTTGTCTTCGGCATATTCGGCAAGGATATTGTTTTCGCTTTTTTTATCCGCATCAAAGAAATAGCAGTTCCCAAATTCGTAAAAACGAAGGTCTCCATGCTTTCGGTTGCGGTTATATGAAATGCTTTCAAGACCGCCGAAAAGCAAGGTCTGTCGCATCACGCTCAGGTCGTTGCTCAATGGATTCAGCAATGAAACACAGTGTGACACGGGATAATTCTCAAGCCGTTCGTAATACGATTTTTTGGTGAGCGAATTATTCATGATCTCACCAAAACCATTGGCCGAAAGTTGTTCCGAGATAAGTGTCTGCAGTTTGTGCTTCCGGTCGGTAGGTGTCTGGTAAGAAAGGTTACCCTTCAGTGCATCGCTGATCTCCACGTTGTTGTATCCGTAGATGCGAAGGATATCTTCAATCACGTCCACATCGCGGGTCACATCTACCCGGTAGGTAGGGATGCGGAGCGAGAGCTCGTTTTCTGTTTCCTGATCTATTTCAATCTCCAGGCTATGGAGGATCTGCTTGATTGTCTCTTTCGGAATCTCTTTCCCGATCAGTTTGGTTGTTTTGTCGTAGGATAATGTTATCACCTGCTTTTCAACGGAAACAGGATAAATGTCGCGTATCTCGCCCTCTATTTCGCCTCCCGCCAGCTCTTTCACCAGCAATGCGGCTCGTTTCAGGACATAGACGGTGTTGTTGGGATCGGCTCCGCGTTCGAAGCGGAACGACGAATCGGTGTTTAATCCGTGTCTGCGGGCAGTCTTTCGTACCCGGGTGGGGTGGAAGTAGGCCGATTCCAGAAAAAGATCTTTGGTTGTTTCGGTTACACCCGAATCCAATCCGCCGAATACACCGGCAATACACATTCCCTCTTCGGCGTTGCAGATCATCAGATCGTTTTCGCTCAACGTGCGTTCCTGCTCATCCAGAGTCACAAATTTTGTTCCTTCGGGCATGGTGCGCACCACCACTTCGTTCCCCCTGATGTGTGCTGCATCGAATGCGTGCATGGGATGTCCGGTCTCGTGTAACACGAAGTTGGTGATGTCCACAATGTTGTTGATAGGACGCAGGCCAATAAGCAACAGCTTGTTTTTCAGCCAGTCGGGGCTCTCCCTCACGGTAACGCCTCGGATGGTGAGTCCGGAGTAGCGGGGGCACGCTTCCCTGTCTTCTACCACAACCTCTATGCCTCCTTCATTTTTGTCGATGGCAAACCCGTCGACCGACGGCTTGACCAGTTTAAAGGGCTTTCCGGCCTGTTGGAGCCAGGCTGCCAGGTCGCGTGCTACGCCAAAGTGGGAAGCTGCATCCACCCTGTTGGGGGTGATGTCTACTTCCAGTACCCAGTCGCTTTTTACGTTGTAATATTCCCTGGCCGGGGTGCCCGGAACTGCCCCGTCCGGTAGCACGATGATTCCGTCGTGCGAGGTACCGATGCCAATCTCATCTTCGGCACAGATCATGCCCAAAGACTCTTCGCCCCGTATCTTTGAACGTTTTATCGTAAACTCTTCCTCTCCGGCATAAAGCTTAGTACCCACGGTAGCTACCACCACCTTTTGTCCGGCTGCCACATTGGGCGCACCACAGACAATCCTCAACGGTTCGTTGCCATCACCAATATTTACAGTCGTCAGATGAAGGTGATCGGAGTTGGGGTGATCCATACAGGTAAGTACTTCTCCGATGACCAAGCCTTCCAGTCCTCCTTTAATGGTTTGGATTTCCTCCACGCTCCCGGTTTCCAGTCCGATGGAGGTGAGGGCGTCTGCCGTTTCCTGCGGAGATAAATCAAATTGCAGATACTCTTTGAGCCAGTTGTACGAAATATTCATTGTTAATAGATTGAATCAAATTGAATCAGACCGAAACGGAACGATTGAGACAAGGCCAAATTTTTTTGCACTGGGAAGCCAGTCTCGGGCAATCTGTTTGAACCCGTGAAAGGTGCGGTTTCATTCAAACGATGCTGTTCTGTTTGAAATTGAGGTCAAAATTACAAAAAAATGCTGAGAAAAACGTAGCGTCGCTTTCTAATTTCCAAATTCCGTTGACCTGTGTCATCGCAAAAACGAAAAATGCGTTCACTTTATAAGGTAGTAGAATCAGAAACGAGGGTGAAGTTAAATAAATGACTTTCACCCTCGTTGATCAGTTTACTGTGGATTACGAAAGGATTAATATCCTCTGATTGCTTTCACACCGGGAAGTACTTTGCCTTCAATCATTTCCAGGAGTGCTCCGCCGCCGGTAGAGACATACGAAACGTTGTCGGCGTGGCCGAACTTGTTCACACACGCCACCGAGTCACCGCCTCCAACAAGGGAGAAAGCACCTTTTTGGGTAGCCTCTACAATGGCATCTGATACGGCACGCGAGCCTTTGTCGAAATTGTCGAATTCGAACACACCCACCGGGCCGTTCCAAAGGATTGTTTTGGAGTTTTTGATTACCTCGGTGAACGCTTTTTCAGATTCGGGGCCTATGTCAAGTCCTTCCCATCCGTCGGGTATTTCGTTTACGGAGGCGAAGCCGGTTTTGGCATCGTTGCTGAAGCTGTCAGCTGTCTTGGCATCTGTTGCCAGTACGAGGTTTACGCCTTTCTCTTTCGCCAGTTCCACAATCTCTTTCGCCAGATCGAGCTTGTCATTTTCTACAATAGAGTTTCCAATATTGCCCCCGAATGCCTTGGCAAAAGTATAGGTCATGCCTCCTGCAAGGATCAGGTTGTCTACTTTATCCAGCAGGTTTTTGATGATCTCGATCTTGGTGGAAACCTTTGATCCACCCATAATTGCCGTGAAGGGACGTTCCGTATCTTTCATGACTTTTTCCACGGCAACAATTTCATTCTGTAGCAGATAACCGAAAAGTTTGTGATCGGCATCGAAATAGTCGGCGATCAATGCAGTAGATGCATGTGCACGGTGAGCTGTTCCAAACGCGTCGTTCACATATACATCGGCATAGGAAGCCAGTTTTTTGGTAAATTCTTTTTGCGATTCCTTCACTGCCTTTTTCGCTTTTGCCGTTTCTTCCTCGCTTGCGTCTTCGGCCAGTCCGCGGGGCTTTCCTTCTTCTTCGGCATAAAAACGGAGGTTCTCGAGAAGCAGGGCTTCTCCCGGCCTCAGCGCTGCCGCTTTGGCTTCGGCTTCTTCTCCAATACAGTCGCTGGCAAATTGTACGTCCACGCCCAGTAGTTCGGAAACGCGCGGAAGAATGTGCTTGAGGGAATATTTATCAGTTGGCCCTTTCGGTCTGCCTAAATGTGATCCTACGATTACGCTTCCTCCGTCTTTCAAAATCTTTTTTAACGTAGGGATAGCTGCCCGGATGCGCGTATCGTCCGTAATGTTGAAGTTCTCATCGAGCGGAACATTGAAGTCCACGCGTACGAATGCCTTTTTACCGGCAAAATTAAACGAGTCCATTGTTTGCATAGTTCAGTATATTTTATGAATATTGTTTACGAAGTTCTCTTGATATACGATAAACCTTCCGCAAAGGTAGGAAAATATATGGAAATTTTTCCGTAATGATCCTTGAAAATTTATCGGTTCTTTATCACCACTTCGTACGTTACCGGAACTGCTTTCTTGTACATCGCCAGCACGCCGCAATAAGTGTCGAAAGAGAGTTTACAGGCTCTTTCCAGTTTTTCCCGGGGCAAATCGTCCCCTTCAAAATCGTAAATCACATGGAGGGAGGTGTATTGTTTGGGATGCTCATCGGCCACCTCTGCCTGGATGCGGATGTCAAATTTTTTTAATTCGATACGCATCTTGCGTGCCATGGTCACGATGTCAAGCCCCGTACATCCTGCCGCGGCAACCAACAGTAACTTTTTGGGGCCCGGTCCGGCATTGTCCCCGCCCGACTCTCCCGGAATATCGATGGTGACGGTATGGCCATCGATCTCCGTGTCAAAAATATTGTTCTCTCTCCAATTGGTTTGAATAGAATGTGTTGCCATTTGAGTTGTTGTATGATATAGTTTATTTCTCCGTAAGATATTCTCTGTATGAGACTAAACAATTTAATGCCCTTTTGGTTCGTACAGGTCAGGGTTTGGCTTGTAAAAGGAAAAGTGTAACCGATACGTGCTGAATATGCGTACGTGTCCAAAAAATAATATCAAAAAGACAAAAAGTTTTTACAAAATGCTATATTTGTAAAAAAATAAGAATATGATTGATCGCAACGCAAGAGTTCTTCTGATATATACAGGGGGGACAATCGGGATGATGGAGAACATGGAGACAGGGGCCTTGGAGCCGTTTAATTTCAGCCACCTCCGTTCAAACATGCCCGAAATAAAACGATTGAACTTCAGTGTGGAGACCTATTTGTTTGATCCCCCCATCGATTCATCGGACATGTCGCTGGCTGTCTGGCAGCAAATAGGGAGGGTGATCGAGATGAACTATGCAGACTACGATGGCTTTGTGATCTTGCACGGCACAGACACGATGGCTTATACGGCTTCAGCCTTAAGTTTTATGTTCCGGAATCTGACCAAGCCGGTCATCCTTACCGGATCGCAACTTCCTATTGGCAAGCTGCGCACCGATGGCAAGGAAAACCTGATTACAGCGCTGGAGATTGCAGCTGATAAAGATGCGGATGGTCACCCCGTTGTTCCGGAGCTGTCTGTATATATGCAAAATCTTTTGATGCGCGGAAACCGTACCACCAAAGTGAATGCCGACAATTTCAGCGCCTTCACCAGTCCCAATTACCCCTTTCTTGCCGAAGTGGGGCTCGATATTCGTTACAACAGGCCAATGATTCTGCAGCCTGATTATAACAAGCCGGTGCAATTTAATTATGCAATGGATGCGCGGGTTTCAATTTTGAAATTGTTTCCCGGGATTACGGAAGATGTTGTGAAGGCACATGTCGAAATACCCGGCATGAAGGGAATGGTGCTGGAGGCCTACGGTACCGGAAATGGACCGGTCTATCCATGGTTTTCGAAGCAGATAGGACGTGCTTTGGAGCGTGGTATTCTGATTGTGAACGTGACGCAGTGCCTCTACGGATCTGTGGAGATGCATCGTTATGAGAACGGACGACAGCTCGAGACGATGGGGGTGATAAGCGGTTACGATATCACCACGGAGGCGGCACTGGCTAAGTTGATGATTTTGTTCGGACAGGGGGAGTCGCGGGAAGAAGTACGCCGTTTAATGCAGCTCCCCCTGCGCGGTGAAATGACGTTGAGGAGGTAATTGCGAGCACATTATCGGGCGACCGGGTTCTTGATTCTTTATTTTTAATTTGATTTCTTATCTTTGCTTTGGAACAAGACAAAGAATATGAGAAATAATTTGGACTACGGAATAATCGGCAATTGTCGTACCGCGGCACTAGTGTCAAAGAAAGGAAGCATTGATTGGCTTTGTCTGCCCGATTTCGACTCACCTTCCATCTTTGCCAGGTTGCTGGACGATGAGAGGGGAGGTAGTTTTCATTTTGAGGTATCGGACGACTATGTCGTCACCCAGAACTACCACGGTCACACCAATATACTGCTTACCAGATTTGAATCACCTGAGCATGGTTTTATCGTCTTCGACTATATGCCACGCTACAGGACTGAGGAGCTAAGGTATTATATGCCTCCCGAGATTCACCGGTATATACGTGTAATAAAAGGACGGCCGGAAGTGCGGGTGGTTTATGACCCGCAAATTAATTATGCCCGTGAGGCTACGTGTCATGAAGTAGTGGGAAAAAGCTATATCAAATCCTACTCGGAAGAGAATTCTGAAAATAAAGTTTACCTCTACACCAGCATGGACATGGAGAAAGTGTTAAATAGGGAAGCGGTAGTATTGAACGATCATCAGTTTTTTCTTTTATCCTATAATCAGAAGCTGGTGACTATAGACATCCATAGAATGCTCTTGGAATATGAGCGAACGAAGGTGTACTGGCTTAACTTCGCAAACCGCTCCCGGCATTACTTGAATTACAACGACATGATCCAGCGTAGCTTGCTTGTGCTGAAGCTATTGTCCTACCAGGACTCCGGAGCTATGCTGGCTGCGGTAACAACCAGTCTCCCCGAAACCATCGGCGAGACACGCAACTGGGACTATCGTTATTGTTGGTTGCGTGATGCTTCCATGTCGATTGATACATTGCTGTTTATGAAACAGAAAACGGCTGCCGAGCGATTTATCGGTTTTGTGAAGCGCATTTTGAAGTCGTCGCGCGATGAGCCGATTCAGATCATGTACGGCATCAGGGGAGAGCGTGATCTTATAGAAGAAGTGCTTCCTCATTTAAGCGGGTACTCGAACTCTCATCCGGTAAGGATCGGTAATGCCGCCTATTTTCAGGTACAAAATGATTCCATCGGCTATCTGCTGGATGTCATCTATAAATATTATCTCTACTTCCCCGGTACACTCGATGAAGTGGAGGAGATATGGGAAATCATTAAAAACCTGGTGCGTGCCGTGCTTGCTTCGTGGCGGAAACCCGACCGGAGTATCTGGGAGTACCGGACCATGGAAAAGCATTTTGTTTTTTCAAAAGTAATGAGCTGGGTGGCTTTGGACAGGGCGTCGCTGATTGCTGAACTCCTGCAAAGAGATTATTATGCCGAACAATGGCGCCGCGAAGCGGATATAATCAAAGCCGAGGTTCACGAAAAAGGATGGAACGAGGAGATGCAGTGTTTCACACAGGCATACGACAATACCGACTACGACTCATCGTTGCTGCTGATGCAGTTTTACGACTTTATTGAGCCGGAAGAGGAGCGGTATGTGAAGACGGTGAAGGCAATCAGGGAAAACCTTTATCACGAAGGATTGATGTACCGGTACAAGGCGGCCGATGATTTCGGTGTGCCCGGTTCTTCCTTCACCATCTGCACATTCTGGCTGATAGAGGCTCTTTATGTGATTGGTGAAAGGGACGAAGCGAAGGATATTTTTGAGAAAATGATCTCCTATTCCAATCATCTAGGGCTGTATAGCGAAGATCTCGATTTCAAGACAAAACGACAACTCGGTAACTTCCCGCAGGCTTATTCGCACCTTGCGTTTATCAACACAGCGGTGTTGTTTTCTGAGGAAAAACAGTTGTCCAAATTTATTCGCCCTTAAAAAGACAGGATAGCGGGGTCTATTTTTTCATAGGCTTGTTTCATTTTGTTAAATAGTGTCGGGTGTTTTTTCTATTTGATGAGATTGCTTAAGAACGGAATCACGGATGATTGTAGCGGGATGCGGTACTTTGCCGCCGGAGAGAAGTTGCCTACTTTGATGCTGATGCCGCTGGGCGGAAGCACACGGAACATATCTTCGTCGGTGGTGTCGTCGCCGATAGCCAGGACAAAGTCATAGTTCTGCTGCTCCAGTCTGCGTAGTGTCTCGCTGCCTTTGTTAAAATCAGGAGGTTTGATCTCCACAATTTTGTTTCCTGGTACAATCTGAAGGTTTAGCCTTGAACATGGTCCTATAAGGGCATGTATCAGCTGCTGGGCACGTAATTCGGCAAGCCATACATCCACCTTGCGGTAATGCCATACCAGCGAAGCATCTTTTTGCTCCAGATAAGAACGCGGAGTCTTGTCGATGGTGTGTTGAATGATCTCCATGATCTCGTTATCCCACACCACATCGTTCAGCAAGTTCTTGTGCCATTTGCCATTTTCTTTATAAAATATGCCATGTTCGGCAGCAAAATCAACATTGAGCCCGGCAAACCATTTGTCGAGGATTTGGTGGTTCCTTCCGCTGTTAATCACCACTTTGTTCTTCTTGTCGGCAGCCATGCTCTGCAGCATTTCTAAAAGCTTCTCTGAGGGGGCTGCATTTTCCGGATTCTCTACGAAAGCAGAAAGAGTCCCGTCGTAATCAAGCAGGAGCAAGCGTGATGATGCCTCGTCGTAAGCGCTTTTTATTTGGGTAAGCTGCTTTTTCCCTACAATTTTTTGTAATATTTCTTTGTTTTGGGTTTTGATGGAACGAAGTTCGGTAACAAAGTCGTTTGCCCATTTTTTTACATTCTCCCTGGAGGTTCTTTTTTGCATCTTCTGCAGCCTCTTTACCTTCTCTTCCTCCGGCATGTTCAGGGCTTGCAGAATAGCTTTTTCAATCTGATCCGTATCATTGGGGTTGATGATGATGGCATCCTGAAGCTCAATTGCGGCACCGGCCATTTCGCTGAGGATGAGAACGCCGGGAGTGTTGCATTTGGACGCTAGATACTCTTTGGCGACCAGGTTCATACCGTCCCGCAAAGGCGTCACCAGGGCGATGTCGGAAATGTCGTACATGGCCATCAGCTCCTCGAAGGCAAAGCTGCGATAGAAGTAGAATATGGGGGCCCAGCCCAATCTGGAATATTTGCCGTTAATCTCTCCGATTGTCTGATCTATCCTTGTCTTCAGATCGGCATAAATATCCACCGTGTCGCGTGAGGGAACCACGATCATTGCCAGCGTGACCTTTTCGTGATATTCCGGGTGATTTTGCAGAAACTGGGCAAAGCCGTTCAGGCGGTGAAGAATTCCTTTGCTGTAGTCCAGACGGTCTACGGAAAGGATCACGGTCTTGCCTCCGAGTTTATTTTTCAGCATTTCGGCTTTCTCTTTCACACCGGGCAGGGTGGGGGCATTATGATAAAGTTCGTAATTGATGCCCATCGGGAATGCATCCACGTGCACGATCCTGTCCCGCAGATTAATCTCGTCGAGACTGCAGTTCAGGTCAAGTACCCGGTAGATGGCACTGATAAAGTGTCGCATGTAATCGTGTGTGTGAAAGCCGATGAGGTCTGCCCCAAGCAGTCCTTCAAGGACCTCTTCTCTTTCGGGTAGTACCCTGAAGAGCTCGTACGAGGGGAAGGGAATATGGTGAAAATAGCCGATGCTGGCATTTGGTTTCTCTTCTCGGATCATCCCCGGCAACAGCATCAGCTGGTAATCCTGCACCCATACAATGTCGTTGCTCTCAATAAAGGGAAGGGCTTCGTTGCAGAACAATGAATTTACCTGCTGGTAAGTTTCCCAGTAGTCTGCCCTATATTCGATATAAGAGAAGAAGTAGTGGCACAAAGGCCATATTGTACTGTTGCTGTATCCCTCGTAGTAATTTTCAATCTGTTCGGCCGATAAGAAAACGGGGTGAAAATTCAACTCATGTAATTTGTCGGTGATTTCTTTTTTTTCCAGTTCGTCGTCTGTATGGATACCCGGCCAGCCAATCCAGTATTTGTCGGCTTCCGTTTCCAGCGACCCAAGTCCCGTGGCAAGACCGCCTTCGCTTCTTTCAATGGAAAAGCGGCCTTCTTTCCGTTCTATCCTTACTGGAAGCCTGTTGGCGATAATGATGATCTTCATCTGCGATATTTTTATAATTCTGTGAAATATCCAAGTTGGATGTAAAAAGTGGACAATATAAAAAAATGTGAATCCATTTGGTACTGCCTTTAGTAACATAACGCAGGTATCCCGGTAAAAGATTATTATTTAACATAAGTTTGCGCTTTGTGCCCCATCTCAGTGCGCTACATCAGCGAACAAAAAGGCATCATCTTTTGTTGTTTCCACTTTTTTGTAGTAATTTCGTGGTCCAAACCTTTATGATTTAGCAATCTATTCACTAAAATTTCAATCTTTTAGTAATCACATAATTATGACTAAAAAAAAGAATTACTTAACCTGCGACGGTAATCAGGCAGCTGCTCATATCGCCTATATGTTCAGTGAAGTGGCTGCAATTTACCCGATTACACCATCATCCACGATGGCAGAGTATGTGGATGAATGGGCTGCTGCCGGAAGAAAAAACATTTTCGGTCAACCCGTTCTGGTGCAGGAAATGCAATCGGAAGCAGGTGCTGCAGGTGCTATGCATGGTTCGTTACAGGCAGGAGCCCTCACTTCTACCTTTACTGCATCGCAAGGATTGTTGCTGATGCTTCCCAACATGTACAAAATGGCTGGAGAGCTGCTGCCGGGCGTATTTCATGTGTCGGCACGTGCCCTGGCATCTCACGCGTTGTCCATCTTTGGCGATCAGCAAGATGTGATGGCTGCCCGTCCGACCGGTTTTGCACTGTTTGCCACAGGCTCGGTACAGGAGGTAATGGACCTTGCCGCGGTAGCTCATCTGGCAGCGATTGAAAGCCGGGTGCCTTTCCTTCATTTCTTCGACGGATTCCGTACCTCACACGAGATTCAGAAGATAGAAGCTTTGTCGAACGACGACCTGGCTCCGCTGATTAACCAGGAGGCGTTGAAAGGTTTTCGCGATAGGGCGCTGAGTCCTGATGCACCTGTAGCCCGGGGAACAGCACAGAATGACGATATTTATTTTCAGGCACGCGAAGCATCCAATCCGTTTTACGATGCCGTACCCGACGTGGTGGAGAAATACCTGGAAAAATTGGCGGTGGTTACTGGCCGCAAATATGGGTTGTTCGACTACTATGGAGATCCTGAAGCCGAACGCGTGATTATCGCCATGGGTTCCGTAACCGAAACTATTCGGGAAGTTGTGGATCACCTGACCGCTCAGGGTGAGAAAGTGGGTGTGGTAGCCGTGCATCTCTATCGTCCGTTTAAGGCATCGGCATTCCTTTCTGTCGTGCCTGCCACGGCGAAACGTATCGCCGTGCTTGACCGGACCAAAGAGCCGGGAGCTACCGGACAGCCACTCTATCTCGATGTGAAGGATTGCTACTACGGCAAGGAGGGTGCACCCGAAATTGTGGGAGGTATTTACGGTCTTTCCTCAAAGGATACCACCCCCTCGCAGATTATTTCTGTGTTTGAAAACCTGACGATGTCCATGCCGAAAAATGATTTTACCATCGGCATCGTGGACGACGTGACATTCAAGTCACTCCCTGTGAAGGAAGAGGTTTCCATGGA
Organism: Proteiniphilum sp. UBA5283; assembly: GCA_002408485.1. Lineage (GTDB taxonomy): Bacteria > Bacteroidota > Bacteroidia > Bacteroidales > Dysgonomonadaceae > Proteiniphilum. Next base: position 26,510 of record DHSP01000001.1, on the reverse strand, counting down.
TGAAACTACCTATGAGGCCAAGTTTTACGGTTTGGGCTCCGACGGCACAGTGGGTGCCAATAAGAACTCGATCAAGATTATCGGAGATAATACCGACAAGTATGTGCAGGCCTATTTTGCCTACGACTCCAAGAAGTCGGGAGGTTTTACCTGCTCTCACCTCCGCTTTGGCGACAACGCCATTCGTTCTACCTACCTGGTGAACACGCCCAACTTTGTGGCATGTCATGTGCCGGCCTATCTCTATCTCTACGATGTGACTGCTGGCCTGAAGAAGAACGGAACCTTCCTGCTCAACTCGTTGTGGACGAAAGAGGAGGTGGCTAATCATCTGCCGGATCATGTGAAACAGTATTTTGCGGTCAACAACATCAAGCTATACATCATCAATGCCACTGCCATTGCCGATGAGATTGGCCTGGGAAACCGCACCAATACCATCCTGCAGTCGGCCTTCTTCAAGATATCCAACGTCATCCCTTATGATCTTGCTGTGGAACAGATGAAGAAATTCATTGTCAAATCATACGGCAAGAAGGGGGAAGAAGTGGTGAAAATGAACTATGCTGCCGTAGATCGCGGCGGGGAAGTGGAAGAGGTGGAAGTACCCAAAGAGTGGGCTACGCTGCAGGTTACTGCAGACTCGACCGACGATGCTCCGGAATTTATTCAAAAGGTGGTGCGTCCGGTAAATGCACAACGCGGTTACAGCCTCCCGGTATCGGCTTTCAGTGGTCGTGAAGACGGCACCTGGGAGCAGGGAACCACTACCTATGAAAAAAGAGGAGTCGCTGTGAACGTACCTGTCTGGCAGCCCGAAAACTGTATTCAGTGTAATCAGTGTGCCTATGTTTGTCCCCACGCTACCATCCGCCCCTTTGTCCTCGATGAGGAGGAAGTGAAGGGTGCTGGTGAAGGAGTAGAGATTCTGAAGGCACAAGGCAGACAGTTTGCCGGTATGGGCTTCCGCATCCAGGTGGACGTACTCGATTGTCTGGGTTGCGGCAACTGTGCCGATGTGTGCCCGGGCAAAAAAGGAGAGAAAGCACTCGAGATGGTGCCCATTGCCTCACAACTCGATAACCAGAAGAACTGGGATTACATGCTGGAGAATGTTTCGAGCAAAGCCCATCTGGTGGATGTGAAGATGAATGTGAAAAACTCACAGTTTGCCAAGCCGCTGTTCGAATTTTCCGGCGCCTGTTCCGGCTGTGGAGAAACTCCCTATATTAAACTGATCACTCAGTTGTATGGCGACAGGATGATGATTGCCAATGCTACAGGTTGTTCATCAATTTACGGTGCATCAGCACCGGCCACACCTTACACGAAAAACGAAGAAGGTAAAGGGCCGGCATGGGCCAACTCCCTGTTCGAAGACAATGCCGAGTTCGGATACGGTTTTGTGATTGCCAATAACAGTATGCGCAACCATCTCCGGGAGCTGATGTTGCAGGGAATGCAGTCTGACGCATTCTCCGACGAACAAAAGGCACTTTTCCAGCTGTGGATCGATCACAAAGAGGATCTGGAAGAGTCGAAACGTGTTTCGACAGAGATTGTCTCTTCTTTGCGTGGTTCCGACAACAAGATAGCCCGCGAGATCCTCTCTATGGAAAAATACTTAGCGAAGAAGTCGATCTGGGTATTTGGTGGCGACGGATGGGCATACGATATCGGTTTCGGTGGCCTGGATCATGTGTTGGCTAGCGGACAGGATATCAACGTGCTGGTGCTCGATACCGAGGTTTACTCCAATACGGGGGGGCAATCGTCGAAGTCGACACCCATTGCGGCTGTTGCTAAATTTGCGGCTGCCGGAAAACGGATCCGCAAAAAAGACCTGGGTATGATTGCTACCACCTATGGATATGTTTATGTTGCACAAGTGGCTATGGGCGCCAACCAGGGACACTACCTCAAAGCGTTGAAGGAAGCTGAATCATATCATGGCCCGTCGCTCATCATCGCCTATTCACCCTGTATCAGCCATGGTCTGAAAAAGGGAATGGGAAGCGCACAGACGGAACAGAAAGAAGCCGTGGAATGTGGATACTGGCACCTGTGGCGCTACGACCCACGTCTGGAGGCAGAGGGCCGGAATCCGTTCCAGCTCGACAGCAAAGAGCCGGATTGGAGTAAGTTCAAGGACTTTCTTCTGGGTGAAGTGCGGTATACGCAACTGATCAAATCGTTCCCGAAACAGGCAGATGAACTTTTTGATGCCGCCCGGGAGAATGCGCAATGGCGTTATCGCTCCTATCAGCGGATGGCACATGCCAGTTTTGGTGATGCCGCCGCAGGCGATGCAGTAGAGGTTACAGCCGACGAGGAGAACTAATCTGAACATACATTTATTTGTTGCTGAGGGCGTCACAACGGGTGATGCCCTCAGTGGTTTCACGAATATAACTACAAAAATATTGTCGTATCTTTGCGGTTGCAATAAGACGCAAGACAAGAAACCCAAGATCCAAGATAAAGAAGATACAACTATGAAGATTCAGATCATTAACGGGCCCAACCTCAATCTGCTTGGCGTGCGTGAGCCAAATGTATACGGACAGGATAATTTCAACGATTTTTTGACCCGGCTTCGGTCCGGTTATCCAGACATTGAAATCGGTTATTACCAGTCGAACATTGAAGGCGAACTTATCGACAAAATACAAGAGGCTGGTTTTGACAGTGCCGGAATTATCCTTAATGCCGGCGGATACACCCATACGTCGGTCGCCATCCGCGATGCCATCAAGGCTGTTTCGTCGCCCGTGGTAGAGGTGCATATCTCCAACGTACATGCGCGGGAGGAGTTTCGCCATCAATCGATGCTGACTGCCGTTTGCCTGGGTGTAATAGCTGGCTTTGGTCTGGATTCTTATCGTTTGGCTGTTGAGGCGATTAAGTCGCAAAACAAAAAGTAAATCCAAACGTTACATAGTTTGAAATATCAATATATAATATGCTTAAACAAACAAAAATTATCGCCACTATTTCCGACAAACGATGTGATATCCCTTTTCTGGAGGAGCTGTTTGATGCCGGAATGAATGTGGTACGACTCAATTCCGCCCATCTCAACGAGGAAGGCTTCCTGAATATTATCAATAATGTACGGCAGGTGTCGCCCCAGATTGCAATCCTTGTGGATACCAAAGGCCCCGAGATCCGCACTACGGTAGCTGAAAGTCCTATCGAGCTGAAGACAGGCGACATAATAAAAATTGTGGGTAACCCGTCGGGTATATCCTCGAGAGAAACCATTTACATTTCCTACTCCAACATCACCGAGGAGATGCATGTAGATGATGATATCCTGATTGACGACGGCGAGATAGACCTGAAAGTAACAGAAGTAAACAAGGACTACCTGCTTTGCTGTGTGATGAACGACGGCATTATCGGAAGTCGCAAAAGTGTGAACATTCCGGGTGTGCGGATCAATCTGCCGGCCATCACCTCCCGCGACAGAAACTTCATCGCTCTTTCGGTGAAGCACGATGTGGATTTCATTGCCCACTCCTTTGTGCGCAATAAGGAAGATGTACTGGCTGTACAGGAGATCCTGAACGAACTGAAAAGCCCCATCAAGATCATCGCCAAGATTGAAAATCAGGAAGGTGTAGATAATGCCGACGAAATCCTGGAAGCAGCGTATGGCATTATGGTAGCACGGGGTGATCTGGGTATAGAGGTCGCTCAGGAGAAGATACCCGGAATACAGCGTGTACTCATTAAGAAAGCCATACAACACAAGAAACCGGTGATTGTGGCTACACAAATGTTGCACTCGATGATCCAGAACCCGCGTCCCACGCGTGCCGAAATTACCGACATTGCCAATGCCATCTATTACCGCACCGACGCGGTGATGCTCAGCGGGGAGACAGCCTATGGCAAGTATCCGGTTGAAGCGGTGCGCACCATGGCCAAAACCGCATACGAGGCAGAACTGACCAAGCTGACCGAGAACGATATCCGTGTGCCGTACAATCCCGAAGATGATCGTGATGTGACGGAGTTTTTGGCTAAGCAGGCGGTGAAGTCATCCGTACGGCTGAATGTGAAAGCCATTGTGACAGACAGTCATACCGGTAAGACTGCGCGTGTGCTGGCGGCATTCCGGGGGAAAAGTCCCGTTTATGCCATCACCACCACGGGACGTCTGGCGCGGGAGCTGGCACTCTCCTATGGTATTCTGGCTGAGCTTCAGACGGGAAAGGGCGACGGCAATACGAAGGAGAGCCGAAGGGCCTATTTCACCGAAGCCATACGCAGGTTGATGGAAAAGAAGCTGATCGCACCCAAAGACCGCGTGGCCTATCTGGGTGGGAGCTTCGGGGAGGTGGGCGGCACCACTTATCTGGAAATTTCCGAAGTGTGGCGAATACTGGAAGCAAAAGAGAAATACAATTTACCCGATTATACGGAATAATGCAAACAGACGGCAGACTGGAGGAGTATATCCTTGCACACAGCGATGCTGAGCCGGAACTTCTGAGGAAGATCGACCGCGACACACATGTGAGGATGTTGCAGACCAACATGAATTCAGGGCATCTGCAGGGCAGGCTTTTGAAGATGCTAACACAGATGATCCATCCGAAACGAATTCTGGAGATAGGTACTTTTGTTGGTTATTCGGCACTTTGTTTAGCCGAAGGTCTTGATGAGGGCGGTGAACTGCACACCATCGAGATCGACGATGAAATAGAAGATATTGCCCGTGCAAACTTTGCCGAATCGGAGCATGGAGCGAAGATCACACTTCATATTGGCGATGCGCTGGAAATTATACCTCTCTTTGCCGACGAAAGTTTCGATCTGGCTTTTATGGACGGCGACAAAGAGTCTTATTGGGCACATTACGAAGCGCTATTGCCGAAAATGAAAAAGGGGGGATTCATCCTTGCGGATAATACACTATGGTATGGCAAGGTTTTAGAGAAGGTAAAAAGCAACGATTGGTCTACAAAAGGTATTCTTGACTTTAACAAGAGGGTGTCGGAAGACACCAGGGTGGAGAAGGTGATATTGCCTGTTCGTGACGGGTTAACGCTCATCAGAAAGAGATAAAAATATGGATTCAAACAGACAGCAAAAAGTAAACAGGCTGATACAGAAGGAGCTCAGCGAGATATTCTTGCTTGAGACAAAGAAGATGCAGGGGATGTTTATATCGGTAACCAACGTGCGTGTGTCGCCCGATCTGGGCCTTGCCCATGTGTACCTGAGCATATTTCCCTCAGAGAAAGCAGAAGAACTGGTGGTCAACATCAATGCAAACGTCAAGTCGGTACGTTTTGAACTTGGAAAAAGAGTGGGTAAACAACTGCGGGTTGTTCCGGAACTCACGTTCCATGTGGACGATTCGCTGGATTACATTGAAAACATAGACAGGTTGCTGAAAGACCGTTAAAATAGCTCTCTGTTGAACGTTTTTTACTACATGAGCTGAGGGGATACGTATGCTTACCTTATGCTGTCCCGTGAAAATGTGCATTGCAATATGAACCTATCTTTTTTCATTGCTCGGAGGTACCTTTTTTCGAAGAAATCGCACAATGCCATCAATGTGATTTCTCTAATATCCGTGTGCGGAATCGCCATAGCCACTATGGCTATGGTGTGTGTGCTCTCTGTTTTTAACGGCTTTGGCGGTATCGTGGAAGATATGTTCAGTGCCATCGATCCCGATTTGAAAATTTCCGTGAAGCAGGGAAAGGTGTTCGACTACCATACCCCGGCATTTGATCAGGCGTTGCAGCTCCCCGGCGTGCAGTTGATCTCCGAGTCCCTTGAAGAAAATGCGTTGTTTACGTTCGAAGATCAGCAGGTGCCGGTGCACATGAAAGGCGTATCGGAAGATTTTAAGGTGATGACCGAAATGGATAAGCTGATGGTCGACGGGTCGTTCAGGCTGCGTGAAGATGTGGTGGATTATACGACACTGGGGGCAGGACTGGCTGTTACTCTCGGTGTGCGCCCCGGTTTTATCAATCCCATTGAAATCTATGCACCGCGGCGCGACGTGAGGGTGAACCTGGCCAATCCGGCTGCTGCATTCGCCACCGGCTATGTCCAGATAGGAGGAGTTTTCGGGCTTAATCAGCCGGAATACGACGAGCAGATGGCCATTATTCCTATTGAGCTTGCCCGCGAACTGTTTAATTACGCGACAGAGGTGACTTCACTCGAAATCAAACTTGATCCCGGTGCATCTGTAAACAAGATTAAACGGGAGATGGAACGTATTCTGGGAGACAATTTCCTTGTGGAGGACCGGTTTGAACAACAGCGTGAATCGTACCGCATGCTGCAGATCGAAAAATGGGTGACCTTTCTCATATTGGCATTTATTTTGCTGATTGCCGTGTTTAATGTAGTCGGTTCGCTTTCCATGCTCATCGTGGAGAAGAAAGAGGATGTCAGGAGCCTGCAGAATATGGGTGCCTCCAATCGGTTAATTTCCCGCATCTTCCTCTACGAAGGATGGCTTATCACATTGATCGGGATTGTGTCAGGTATTGTTACCGGGGTGATACTCTGTCTGCTGCAACAGCAGTTTGGCCTTTTAAAATTAAGCGATACCCCCGGTGCATACATCATCGATGCCTATCCGGTAATTCTGAAGGTAGGTGATTTGCTGATTGTCTTTGTCGTGGTGAGTCTGATCAGCCTGTTGACGGTTCTTTATCCAGTAAATAATTTAAAGAAAAAGATGTCGGTGAATCAGGAATCGGCTTTTAGCGCTCCCCTTAACGGAGATAGGTTTTGAGGGGAACGGCATGAGAAAGAGACCGGTATCATGATTCAGAAATCTGACGGGGAATATTCAACATTCAGCAAAGGAGAAAACGAATTAAGTTTAAACAGATATATTATGAGAATTGCAATTGTGGGTACGGGGTATGTAGGTCTGGTTTCGGGAGCTTGTTTTGCCGAGATGGGTGTGGACGTGACCTGTGTGGATATCGACAAAGATAAAATTGATGGTTTGAAAAATGGGATCATTCCTATCTACGAACCCGGCCTTAAGACCATTGTGATGCGGAATTACGAAGCCGGACGGCTCCATTTTACGACCGATCTGTCTTCAATACTGAACGAAATGCAGATTGTTTTTATTGCAGTAGGTACCCCTTCCGATGAAGAGGGCAATGCCGACCTTTCGTATGTGATGACGGTTGCCGATACAATTGCCGATAATATGAGCAATCCGTTGCTTATTGTGACCAAAAGTACGGTTCCTGTTGGTACCTCATTCAGGATCAGGGATGTAGTCCGGAAGAGACTGGATGAGAGGGGGTTGCAGGATCTGAGGTTTGATGTGGCTTCCAATCCCGAATTTTTGAAGGAAGGGGCTGCCGTGAACGATTTTATGAGCCCCGACCGGGTAATTGTGGGTGTTGAGAGCAAAGATGCTGAGGAGTTGATGTCGAAGCTATACCGCCCTTTTCTTCTCAATAATTTCCGGGTCATCTTTATGGATATTTTGTCTTCCGAAATGACCAAGTATGCGTCCAACGCCATGCTCGCCACCCGTATCAGCTTTATGAACGACATCGCCAACCTGTGTGAACGGGTGGGAGCCGATGTAAATATGGTGCGCCGTGGAATGGGGAGTGACTCCCGTATTGGCAGAAGCTTTCTTTACCCCGGTTGCGGCTATGGAGGGAGTTGCTTCCCCAAGGATATCCGCGCCATCATGAAGGTAGGAGAAGATGTGGGATATGAGATGTCCGTGATTAAGGCGGTGGAGGAGGTGAACAACCGCCAAAAGACCATTTTGTTTCAAAAATTTAACAGCTGGTTCAACAGCGATGTCGAAGGGAAGACAGTGGCAGTGTGGGGATTATCCTTTAAGCCGGAGACCGACGATATGCGTGATGCGCCGTCGCTCACCCTGATTAGGAGCTTGCTCAATGCCGGTGTAAAGGTACGTGCCTACGATCCGGCAGCGATGCAGGAAGCACGCAAATACCTGGACGATAATATTTACTATGCTGCCGATATTTATGATGCCGCTAACGAAGCCGATGCGCTGATTGTGCCCACCGAGTGGAAAGAGTTTCGCATGCCCAACTGGTCCATTTTGAAAAAAATCATGAACAACCATCTGGTTGTCGATGGCCGCAATATTTACAGTAAGGAAGAACTGGCCTCTTATGGCTTCAGCTATAGCGGAATAGGGCAGAAATAATGCGTGGGCTTTGCTTTATCTGCACTTAGAAATCTCTTTTCACAGGACGCCCGAAGCCGCCAAAACTAAGCGTGATCATGTGCATGTTCCCTTCTAACAGATCCTGTTTTTTGCTGTAGTTGGGCATGTAAAAAGTATAGCGTAATCCCAGATAGGTTCCTCCATTGCGGGAGAGGTCTGTCGTTTTGTTCCAGGTGTTCAGTTTCAGATCCAGTCCGATCAGATAGTTCAGCGCCGACAATTCATCAAAATCGCCCAGCTCGGGATGATTCTTTATCTCTGTATCTGTGGGACCCATGCCCATTCCCCCGATCCCGATGAAAGGCGAAAATTTGATATCACGCCTTTGGTAAACCGGGTACTGAAGTGTTAGGTCGGCCCCCACCAGATATCCCTTGACATTGACCGGCCAGACGACTTCCTTATTCACAACCTCCCGCTTGGTTTTGGTGGAAGAATAGTTGAAGCGCAGGGAGAGATCTAAATCCCTGTAGAGCACATCCAGCGCGAAACCTCCGGCCACATTGTTGCTAAAATGTCTACTCAGACCACCTGTTAGCGTATTATAACCCAGATAAAATTCATATCCGAGCCCCCAGTCTCCGGGCCGGAACCGGTAACGGATAAACCGGCGTGTGTAGCCGGCATACTCACCTTCTCCGTAGGTATCCAGAAATTGGGTTGCCATAGAATTCATCTCCTCCATCTCCTGTTCATCGTCCACTCTTTCGGGTGTAAAAAGAAGAGCATAGAGCCACAATTTGAGGAACTCCTTCTCTTCCATGCTCAGTTCCGCATTGTCTATGTTAACAGTCAGCGGCAAATAGGATTCTGCAGATTTCTTTCCCACCTCCTCATGGAGACGATCGGTATCGGAAATCATTCTCAACATGGATGTGGTCCTGAACCTTTCATCCATCTGCCAGTAACTGTCACCATTCCAGTGGGTGTCAGCAGAAAACAGCTTAGCTTCATGGAGTAATTCAACATAATCTTCGGTCCAGAACGAAAGCAGCCAGTACTCAACAGGAAGATAAACTTTGTAAGGATTGTATATTTCACCGGCAAGATAATCTTTCACCTCTTTTAAGGCAGACAGATCTCCATTCCGCAGATGTTCCAGGGTGAGCGAACGACCTTTGGAGATCATTTCGAGATCACTGGCATGCCGGCTAAGTATTTCGTTTTTGATGGAGTCGTTCTGTTGCGCATTGATAAACGGGGTACTAAGTGTCAGAACAACGAATACCGTTATGATGCATCTTTTCATCGGTTGATGTTTAAATGATTGGAGTCTGTCTGTTCAAAAAGCACAAAGATAGAGTAAAATTTGCGGTTTTAATCGCCGCCTCGCACTTGGCGATTTTAAAACAGCATAAAATTACATGAAAATCTGCCTATTTCCAAGCGCGTGTGATAAAAATCATAAGAGGAGGATTTATGGAGGAAAGATAGGATTATTTATTATTATAGTTTTCAAATATCTATATTTTTGCTTAAATTTGCAGCCCCTGAACCGTTAGCTCAGCTGGTTTAGAGCGCTGCCTTGACAGGGCAGAGGCCACTGGTTCGAATCCAGTACGGTTCACTTCGTAAATCCCCAATCATTTACTTTCCGGTCGGTACCCTTTTCCGGAAGAACATTGATTCGCTATTTAAATCCAACGGAAATCCTTTTATAGCTCAGTTTTCTGTTGCTCACCATTTGAGCGTGGAAAAAGAGGCAAGCCTATTTTCCCTTCGTATGAATGATTAATCCGGTTTCTTTGTCATCGTAATTATCCAATAATTGCCGTCTTCTGTCAAAGAACAGATTCCTCCCATGTAATCTGCAATTTCCTGCCAGGTGTTTTGAGAACAAACAAGTAAATCCTCTTTGGTTACATTCCAGCTTTCGTATGTCGCCGGTGAAAGAAATTTAGCCTTGAAGGTTCTATTATTTCTTTCCAGCACTTCAACATACGTTGACATGATCTGAAGTCCCCAATTAAATCCTGAAGCCAATGCTTCAAATCCCATGGATGGATCCCAGGTCTTTGCAAATCTTGCCCCGATCATTTTGCCGGATTCTGCCGGAGATATTCCTGCGTTCTTGAAATGCTCTATCATGCTCAAGATAAGTACCCATCCGTGGTTGATTGCATTTCCGGCTTTAAAAATGGCTGCTGTATTTCCCGT
>DHSP01000001.1:10629-15978 GCA_002408485.1 Proteiniphilum sp. UBA5283 | reverse complement strand
TATTTCCCGTGCGGTCAGTCGTTTCTATGTATCTCGTAGTAACGAGTACTGAATTTGGACCCGTAATGTCTGATAAAATCCACTTCACATCGACTTTATCGCTGGTCATTTCTGTTTTATTTTTTTCCAATACCGGCTTCATCATTTCATACAAAGATAAAACCATTCCATTCATCCAAACTACCTGTGCATCTTCAGCATACGTTTCCGTAACCAAATTCCACTTTTTTTCTTCAAATAATTTGTAGTATCCTTTCATAAAATCTTCGGCTGATTTCTTCAGGTCATCCTGCCCGAAGAGAATAGACGGGAGCAAAATGAAGACATAAAACAACAAACTTTTCATAATTGTACGCTTTTGAAAAACATGGATATTCTGTTTCCAACCAGGATTTTAGCTAATAACCAATATGTGCCACATGGCGAAATGGCATTGAGAGAAAGAATCGACCAAAGTCTGTGCGCAATTGATTGGGCGGACGTCCTGTCTACTGATCAGACGTTGCCGCAAATTGAACCGGTGGTTTCATATGCTGATTATAAATAATGCTATTGTTTATAAACAAACAACATATGGGTTGTGTTTTTCCGGGAAATGTTTTTCAAGAAAATAATTCAATAACGAAGTTCTTTATTTCTTCTGCACGATCATAGGATGATCCCGATGCTATCGCCCATACTCATCCGTGATTATTTGATGAAGTCTGCGCACCGTGTTTACATTCCGGATAGTCATATTTCTGTATAGTTCCGTGCCCATCAGCTTCATCATCCCGCTGTGGCTGTAATCTGCTCCTTTCACATTCCACAATATAGCACCCGGGACGTATTTCACGTTATCCACCGGGGTGATCTGTATTTTCTCCAGCACCTCCGGCCGGTCGTACTTCTCCCGCAGAAACATCACGTCTGTCCGCATGCTTTCGTTTTTCACCCATGTGGTAGGTAGTTCCCGGCAAATGGAGTTCAACTGTTCGCTGTTTATTACAATTACTTTTATCTTCAACTGAAAATCCTTTCTGACGGCTTCTTCAATCATTTGCGTCAGTTCCTCTTCTCCTTTCAGCGATTCCTCGAACAGAATGTTTCCGGAGTTGATATAGGTGGCGACATTGGTAAAATTCAGGGAATCAAATGTGGTTTTGAGTTTTCTCATGTCCACTTTGTTATTTCCACCTACGTTGATTCCCCTGAAAAGGGCAATGTAAATCATAGACCTTCGATTTGTAAATATCCTATACGTGATGATTAAGTGATCACAAATTTCCCGAGGAATTGTCAGAGAGTTTCACGACAGTTTTCCATTTCCACAATAGAATACCCCTTTCGCCTGATGTCCTCCTCCCATTCAGGCTTCAATGCTTCAATGTGACAAAACTGACACTCTTTGGAGGCGAGTGGCTGCCCTTCCTGATCTTTCGTTTTCAGGAACTCTCTTCCGTACTTGTATATTTGTTCTTTATCACTGGTTTCCGCTGGAGCGATAATGTCAAAATGCATCACACTCCCGTCTCTTTTGGTTACATAGGTGTCCCAGACTGCTACGTTCATTGTCCCTGGTTTTTTGAATTTTGTGCAATATTGCTCTTACCATAGAGCATAACAAACGTTGCCGCGGTTAAGTTTACCAGTCCACAACAATCATCTTTTTATTGTATCGCATCTACTATTGCGGCCACAAATCCGTTTTGGTCAAACTCGTCTTTTTGGGAGAAACCGGTGCGGACAATCACCAGTTCTTTCGATGGGATGATGTAGATGAACTGCCCGTCGTGGCCGTTGCAAGAATACATGTCGCGAGGTACATCGGGATAGTCGGTGCCGGCTTTGTTCAGCCAGAAAAATGCACCGTATATTCCGTCGGATCCGGTTGCCTCTGTGGTAGTGTATTCCACCCAGTTTTTGGGCAGGATCTGCTCGCCCAGCCAGTTTCCGTTGTTCAGGTAGAGCAATCCGAAGCGGGCATAGTCGCGCAGGGAGGCATAGAGGTAGGATGCCCCCACGAACGTACCCGATGCATCCACCTCAAAAACAGCACTGCGCATCCCAATTTTATTGAAAAGCTTTTCGCGCGGGAAAGCATAATACTCCGCATCGTTGCCAATAGCCCTGCGCAGCAGGTAAGAGACAATGTTGGTGGATCCCGATGAATATTCAAATACCGACCCCGGGGGATATTCGAGCGGTTTCGAACTGGCAAACCGGGCCATATCGCCTTCCTTGTGCAGCATGTTGTTCACATCGGAGCTGTTCCCATAATCTTCGTTCCATTTCAAACCACTGTTCATCTGCATCAGATTGTGGATGGAGATGCTGCGTCTTTCGTCGCTCTGCCACTCCTCCACGTGGGCGGGTGCATAAATATCCAGCCTCCCCTCTTTCGCCAGGATGCCTGTCAGGGCGTTGGTAAAGCTTTTGGCCATCGACCAGCTCAGGAAGCGGTTCTCTGGCCCCAATCCCTCGGCGTACTTTTCGGCAACCGGCTGGCCCCGATAGACCACCATCACCGCGAAGGTACCCTTGTAGGGGATGGTATCGGCAAATGCCTGCTCCATGGCCAGGTTGAGCTTCTGCATGTCTACTCCCGAAGGGATGGTGTCGGCAATCAAATTCCCCATCGGCCAGGCGATGGTGTCGGGTTGTTCGGGTAAAACCGGCACAACCGGGTAGGGGCGTGCCTGAATATCGTTCACCGGATAGTCGTTTACCAGGATGCTGCCATAGCCATTCACGAAAGTAGTATGAGACGTGTGCCAGAGGAAGCGACTTCTTACGCTCTTGCTCCTGGTGTCGACGCTGTTTTTTACGAATCGGATAAAGGAGAAATTCAGGTCGGTCGCCTCCATCGACTCCTGTGTGCGGTTGGCCACAAACAGGCCCGACGACAGGTTTTTGGCTGCATAGCCGGTGATAATCGGCAGGAGAGGGTTTATGTAAAGAACACCACCCAGGAGAATGGACAGAATAAGGACTGTGATAATGATGCGTATTCTTTTCATAAACCCTCCTCGGCCAGTTTCACAAAATTGGCCACGGTGTTTGGGGCATCTTCCTCGTAAAACTTTACTTTCATGATCCCTTTTGCGGTGTGTATCTCTGCTGTGAGCATAATCTTCTTTTTTGAATTTAAAATGAATCTGTAAAAATAACTATTTTGGCTTTCAAATAAAAATAGATGTTTATTCACCTTAATAAAAGGGTCGGCTGTTGATACTGCCCGTACAACAACTGGATGAACTTTTGCTGACAGCCACGGGTTGAGGGGTGGGAACACTGAATTTTTCATTTTTGGACAATTGATGAAGATTAATGGTTCAGCAGCGTGCAACGGAAGTGTCATAAACCTTTATACCCATTGGGGTGTTCATGCTTTATAACAGATTCCGGTGTGGTCAAACTACAAGCCATGAAGTCGGGAAAATTGAAGAGATAAAAAACGGTCCTTCGGCTTTTAACTGTATTCTAACGGAGTTAAAAGAGAAAATTGACCACGGTGCCCAGCTTTTGGATGTACGCACGGTGGAAGAGTTCGATGCAGGGTATGCCAGGGTTCTGTGCACATTCCACTCTCCCTGCTCTCGAATAAGTTTAGAATCATTTATTTCACTTAAGCAAGCACACATCCTTTTTTAATTATGAATTTTATAATATGTTTGTATGGAGATAATAGTCATTTGTGTGGCGGCTTTTTTTACAGCCGTGTTGACGTTCTTTTCCGGCTTCGGGCTTGGAACAATATTAACCCCTGTCTTTGCAATATTTTTCCCGATTGATGTTGCCATTGCACTCACAGGCGTGGTACATTTCACCAATAACCTTTTCAAAATTGCACTGGTTGGCAGGAATACCGATAAAGCAGTTTTATTGCGTTTTGGAATTCCGGCAATATTTGCTTCGTTTGCAGGGGCATGGCTGTTGCTAAAAATTACCGTGCTCCCTACGCTTTTACATTACGAACTTTGGGGCAAGACTTTTGAGGTCACCCCCGTGAAGCTGATGATTGCCCTGTTGTTAATTCTGTTTTCGATACTTGAAATTACGCCTTCCTTCCAAAAAGTTCAATTCGGTAAAGACAAATTAGTATGGGGCGGAGTATTGAGCGGTTTTTTTGGTGGTCTATCCGGCATTCAGGGAGCCATACGCAGTGCATTCCTGATAAAAAGCGGTTTGTCAAAAGAGGCATACATTGCCACCGGCGTTGTTATTGCTTGTCTGGTCGATTTTACAAGACTTTCTGTTTATGCCACCCGGTTCACATCAGCAAACCTGCACGAAAATCTGATGCTTTTAATTTCGGCAACCCTGTCGGCAATTGCAGGGGCATATATGGGCAAAAGGGTGCTGAAAAAAGTAACCCTGCGAAGCATCCAACTCCTGGTAGCTGTCATGCTCATCTTTATTTCTCTGGCTTTGGGAATGGGCTTAATTTAAAATAACGCAACTTTCTCATACCTTAAGCATTCCCCTGAAGCCTCGTGCAGCGTAGTAGGATTCGGCTCCGTTGTGATAGATGAAGGTGCGCCCATATCGGGAATCGCCGAAAAGGGCACCGCCCCTTTCTCGCACGTCATCGGATGTGACTACCCAGCTGGAGGTCTTGGTGTCGAACTCTCCCAGTTTCTGGAGGTTGTTGTATTGCATTTCGTCCAACAGGTCAATGCCGATCTCCTTGGCCATGCCCAATGCACTGCCTTTGGGCTTGTTTTCCCTGCGTGATTTTAAGGCAGCCTCATCGTAGCATAGGCTCCGGCGACCTTTGGGACTTTCGGGCGAGCAGTCACAAAATATGTATTCCCCGGTTTTGGTATCATAACCTATTACATCGGGCTCTCCGCCGGTCTCCTCCATTTCGTTGAGCGACCACAGTTTGTCCTGATTATTTTCCAGTCTTTGTTGTACATCTCTCCACTTTACATTGGGATGGCGATGCATGTTTTGTTCGAAGCGCATTTTCAGGGTGGCAAACAGGCTGTCGGCTTGTTCGGGGGAAATAGTTGTCCGGTTCATATTCACGCATGTAAATTTGTAAATCGATCACTTCGCCCGCACATTGTTTGAGATGGTGGCGGGGTTGTTGTCTAACATTTATTTACCTGTTTTGGTTCGATCCGGATACTGATTGGATGCACGCGTCTGCCGATAATAAGAAATTACGCACTACCCGAACGTTTTCTTCTTCCGCATCCCACATGGTTATATGAGCCGAATTGGGAAATACATAATACTCGCTGCCGGCCACTTGTTCTGAAAAACTTTTAACCAGTTGGGGTCCCGATGTGTCGAATTCGCCGACAGTAAAGAGTGTGGGGACTCTGATCTTGGACAGATACGGGGTACTATTGTAATCTT
>DHSP01000001.1:6300-10482 GCA_002408485.1 Proteiniphilum sp. UBA5283 | reverse complement strand
GTAATCTTTTAATGTACCAATGATTGAAATATCGCTTGGCCCCAGCATATAGTAGTTCAAGACTACGTTAAAGGTAGCCATAATGCTGTCAGTTTCTACCCTGTCCGGTTTTCGTGAACCATAGAGATCGTTGAACATGGTCAGGGCATCCTGATAGCGCAGATTTATATAGTCACTCGAGGAGTCGGCTTCAGCAACTGCTTTTTGTAATGAATCGGGCAGGGTTTTGAGAAGCAGTCTGCAATTCTCTTCATATGCCGGGACATCGAAGCAGGGACCTGCAAAGATAAGGGAGGCAACATGATCGGGAAAGGCTGCGTAATATTCAAGAGCGACCATCGTCCCGAAAGAATGCCCCAACAGATTCCATGTGTTGATACCCAACGCTTTTCGCAGCGAATCGAGTTCCGTCACTCTTTGCTCAATCGTGAACATGGTTGTGTCTTCCGTGTAGGTAGATTTTCCACTACCAAGCTGATCGTAACGAATGACCTGACGATCATTTCCCAATTCTTCAAATGGCTTTAGGTAAAAGCTGGAAGCACCGGGACCGCCGTGGATCAGGACAACCGGTATTCCGGTTCCGTTGCCGGATACTTTATACCATATTTTCCCTCCGGAAACGGGGAGATTCCCTTCACCCGTTTTCAGCAACGGTTTATTACATGAAACCAAACCCCAGCACAGAAAAGCCAATATGGAAACGACAAGGGACAGATCCCGACGCTGTTGCGCATTTTTTTTCATGATTGTATGTTTTGAAAGAAGTAAAATGTAAAATGAATCTTTTGACACATTATTTCATATACTGAACCATTGTCTCTTCCTTTTGAAGCATAGTATCCAAATCTGCTCTTGACAAATATCTACCTGCCCTGAATACTGCATTTATTTTTCGGGTGTTGTTGATGTTTTCCAGTGGATTTGCATCCAGGAGAACGAGATCGGCTTGTTTCCCCGGTTCCACGGTCCCTGTCTTATCAAGTACCCCCAGTACGGTTGCAGCGTTTTTTGTTGCAGCTTGTATAGCTTCCATTGGGGTCAAACCTGCTTTTACCAGCAAATTCAGTTCATCATGCAAACCAAAACCGGGAAAATTATACGGATTTGTCCAGCTCACATCCGTACCAGCTATCATGGGAACTCCTGCTTCACAAAGCAATTGAAGTATTTCAAAATTTTTTCCGATGATTTCTTTTGCGTACATAAAATCCTCATCACTTAATTTTGCACTCATCGGATTTGCACTCAGCTTTCTCCAGGTTTTTAAATATGAATCGGGGACATATTTAAACCGGTCATCATTAGTTGTCAACGTTTCATTTAACTTCAACCATCCGTCCCACAATATAAAATTCGGACACTGATAACTTCCACTTTTCTTTAAATCCGAAAATAGCTTGTGAGCCTTTACCGGATCATGCGTTTTCAGAATTTCATCTGTTTGAACCCAGTATAATAATCTTACAATATCATCAAAAGAACTGTTGTATTGCGTAGCTGTCTGAATCAACTGCTGCCTGATTGAATCTTCATTTGAAGAACATGCCAGAAGAATTCCAAATAAATGTTCGAATGTACCCATACCCTCCCGAGCAACTTCACTCATGTTGAAAACAATCGGACAGTGACCTCCTACAGGTACGTTCTGTTTTTTAGCTTCGTAGAGTAAAGCTTTAAAAGCTTCAGGCTCGTATAAATCGAATATCTTCACGAAATCAGCGCCGCTATCTTTTACTTTCCTTATAACCGCGACAGCATCTTCCTTTGTATTCATCTGCATGATGCCATCCCATTGCTGATCTTTTCCAAAAATTACAACAGGGATGTAAATGTCGGGTCCAATTATTTTTTTTTCGGAAATTTGTCCCCGCAATTCTGACAAATACCTGAAATATTTCTCGTTACAAGTCATTTGCCTTACACTGGTCACTCCATTGGCAATCAGTAAAGGGAGGAATAACTCACTATGGGAGATGTGTACATGCATGTCCCATAATCCGGGTATCAGATACATCCCTCTTCCGGATATTACTTTTGTGCCATCTGCAGGTTCTGATGAATTGCTTTGCAGAATGCTTACAATTGAATCTCCCGTAATGAACACCGTCATGTCTGCTAGCGGTGCATTTCCGGTTCCATCTATTACGGTTACATTTACAATTGCTTCATCAGACGCAATCACCTTCGGGTTTTCCTGACTGAAGGTAAGAGCAGGAAGCATGATTAGAAGAAGCAATAATTTTCTCATGCCCGGCCATTTTAGAAATTATTTAAGACGGATATACTTTTCAATCATGTAATTCTGCTGAAGATTCCAGTTCTCATCTACCGGCCAACTTTGAATGAGTGTGTCATTCCTGATTTCTATCAACATATTGATCGTTTTTCCCTTTGCTTCCGGGAGAAGATGATTTTCTAAAATACTCTCTTCGTAATGGTTTCCTTCGGATAATTTATACGTACCCCAGCCATAGTTATCGTATAACATGTTGTCCAACTCAAAATAACCGGCAAAAGTAAAGCATCCGTCTGTCCAGAATTTAACCCCCGAACCGGTATCTTGTCTCGTTAGAGGTGTCTCGCTAAAATGATCCTCTACGTATACCAATTGCCATGCACCCTCAATAGATGTATTTTGGGGAATGCTGCTGCTTAAAATAACTCCCGAGATCATCAGAGAAAGAAAAACTGCTGTTTTCATGATTCACGTAAAAATTAAGACTGTTTTTTTGATAAAATCCAAGTTTCGCACGATCTTATTGCGATTTTCGCCCCGATACCCGGATATGTAGCCTTCGTTGACCCATTCCGGAGATATACCCCAACGTTTTTAATTCAACTGCATAAGTAATAAAGTTAAAATTAAACAACTTGTTAGTAGGTTGTTATAACTACAAATGCAAAGAATTGCATTTTGCGTACACCGGTGTATGCAATTTTGGACTGTAAATACATTAGTGAATTTCAAGATATTGATAAACAGTGTGAGAGATGCGTTTTTCTGTGCAAATTCATTTTTTATGCAACGAAGTTAAATAAATGTAATTATATTATCATTGAAAGAATGCTGGGTGTTGTGCATTCAGCCGGCTGAGGATGAGGTTGTCACGTCCTGAAATAAGTTTAGGCTTACACCAAAAATCCCTTTATTGTCCTTCATGGTATCGGTAATGCCCAGGTGTTTCCCCGCTGTCATTTTCAGATTTATTCAAAACTGACAATGGAGATTTGTTCCATCATGGCATTGGCAACTACTGTCGGCGTAATGGGCCCTGTTTCAAAATCGGCCATTTTTGTATACTTTTTGAAGACAAACGGGAGTCCGTTTGAGAAAAGGAGATCGGGCCCGTCCGCAATTTCGAAATGCAAATGAGGAGCGGTGGAGTTGCCTGAATTACCCAACAAACCAATGGGGTTCCCCTCCTTTACGTTGTCCCCCTCCTTCACCATAAACGAATGGGGAACGCAATGTGCATAGAAGGCATACTGTCCGTCGCCAATATTCAGAACAAGATAATTCCCGCCCAACTCATCGACGGTATTCAGCGGAACATCCTGCGCATCTCCGTTGTTTTCGGCCCGGCCGTCCTTTATGGAATGTACGATGCCGTCTGCCACAGCATACAAAGTATCCTTGTAGTTAAAGTACGATTCGTTTACTTTGGGATCTCCATTCAAAAGATTGTCCATTTCGTCATTCAGCTGCGCGTTGTCAAAAGCAAAACGTTCTCCCCGGTATATTTTACCGTCGACAAAAAATAACCTGAAAAAATGATATCCCAGGGTGGACTGATTCACAAACAGCCAGTTATTTCCTTTTACGGGAGATGAGATGGCGACAGGTGTCTCACCAAGTCGTGGAGTAAAAACGCCACCTTCCACAATAACCTCTTTCTGCTGAATGGTATCCCTAAACATGAAACGATGTGAGATCCTGGCGGGTTTGGTTTGATCCAACGGGATGGGAAGTTGTATGGACAGGTAATAGCTCGAGATTTGATCATAAGCGAAGTAGGGATTCGGTTCTAACGGTTCCTTGTTGATAAATGGCAAATCCGGCTGGGTGATTGTCATTAACTCAGCTTTGGAACGATCATCCAGAACAACTATCTGTTCAAGCCTGAGTCCCTCTTTTTCCCATTCCCATGCTTGTAGCGTATAGGGTATCCGATAATATTT
>DHSP01000001.1:0-6209 GCA_002408485.1 Proteiniphilum sp. UBA5283 | reverse complement strand
TAAAGAGGAATGCAAGAACAATTTTTGTTTTCATGTCCGTTTAAGATATATGATTCAGCTTCTGTCTTATTATTTTATTGCTGGCTCCTCTGTGACAGCAGACGGACCAACTTTTATTATACACCTTTTGACAATTGTGTTATCAATCTGCAAAAGTAGGTGTTTTCCATTACAGTTCCATTAATCTACTCGAAAATATCATCTCTATTTAACGAAAAGGAGCTGCCCTTTTGGAGCAGCTCCTTTTACGAACTCAATCTCTAAACTGTAAATATTCAATATCCCAATCCATCTTTCCAGCCCGGGTTTTGCGTTAGGTTTGGGTTAAGCGTACGCTCATCAATTGGAATAGGGTATAGGTAGTCGCGCTCTTCGTTAAATCCGTTACGCTCTGCATTATGGTGATAATTCAAATACCCATTATTCCCTTCGGTCAGGAAAATGTCCTTACCCAATTTATAGATAGAAACGCCTTCTCTTTCTGCAGGTTTCTCTTCGTCTGCAGCGTAAAGAACCAAGTCGATATTGCCGTCGCCCGAGAGGTCGTACTCACCCGGTCCCTCAAAGTACATACCGGTAAGTGGCTGATCGATGCTCTTCCCTGCTTTCCAGCGGATCAAATCTGCAAATCGCAAACCTTCCTGAAGCAGTTCAATTGTGCGATCGCGGCGAATTTCCAGTATCACACCCTTGTTTGTGCCGCCAACATTCGGATAACCTGATGTGGCAGAGGCAAGGTACTCATCGGGGCTTGCATTGGCATCCGCAACATTCAGGTTAGGCATACCTACGCGGTCGCGCAGCTTCTTTATCGAAATATCGATGTCATTCTGAGTAAGCGTGCCAAGTTCAGCCTTGGCTTCGGCATAGTTAATCAGAACCTCTGCATAACGGAAAACCGGCATGTCCACATCCGACGAACCTGTTCTGTCGTTGTTATTACTGTTAGATGCAGGATCCTGTACAAATTTCACAGGTTGATAACCGGTAGTGGCAACATTCAGCTCGGGAGCCACTATTCTTGTCTGATTGATACGTGTATAACCGGGAGTACGCATACTTTGCGCCAAACGTGGGTCGCGATTATTTGTCTCCTCATTAAACGGCATCACTTCCCATCCCTCCTGATCCGTAAACCTGGAGCCATCCTTCATCAGGTAGGTGTTGACGAACTTACGGGTCAGTCCCGGTCGTCCCTGAGAGGTTAGCAACGTATATGCCGAAGCATTATTCCGAATGCCCAGTGCGTAATCAAACTTGATAGCCAGAATATACTCATCGGTATTCGCATCGGGCGTTGCAAACAGCATCATATAGTCTTTTTCGGGATTACCGGTTGAGTAAACCTTGTAGGGACCTTTTTGTATAATCTCCAAAGCCGATTTGGCTGCTAAATCAAGATAGTAGTTGTAGTTGTTGCCCGCAAACGTGAGGTTGTGATACTTGCGATACGTACCTTCAAACAGGGTGAATCTTGATTTCAATGCAAGGGCCGACCAGCGGTTTACGCGATAAACGCTCTTCCCTGCGGGTAAATTTGCAATGGCATAATCAATATCCTCTATCATTTTGGTCATTATCAGCTCTCGTGAATCACGCGGTTTATACAGATCTTCATCGGTAGAGCTCAGCTGTCCATCATACCAGGGTACATCTCCAAAACGTTGCACCTTGTCGAAATAGAAATAGGCACGGAAGAAGCGAGCAACAGCACTGTATTTGACAACAGCCTCCTTGTCTGCACACTGATCAATATTCTCCAGCAATGTGTTGATGCGGCGCAAGGTGCCCCAGTTCCAGCCGCCGCCCGAAGCAGGGACGGTACGTCTGTTTCCGCCAATCATGACCTCATCCAGGATTGCATTCACCATCACATCGCTCTGCTCATCAAAGGGAGATTTGTCCAACAGTTCGTTATAGAACGGGTTGCTAAACAGCTCAAGCTCTGTGGCGTTCTTAAAGTAGTCGTAGTCCGACATCTTATCTTTCGGAGTAAGATCCAGCTGCTCGCACGATGCAAGCCCCGTTAAAAGCAATATAACTGATATTATTATGGATATTTTTTTCATTGTCTTCATATTTAAAAATTAAAAAGTGATATCTATGCCAAACATATAGGTTGCCGGCCAGGGATAGAATGCGTTGTTTTGCACAGCACTGGAACGACTGAATGCCGCTTCCGGATCAATATATTTGGTGTTCTCCTTCAAAGGAGACCAGTAGTGCAGGTTCTCTCCCGATGCATATACACGTAAATTATCGATACCAATTTTTGATGTTAAGTTTGCTGGAAGAGTATAACCCACAGTTACGTTCTTCAAGCGCAGGTATCTCAGGTTCTGCAGATAGCTGTCGTTCACTTTTGCCAGATAACCACCTGTTGCCCCGTAGGCCCGTGCTCTTGGGAAATAGGAATCGGGATTCTCTTCCGACCATACTTTATCAAGAAAGTCTTTTGGCAGGAACGAAACGTATGAGTAAGAGAAACCACCCCAAAAGTTCATGTTGTGACCACTTGGATACCAGTAATGATTGCCCGTACCCTGTAACATTACCGACGCGTCAAATCCCATCCAGTCGAATCCTGCGTTAACACCATACGATAATGTGGGTAGTGAATTGCCTAAAATTTTACGGTCGCCCGGGTTGTCAACAGTATTTTGTCCAATACCCCAGATACCATTCCCATCAAGGTCGACAAACTTCAGGTCGCCGGCCATCCAGCCACCTCTCAGGCGACCGCTGCTATAGCTCAGATCCACCTCTTTCGCGTAAGCTTTTGCCTCTTCGTCGGTTTGAAAAAGTCCGTCGGTAACAAATCCCCAAATCTCGCCAAGCTCCATGCCTTCATAATACTGTTTGGCAAATGTCTTGTTAGGGTTGTCGTATTTAGTGATAATACTCTTGTAGTCACTCAATACAAGTCCCACATTATAAGAGAAGGGACTTTTTCCCAGTTGAAACTGATCACGCCAGTTCAAAGACAATTCATACCCCCTGGTCTGCATATCGGCAGCGTTCATTTCGGGTGAGTCGGCACCGTACACACCGGGCAGAGCAACACCCTCAGTCAGCATATCCACAGTGTTCCGAACATAAACGTCAGCCACCAGACTCAATCGGCTTTTCAACATCGAATAGTCCACACCCGCATTCCATTGCTTCACCGTTTCCCAGGTCATGTCAGATGCAATGGGGGCACTCAATGATGAGTATTTAGCCTTGGTGCTTCCCTCTCCAAATGTATATTCACTGAAGTCATGCATCGAAACCAAACGCATATAGGTGTAGTAAGACGACACATTCTGGTTACCCAGTGACCCAAATGACAGGCGTAGCTTCAGGTTGTCCACCAGATCCCTGGCAGGCTCAAAGAAAGGCTCTTCAGAGATGCGCCAACCCACCGATGCTGAGGGAAACCATCCCCACCTGTGTTCTCTTCCAAAGCGCGAGGAGCCGTCATACCTGCCACTCAGTTCAAACAGATAACGGCCCATATAGTCGTAGTTCAGCCTTCCAAAGAAGCCCAGCAGCGCATATTCTGCCTGGCCGCCACCAACACCGGTTTCAGTAACTCCCTCTTCGTTTTGTCCCACCAGGTTCAGGTCGTCGAGTGAAGGCGATGAGAGGTCACGTCCCCATGCCGAAATACTCTTACGGTGAAACGACTCATAGTTAAATCCACCCAAAGCAGACACGTTGTGCCTGTTGTTGAACGTCTCTTCGTAGTTGGCAAATATATTCGTAGAGTAGAAGTTATTTGTTGTAATGGCTTCGGTCAGCTGGTTTTCGCCTGCCCCGGTGTTGTACGATTCCAGTTCAGCATCAGGATATACTCTGAACCATAGCTCCTGCGAGCGGTTTGTATTTTGCCTCTGATTGAAACGATATGTAAAATCTCCGGTTATTTTGAGTGTCTCAAACGGCTTCATCTCCAACCGTGTTGTATTCGACACGTTCATGGTCTTCTCCAAGTTTCTGTGCGATTGCTCGTTGAGCATGATGTGGCGACCGTTCCCCACCTTGTAGTTCAGATATGGAGTGCCGTATATCCACGAGCCATCGGGATTTTGCATTGGGAAGTTTGCCAGTGCGTGACGCGAACTATAGGCAATTGTGTTTTCAATGTTGTCGTCGCCCAGCGAACTATATTTCGAATTATACATCGCTGTATTGTTTGATAAAGTAGCCCAATCGTTTACCTTAAAGTCGATTTTTGAGCGCAAGTTGTATCTGTCAAAGACGTCAGGATGTGCGCGTTGCATGCCCTCCTGACGGTTGTAGTTGCCCGAGAGCATATAATTAATCCCATTTGTGCCGCCATTCACGGAAATATTGTGCTGCTGGCTGGGGCGCTTTTCACGGTAAAGCATATCCCACCAGTCGTAATTACCATAATAAACCCATTGAGGACGGCCGTTTCTTACTTCTTCCACAACCCAGGGACGGTCAGGATGCTCAGTCACGTCATTCACACGTGCCCAAAGCTCCTCCATATCCTTTTCAGAATATCTGATATAGTTGGTACCGTTGTCCGCCTGCCAGAACTTGTTCACATGGTAAACCGAATAATAACCACGATTCTCATAGTCGGTACTCGTTGTGGGCTGTTCCCAGCCAAGGCGGCCGCTGTAGCGTACCACTGCTTTTCTGTTTGTGTCGGCCCCCGACTTGGTAGTTACCAAAATAACACCAAATGCGGCACGTGCACCATAAACTGCTGCAGCCGATGCATCTTTAATTACAGAAATCGACTTGATATCATTGGGGTTCAACCGCGACAGGTCGCCCGCATCACCCGTAACGCCGTCAATAACCACCAGCGGATCGGTATCGTTGATTGAGTTCACGCCTCTGATGTTAATTGCCCCCGAGCTGCCCGGTTTACCCGACGAAGTGGTAATATTCAACCCTGCCACAGACCCTTGTAACATGTTTGTAACCGAGTGTGATAGACGGTTTGTGAGCTCATCGCCGTTCACTGTAGACACAGCCCCGGTCAGGTTAACCCTCCTTTGAGTACCATAGCCAACCACCACAAGCTCATCCAGCAACTCGGTGTCTTCTTTCAGGACAATATTCAGATCACCACTACCTTCCCATACCACCTCCTGGTCAGCAAACCCGATATATGAGAATACAATAGTGGAATTGGCCGGCACTTCAAGTGAAAAGTTCCCATCCAAATCCGTTACAATTCCGTTTGTTGTACCTTTTTGAATAACGTTTACACCGATAAGAGGTATATCTTCAGTATCCACAACCCTGCCGCGCAAATTTAAATTCTGGGCATGTGCAGATAATGAAAAGCCCATAAATAATAAGATAATAATGATATGTGATTTAACACAATGATACTTTTTCCGCATAAAACAATCTTTCGTTAATATTTAAAACTGCCCGCAAAATAACTACATAATAGTTACGATTTGATGACAATAATATTAAGTAATTGTTACAACCGGCATTGGTATTGGATTTCAGAGCGGTAGGGCTCTGTTCGAAATTTCAAACAGCGAATCAAATTTATCGTGATGCATACAGGTCGAATGTCCCGGATAAAGTGGCTGGCTTGACGATGTAATCATTACTCCCGACGATCCGGATCCCGATCCTGAATGGCCGGGTTGACCCGATCCCGACTGGTCGGAGTTTGATGATCCCGAGGATTGGGATGATGGAGATATCTGGGGAGATTGGGATGATTCCTACGTTGAAGAGCCAGTGGACGATCCTCTGGCATCGGCTATTCAACAGAGTTCGACACTCACATCGTCACAACAGGCGAAGCTGGAGGAGGCCTTACGGAAGCTGATCGGGGAGGGCTGCATGCAGGAGGCGCTGTACGATGCCCTGGTGAGGGAAACGAAAATTTAATTCAGAAAACTATAATAAAGAACAAGCTTTTGCTGGTTGATGAAACCTAAAAATATTTTTAGGTTTCACTTTATGAGCAAATTACCAATAATATATTTCTTACTGCTAACAATCATATCATGTAATAATTACCCGAAAGATGTTTCTGCCGCATTGAGCAAGGCCAGTAATAATCGGCAGGAACTGGAGAAAGTGTTGAATCTATACCGGGGAACTGATGATCTGAAATATGTCGCGGCATGTCATCTCATTGCAAATATGCTATACCACGGCAGTCTCAATGAAATAACCCTGGACGAAAAGTACGAAGTCTATTTTCGGAAGGTCGATTC
>DHSP01000050.1:3398-8470 GCA_002408485.1 Proteiniphilum sp. UBA5283 | reverse complement strand
TCCGAAAATTTGGATGATTCAATTAGTGTTCGTATATTTGCGAACATTAATTGAAGTATGGAGACAACAAAGCATACGTTACAGACAGCAGAACAGGAGATGGTGGCCCGCCTGGCGAAAGCGTTGGGACATCCAACCCGGATTGAGATTCTGGTATTTCTAGCCTCTCAGGACAGTTGCTTTTTTGGCGATATCCACGACGAGCTTCCCATGGCCAAATCTACCGTTTCACAACATCTGAAGGAATTGAAAGAGGCCGGTTTGATACAGGGAGAGATTGAAGCGCCAAAAGTACGGTATTGCATCCACAAAGAGAATTGGGAAATTGCCCGAAAACTCTTTTCAGATCTTTTCAACTTGTTCGACGGGAAAGGGATAAATTGTTAAGGCGATCTGTTTTTTTGCTTTTTATGTTCGTTGTTCGGCGAAGATAAAACTCTATGATCAAAACGATGTTGATATAATTATATAGACCAAAACTAATCAGATAAACAATGAAAACGATTGAGATTTTTGATCCGGCCATGTGTTGCCCCACCGGATTGTGCGGCCCGAATATTAATCCTGAATTAATGAGGATGGCCACGGTAACCGATACGTTAAAAAGAAAGGGTGTCAACATTACCCGTCATAATTTAAAGGATGAACCCCGGGCATTTGTTTCGAATAGTGTGGTAAACCAATGTTTACAGGAGCAGGGAGCCGAAGCTTTACCCATCACATTGGTAGACGGAGAAATCGTTCTGTCCAAAGTTTATCCCACCAGCAAACAACTGGGTGAGTGGACGGGAATTTCCCTGGACTTTATCCCGGTTAAGTAATTTGCAGATTTGAATAAACAATGATGAAACCATTTAATTTATCAGAAACAGCAATCGCAAAATACCTCTTTTTTACCGGTAAAGGAGGAGTAGGAAAAACATCGGTTGCCTGTGCAACCGCAATAGGCTTGGCAGATGGTGGAAAGAAAATCCTGCTGATCAGTACGGATCCGGCATCAAACCTTCAGGATGTTTTCGCCCAAAAATTGAACGGACAAGGTACGTCTGTTGCCAATGTGCCGGGGCTTACGGTGGTAAACCTTGATCCGGAACAGGAAGCGGCTGCATACCGGGAAAGTGTCATCTCTCCGTTCAGGGGAAAACTGCCTGTCAGCGTACTCCGGAATATGGAGGAACAACTCTCGGGCTCCTGCACGGTGGAGATTGCCGCGTTCAATGCATTTTCCGATTTTCTGACGGATGCCTCCAAACAATCGGAATATGACCATATCATCTTCGATACAGCCCCTACGGGTCATACGTTGCGTATGTTGCAGTTGCCTTCTGCCTGGAGTACGTTTATCAGCGAGAGTACACACGGTGCATCGTGTCTGGGTCAATTGTCGGGTCTTGAGGAACGGAAAGATATTTATAAAGAGGCGGTCAATACCCTGGCAGACGGCAGTAAAACCCGTCTCGTACTAGTGAGTCGTCCCGAGACATCTGCCTTACATGAAGCTGCCCGTTCGTCGCACGAGCTGCAACTGCTGGGCATAAAGAATCAGATTCTGGTGATCAACGGGGTTTTGCAGCAATTGCAAAATGAGGATAGGGTATTCCATGAAATTCACGAAAAACAGCAATCGGCTTTGCAAGACATTCCGGATGAAATAGCGGACTACCCCACATTCACTGTTCCATTACGTTCTTATAATTTATCGGATATTGCCAATATCCGCAGGTTATTGTACGAGGACAATGTGGAGTTGATCGATGACTACAAACCGATGAGGAGCGAAAAAGGGCTGGAAGATTTAATTGATGATCTCTATGCCAGCGGTAAACGGGTTGTTTTTACGATGGGAAAAGGGGGCGTAGGCAAAACCACGTTGGCTACAAATATTGCACTCGGATTATCTGCACGCGGGGCCAAGGTGCACCTGACGACTACCGACCCGGCAAACCACCTGAATTACGACCTTGCTTTGAAAGCCGGTATCTCTGTGAGCCGCATCGATGAAGCAACGGAGTTGGAAAAATACAAGAATGAGGTACGTGGCAAGGCCGCACCGAACATGAGCGCCGAAGATATGGCATATATAGAAGAGGATCTGCGTTCTCCCTGTACCCAGGAAATAGCGGTATTTAAAGCTTTCGCTGAAATTGTGGACAAGGCAGACACTGAAATTGTGGTGATTGATACCGCACCTACCGGCCACACGCTCCTCCTGCTGGATTCCACACAAAGTTACCATAAGGAAGTGGAAAGGGCACAGGGTATTTCCGATTCGGTAAGCCGGTTATTGCCCCGTTTGAGAAACCCGGAAGAGACGGAGGTGGTGATCGTCACCCTGCCTGAAGCAACACCTGTATTTGAAGCGGAAAGGCTACAAGCCGATTTACAGCGGGCCGGCATACACAACAAATGGTGGGTGGTCAACTCCTGCCTCTCACTGGTATATACTGAGAACCCTTTTCTGCAATCAAAAGCTCGGAGTGAATTTTCGTGGATTGGGAAAGTGAAAGAACTTTCCGGTGAGCATACGGCGCTGATTGAATGGAGAAATTTATAATGAGCGCGATGAAAAAGAACGATAAAATAAAAGAAGTGGTGAAGCAAAAATATGGGGATATTGTTTTGCTAAATCAGAAATCCTCCTGTTGCTCTTCCTCCTGTTGTTCAGTAGATGGTCATAGTATAATGAGTGAAGACTACCGTGCTTTTGACGGATATATTGCCGAGGCGGATATGGGATTAGGATGCGGGATCCCAACGCAGTTTGCGAATATACAAAAAGGAGACATCGTTTTGGACTTAGGCTCAGGAGCCGGGAATGACTGTTTTATCGCCCGTGCGGAAGTAGGAGAATCCGGGAAAGTGATCGGAGTTGACTTTACCCCGGCAATGGTTGCTAAAGCACGAGAAAATGCAAAAAAAAGAGGATTCCAAAATGTAGAATTTCGTGAAGGGGATATTGAAAATTTACCGGTTGAAAGCAGTTCAATCGATTTAGTCATCAGTAATTGTGTGCTCAATTTGCTTCCTGCAAAAGATAAGATATTTCACGAAATATACCGTGTTTTAAAACCCGGAGGTCATTTCTGTATATCTGACATCGTACTGAAAGGGGAGCTTCCCCGGGAGCTCTCAAAAGCTGTTGAAATGTATGTGGGGTGTGTGGCCGGAGCAATACCGCAGGAAAATTACCTCGCTGAGATATCCATGGCAAAGTTCAATGAAATCGAAGTCGTTAGCAGGAAGAAAGTGAATATGCCCGATGAGCTACTTTTAAAATATATGCATCGTGATTCTTTGACAGCGTTTAAATCAGGAGAGTCGGGAATTTTTTCAATTACCGTAAAAGCAAAAAAAAACAAACAGATGAATAAACGAATTTTAATCCTGTGTACAGGAAATAGTTGCCGTAGCCAGATGGCACATGGTTTTCTGCAATCGTTCGATCCGGACCTGGATGTTCATTCGGCCGGCACAAACGCAAGCGGCAAGTTAAATCCCAAAGCGGTAGAAGTCATGAAAGAAGCGGGTATTGATATTTCACATCACACCTCCGACAGTGTGGATAAGTACCTGGACGGGGAATGGGACTATGTGATCACGGTCTGTGGCGGTGCGAACGAGAGTTGCCCGGCCTTTATGGGAAAAGTGAAACACCGCCTGCATATCGGCTTTGACGATCCGTCGGATGCGACGGGTACGCCTGAATTTATCCTCTCGGAATATGTCCGCGTACGCGATGAAATAAAAGAGGAATTTCATGCGTTTTATGTGAATCATATCCGACAATAAAAGCAGAAGAGAAGACAAACATCTTACCCGGTTGATGTTGTTGCGCGAAAAGTCTGACTTTTTGTGCATCCTATCCGATTAAATAAAAATAAAAGAGTTTAACAAAATTGGATTCAGAGTGATGTACAATCGCTCCCTAAATATCAGGTTCATGAGTAAAAGTAACATGCGTTTCCTGGACAGGTACCTTACCCTCTGGATATTCCTGGCGATGGCTGTAGGTGTGGCACTGGGTTATTTCATTCCCTCTTTCGGCGGACGGGTCGATGCCCTGTCGAGGGGCACCGTCAACATCCCGCTGGCCATCGGTTTAATTCTGATGATGTATCCGCCATTGGCAAAGGTGGATTATAAGTTGCTGCCCAACGTGTTCACCAATGGAAAGGTGCTCACCATATCGCTCGTGCTGAACTGGATCATCGGGCCCATCCTGATGTTCCTGTTGGCGATTGTTTTCCTGCGCGATTATCCCGAATATATGATCGGCGTCATCCTGATCGGGTTGGCACGTTGTATCGCCATGGTGCTGGTGTGGAACGATCTGGCGGGAGGGAACAGTGAGTATGGCGCTGGCCTGGTTGCGCTGAACAGCATCTTTCAGGTGTTCTTTTACAGCTTTTACGCCTGGTTATTTATCACGAAGCTGCCTCCGTTATTCGGTTTCGAGGGGGCCATCGTGGACATTTCCATCGGAACCATCGCCCGAACTGTTGCCATTTATCTGGGCATTCCGTTCCTGATGGGCATGTTGAGTCGGCTAATCCTGGTGAAGGTGAAAGGGGTGAGCTGGTACGAAAAGAAATTTATTCCGGCCATATCACCGATTACGCTGATAGCCCTGCTGTTTACCATTGTGCTGATGTTCAGCCTCAAGGGCGAACTGATCGTGGAGATCCCCATGGACGTGGTGCGCATAGCCATCCCGCTGATAATCTATTTTACCCTGATGTTCTTTATCAGCTTCTTTGCCAGCAAAGCGATGCATACCTCCTACGACAAGAACGCTTCCATCTCGTTTACCGCCTCGGGCAACAATTTTGAGCTGGCCATTGCTGTGGCCATCGGCGTTTTCGGGTTGCATAGCGGACAAGCTTTCGCCGGTGTGGTTGGTCCCCTGGTGGAGGTGCCCGTGCTGATCCTGCTGGTGAATGTGTCAAAACGCCTCAAGACAAAATACTATCCCGCACACACAATAGTGAAGTGATTCATTTTGAAGAGGCATGACAAACATTCTGACAGAAATAGTTGTTTAGACGATGTGGAAACTGTATAAACAACATAAA
>DHSP01000050.1:1641-3205 GCA_002408485.1 Proteiniphilum sp. UBA5283 | reverse complement strand
CTTACCCAACCCGAGGAGATGAAAAACTGGTATTTCAATATCTCGAACTTCGAACCCAGAGAAGGAGAAATATTCGATTTCATCGTTTCTTTTTCTGACGATGATGGAGAACATAATTTTCGTCACCTGTTTAAAATCCTGAAAGTGATTCCCGCTGAAGAGCTGCAACATACGTGGGAACATCCCGGACACAGCGGAGGAACCTCTGTGCTTACCTGGGAGCTTTTTCCCCGTGAAGGGTCTACCAAAGTGGTACTTACGCACGAAGGGATTGAGACTTTTCTTGATGAGGGAAGCAAGTATTTTACAAAAGCAAGTTATCTGGCCGGGTGGACCGACATATTACAGGGATTAAAAGAATATCTGGAAAATGAGATATAGCGGCTTGTTACTTCCCTGATTTTTGATATGGATACCGGGATTACCACAACGTACAGAGATATAGTATCCGGGATAATGCCATTCAATCCGTTGACATGGCACATTACACGGCCGGGCCAGCTTCTGCTAAATGCGGATGCGTCAAAGCCTGTCCGTCGGAATCTTTCCGGGATAGACTATTCACAGTTTGCCGATCATGCCAGCGGTCCCCCTCAATGCCACGTATTTCGACCGTGAACACGGTATTTTTTTGGATGAAAGCAGTAATTTATGGCGAAGATTATGGTATTGGCCGGTGAGGCCGATCAAAAAAATGATAACTTTGGGATTCATTAATTCAATATAGCCAGACGATGAAAACAAAAGAGTACACCAACGGAGAGATTACAATTGTATGGAAGCCCGATGCATGCATTCATTCGGGTGTATGCGTCAAAACACTGCCCAATGTATATAAACCCAACGAGCGGCCATGGATACAGATGGAACATGCAACCAGCCAGGAAATGATTGATCAGGTTGCCAAGTGTCCCTCGGGGGCATTGAGTATAAAAAAAGAAGGAAAATGACGAGGATCGAACAGAAAGACAACGGCAAGAAAGGCCGGTTTGTCATGTATGAAGATGATCTTCCCGTCGGGGAAATGACTTATGTGTGGATTGATGATTCCAAGATCATCATTGATCATACCAAAGTAGAAGAGACTCACGGAGGAAAAGGATATGGCAAGCAGCTGGTGATGGCGGGTGTAGAATTTGCGCGAAAGCAGGAACTGAAGATAATTCCGCTTTGTCCTTTTGCAAAAAAAGTGTTTGACAGAGATGCCGGCATTCAGGATGTGAGATTTTCATAATGTATACCAATCAATATTCAATATGGGAAAAACAATTATTGCGCTGCTGCAGGAGACAGTAGAGAAATATGGAGAGCGGCCCTTTCTTTATGAGGCACGCAACGGCGCAGAATATAGCTCACTCACTTTCCGTGAGGTGCAGGAGCAGTCAATCCGCTTTGCGGCGGGCCTGATGGCACTCGGTCTTAGGGCAGGGGAGCGGGTGTCGCTCATCTCGGAGGGGAAGAACAACTGGGTGCTGGGTGAACTGGGTGTGCTCCACGCCGGGGCGGTCTGCGTGCCGCTCTCGGTGAAGCTGGAGACGGTGCAGGATATCACCTTCCGCATCAA
>DHSP01000050.1:0-1408 GCA_002408485.1 Proteiniphilum sp. UBA5283 | reverse complement strand
AGCGCTACATCCTGCTCGACGCGGTGGAAGATCCGGCGGAGGATGAGATCTATTTCGACAAGGTGCTCGAGCTGGGCGACGCCCTGCTCGCGGCCGACAGGAAGCAGGTGGAGGAGCGGATGGCAGCGGTGGAGCCCGACAGCCTGGCCAACATCTCCTACACCTCCGGTACGACGGCCAACCCCAAGGGGATCATGCTGTCGCACGACAACTATGTCTGCAACGCCGAGCAGGCAGTGGACCATCTCAACGGTATCCCCTCATACTTCCGTACACTGCTGATCCTGCCGTGGGACCACTCCTTCGGACATACCGCCGGCATCTACGCCTTCATGAAGTGCGGTGCCGCCATCGCCTCCGTGGCGGCCGGCAAGAGCGCCATGGAGATTCTGCGCAACGTGCCCAAGAGTATAAAGGCGATCAACCCCCACCTGCTGATGAGTGTGCCGGCGCTGGCCGCCAACTTTCGGAAGAACATCGAGACGGGGATCGAGAAGCAGGGGAAGACCGCCTGGCGCCTTTTCCGCCAGGGACTGAAAGTGGCATATACCTACAACGGGGAGGGGTACAACCGGGGGCGTGGAAAACGGGCTTTGTTAAAACCGCTCGTTGCTTTCTACGATAGGATGATCTTTTCGAAGATACGACAGAACTTCGCCAGTAACCTGCAGTACTTCATTGGCGGCGGTGCCCTGCTCGACATCGAGCTGCAACGCTTTTTCTATGCCATCGGCATACCCATGTACCAGGGCTACGGCCTCTCGGAGGCGTCGCCCATCATCTCCGCCAACTGTGCACAAGCCCACAAGCTGGGCTCCTCGGGCAAGACCATGCCGCGCATGGAGATCCGCATTGGCGATGAGGCGATGAACCCGCTGCCGGTGGGTGAGAAGGGCGAGATCCTGATCAAAGGGGGTAACGTGATGAAGGGATACTGGAAGAATCCGGAAGCGACAGCGGAAACCATCGTCGACGGTTGGCTCCGTACCGGCGATATGGGTTACCTCGACAGCGACGGCTACCTCTATGTGCTGGGACGCACCAAGTCGCTGCTGATCAGCAACGATGGCGAGAAGTTCTCTCCCGAGGGGATCGAAGAGTCGATCATGGCCCAGTCGGAGTTCATCGACCAGTGCGTGCTGCACAACAACCAGAGCCCCTACACCACGGCCCTGCTGACGGTCAACCGGGAGGCGCTGAAGCGACGCACCTCCGATCCGGTAGAGGCGTCACGGGTTATCGCCGGTGAGATCGCGGCCTATATGAAGGGGGGCAAGCACGACGGCCTCTTCCCCCACCGCTGGATCCCCTCCGCCTTCGCCGTGATCGAAGAGTCTTTCAGCGAGAAGAACGGGATGGTCAACTCCACCATGAAGATCGTGAAGCACAAGGTGTATGAAAAGTATGC
>DHSP01000057.1:63720-66435 GCA_002408485.1 Proteiniphilum sp. UBA5283 | reverse complement strand
GTAGCTGCAACACCTGTAGAAACTGCACCTGCTGCTGTACAGGAAACATCTACCGGTGGATTTCATCAGGCCTTGAAGGTGAAATTTATTGAAGGTGGTGCAGGTTTTATGAGTTCCATCGCTATCTGTTTGATCCTTGGTCTCGCTTTCTGTCTCGAAAGAATCATCTACCTGAGCCTTGCTGATGTGGATCCTGATGCATTCCTCGGTAAAATTGGCGAAGCTCTTGACAGAGGTGATGTAGAAGCTGCAAAAGGTATTGCCCGCGACACTAGAGGCCCGGTAGCTTCCATTGTATATCAGGGATTGCTTCGTTTGGATCAGGGAGCGGATGTTGTTGAACGTTCTATTGTATCATACGGTGGTGTACAGTCTGGTTTGCTGGAAAGAAACCTCTCCTGGATCACCTTGTTCATCGCGATTGCTCCGTCACTCGGATTCCTTGGAACGGTAGTAGGTATGGTTATGGCTTTCGATGATATCCAAAGAGCAGGGGATATGAGCCCGACGATTGTAGCCGGTGGTATGAAGGTGGCTTTGATCACGACCGTGGGTGGTTTGATTGTTGCCTTGATTCTCCAGGTTATCTATAACTATATCCTCAGCAAGATGGAAGGTATCCTGAACAAAATGGAAGACGCATCCATCACTTTCCTTGATCAGGTGATCAAATATAACGTTAAATACAAAAACTTGTAATCGCCATGGCTGTAACGAAAATACACAGAACTTCCAAGACAACCCTCCTTATCGGTGTCGTCGTTTCGATACTGGTGATGGCCTTGTTTTATCTTGGAGGTCAAACACCGGCACAAGATAAAATTGTGGCCGACTTGAGTCAGCCCAAGTACACTGATATTGTACTCTATTGGTCCTATATCCTTCTGGCAATCACAGTGGTTGTGTTGATCGGATTTGCGATATCTGCTTTCTTAAAACAGTTGAAGGAAAGCCCGAAAAAAGCATTAAGCGGATTCCTGGTTCTGATTGGACTGGCTGCCATGCTGTTTATCACGTTTGCTATGGGAAATGGTACGCCGTTGAATATTCCCGGATATTCCGGTCCCGACAACGTTGCCGGAGTACTGAAAATGACGGATATGTGGCTTTTTAGCTGTTATATCATGCTAACGCTTACCGTGTTGGCGATATTGGTGATGCCCTTTGTCACAAGAAAAAAATAGTTGCACGGTTCTCAAAGAGAACAATTAAAAAAGAGGTAAATTTATGCCAAAAACAAATAGAAAAGTTCCGGGAATTAATGCCAGCTCCATGGCTGACGTTTCATTCCTGTTGCTCTGTTTCTTCCTGATGGTTTCGAGCATGGATACCGACTCCGGATTGGCACGCCGTTTGCCACCACCGCCACAGACCGAGGAACAAACCTCCGTAGATGTGCAGCGCAGGAATTTGCTGGTGGTATTGGTGAATGCACGAAACGAAACGTTGGTGCAGAACCAGTTGGCCACACATCTCTATGCAAACGAGGATGAGTTGCGAGGCGATGGCGGACAGGTACCCTTGAAAGACGTGGTGAAGGAGTTTGTGCTGAATACACAAAACAGCCCGGTACTTCCTGAGTTGACCGAAGAGGATTTTGGTGCACCTATCGGCACAGTCCCCGTAACGGCACAACATGTTGTATCCATCCAGAACGACGCCACCACAAGCTACAAGGCTTACATTGCCGTACAGAACGAAGTGGTGAGAGCATACAACGAACTGAGAGAAGAAGGCTCCCGTAAATATTTCAATACATCGTACGAGGATTTGACGGAACAACAGCAGGAGCAGATCAATAATCTGTTTCCTCAACGTATTTCCGAAGCTGAACCTAAAAATTATGGAGGAGGACAATAATCATGGGAAAATTTAATAAGAGTGGTAAAAGAGAGATGCCGGAGCTGAATACAGCTTCCATGCCTGACTTGGTTTTCGCCATCCTGTTTTTCTTTATGGTTACCACCACAATGCGTTCGGAAACATTGATGGTCAGAATGAAATTGCCTACTGCCTCGGAAGTTCAGAAACTGGAAAAGAAGTCTCTGGTTACCTATATCAATATAGGCGCTCCCATGGATACAAGATTGGGTACAGGTACCCAAATGCAGTTGAACGATCGCTTCGCTCAGGTGTCCGAAATTCAGGACTATATTGCCCAGGAAAAGGCAAGTATGAACGAAGCAGATCAGCCACTGATGACTGTTTCCATTAAAGCAGACGAAGAAACGCGCATGCAATACATTACAGATGTAAAGCAGGCATTGAGAAAAGCCTACGCACTTAAAATCAGTTATTCTGCCCGCAAAGGGGAAAATTGATTCGAGACACAGGCTTCGAGTTATTAGAAAAACCGAATTCCTTGGGAATTCGGTTTTTTTGATTTAAATCTTGTTCTTATTGTGGATTTCCCTGCTTTACCCATTCCATTACGTTTGCTGGCGGCCTTTTTGCCAGTAGTTCCTGTTTCATGAAGTCCATATATGGCATCACATGGCGAAAGAACGCGTAATAACCTTTGCAAAGATAATTTAATCCCTTGTTTCCGTACCGGTCTTTCAGGAACCTGTTCTTGGGACATTCGCCGTAGCAGGCAAACAGCACGTCGCATTCCCGGCACTGCTGTGGCAGCGTGTCAAATTTGTTGTTTCCAAATGTTTGTTGCCTCTCCGAATACATCATCGATGTAAGCGTGTTGCTGTATATGTTGCCCAG
>DHSP01000057.1:62064-63502 GCA_002408485.1 Proteiniphilum sp. UBA5283 | reverse complement strand
CATGTTTTGGCCATGGTGCATACCCCCGGCTGCTCACCCACCCAGTTGGCCAGGGTGGAGTCAAATATCTGAATAAATATTTTCCCTACATCCTCTTTGATCCATTCATCAAAAACGGTACACAGGAATTTTCCCCACTTTTCTGCCGGCACGGTGAAAGGAGCCAACTCCACCTCGTCGTCATTTTCCTGAGCTGTGGCCAACTTTAAAGGCGATTTAGCTTTTCGCAGTCGCTCTACAATGGGCGTGAACTGCACATACTGACACCCGATTCCTTTAAAGAAGCGGTAGAACTCAAGCGGGTAATCTACGTTGTAATCATTCACAACCGCCATGCAGTTGTACTCTACGCCATGCTTTTTCAGCAATTCAATTCCCTTCATCACCCGGTGAAAAGAGGGGCGACCCATCTTGTCGCGACGATATTCGTCGTGAAAATCCTGTGGCCCGTCGATAGAGATGCCAACGAGAAAGTTATTCTCTTTAAAGAATTTACACCAATCATCGTTCAGCAGGGTGCCGTTGGTTTGAATGGAATTGTCTATCTGCCTTCCACGGCCATATTTTTTCTGCAATTCTACCGCCTTCCTGTAAAAGGAGAGGGGCCGCATCAACGTTTCACCGCCATGCCAGGTGAACATCACCTGAGGCATGGTTTGAGATTCAATATATTGTTGAACAAAACGTTCAAGAAGTTCTTCGCTCATC
This sequence comes from Proteiniphilum sp. UBA5283, assembly GCA_002408485.1. Lineage (GTDB taxonomy): Bacteria > Bacteroidota > Bacteroidia > Bacteroidales > Dysgonomonadaceae > Proteiniphilum. The sequence continues at coordinate 62,794 of DHSP01000057.1, read as the reverse complement.
ACCTGATGCTTGTCCGGATAGAGGCTGGACTTTTCCAGGTAGTAGCAATAGTCGCAATTGAGATTGCACTTTGATCCTACCGGTTTAAGCATCACGTACATCGGTTTGGCAAAAGGAGCATATGTTGACATATCGATTTTTTTTATGTTACAAATATAAACAAAACAGGTTAGTTTATGGTTAAAGATGCGCAGATAAGCATTAATTATAAGTAAACAATAATATGAAACAAAAAAATAATTTACAAGAGGCCGGATGGCTCATTTTAAGAGTGGGAATTGGTATATCCATCTTTTTACACGGATATCCCAAAATAACGGGCGGGGTGGAAACCTGGACGATGGTGGGAAGCACCATGTCAAACTTTGGAATCGATTTTGCTCCGGCGTTCTGGGGATTCCTTGGTGCGGTTGGCGAATCGGTGGGAGGGCTGCTCTTTGCGCTGGGTCTTTTCTTTCGTCCTGCGGCCTTGTTGCTTGCCGGAACAATGTCGGTGGCGCTGGCAACGCATCTTTCAGCCGGTGACAATTTTATGATTTTTGGTCATGCTCTCGATCTTCTCATTGTTTTTGCTGCATCCGTACTGATAGGTGCCGGAAAATATTCGTTAGACAGAAAACTGTTTCCGAAAATTGCGTGACGTTTGTCATCCAGCATAAACGAAAACCCCTTCCGTTGCTTGCAGCAGAAGGGGTTCGTTGTATCATAAAAAAGGGTAAGCTTACTATAT
>DHSP01000057.1:60579-61870 GCA_002408485.1 Proteiniphilum sp. UBA5283 | reverse complement strand
GCTGGCCGTATAGGACTTACCCGAATGCAAAGGTACGTTTTTTTTTCGACTTACAAAATAGGATAAATGATTTTTACTATTCACCCCATTTTTTTATCTTTGTAAACGCAATAAAGCTCTAACTAAGAAAAAATCAAACCAATTCAGCATAATACATGGATATCGTAGACCGATTTATTAAATATGCGCGTATCGATACGCAATCAGACGAAAACAGTACACAGACCCCCAGTACCCAAAAGCAGTTCAATCTAGCCAAAGAGGTTGAAAAAGAAGCTGTGGAAATGGGATTAAGCGATGTGAGCCTCGATAATAATTGTTATCTGATGGCGACCTTGCCTGCCAATACACGCAAAGATACTCCTGTCATCGGGTTTATAGCCCATTTCGATACCAGTCCCGATATGAGCGGCGAGAACGTCAATCCGCGGGTGATTAAAAATTACGATGGAAACGATATTGTGCTGAACGAAGCAAAAAATGTGATCATGTCGCCTGCCGATTTCCCGGAATTGCTCAGACATACAGGGGAAGATATCATTGTCACCGATGGTACCACATTGCTGGGAGCTGATGATAAGGCGGGGATCGCAGCAATAATGACCGCCATGCAATATCTTTTGGATCATCCTGAAATTGAACACGGCAAGATTCGGATTGGATTTACTCCCGACGAGGAGATAGGGCGCGGAGCCGATAAATTTGACGTGGCCAAATTCGGCGCCCAATGGGCATATACGATGGATGGCAGCGAGCTGGGAGAACTGGAGTACGAGAACTTCAACGCTGCTTCTGCCAAGATTGAGATACAGGGACGCAATGTGCATCCCGGATATGCCAAGAACAAGATGATCAATGCGCTTCATTTGGCCAACGAGCTGATAGCGCTGCTCCCCGGGGAGGAACGTCCCGAAACGACGGAAGGGTACGAGGGCTTTTTTCATCTGATATCACAAAATGGTACTGTGGATGAGGCGAAGCTGTCGCTCATCATCCGCGACCATGACCGGACAAGATTCGAAGAACGTAAAGCGCTGATGGTAAAATCGGTCGATTTCCTTAACCAAAAGTACGGTAACCGCCTGAAGCTGGAGCTAACCGATCAGTATTATAACATGCGCGAGAAGGTGGAACCGGTGCAGCATGTGATTGATTATGCCTCCCGCGCTATGGAGGAGATAGGTGTGAAGCCTCATATCAGGCCGATACGGGGAGGCACCGACGGTGCACGCCTGTCGTTCATGGGATTGCCCTGTCCCAATATTTTTGCCGGTGGAATGAACTTCCACGG
>DHSP01000057.1:56228-60375 GCA_002408485.1 Proteiniphilum sp. UBA5283 | reverse complement strand
GCCGAACTTGTTGCGAAAGGTGCCGATGCCCCTGAAGAATGATCCTGAAACTAATTTTTACAATATGAAACAGACCCCGTTTACCGATTTGCACGTTGCTCTTGGAGCCAGGATGCACGAATTTGCCGGTTATAATATGCCCATTGAGTACTCCGGTATCATGGATGAACACCTCACAGTGGTGAATGCCGTGGGCGTTTTTGACGTTTCGCACATGGGTGAGTTTTGGGTAAAAGGGCCCAAAGCGCTGGAGTTTTTGCAGAGAGTAGGGAGTAATGACGCTTCCAGGCTACAACCCGGTAAGGCACAATACAGTTGTTTTGTGAATGAACAGGGTGGTATTGTGGATGACTTCATCGTCTACCAGTTTGAACAGGAGAAATATCTTCTTGTAGTCAACGCTGCCAATATCGAGAAGGACTGGCTCTGGTGTCAGCAACATAATACAATGGGAGCGGAACTGGAAAATGCTTCCGGATGGATGGCACAGTTGGCCGTGCAGGGCCCAAAGGCAATGGAGGTGCTGCAAAAGCTGACTTCTGTTGATCTCTCCGTGATTCCCTATTACTCCTTTACAACCGGTACTGTTGCAGGCGTAGATAATGTCATTATCTCCAACACAGGGTACACAGGGGCCGGCGGATTTGAGTTGTATTTTTATCCGGAGCAGGGAGGTAAGATTTGGGATGCACTCTTCGACAAGGGAGCAGCTTACGGCATCAAGCCAATCGGACTCGGGGCACGCGATACGCTGCGCCTTGAGATGGGATTCTGCCTTTACGGGAACGAACTGGATGATACCACTACCCCTTTGCAGGCTGGACTGGGATGGATCACAAAATTTGCCGACAACAAGCCTTTCGTAGGCAGGGAGGTGCTGGAAAAGGAGAAGTCAGAAGGGGTATCCCGCAAGCTGTGCTGCTTTGAATTGTTGGAGAAGGGAATTCCCCGTCACGGTTATGACATTGTCAACGCTGCCGGTGAAGTGATTGGCAAGGTGACCTCGGGCACGATCTCGCCGGTGCTGAAGTCCGGCATCGGGATGGGATATACAAAGCCCGAATATGCAAAAACAGATACCGAGGTTTATATCAGGATACGAAATAAGAGCCTGAAAGCCATTGTCGTAAAGGCCCCTTTTAGAAAATAATATCCTGACTTGCCCCAATATGGCAAAAAAAACAAAGATTGCACAAAATGTTTTCTTTTTTCTCGGTGTACTCGCACTGGGAATTATGATCTATAAAATTGGTATCGGCACCATCTGGAGTGATATCAGGCGGACCGGCTGGTGGTTCGTACCCATTATCGGACTTTGGGCAATTGTCTATCTCCTGAACACAATCTCTTGCAATCTGATTATTCAGGATGGGAGCCCGGAAGCAAAAAGAGTCGGTTTTTTCAGTCTCTTTAAGCTGGTCATCAGTGGGTTTGCAATCAATTACATCACCCCCTTCGGACTGATGGGAGGAGAGCCGTATAAGATTATTGAGTTGAAACCGACGCTGGGTATTCAGAAAGCCACTTCTTCCGTGCTGCTGGCGACCATGATGCATTTTGTTTCTCATTTTATCTTCTGGATGATTTCCATCCCGTTGTTGTTTTTCCTGGTGCCTGTTCTCTCCCATACGGTTGAACTAGCCATGCTCCTCTCGAGTGCCACTTCCTTCCTTCTGCTTTTTTGGGCTTACCGTGTATATACAAGGGGCGGGGTAGACAGGGCTTTGATACTGGGAAGCAGACTGCCTTTTCTCGGAAAACGAATTAGAGCCTACCGGTTGCAAAACCAGGAGAAGATTGATCAGATGGATTATCTGATTGCCGATCTGTACACCAACCGCAAAAAAGATTTTATTATTTCACTCCTCCTGGAACTGTTTTCCCGCTTTTTAATCTGTGTAGAGGTGGTGCTGATGATGCAGGCCATCGGGTGGCCGGTATCATTCGGGGAGAGCGTGCTCATTGAATCCATTCAGTCGCTCGTTGGCAACCTCCTGTTTTTTATGCCCATGCAAATGGGATCGCGCGAGGGAGGGATGATGATGGTTTATGGTGTCTTATCGATCCCTCTAGCTTACGGAGTATTTGTGAGTTTGTGCAAGCGTATCCGGGAGATATTCTGGACGCTGGTGGGTATCGTTCTAATTAAAGTGAGGCGCAATTAACGGGTTATACGTAGATCATTTTCCTTGTCATTCCCCCGTCAACAGTGAAGTTTTGTCCCGTAATAAAGCTGTTCCCGGCATCCAGAAGAAACAAAACCATCCGTGCTACATCCAGGGCATTTCCGACGCGTCCTGCGGGATGCTGCAAATGATCTTCCTTCGTTAGTTCCACTTGCCGTGCAGCCTTTTTCTTCTTTATTGCCGACACATCGATCCATCCGGGGCTGATACTGTTGACCCGTACATCCGGGGCAAGGCTTACAGCCATAGCGTGGGTGAGTGAGAAGATACCGCCCTTGGAGGCTGAGTAAGATTCGGTGTGGGCTTCGGACTGAAATGCCCTGGTAGAACACATATTCACTATCGCCCCCTTGGTCTCCCTGAGGTAAGGGGCAAGGTACTTGCTGCAGAGAAAGGTGCCGGTAAGGTTGGTGGTGATGGCCCGGTTCCATTCATCCAGGGTGAGTTCTTCCATTGGCTTGAAGATTTCATAAACGGCATTATTGACCAGGCCATATGCTGGTCCGAATTTCTTGATAGCCGCCCTGATGGATGAACGGAGGCTTACTTCGTTGGAAATATCTGTAACAAAGAACCCGCAGTGGCGAGAAGGAAAATGGGGACGAATCTCCTCCATTGCCTCATTGTCGATGTCGAAGATTGATACTTTGTAGCCGTTATTCAGCAATTCTTCCGATACGACCCGGCCAATACCCTGGGCGCCACCGGTGACAACAACATGTTTTTTCACTCGTTTCATGCTGAAAAAAGTTGTTTATCAGGGATAAATTTCCTTTTTCCCTGCCAGCAGGGTGTTCCTGAGTAGTGACACAATGGTCATCGGGCCCACACCCCCAGGCACTGGCGTAATGAAGGCACATTTGGGCGCCACCTCATCGAACTTCACGTCGCCCGTCAGCTTGAACCCTGATTTTGTCTTGTCGCTCGGCACGCGGGTGGTGCCAACATCAATCACCACTGCTCCCTCTTTCACCATGTCTCCCTTCAGAAATTCGGGAACACCCAGTGCGGCGATGATGATGTCGGCCTGCAGGCAGATCTCCTTGATGTTTTTTGTACGACTATGGCAGACAGTAACGGTACAGTCGCCGGGATATCCTTTTTGCATCATCAGCATCGACGCCGGTTTGCCGACGATGTTGCTACGCCCCAGCACCACGCAGTGCTTCCCTCTTGTTTCGATGTTGTACCTTTTCAGAAGTTCCAGTATTCCTGCTGGCGTAGCGGAGAGAAAACAGGGCATTCCAAGCGACATACGTCCCACGTTCACCGGATGAAAGCCGTCCACATCCTTCCGGTAATCAATGGCCTCGGTCACATTCTCCTCGGAGATATGTTTGGGTAAGGGCAGCTGAACAATGAAACCGTCGATGTCTGCATCTTTATTTAAGCGATCCACGCAGGCGAGGAGTTCTTCCTCGGTCACATCCGCCTCGTAACGGATTAGGGTGGACGTGAAGCCTACTTCTTCACAAGCACGTACTTTGTTGGCCACATAGGTTTCACTGCCGCCGTCGTGACCCACCAGCACGGCTGCCAGATGAGGGGTTTTGCCTCCGGCCGTTTTTATCCGGGTTACCTCTTCGGCTATCTCCTGCTTAATTTGTGTAGCAACAGCCTTTCCGTCTATCAGTTTCATCTTCTCCGCATGTTACGCATTGCCTTTTTGCCACCTCCCGAAGTCATCATCCGCATCATCTTGCGGGTCTCGTCGAACTGTTTGAGGAGCTTGTTCACCTCCTGCACGTTGGTGCCGCTTCCCTTGGCGATGCGGGCACGCCGGCTCCCGTTTAGAATCTCGGGATTGCTGCGTTCCCCGGGTGTCATAGAACGAATAATCGCCTCAATGCCCTTGAACGCATCGTCGTCGATGTCCAGGTCTTTGATCTGCTTGCCCACTCCGGGAATCATGGAGGCCAGATCTTTCAGGTTACCCATCTTCTTAATCTGCTGAATCTGGG
>DHSP01000057.1:28568-56012 GCA_002408485.1 Proteiniphilum sp. UBA5283 | reverse complement strand
TCCTGTGCCTTTTCCACGAGTGACACGATGTCACCCATTCCCAGGATACGGTCGGCCATACGTTCCGGGTGGAACACATCGATGGCATCCAGTTTTTCGCCCGTACCGACAAATTTGATGGGCTTGTCAACCACCGAACGAATAGAGAGAGCTGCACCACCACGGGTGTCACCGTCGAGTTTGGTGAGCACCACGCCGTTGAAGTCGAGCCGCTGGTTGAACTCTTTGGCCGTGTTTACGGCATCCTGGCCGGTCATCGCATCCACCACGAACAGGATCTCCTGCGGGTTGACTGCCTTCTTGATCGATTCGATCTCGTTCATCATCTGCTCGTCGATCGCAAGACGGCCGGCAGTATCGATGATTACCAGGTCTTTACCATGTTGACGGGCATGTTGGATGGCATTTTGGGCTATCTTTACCGGATTCTTGTTTTCTTCTTCCGCATAGACCGATACCCCAATCTGCTCTCCCAATATTTTGAGTTGTTCGATGGCTGCGGGACGGTAGACGTCGCCCGCCACCAGCAATGGATTTTTTCCCCGTTTGCTTTTGAGCATATGGGCCAGCTTCCCGGAGAAGGTGGTCTTCCCCGATCCCTGTAGTCCCGACATGAGAATTATGGCCGGCGTCCCCTTGATGTTGATGTCCACGGCAGCACCCCCCATCAGTGTTGCCAGTTCGTCGTGCACGATCTTCACCATCATCTGCTCCGGCTTCACGGCATTGAGTACATCCAGACCCATTGCTTTCTGCTTGACAGTTTCGGTAAATTCCTTGGCAGTTTTGTAATTCACGTCGGCATCGAGCAAGGCACGGCGTACCTCCTTCAAGGTTTCGGCCACATTGATTTCGGTGATCTTACCCTGGCCTTTCAGTATTTTAAACGACCTCTCCAGCCTTTCACTTAAATTTTCAAACATAGTTTACTCTTAGTGTGTTAGAACATCAACAAATAGATAACGTTCAATAAACGAAATATCCGGTTTTAATGCAATGCAAAGATAATGAAAAAGGATTATTCCTGAAAATAATCATCTTCGGTTCAAAAAACGGAATGGTCTGATTTTAACCGGTAATGGCGTAGAACGAATCAAAATTAGGGGGAAGAAATAAATAATTCAGGATTTATTGGAATTGTCATGAGGTAAATTGATTATTTTTGTCTGATAATAAAGGAATTCACGAATGAAACAAAACCCGCTCCAACATTTTCTGTATCTTTCTATTGCTGCGGCAATAGTCACCATCTTGCTAAAATTTTATGCCTATCATGTGACAGGATCGATGGGATTTATGTCCGATGCACTGGAGTCGTTCGTAAACCTTTTCGCTGCCGTGTTTGCGTTAATCATGCTCAATATTTCTCAAAAACCGGCAGACGAAGGCCATGTTTACGGGCATAGCAAAGCGGAATACTTTTCCAGTGCGACGGAAGGTGCTCTTATTCTTGTTGCCGCGTTCAGTATTATCCGGTCCGCTATTCCCCGCATTATGGAACCCATTCCTCTTGAGAATATCAATACCGGACTGTTGTTTTCATTTTTGGCATCGCTCGTGAACATGGCGGTCGGCCTTCTTCTGATAAAGAAAGGGAAGCAAAGGAAGTCGCTTGTGCTGGAGGCCGATGGGAAACACCTGATGACCGATGTATGGACTTCGGTCGGGGTGATTGCCGGTATCGTGATTGTAAAGTTTACAGGATGGGTAATTATCGACCCTATCATTGCCATCCTGGTGGCTCTCAATATCATTTATACCGGATACAGACTTATCAGCCGCTCTGCCAGCGGGCTGATGGATGCGGCCATTCCTGAGGAAGATATGCAAAAAATTACCGCTTATCTCGATTCTCTGCAGGAGCAGGAGATTGCCTACCATTCGTTGCTTACCCGTGTGGCGGGGCAACGAAAGTTTATCTCTGTGCATGTCTTGGTTCCCGGAGACTGGAGCGTACAGAAAGGGCATGACTGTGCAGACAGGATTGAAGAAAACATCGGTAAGATGTTCGACGAACCGGTGACCGTATCCACGCATATTGAACCGGTGGATGATCCTGTGTCCATGAACGACATTGGAATAGACCGGAAAGAGATTGTGCATAACTAAAATGGGGTCGGTATCATCGGAAACCGCCCCCATTCTAAATTCAGTAATTTAACCTTTCGACCTCTACGCAACCGCAGATCCCATGAGGAACGCAGCAGCGAGCGATACAATGGCGTAGAGCTCCGGGAAGACTGCCAGAATCAGCGTGTTGCTGAAAGCATCGTGTCCCTGTCCGATGGAAACCACACCATTGGCACAGACCTGTCCCTGGCGGATGGCCGACAACAGGCCCACAAAACCAAGTGCCAGACCCGAAGCCAGCGTGGCCATAGCCTGAAAGAAGGTAATCTCCGGAGTCAGGATATTGAAAATATTCTGAAACATGAAGTAACCGGCAAAGCCATACAAGCCCTGTGTACCCGGGAGGGCAGTCAACACAAGGAAGTTCCCGAACTTACCATCTACTTTTTTTGCCGCACCAATAGCGGCATTTCCTACAATGGTAACACCGTAGGAACTGCCTATCCCTGAGAGTGTAACCATGATCGCGATGCCTATATAGGCGATTAATAAATTTGTTTCCATTTACTCACTTTTTTAATTTATTGTTTGATTGTTCTATACATTTGATGCCCTGAAAGGGGTATACTTCTTTCCTCCGCCGGTGAATTCGGCGTTTTTGTAAAACTCCACGAACGTGAGTCGCACCGGATGTACAATGGCTCCCAGCACATTCATGAAGATGTTGATGGTGTGCCCGACCAGAAAGATCAGGATGGCCACAATGGGGCCGGCGATGGTGTGGTCGGGGCTCATACCGGTGGCCAGGCTGTTGAAGACGCTGGCCAGGATACCTCCCGAAAGCCCGAGAGCAAACAACCGCACGTAAGACAACACGTCGCCCAACAACCCGGTAGCCATGTTGTAGGTGTCCCACAGCCCGAGTCCCAGATTGATTGCCGGATTCTTTCCGGGTGTGTTGAAGAAAAAAATGAGTACGGCCGCCGCCCCCATCACGATAAGGTGCAGTGTTCCACCCATGGGCAACAATGCTGGTGCCAGGTAGGAAAGGATGAAACTGCTCAGAAGCAGGATCCACCCCAGAGTAGATACAGCATGGATAAAGCCGAACTGTTTGATGCGGTTTGCCGCTTTCAGGCACATGCCGAAAAGTATTTGTATGACTCCCAGCACCAACGACAACATAAACATCTGGTTGTTGTTGAAGTAAGCTTTCTCTTTCAGCATCTGTGATATAGGATTGTCGAGGTCGTACACGGCAAAGCCGAAGAAGCCTCCCGTCAGTAGGCCGGCAGCCATGGTGGAGGCACCCAGCACCTGCACCAGCGACAGGATGGTTTTTACACTTGTACCAAGTTTTTGCTTTTGAAACATCTTAACCAATGTTGCCACTATCAAAAGAAACAGACCGTAGCCCATGTCACCCAGCGACAAGCCAAAAAACAACATGTAAAACGGAGCAAAATAGGGGGTAAGGTCAATCTCGTTGTATTTGGGTAACATGTAGAGCTCTGCTACCGGCTCAAATAGCCGGAAGAACTTGTTGTTTTGGAACTTAATGGGTACATCGTCCTCCGGCAGCGGGTCGGACACTTCAAAGTAGGCATCCTTCGATTCCAGATACGACAAGATCTCTGATACGTTCTCCGCCGGTGCCCAACCTTGCAGAAGCAACAGCTTTTCGTCGGCCAGCGGGGTGGCACTTTGTGCTACCCGTGTGAAGGCTATGCGATTATCCAGCTCCCGGAGGGCAGCCTCCACCGAGGGAAGGTCGTTCGATAGCCTTTGCAGTACATCGTCCTGAAGCTTTTTCTTTTCCAGGAGCGAATCGATCAGCCTGTTGAGAGCGGAGAACGACACGTTGGGCAATTTGACCTCTTCCAGATCCAGCAGGTCGGCCATCCGATCGATGTGGTTGACCGTCATGAAATAGGTTTTCGATGATTCTTTTTTTACCACTACCGCATCGTACAGCGTTTCCCACTCCGGATTGTACTTGTTGTCGGGTGAAACGAAGAAATGCACGTGATAACCAGCTTTTTCCAGGCGATGGATGTTTTCGGGATCAAAATCACCCCAGGGCCTCAATGCATCCCTCTCCTTGATGGATACCTGCAACTGTTGGCTGAGGGACGATTTTCTGTTTTCGATCTTTTCTATTGCCGCAGGAATTGTTTTCCCTTGCTCCGCATCCGGCTCGTTGAATGTCGCCGTTGTCTTTTTATCCCGGTATCTTTTCAGAATTTTGGATGCCTCATTTAGCTTCTTTGACTCGGCCACAAATTGCTGCAGTCCTTCCTCATCTGCCTCGGTCCGGTCGTGTTCCACAACATGAATCATCCCCAGGTTGCGCAGATCATGCAGAAAGCAGTCGTAATCTTTGTGAAAAGCCAGGAAGGTAATTTTTTTCATTTTTGCTACCATATGCCTTCCCCCTCCTTTCTTCGTTGTTCCTGATGGGTGCGCATGATCTTTTGGGACGATTTGGAGAGATTCTCTTCGTCTTCGAGGTACCGCTTTATTTTGAGGATTGCCTCCTGATATCCTGGTATCTGCACTTTTTCGAACAGGTTGACTTTCTGGGTGGTTTTTTTACGGGCATACTCTATGCGGTTGAGGCGTATAATGTGGAAGTCGCGTCGAATGCCTGTCTCGGCAAGGCTTTCCAACGTTTTTACCCCATCCAGAAACCATTTGGGACGATTAAAAAGGCTGAAGGGCCTGAGCTCAAATTCCACCCTGTCGAGTATGGGGATGAGCACCCCGGCAATTTTTTTCTTCGAGAGGTGTACATCTTTTACACGAATCAGCGATGAGTCGAATTCCATCCACATACCCATCATCTTATGATAAGACTGTACCTGTGCCTCAAGTTCCTTTTCCAGCGTGTCTATTTCATCTTTGGCTTTTTTTACCTCCATACGCAGTGCGGTCTCCTTGTTTTGCAAGGTAGGAAGTGCCCTTTCACGCACAGCCAGCTGCTTTTCGAGCTGCTGACGGGAAGTCTTATTATATTGAAATTTGATAGCCATTCTTTATTTCCAGTACTTTTCCACCAACTCCTGTTTCATATTTACCTCTGCCGGCTTAAAGTGGTCCGACAGCAACTCCCATGTTTTATCCAACATCTCCACGGTGTCCAGATTTACATCGATAGCCATCAATTCCCTGGAGTAATCCTTTGCAAACGAGAGCGTCCGCTTGTCGTAGTCGGTAAGGTCAAACCCGTTCTCCAGCTTAGTCTTCGCGTTGGCAGCATCGGCATAGAGGCGAACGGCCGCATTCATCACCTGAGGGTGATCTTCCCGCGTTTTCTTTCCCTGTACCAGTTGTTTGAGGCGCGAAAGAGAGCGGAAGGGATCTACGATAACCTTACCCACATCACTGTCGAGACGCAGAAAAAGCTGCCCCTCGGTGATATACCCGGTGTTGTCGGGTACGGCATGGGTGATGTCGCCTCCCGAGAGGGTGGTCACCGCCAGAATGGTGATGGAGCCACCGGAGGGGAATTGAGCGGCTTTTTCATAGATCTTTGCCAGATCGGAGTAGAGCGAGCCCGGCATTGAATCTTTCGAGGGTATCTGATCCATACGGTTTGATACGATGGAGAGTGCATCTGCGTAGGAAGACATATCGGTCAGCAGCACCAACACCTTTTCGTTCTTGTCTACCGCGAAGTATTCGGCTGCCGTCAGCGCCATGTCAGGCACTAGCAGACGTTCCACGGCAGGGTCCTCGGTCGTGTTCATAAACGAGATGATGCGGTCCAAAGCACCCGCATTGCTGAACACGTTCTTGAAGTAAAGGTAGTCGTCGTTGGTCATTCCCATCCCTCCCAGAATGATCTTGTCGGTCTGGGCACGCAGCGCCACAGTGGCCATCACCTGGTTGAAAGGCTGGTCGGGGTCGGCAAAGAAAGGAATCTTCTGACCCGAAACCAAAGTGTTGTTTAGGTCGATCCCTGCGATGCCGGTGGCGATCAGCTCGGAGGGCTGTTCCCTCCGTACAGGATTGACAGAAGGTCCGCCAATAGGCCGTTCTTCTCCTTCCGGCACTGGTCCGCCGTCGATAGGTTCGCCAAACGCATTGAAAAAACGGCCCGCCAACTGGTCGCTCACCTTCAGTGAGGGGGATTTGCCCATAAACATCACTTCGGCATTGGTGGGGATTCCTTCGGTTCCTTCAAAAATCTGCAATGTTACCTCGTCGCCCATAATTTTTACCACCTGCGCCAGTCTCCCTTCTACAGTTGCCAGCTCATCGTACCCTACATTGGTGGCTTTTACCGAACAGGTAGCCTTGGTGATCTGGGTTATTTTTGTATATATTTTTTGAAATGCTTTTGCCATAACTTCTATGATTTACTGATTTCCGACAACGGGATACCGGATACCTTTTCTATAAGCTGATTGTAGTATTGATTGAACTTTTCCGAACCAAACACGGCATAATTCATCTGGCGGCCAATGTTGATCAACTCTTTGAAGAAGGCGGCCACTTCGTTGAAGTTGTCAAATTCAAAGTCGGTTCGGCAAACTTTCACGACCAGGTCGAGTATGTTTTTCTGTCGTTCGATGGGCGTCACCGCATCTACCTCGTCGAATGCATCCTGCTGTAGTACAACAAAATCGATTAACTCCGACTTCCAGAAGGTAATATGGTACTCCACGGGTACTCCGTCGTCGCCCAGGATATTAATCTGTTCGGCGATTTCTTTCCCGCGCAACAGCCGGGTTTTGATCTCGCTCACTTTCTCCGTCCAGTCGTCAGCGATATGCACCGAGATATATTTTTCAAACTCCGGATATTCAAAATACTTTGAGTAAGACTCTATAGGGTTGATGGCCGGATATCGCTTTTTATCGGCACGATCCTGTTCCAAAGCATAAAAACAGCGGGCCACCTTTTTGGTGTTCTCCGTAACCGGTTCCTTGAGGTTACCCCCTGCAGGAGATACGGTTCCGATAAAGGTGATCGATCCCTCAGCACCGTTGTGCAGCTTTACATGCCCGGCTCGTCCGTAGAAGTTGGAGATGGTGGCCGACAGATCCATCGGGAAAGCGTCGGGACCCGGTAGCTCTTCGAGTCTGTTGCTCATCTCGCGCAATGCCTGTGCCCAGCGCGAAGTGGAGTCGGCCATCAGCAGAACCTTTAATCCCATAGAGCGGTAATACTCACCGATGGTCATCGCCGTGTATACCGATGCTTCACGGGCAGCGACCGGCATGTTGGAGGTGTTTGCCACGATGATGGTCCGTTCCATCAGCTTGCGGCCGGTGTGGGGGTCGATCAGCTCGGGGAACTCCGTAAAGATTTCTACCACTTCATTGGCACGCTCACCGCAGGCCGCAATGATCACGATATCGGCTTCTGCCTGTTTGGATATGGCGTGTTGCAAGACAGTCTTTCCCGTTCCGAAAGCGCCGGGGATAAAGCCTGTGCCGCCCTCCACGATGGGGTTCAGCGTGTCAATGGACCGCACACCGGTCTCTAGTAACTTATACGGCCTGGGCTTTTCACGATATTCCGTGATGGCAATTTTTACCGGCCAGCGTTGCACCATGTTGATTTCGGTCTCGTTGCCCTCCTTGTCTTCTACCACGGCCACTGTCTTGTATATGTGATAATCTCCCTCTCCGGCGATATTCTTTATTGTGTAAGAGCCCTTCATTACAAAGGGAACCATAATCTTGTGGGGCTGGAAGTTTTCGTCTACCTCACCCAGCCAGGATCCGGCCGTAACGGTGTCCCCCACCTTTGCCATCGGTTTGAAATGCCACAACTTCTCTTTATCGAGCGGGAAGGTGTATTCTCCCCGTTTCAGGAAGACTCCTTCCATCTTATCGAGATCGTTCTCCAGTCCGTCGAGGTTCCGCTGTAGCAGGCCCGGCCCGAGTACCACTTCGAGCATATGTCCCTGAAATTCCACGGGTGCTCCCACCGTCAAACCACGGGTGCTCTCGAACACCTGAAGGTTGGCATTGTTCCCGGCCACCTTGATGACTTCTGCCATTAGTTTGGTCCCTTGCAGGTCGATGTAAGCGATCTCGTTTTGAGCAACAGGCCCATCTACCTCTACGATGACGAGATTGGATATGATCCCTTTAACTGTTCCTTTTGTTAACATATAAGATATTTATTTTTTATCGCTAAGCCCGGACTACTCTTCGCAACTCGCTGTATGGGGAGACTTGTCTTCCATCCCCGTTGCTTCACGAAATAGAGAATAAATTAAAAGTCTTCCGGCAGTTTTGTTTCATTTTTCAGGTTGTTGATGAGTTCCCGGAAAACGCGTTCTCCCTCTTCCGCATTGAGGTTCACCCATCGCTCAAGAATCTGAAGTTTGCAGAGATAGGCAAAAATGTATTCGATGTTGAAGTAGTCGAACGCCGTGTTCTCTTCGAGCCAGTCCCAACGGAATTTATCGATCTTGCGCTCGCGGTCGTAAATGTCCGGCTCTTCCGAGATGCGCAGAAGCGTGTCGTAGTATTCCAGTTCCTGACTGATGCCGAAATCACGGGCATGGGCATTTTCCCGGATAATGCGGGCTGTCTTATTGCTGCCCACAATATATTTTGCTGTATCAAGTCCATACTTGCGGGCATATATAGCCGAAAACACATTGCCGATGTTCAGGTTAAATTCAAACCATCCCGACATAAGGCTGTTCTTTACCTCCCTGCCATAGTCCATGTATAGGGAGGTGAGCATATCTTCCCAAAGATGCCCTCCCGCATGAGGATTTTCTTCGCCAAGCCATCTTTTGATATAATCTTCGAAATAGGGAGGTATTTTGCTGTCCTTTAACGGAAGATCCTCCTTTGCCTTCGAAACTATGTCCTCAATTTCCTCGCGCGACAGCTTGCCCATCAGGTTGAGTATTGCATTTTTGTCTTTCAGCAAACTCAGCAGGTTGTCGTTGTCGTATTTGAGGAAGTATTTGTTCACCAGCTTCCTGTCTTCCGGTTTCAGTACCTCGTTGAGCATGCCTCTGTACTCCTCCGTGGTAAAGGGGAGCTTCATACTATCGAAAGCAAAATCCGGCAGTCCGGCAACAAAATAGTAATATTGATTCTTGAAAATCATAGACAAAGTTAATCTCTTGAAAAAGACCGATAAAAATATCGGTTTCTAAAAAAGAAGTTGTTGAATCTGGGGGCGTAAAAATTCTTTGAAATAATTAACAAACTCCTCTTCGCCGAATTTCACCTTGTACGAACCATCTTCGGGTTCAAGGGTGAAGCCGGTTTTGATGCCATTCACCGATTCAATCTCCAATCCCTTATCCAGTAGGGTTTTGACGTGAGATGTTATGTAGGATTTTAGTTCTTCCGGATTTTCCACGCCCACGGTCAATGTTTCGTTCTTCGACCAGTTTTGTACCAGTTCCACAATAATCTGCTGCACAAACGATTTGTCTTCCATGGCCGTGTTTACCAGGGTAGTGGACAACTTGCCGGTCACCAGATTGATGATTTCAGTTTTTAGTGCTTCGGATGATTGTGTAGCAAAGAGTTTCAGTTCTGCTTTTGTGTTTTTTTTCAGTTCTGCGCTCTCCTTTTCTGCGGAAGAAAGCAACTCTTCGGCTTTGATACGTGCCGCATCCAATATCTCTTTTTCCCGGGTTCGTGCCTGCGCAACGATCCTTTCGGCTTCTTCTTTGCCCTTTTCGACGCCCTCCGCGTAAAGTTTTGAAGTAAGTTCCTGAATCTTATCCATATATTCGTATAAAATGAGTCTTTTTTAGAAAATAGACGATTTTCTTTTTTGTATAAGTCTAATTGTCAATTTATTGCAAAAACAAGAGCACTGAATTCACAAATTTACAAAAAAGAACGTAACAAAGGTATTTAATCATTTTAAAAAACGGCATCTTTTATTAAAAAATGAATTCAAGCCGATATATCGTCTTTTTTAAAGTATTTTTGCGGCAATGGATAAAAAAATCTTCAGGCTTGCTCTTCCCAATATCATCACAAATATTACGGTCCCACTATTGGGGATGATCGATATTGCCATTGCCGGCCGGCTTGGGTCGGCTGTATATATCGGCGCCATTGCACTTGGCGCCAATATTTTTAACATGATCTACTGGAACTTTGGCTTTTTGCGCATGAGTTCCAGCGGTTTTACCTCCCAAGCGCTGGGGGCACGGAATTTTCCGGAAGTGATGAATGCCTTTATCCGCTCGCTGGCCATCGGCCTGGGGGTAGGGGTACTCATCATTTTTCTACAATATCCCATCGGCTTGTTGGCTTCAGGTTTGATAAAGTCCGGTGCGGAGTCTACCGGACATGTGATGACCTATTTCCGCATTGTTGTGTGGGGAGCGCCGGCGGTGTTGGGGATGTATGCTTTTAAAGGGTGGTTTATTGGCATGCAGAACGCGAAGATACCCATGGTTATTGCCATACTGAATAATTTACTGAATGTTGTCCTCAGTTTGATTTTTGTGTTCGGCTTTGGAATGAAGATCGAAGGGATCGCCTTGGGAACAGCACTCTCCCAGGTTATCTCGCTGATGGTGGCTGCTGGTTTTTGGTGGAAGCATTATCGCCGACTGCGAAAATATATCATGAGGGAGACCATTTGGGACCGTCACGCAATACGGGAGTATTTTAGGGTTAACAGCGATATTTTTGTCCGCACTTTTTTGCTGACTTTGGTGACAACCTTCTTCACGTTTGCTTCTTCGGCGATGGGCGAGAATGTGTTGGCGGTGAATGCGTTGCTGATGCAGTTCTTTATGTTGTTCTCCTATTTTATGGATGGCTTTGCCTACGCAGGCGAAGCCCTGACGGGGCGGTTTTATGGCGCACAAAACAGGGAATATCTCCACTGGATGGTCCGCAGGATCTTTTTCTGGGGGCTGATGGTGAGTCTTGTTGTTGTAGTCTTATACATGCTTTTTCCCGATCCGATATTGTATGTGATGACCAACGATCTCGATATTATCGCACAGGCCAAAGATTTCATGTTCTGGACAGTGCTTATTCCTGTAGTCGGCTTTGCTGCGTTTCTGTGGGACGGTATTTTCATCGGGGCGACGGCCTCCGCCGAGATGCGGAATGCGATGATTGTTTCCTCCATCGTCTTTTTTGCATGCTACTTCATCATGACGCCACTATGGGGAAATAACGGCCTCTGGCTGGCGTTTATCCTCTACCTTTTTGTGCGGGGCGTTACGCAGACCCTCTGGGCGAAGAAAGCGTTGCGGTGGTAAGTGGTTCCGTAAGGGAAGTGTTCTTCCTTACTCCAGATATTCTGCGATTTTTCCGCTTATTTGCAGCAGCGATATTTCGTAGAGCTTCGTGTTGTATTGTGCGGTGAGAAGACGCTGTTCGGCCTCCAGTAAGCTGTTTTGTGCTTCCCTGAGTTCGAGCCCGGAGAGATCGCCTATTTTGTAACGTTCCATGGCAATCTCGTAATTTAGTTCTGCATTTTCAAGGCTCTCGATCTCGAGACGGGTTAACTCCATATTATTCTGATAGGCAATCCACATCCTGGCAAAGTCGCTTTCCAGCGCAAGGATATTTTGTTCCACCTCGAGTTGCCTGTTTTGAACGACGATCTTGGCGTTTTTCTGTTCCCGGTGACGGTTGAAGCCGTCGAACAGGGTGTATCCGAGGGTCACCCCTACGGTGGGACCCCAGTTACGCTGGCGGTTAAGGGTCCCGCTGCTGTAGTTGTAGTGCGTGAAACCGTATCCTGTGTTGAGACGCAGATAGGGGTAATTTCGGCTCTGCAGGTTTTTCAGGTCGAGTTCACTCAGCGACTGGCTCCTTCCGGTAAGAAGCAGGCCTGTATTCTGCCGCAGGGTGGCATCGAGCAATTGCTCTTTCGACAGGGATGCATTGAACAGGATGGTTGTGTCCTGTGCTGCAAATAGGCGGTCTACCTCTCCCCCCATCATCTCGTTGAGCCGGATGCGGGAACTGTGCAGTGTTTCATATTGCTGAATCAGCTGTGAACTGTCGGCATTGAAATAGACTCGTGCCTGCTGCAGATCGAGCCTTGAGAGTGATCCCACCTGATAGCGTGCCTCCACGATGCGCAATCGCTCTCTTGACAGAGCCACTGCATACTTGAGGTTTCCCAACCGGATCTGCTGCTGCACGTAATTGTAATATTCCGCAGTGAGATTGGCGATAAAATTTTCAACTGCCAGGCGGGTATTCAATTCCCCTACAGTCTCCAGTTCCTTCAGGCGTTTGTAGCTGGTCTGTGCACGGAATCCTTCAAACAGGGTCCAGCTCAAATTTACCCCCGCATCGGTGGTGCCGGTCGTGTTGTTGCGGCTTTTTGCTGTTTCGCCCGTTTCAGCAGAGGTCTGGTCTGTACTGCTGCTTCGCAGGTTGTAGCGACCGTCAAGCGTTACCTCGGGAAGAAATCCGGCATTGCCCAAGGTGACATTGTTGGCGGAGATACGAGCTTCGTTGCGTGTAATGCGTAGGCCATAATTGTTTTTCAGGCCAATCCGCAAACATTCCTGCAGGTCCATCACCTCTTGCGAATAGGTAAAGGCCGGCATCAGAAAAAAGTAAAGCAGACCTGTTTTAAGTATTGTCCTGTACATGGTTAATTTCATTTTTTTTCTTTTCTTTGGCTCCTCTGTCGGTGGAGAAGTATACATACATCACCGGGACCACAAAGAGGGTAAGGAGCGTGGAGATCAGCAAACCACCCACTACTGCTGTTCCCATAGCGATGCGCCCGTTGGCACCCTCACCTGTAGCCATTGCCAGGGGTAAAAGACCGAGGATGGTTGATATGCTCGTCATGAGAATAGGACGCAACCGTTGAAGTGATGCTTCGATGATTGCATTATGCTTGGTGAGTCCCGCCTGTTGACGCTGGTTGGCAAACTCTACAATGAGGATTCCGTTCTTGGTTACCAGCCCGATAAGCATGATGATCCCGATCTGACTATAGATGTTCATTGTAATCCCAAAGATCCACATAAACAACAGGGCTCCGAATAGTGCCATGGGTACGGAGAACATGATCACAAAAGGATCCTTGAAGCTTTCAAACTGCGCGGCCATGATCAGGAATATCAAAACGATGGCAAGACCAAAAGCAAACAACAGGCTTGAGGAGCTTTCCCGAAAGTTTCTTGATTCACCTTCCAGCGCGGTCCTGAAGCTATCGTCGAGTACATTGGCAGCAATGCGGTCCATCTCTTCCAGTCCCTCTCCCAGGGAGTATCCAGGTGCCAGTCCGGCCGAGATGGTGGCCGAGTTGAAACGGTTGTACCGATAGAGCTGAGGGGGGGCTACCGATTCTTCCAGTTTCACCAGATTGTCCATTTGGATCATTTGCCCGGAATTATTTTTGATATAGATGGTCTTCAGGTCCACCGGCGTATTGCGCTGCTGGCGGTTGATCTCCCCCAGTATCTGGTACTGCTTCCCGTTCATGTAAAAATAACCCATTCGTTGTCCACTCAAGGCATATTGGAGCGTTTGCCCTATATCGCGTGTACTCACTCCCAGCAACGCCGCCTTATCCCGGTCAATGATGATCCGCGTTTCGGGTTTGGTGAATTTCAGATCCACATCGGCCATTTGAAAACAGGGACTCTGGTTTACCTGTTCCATGAAGGGCGGGATATACTCCTGTAGTTTTTCAATATTGGGTGCCTGCAACACGTACTGAATTGGCATTCCAGCGCGCCGTCCCCCGAAGGTCGACTGCTGCTGCACAAACGCCCGTGCAGCCGTTTCGTTTCGCACGCCACGCGTGAGTTCGGCCGCAATATCCATCTGACTACGTTCGCGCTCGTTCATATCGGGCAACACCAAACGAACCATTCCGAACCCACCCCGCGTCATCGTGATGTTCGACTCCCTTTCGGGGGCGACAGAGTCGGCTATCTGTGAGATATGGTCCGTATAATCCCTGATAAATTCGAAGGTGGCCCCCTCTGGGGCGGAGCTTCTGATTGTCACCTGAGAGCGGTCTTCCAGCGGCGCCATTTCGGCTGGGATGAGATCCCAGAAGAGGACAATCAACAGGGTGGAGATGAGAAGGATGGGGAAGACGAGCCACTTTTGTTGCAGGAACGAGTGCAGCCACTTGTCGTAGAGGCGATTCATGCCGAGGAAGAAAACCTCGGTTTTATCGTAGAACCTGCTTTTCTCTTGTTTTTTCCTCAGCAACTTGGAAGAGAGCATGGGTACAAAGGATAATGCCACAAACGAGGAGATGATCACAGCTCCCGATATCACGATACTGAATTCGCGGAACAACCGTCCCGTCATTCCTTCCAGGAAGACGATCGGGAAAAAAATGGCCACCAGCGTGACCGTGGTGGACACCACAGCGAAGAAGATCTCTTTGGAGCCTATGATTGATGCTTCTATGGAATCCATCCCGGATTCAACCTTCTGGAATATGTTTTCGGTCACCACAATTGCATCGTCCACAACAAGTCCCACGGCAAGCACCACGGCAAGCATGGAGAGCACATTGATGGAAAATCCGGCGAGATACATCACAAAAAATATACCGATGAGGGATATCGGAATCACGACTGCCGGAATCAGGGTGACCCGCCAGTTTCGCAGAAAAGCAAAAATGATGAAGACGACCAGGATAAAGGCGATAATTACGGTGGCCTGTACTTCGGCGATGGATGCCCGGATGAATTTGGTATTGTCGAACGCCACATCCAGAATCACATCCTCCGGAAGGTCTTTTTTCATCTGTTCCATGCGCAGCCGTACCTCGTCTGCGATGTTGATATGGTTGGCACCGGGCTGCGGGATAATGACGCAGCTGACCATGGGGATACCATTTCTACGGAGGATATTTTGCCGGTTAGCCGCATCCAATTCGGCATAACCCACGTCGCGGAAACGAACAATACGAAAATTATCCTCAATCAGGATCAGGTTGTTGAATTCCTCGGGTGTCTGCATCAATCCCATAGTGCGGATCGACTGTTCTATGTGGTCTCCTTCTATACTCCCTGCCGGCAGCTCCACATTCTCTCTGTCAAGGGCATATTTGATATCCATGGGGGTGACGTTGTAGGCAGCCATGCGGATGGGGTCAAGCCAGAGGCGCATCGCGTAACGATATTCACCCCAGATCTCTACGGCACTTACGTTGGAGATGGTCTGCAACCGCTCCTTCACGGTGAGGTCGGCAATCTCTGAGAGTTCAAGCAGCGAACGGACCGGGCTCTGCACCGTGATCTGCATGATGGGGTCGGAGTCGGCGTCTGCCTTGGAGACCGTAGGAGGGTCCGCATCGCGTGGCAAGTAGCGCTGGGCTATGGATACTTTGTCTCTTACGTCGTTTGCCGCCGTCTCCATGTCGACGCTCAACTCAAACTCAACCGTTATACGCGAGCTTCCCTGGCTGCTGCGGCTCACGAGTGAGCGGATCCCGGGTATGCCGTTGATATTCTGTTCGAGAGGCTCGGTGATCTGGTTCTCGATCACCTCGGCATTGGCTCCGGGGTAGGAGACATGGACCGTGATGATGGGGTTGTCCACACTGGGATACTCGCGTACCGGCAAGTTTGTATAGCCGATTAAGCCAAAGATAATGATAATCAGTACCATTACCGTGGCCAGTACCGGTCGTTTGATGCTTAGTTCGGAAAAATTCATACGATTTAATCTGCGCTGTTAGGGACCATTCGGCCAATTCTTACCGGCATGCCGCTGCGGAGCTGCATCACGCCAGTTGTCAACAGAGTGTCGCCCACCGCAAGGCCGCTGACAACCTCTACCGAGGAGGAGGTGCGCATCCCTGTAACGATCTCTGTTTCTTTCGCCTTTCCGTTCTTATAGACATACGTAACGTCACGCCCCATCTCTTTGACTGTGGAAATGCTGGGAATTACGATGGCATTGTCGATCTGATCAAGCTTGATTCGGATACTGGCCGATTGTCCGGGCTTGATCCTTCCGTCGGCATTCTCGTAACGTGCCCGCGCAAACAGGCTGAGTGTCTGTACGTCGAGGCGAGACTCCACAGCGTAGACCGAAGCATTGTATACCTCCAGGTCGTTCTCCACGGTAAATTGAATCTCGGTGCCCTGCTTGATCAAGCTCACAAAATTCTGGGTGAGGGAGAACTCGATCTTGAGGGGCGATATCTTGGTTAAATTGGCAATCACTACGGTGGGCGAGGCATAGGCACCTTCGCTCACCTGTCGCAGGCCGATCATGCCACTGAAGGGAGCCCGCAGCTCGGTCTGACGGATGCGTGCTTTCACCAGCTCGATGTCGGCTTTCAACGTCTCAAGTTGGGTAAATACCGACTGGTAGGTCTCCTGGCTTATGGCATCTTTGTCGAGCAGCGTCTGCTGACGGAACAGCCGATCCTCGGCCAGTGGAAGCTGTGCCTGCAGCTTCTTCAGTTCTGCCTGCAGGGGGGCGTCGTTCACCTTTGCCAGCAGGGTACCCTGTTGCACAAAGGTGCCTTCCTGAAAATAGATTTCTGTTATTTTCCCTGCCGTTTCGAAGGTGAGGTCCACCTCTTCATCCGGAAGAAGGATGCCGGTGATTCGAAACATATTGTTCAGTGTTTGTGGCTGTAGTATGGTGGCGTTGACCACCAGCTCCGATCTGCCCGATTCACCTCCCCGTACGGGGCCGCCGGTTTGCTTCGTGGATGTCAGCTGGCGTTTAATTGCGGGGAAAAAGGCCATTCCCAGCAGCAAGACAGCGATGGAGCCAAAAACAATAATTTTGGTCTTTTTTTTCATGTCGGTGTACGAAATTTGCCAAATTTACCGATTTAATACCGACCAAAGGTGATTGCAGCTTTCAATTTTAGTTTTTTTAGGGTTAGTTATCGACATACCGTGCGAAAAAATCGACGAACAGGGCCGAAAGAAAAATTAAATAACTATTTTTGACTTATTAATTATATCGGAAAAAACAATGAATGTAAAAAAAATGTTTCTGCTCCTCGCATCGGTCCTCTGTTGGGCAACTCTTGCAGAAGCCCAGGATTGGGCAAACCTTACCCGTTTCAGAGAAGATAACGAGAAGCTGGGGCCTGCCAGAAGATGCGAAGACAGGGTTGTATTCATGGGGAATTCCATCACGCAGGGATGGATTGATCAGGTTCCCGGTTTTTTTGCCGGTCGCCCCTATATAAACAGGGGAATTAGCGGGCAGACAACGCCGCAGATGCTGCTTCGCTTCAGACAGGATGTTGTCAGGCTGTGGCCGAAGGTGGTGGTGATTCTTGCGGGCACGAATGATATTGCGGGAAATACGGGCCCCTCCACCCTGGAGATGATCGAGGACAACATACACTCTATGGCCGAGCTGGCACAGGCGCACGGCATACAGGTGGTGCTCTGCTCGGTTCTGCCTGCATATGACTACCCCTGGCGTACCGGGTTAGAGCCTGCTCCCAAAATTGTGGAGTTGAACAAACGGTTAAAACAATACGCCGATACGCACGAAGCAGTCTATTGCGATTTCTTTTCCGCCATGGCCGATGAACGTAACGGCTTACCCCAAGAACTCTCCGGTGATGGCGTACATCCCAATAAAGCGGGCTATGCCATCATGGCGCCCATCGTTGAAAATGCCATCGCCCGGGCTCTTCTGATGTGGGAAGAGTTTAAATAAGAGGTCGCACGCGGGAGAGCCGGTCATTTTTTTATTTTTCTGGGCTTGCAGGCATATTTTTCCTTCTTCACCGTGGCATCGCACTTCTTACAGACAAACTTCGCTTCGTCTTTAACGATCAGGTCTTTGTCCTTGCAGGCTGTTTTGCTCATTTGTGTTGGTTTATCAGAAAACAGCCGCAAGGGTCATTTTGTTTACACTTTTAGTCTATAAACTGGTATTCTTTGGTTTCTCTCAAGCCGGGAACAGAATAGTAAGCTGCCAGGTCTCCCTTGATAAATACGAGCCTGTTGAGGTTCGCGGGATTATCCGCAATGTTCAAGGCGTTCTTCAACCCGGCAAGGGTTATATTCACAGGGATCATATTACTCACCACGGTCTCGTTCATGTTGTCTGACAATGCGATATTGGTTCTGACCTGCCCGGTGGTATCCGTGACAAACTTGTTGATGGAGCCGTCAAAGGCCCCTACAATGTAGCCTTTCACCCAAACGCCTGTCTTTCCCTGAGCCTCCATTGCCTGCAATACGGTATAGGGATGGCTTTTTGAGCCTTTGATTGCCGGGGGTGAGTTTTCGGTGCGGTTAGCTGTGACCGATTCGGAAGGTGGTGTGATCCAGGGAATGATGCTCTCTGGTTCAATATGGGCTTTCTCCTCTTCTGTATAGAGCGTAATATTCAGGTTGTACAGTGTGGAAGATGCCAGAGGGTTCATCGTTAAAGCCTCCGGCAGAGATGATTGATATACCTGTTTGTTTTCACCTATTACAAACCACAATTGACTGTCTGACAAGTCTGTTCCGGGTAGCACGGTCGCTTCTGCCAAGGTTCCCTCTCTGTTGATGTTAAATACTATGTCTTCCGTACCGGTTGAGGTGGTAAGGGAGCCATCCACCAGGTTGAAAGTTGCCTTGGTGGGAACTTTGGCGAGGATGACCGAGAGATCGCTCAGATCCATATTCCGGTAATGTGCGATCTGCAAAACAATTTTTGACAACCTGTGTGAGAATTTCATTCTTACATTGGGATTGGTCATGTTTCTGGCTGTGACGTTACTGGAATACATGAAGTCGAGAGCAGCCTGATTCGATTGAACCGTAAGATCGATGGGATAGATAAAGTTGGTAATATCCTCCCTATAGGGGTAGTACCCGATAAAATCTACATTTTCGCCATTGAAGGGAAGGTAGATTGCCTTCGATTCATTTTGGGGTTGAAAGGTACCCGATTCATCATACACATAATTTACATTATTCGCCAGAGCAGATGGGCTGAGTGGAAAACCTGATCTTGTCATGTACACGCCAATGACATCGCCTTTTTCCCAGGTAGAACCGGAAAGGCGGGTCTTCACTTTTTCAATCTCTGCAGTCAGTCTGATGCTTTTACTTGCCCGGACAGGGTCGATGGTCTCTCCTTCGCACGCCGACAGGATGAACCCAATCAGCGGCAAAATGAATAAATAACGATTCATCATGCTAATAATTTGAGGTTTAAAAAAATGTAATTCTTATCGTTACGCGATGTCGATTGTTCCCGCTTTACACGTTTAGGCTCTTTTATCAGAAAATTACGCGGTATAACAAGTTAACGGTAAAGGAAAACGTCCAGCTACCTAACACAGACATTTTTCTGTATGCGCCTTGCATGCAAATCCTTCGCATATTACGATGGATACTAAAGGATCTTCAATATTAAATCAGGTTGATCAACTAGTAAGAAAATACGCTAAAAAAGTAGATCAGTGCAAATTTTGATAACATGTGTTTAACAAACAAACTATTTAATATAAAAATATACAAAATGGGCCGATATTTTGTCAATGTATAAAGCTACTATCGTTCCACAGTAAAAGACCATTTCCCTGAACCGATCCCTTCAATGACCGAAAAATTCCCTTCCCGTCTGTATTTTGTAGAATGATTGTTTTTTTGTATAGACTGATCGCTGGAATAAAACGGGAGATAAACATCAGCGGTGGTGTTGGCCGGAATATTCATCTCAAGCCGGAATGATTGATTCGGAACATTCGTAAAGCTTACCCATATGTCGCCCCGGAGAGTAGGGTGTTTTATTTCTGCAAACTCCAGCGTGGCGGGCTGAGGTTTGATCCGGATCTTCCTGAATCCCGGCTCCAGTGGTTCAATGCCCATCAGTTTCCGGGGAATGATATTAGCCGGTGCGGCACCCCAGGCATGGTTCCAGTCCTGGTTGGGCTTATATTTGTTATCCCAGGCTTCTGTCGTGATTGTAGAGCCGCTGCGGATCATGTTGTACCAGC
Source organism: Proteiniphilum sp. UBA5283 (assembly GCA_002408485.1). Classification (GTDB taxonomy): domain Bacteria; phylum Bacteroidota; class Bacteroidia; order Bacteroidales; family Dysgonomonadaceae; genus Proteiniphilum. The sequence continues at coordinate 36,056 of DHSP01000057.1, read as the reverse complement.
TTCTTTCGCCGGTGGATGTCAGCAGCTCCAGCCCGTATTCTGCCTCGTGCGCGTCATAGATTCCGTCGAGCAGGAATTGCGAACCATACACACTGCAAGCCATCCCCCGTGAGCGGATAAATTCCGACACGCTGCGGATCTTCTTTTCGGGCACCAGTCCGAACGCAAGTGGAAACATGTTCGCATGAAGTGACGCGTGATCTGTTCCGATGCCATCCAGATAGACACCTCTCTTTTCATCAAAAAGACCTGCATTGAAGGATTTTTTTAACAGGGCAGCCTGCTCCTGGTAAAACTTCCGATCGTCCGCTTTTTCCAACACCTCCGCAATGAGGGCCATCCGTGTCAATGCCCTGTAGTGAAAAGCATTGACAACCGTGTTCACATCGGAAAACACAAAGCCGTCGGTTTCACCTCCCTCTTCCTTTTCCAATCCCAGGATGCCGGTATGGGGCCAGTCGACAATGTCCCGCAGTTCTCCTCTGAAATGAATCGACTCCAACACTGTGGGTGTCACCTTCCCGGTCCGTGTGCTGATGAAGCCCTTCTGGTCTGCGAGCATGGTCAGTGTCTTGGCTTTGAGGTCTTCATAAAAATGCTCCATGGATTGTTTATTTCCGGTATACATATAATCCTCCCATGCCATCAGTACCGATTGCAATATCCACTCTGTGGGCCATGTGGGCTTGTGAATAAGGTATTCGTGGGTGTATCGTGCCATGCTGTAGTCGCGCGCTACACCATAATGCGACAGTTGGTTAATTACCGCATCCGCTTCGTAAGGGATTCTTTCCCGGTCCCCGTCGACATACACCCCCAGAAATGAAGTGGCTTTGATGGAGTATTTGCTGATCTCCCATACTTGGTTCAGCACCGTGTCGGAACTGTGAAAATAGGAGTCGTGCTCATTAAAGGGGTAAAAAGCCGTTTCCCTCACCACCTCTTTTTCCTGCAGGGGATGATGGTAGTTTTCGATCTCGCAGTAACGAAAGGGAGTGACCTCGCCTATGTATTCGGGTATCAACACTGCCTGGGGGCCGGTATTTCGTTTGTCGGGACGTATTGCAATCACATAGGTATTCCACCCTTGCCGGAGCTTCACCCTATAGTGCGAATAGCGGATGCTGCCACCCGGAGAGCGGTCGATCCTGCCGTTTTTCATCGCCTCTCCCAAATGAATGTCTACGCTGTCCGTGCCGGTTGTGGAGTATAGGTTGAGGCGTACCCTTCCGAAAGAAGCCTTCCCGAAATCTGTAAAATAGGTATTTTCATGTACCTTTTGGATCCGGACCGGATACTCGTCCTGTTTTTGAATGGGATGCCTGTCCGTTGCGTAGTCAACAATCCTGTCGGCCATCCTGAAACGTGCAGTTTTCGAAAAATCGGATTCCTGGCCATGATTATCCCACGTCTTCACTTTCCAGAAACAGACAGTTCCGGGCTGGAGTTGTTTACCGCTATAGGCAATATGAAGCGATTGATCGCTGCTTATCTTGCCCGTATCCCACAGATCGGCAGAGTCTCGTGCCAGTAATTCCCTACGTGAGGCCACCAGAATCCGGTAGGCTGTTTGTTTGGTGTTGGCCGAGCCGGAGGGTAACATCCATCCAAAGACAGGGTGGGCCGTGGATATATCGGTAAACTGCCAGTTTTCCCGGCAGTTCACTGTCTCTTCCAGGAGGGTGTTCACGGGATACCCGTTTAAAAATACCTGCTCTGTGTTTGGAAGGGTGTTCACCGTCAGTCCGCCCGGTGAAAAAACTTCCTGTGCTGCAGCCAGACAGCTGCTGGCAAGCAGGTACATGATAAATGACATCATATGTTTTGGAAACATTTTTTTATTCGATGTTTTATCTGTTGTTCTTCTGATGAAAATTTTCCAATTCGTCCAGATCATCTTTGTGCGAGGTCCATCCTCACATTGCTTGTTACACCCTTCCCAGATTTCTGTATTCCAGAGGGGTAAGCCCGACTCTTTTTTTGAAAAACGATAGAAAATACTCGTAGGAGCTAAAGTTGAGCTCGTAGGCGATCTCCTTGATGGAGTGGTTGGTTTCTGCCAGCAGCTCTTTTGCCGTGCGGAGTTTTAATTCCTGGAAATATTGCGCCGGCGCATATCCCGTATATTCTTTAAAGACCCTTCTGAATAAGGAGTAGCTGATGCCCAGGTTTGTAGCAATGCCTTTGATGTCGATATTTTTGTTGACGTTTTCGATCATGATGATTTTAGCACGTTCAATTTTCTGAGCCGATTCTCTCGATTCGAAGTTGATGTTTTGTGCCAGTGACAAGATAGCGCCCAAAATATTAAATACAATTCCTGCCAGGTACTGTTGTGTGGCTCCCTTGTCTTCTTTGGCAACTCGGATGGCAGTAGAGAACAGGTTAACAAGATCTTCGTTCACTCCCACATTGAGCACCTGGTTGTTGGGGGAAATAAACCCATTGCCCACAATAGAGTCGATGATCGCTCCTTCAAAGCCGATATAATATTCGTTCCATCCGGTTTCTTTTAGAGGGCAGTACGTGTGCCACTGCCCCGGAAAAAGAAGCATTACCTGCCCCTTGGATATGCTTGTTTTCCTGGTAGAGGATGAAGAGAAATAGCCTTTGCCCTTGCTGATGTATACGATCTGATACTCCGATAAGATACGTCCCTTGCCGGGTTTGAAATAGTAGTTCTTGGGATGTTCGGTTGAAGGATACAAGGTATGTGGGGCAATAGGTTGAAAACCTACTGTGTTGACAGTCAGTCCGAATTTTTCATCTTTGTCATTGACCAGTAGGTATTTAAAGTCAATGCCGAAATCATTGTATCTCATGTTTTCTGTTTTAGATTGGCATGTTTTGTTGTTTTTGAACGTGTAAATATACAAATAATATCACAACAAAGCACAAGGCGGGCCAGGTTCACTGCAGAACTGGACGCCGCTTTGTGCCGGTATCGTATTACGGAGTATGAATTCGTACTTTATACGATATTTTTAAAATAGATTGGGTATCACCAAAGAGATAATCAGCACAGCCATGCCCAAGGCCAGGTAGGTAACGGCATTTTTTCCGGCACCTTTCCACTCTTTCAGGATGATCCCCCACACATTGCTGAATACAACATTGAGAGACATGAGGATGCTCCAGGAGAAGGCCATCATGACGCTGTCCGGTTCAAAGAAACTCTGCCCCATCCCCAGTCCGAAAAATTGAGAGTACCACAAGAGCCCTGCCAGCGCACAGAATAAAATATTGTTGGTCAGCACCGCTTTTGAGGAGCGTTTGATTTCTCCGCCTGTTTTATTTTTTCTGTTCATGTAAAGGCAGTAAGCCAGGTTTGTGAGGAACCCCCCCACAGTTACCAACAGGGTAACCGGATTCTGGGCGAACAGATCTTTTGCTCCCGCCGCTATGGCAGCTTCTTTTACCGGTATTCCCGCACTCAGTCCCAGACTGAAGCAGGCGCTCATTACACCGGATAGCAAGGCGATAAGCAACCCTTTTTTTAGTGCAAAATCCTTGATGGCTTTTCGTCGTTCTTCTTCCGGCATGTTTTTGGATCTCAGGCTTCCGGCATAGCCTACCAGGGCAATCCCTGCCAGGGTGACGGCAACAGCCAGCAACAGGATCAGTCCCTTTGGCGAGAAAAGGTTGGTGCCGGTCAGTATGGCCGGTATAAGCGTCCCGAATGCGGCGCAGGTGCCCAATGCGACCGACTGCCCCAGGGCAATCCCCAGATAACGCATGCTGAGCCCGAAAGTGAGTCCCCCGATACCCCATAGCACACCGTAACCAATGGCTTGCCATGTGGCAGAAGGATGGATGGTGTAGATCCCAATCAATTCTGCCGGGGAGTTGGAGATGAAAGCGCCCAGCAAAGGAAAGACAAGCCATGCGAAAACCCCCTGGGTCAGCCAGAAGTTTTCCCACGACCATTCCCTGATCTTATTGATGGGGACGTATGAGCTTGATTGGCCCATACTTCCCACAGCAATGATTAATAAACCGATAATGGCATTCATTGTTTACACTCTTTTGGAGGTTATCTGTCCTTCGTAATCCTGGATCTCCCTGATATATGCATCTCCCACAGGTACCCCCTGCTGCAGACAGTAATAGCTGTAGAGGGCATTCCACGGCATTGCTTTCAACTCTTCCAGATAAGCCATCCGCTCGAATTTCTTGTCCTGTTTCTCAAAGTCCCTCAGCCTGCCCGTCGGTTCCAGCAAAGCCTGCAACATGGCTTTCTGTGCGGAACGGATACCCACCACGTACGCACCGATGCGGTTTATGGAAGCGTCGAAATAGTCCAGACCCATATGTACACGGTCCATCTGGCCCGAGCGGACAATCTCCTGTGTAATAGCCAGCAGTTCGTCGTTCAAAATAACCACATGATCACTGTCCCATCGTTCGGGGCGGCTTACATGCAAGGTGATCTCGGGAACAAACAACAGGATGGAGGAAAGTTTGTCGGAGATGGTTTCTGTAGGATGGAAGTGACCTGCATCCAGTGTTAGAAGCATGTTGTTCTTAACGGTATATCCCATATAGAACTCGTGCGATCCGACCACGTAGCTTTCGCTGCCAATGCCAAAGAGTTTGCATTCGATGGTATCCTTCAGGTAGTTGGTGCTTATTTTTTCTGCCAACACTTCATCAAGAGATTCCTGCAGCAGTTTTCTGTGCTCGTAGCGGGAAACCGTCTTGTCTTTTTCTCCGTCAGGAATCCATATATTATGAATACAGGGATCTCCTTGCTGGCGTCCTATCTCTGCCGCAATTTCTCGACATCGGCGGAGATGCTCTTTCCAGAATTTCCGGATCTCCGGATCAAAATCGGAAAGGGTGTACCCACTGTTTGCCTTCTCGTGCGAAAAAAAGGTGGAATTAAAGTCGAGTTTCACTCCCTTCTCTTTTGCCCAGTCAATCCAGCTCTGAAAATGGCGGGGTTCAATTTTGTCACGGTCCACAAATTCACCGCCGAAATCGCCGTAAGTGGCATGCAGACTTATCCGGTGTTTTCCGGGTATAAGATCAATCACCTTTTCCAGGTCGGCCTTTAGCTCGTTAATGGTACGGGCTTTTCCCGGATAATTGCCGGTAGCCTGGATACCTCCTGTTAGTTCCCCGTCGGGATTTTCGAAACCCGACACGTCGTCGGCCTGCCAGCAATGAATCGAAATGGAGAGTTTATCCAATTGCTCAATTGCCCTTGTAGCGTCTATACCCAGTGCAGCATACTGCTCCTTTGCTTCTTCAAATGCTCTTTTGATCTGTTCTTCGTTCATATGTATATGTTTTTGTAATGGTTTGCGGTAATGGTTATTGGATCTCCCGGTATACATTAAGATACCGCGGATAGTGACCTTGCCAACCGGAGGTCTCCGATGGCGTAAAGATTTCCAGTTCCACCGAGTTGCGTACCAGGTGTCGCATTTTATCTTTTTCGGTAACCAGTCCGGCTGCCTTGGCCTGCATTAACAGATTTCCGAAGGCGGTAGCCTCCGACGGCCCTGCTACAACGGGGAGGCCAATGGCATTGGCCGTAAAGGTATTCAGCATGTTGTTTTTGGATCCTCCGCCAATAATGTGTAGCTTTTCTATGGGGAAGTTGGCCAGTTCCTGTAAGTTTTGCAATACCTGTTTATACCGAAAGGCCAGGCTCTCGTATATACAGCGCGCAATCTCGCCGATGGTACACGGAACAGGCTGTCCTGTCTGACGGCAATAGTTCTGTATTGCCTCAATCATGGAAGCAGGGCTCGCAAAACAAGATGCGTCCGGATTGATGAAACTTTGAAAAGGAGAGGCCTGTTCAGCAGCCTTCACGATCTCTTCATACGTTACCGGATTTTTCTTCTCCCATTCTTTTTTGCATTGCTCAATCAGCCACATGCCGCAAATATTCTTCAAAAGGCGGATGGAGCCGTCGGCACCACCTTCATTGGTGAAATTGAGAGCAAAAGTATTATCATTGATAACGGGTTCGCCGGACTCAATCCCCATCAACGACCAGGTGCCGGAACTTAAATAGGCAAAATGGGCGCTGTCCGCGGGCACCGCCAGTACAGCGGAAGCGGTGTCGTGTCCTGCCACCGCGATCACTGAAATATCCTCCTGGCCTGTCTGATGCTGCACAGAGGGAGATATCTTTCCAATGGTTGTTCCGGAAAGGACAATGGGGGCAAACTTCTCTTTCGACAGGCGGATGGCATCGAGCAATTCAGGCTCGAAATCTTTGGTGTAGGGGTTGATCATCTGAGAGGTGGATGCGATGGTGTATTCCGTGACCATCCTGCCGGTCAGCAGGTACGAAAGAGCATCCGGCATAAACAGAATCTTATCAATAAGAGGGTAGATGGAGGAGTTCTTTTCGAGCAGCGTATCCAGCTGGAACAATGAATTGAAGTTCATAATTTGAATGCCTGTTTTCTCGTATACCTTTTCTTTTGGTACTTTGGAGAAAAAACGCTCCGGTGCACCCTGTGTATGGGAGTCACGATAACTATAGGGCATCCGGAGAGGTTCTCCGTCTGTCCCAAAACAGACAAAATCTACTCCCCAGGTGTCAATGCCTATAGAAACTAGATTGTGACCGCGGACCTTTGTTTCCCGCAGCGAAGCTAAAATTTGGTTGTACAGATATAGCAAGTTCCAATACAAACGTCCGTTCACTTCCACCATGGGATTGGGAAAACGGAGAATTTCCTTCAACTCCAGACGGTCATTCTGAACTGTTCCCAGCATGGCCCTGCCGCTGCTTGCTCCTAAATCGATAGCCAAAAAAGAGATTAAATTGCCTTCACTCATGATGAGGTTAAATTATTTTTTATAGTTTTTTTGCAAACATACAGTTTAAATCAAGTTTCGTCAATGAAATAAATGATTTAATAACTATACTTTTTGATATTGTTTGCAAAAATAATCACAAACCATTATTCTCCCAAACGCGTTAGAAGAAGATGTCAAATAACACAGCTAAAATATCAATTATTAAAATGGTATCCGATGCAAATTAAATACATTTGTACATTTCATTGATGGTAATGAAAGAAATCTGTTGAACGATGTTGTTACAAGAATCAAGTATTGTTGCTATTTTTTTGGAATTTTTATGGAATAAAATTATCTTTGTATCAGCATAGTTCAGCACAGTATCTTAGTTTAAATGCTTAAATCAATCATAAATGGCAATTGCAGTAATCATGCCCAAGCAGGGGCAGTCGGTCGAGAGTTGTATTATTACAACATTAAATAAGAAAGAAGGCGATACCGTGAAAAAAGGGGAAGTATTGTTTTCCTACGAAACGGATAAGGCTTCCTTTGAGGAAGAGTCGCCGGTAGACGGGACAGTGTTGGCTTGTTTTTATGGTGAAGGGGATGAGGTGCCTGTGTTGCAAAACATGATGATCGTCGGCGAGCCCGGAGAGGATATTGCCTCGTTGCTGGCCGACATCGAAGGAATGGCACCGGGAGGTAACTCTGGTGAAACGG
>DHSP01000057.1:24554-28339 GCA_002408485.1 Proteiniphilum sp. UBA5283 | reverse complement strand
TGTATGGCATGCAGCAGCAGTCTGGAGATTCCGAAAACCGGTTTGTTTCTCCACGGGCAAAAAAAATAGCCGAAAAAAATGCAGTACCGGTCTCTCAGCTTGTCGGCAGCGGCCCTAAGGGGCGTGTCGTTGAAAAGGATGTTCAGGCCTATTTGGAAAATCGCCCCAGAATGACGCCGCTGGCAAAGAAGGTTGCTGTTCAGGGTGGTGTCCAGCCGCAGGCTCCCGGAACAGGCCTTGCGGGTACAGCCCGTGCAGCCGACCTCACTGCCCCCGTGAATGCTATATATGGCGTGGATTATGAAGACAGAAAAATATCCAACATTCGTAAACTGATTGCCAGGTCGATGCATGCCTCGCTGCAGAATTCGGCACAGCTCACCCACCATCTGGGAGCCGATGCCCGGCGTATTCTTGAACTTCGGAAGAAGGTGAAAACAGCCCTGGAAGAAGGGAAGCTTTCCGTGAACATCACGTTGAACGATATGGTTTGCTTTGCAGTGGTCAGAGCGCTGAAAAAATACCCCGAAGTAAACACCCATTTCCTGGGAGATGCCAAACGATATTTTCACAAAGTACATCTTGGGCTTGCTGTGGATACGGAGCGCGGGTTAATGGTTCCCGTATTGCGCAATGCTGATGACCTTTCTATTACCGGTCTCTCCGGCCAGCTTAAAGAGATTGCAGCTGCCTGCCGTGCCGGCAGCGTGAACCCCGACATGCTCGCGGCGGAGGCCGGCACATTCACCGTGTCGAATCTGGGAAATTATGGGGTGGAGATGTTCACACCCGTGATAAACCTGCCACAGTCGGCCATCCTCGGAGTGAATACGATCGTACCCCGTCCGAAGGATCTGGGTGATGGCGTGTATGCTTTTGTGCCTTACATCGGGTTGAGCCTTACCTACGACCATCGTTCCCTGGATGGTGGCGAGGCTACCCGCTTTTTAAAACAAATTGCGATAGAGATTGAAACATTAGAATTAGATATTTAGAATATGTACGATTTACTCATTATCGGTGGCGGCCCTGCGGGGTATGTGGCGGCGGAGAGAGCCGGACACGAAGGATTGAAAGTAGTGCTTTTTGAAAAAAAAGCGATGGGTGGCGTATGCCTGAATGAAGGATGCATTCCCACGAAAACACTGCTTTACAGTGCCAAGATGTATGAAAACACTTTGCATGGTGAGAAATACGGTGTTTATTGTGAAAACGCCCGTTTCGATTATGAGAAAATAATCTCCCGTAAAAAGAAAGTGGTTCGTAAATTGGTAGCCGGTGTGGAGAACAGTATGAAGTTGAACCATGTCACTGTGGTGAAAGAGGAAGCCTATATCAAGGGGCGCACGGCAGAAGGCATTGAGGTGACCTGCAACGGAGAAAAATATGTTGGCAGGAATCTGCTCATCTGTACAGGATCAGAAGCATCGGTGCCGCCCATTCCGGGTTTACAGGAAGCCGGAAACGTAATTTTAACCAACCGGGAGATCCTGGAAATGGAAGAGCGCCCTGAATCGCTGGTTGTCATTGGGGGGGGGGTGATTGGAATGGAGTTTGCCAGCTTCTATAATAGCCTGGGAACAAAAGTGACTGTCGTGGAGATGCTTCCCGAGATCCTTGGTGGCCTCGATTTCGAAATATCGGCCATGTTGCGCGATGTTTACAGAAAGAAAGGAATTGATTTTCATCTGAATGCCAAAGTGGTACAAGTGGAAGGCAACAAGGTTGTCTTCGAAAAAGAGGGGAAAACCCATGCCGTGGAAGGCGAAAAAGTTCTGTTGAGTGTGGGCCGCCGACCGGTTACGCAGGGATTCGGATTGGAAAACCTGCAGGTGGAGCTGCTGCGCAGCGGCATCAAGGTGGATGAAAAGATGCGTACCAATGTTCCGGGTGTGTTTGCTGCGGGTGATGTGACCGGTTTCTCGCTGCTTGCCCACACAGCAAGCCGCGAGGGAGAAGTGGTGGTCAACAACCTGACCGGCAGGAATGACATCATGCGCTATCATGCCATTCCCGGTGTGGTCTACACCAATCCGGAAGTGGCCGGCGTGGGAGAAACGGAAGAATCTGCCAGAGCAAAGGGTATTGCTTACAAGGTATCCAGGCTGCCCATGGCCTTTGCGGGCCGTTTCGTGGCCGAGAATGAGGGAGCCAACGGACTCTGTAAAATATTGGTGGGTGAAAAACATGGCGAAGTTCTTGGTGTGCACATGTTGGGTAATCCCTCCAGCGAAATAATCTATGGAGCATGCATGGCCATTGAACAGGAGATGACCCTCAAAGAGATGCAGGAGGTAGTCTTTCCACATCCCACCGTGAGTGAGATAATCAAGGAGGTGGTTTTTAGTTTTGCCCCATCAACGACACAATTACGAAATGATAACTAGATAGCTTCTCTCTGACAGCTTATCATTTTACACGTAATCTTTGCCGGTCAGCTTCTCAAAAATTAGCTGATGACTTTATAAACAACCTTTAATTTGAGCATAATTGGTCAAAATCAATTAAGCCAGAATAAATCAGTAAATCAATATAAAAATGCCAAAAGTTCAAAACATCGATCCGTCTGAAGTCCGTAAGCCGGGGTTTGTGGAGTTTCAGCCCATCCCGGTCAATCAGTATCAAAAGAGCGTGAAAGAAGAAAAAGAAAATTTCACCGACGAGGAATTCAAAGCCATCTATCATGACATGGTGTTGATCCGTGAATTCGAAACCATGTTGAATCTGATCAAAACCAAGGGGGAGTATAACGGTACGCCCTACAATCATCCGGGGCCGGCACACCTTTCCATAGGGCAGGAGTCGGCAGCGGTGGGCATGGCCTGGACGCTGACAGTGGATGATTTTATTTTCGGAAGCCATCGTTCGCACGGGGAGATCCTGGCCAAAGGTATGTCGGCTATCCACAAGCTGGACGACGCACAACTTACAGAGATCATGAAGACCTTCTTCGACGGGGTGGTCTATGATATTGTAAAAAAAGATTTTAACGGATCAGTCAAAGAACTCGCAAAACGATTTCTGGTGTACGGTACACTGGCCGAGATCTTTGCCCGTAAGACCGGATTTAACAGAGGACTGGGGGGGTCGATGCATGCCTTTTTTACCCCCTTCGGTGTCTATCCCAACAATGCTATCGTGGGCGGGTCGGGCGATATTGCTGTGGGAGCAGCCCTTTACAAAAAGGTAAATCGCAAGCCGGGACTGGTAGTGGCCAATATTGGCGATGCGTCCATGGCGTGCGGCCCGGTATGGGAGGGAATCAGTTTTGCCGCAATGGATCAGTTTGCGGAACTCTGGGAAGGAGAGATGCAGGGTGGCCTCCCGGTGATCATCAACATCATGAACAATCAGTACGGCATGGGCGGCCAGACATGCGGCGAAACCATGGGTTACGGCATCGCAGCCCGCATTGGTGCGGGAGTGAATGCCGATCAGATGCACGCAGAAAGGGTGGATGGTTACAACCCCCTGGCCGTGATCGATGCCTACAAGCGTAAAAGAAAGGTGATTGAGCAAAAACGCGGACCGGTTTTGCTGGATGTACTTACCTACCGCTATAGCGGTCATTCACCCTCCGACGCTTCTTCTTACCGTACCCGAGAAGAGGTGGAGGCATGGGAGGCACAGGATTGTATCCGCACCTACGGCGAGCAGCTGCTGGAGGCAAAGGTGGCATCACAGGCCGATCTCGATCTGATTTCGGATAACATAAGAAAGCTGGTGAACGAGATGTTCCTGCTCTCCATCGACGATGAGGTCTCCCCGCGGATGGACAATGCCGA
>DHSP01000057.1:18551-24241 GCA_002408485.1 Proteiniphilum sp. UBA5283 | reverse complement strand
GGCATCTTTGAGGCGATCATCGACCGCTTCTACAAGGATGCCTCGTTGATTGCCTATGGAGAGGAAAACCGCGACTGGGGCGGAGCCTTTGCCGTATACGGCGGTCTGACCGAGGCGTTGCCCTATCACCGGCTCTTCAACTCTCCCATCGCCGAAGCTTCCATTGTGGGGACTGCCATTGGTTACGCCATGTGCGGAGGACGGGTGATTCCGGAGATTATGTACTGCGACTTTATCGGCCGTGCCGGAGATGAGATCTTCAACCAGCTCCCCAAGTGGCAGGCCATGAGTGGTAACGTTCTTAAAATGCCCGTGGTGGTGCGTGTTTCCGTGGGGTCAAAATACGGTGCGCAACACTCACAGGACTGGACCTCGCTGGTGGCACATATACCCGGCATCAAAGTTTGTTTCCCGGTTACCCCATACGATGCCAAAGGGTTGATGAATGCAGCTCTGCAGGGTACCGATCCGGTCATTTTCTTCGAGAGCCAGCGCATTTATGATGTGGGGGAACAATTTCACGAAGGAGGTGTACCCACGGGCTATTACGAGATACCGCTGGGTGAACCCGATGTGAAGAAGGAGGGAAAGGATATCACGTTCCTGACCGTTGGCCATACCCTATACCCCGCGCTGAAAGCAGCAAAAGAGCTCGAAGAGAAATATGGCATGAGCGCCGAGGTGATCGATGCCCGCTCGCTGGTTCCGTTTAATTATGAAAAGGTGATAGCATCGGTAAAGAAAACAGGGAAGATCATTGTGGCCGGAGAAGCTACTACCCGTGGTTCTTTTCTGAACGACCTGGCAGCCAGCATTGGCCAGTTGGCATTCGACTACCTGGATGCGCCGGTATGCGTTCTTGGCTCCCGCAACTGGATCACCCCGGCACACGAGCTGGAGAAAGCTTTCTTTCCGCAGCCGGCTTGGTTCCTGGATATGATTCATGAACGCATTCAACCGTTGAGTGGTTATATACCGGGCCAGAACTTTACCGACGGAGAAATGGTGAAGCGCGCCAAACAAGGAATTTGAAAAACAAATGGACGATACACATGACATCACAATATAATGTAAATGCCCATTTGCATACACCTTTTTCTTTCAGTGCCTTTCGCGATATCGATGAGGCACTGGACAGGGCGGTTGAGGAAGAGGTGAGGGTGGTTGGGATCAACGATTTTTACACCACCGAAGGATATGAAGCATGGGCCGACGGATGTCGTAAACGGAAACTCTACCCACTGTTTGGAATCGAATTTATCAGCCTGAATGCAGATGATCAGCAAGCCGGGTTGCGGGTGAACGATCCCGCCAACCCCGGCCGTACCTACCTAAGCGGAAAAGGAATATCTTATCCGTTTCGTATGTCAGAACCTTATGCAACCCAGCTTTCCGCCGTGCAGGCCGAATCGAACCGACAGGTGGAGGCGATGTGTGCGAAGCTGAATGATCATCTTCAGCGTAAAGAGGCCGGATTTACACTCAATGTGGAACAGATCAAAAAAGAACTGACCCGGGGATCTCTCCGCGAACGTCATCTGGCAAGAGCACTGCGGCTGAAGGTATATGAGGCTTGTGGAAATGAGGAATCTGCAGTACATACGGTTTTGCAAAATCTTTATGATGGAAAAGCTCCAAAATCATCGTGGAAAGATATTGCAGGCGTGGAGAACGAAATTCGTGCCAACCTGCTGAAAGCGGGTGGAGTAGCGTTTGTGCCCGAAGAGGCTGCAGCCTTTCTTCCGATGGAGAGGGTGCAGGAGATGATCATTGTTGCAGGCGGCATTCCCACCTATCCCTTTTTGGCGGACGATGCAAAGGGCAATTATACCGATTTTGAATGCAACCTGGAGCGAGTGGCCGATCAACTTACCGAAAGAGGATTTCACTCTGTCGAATTTATTACCACACGGAATGATGTGAAACTGCTGGAGAAATATGCATCCTATCTCTACGATCAGGGGTTTGTGGTGACGTTCGGCAGCGAACACAATACGCCCGCCATGGAGCCTGTTGAGCTATTTGCCCGGAACAGGACACCACTGACCGACCGGCTGAAGCAGATTAACTACGATGGAGCTTGTGTGCTCGCAGCACATCAGCATGTTGTTTCACAAGGATTGGAAGGATATGTGGACGGAAACGGGAAGGCAGACCGTTCAAGGAGAGAAGAGTTTATGAAGCTGGGAGATGTGTTGATCAAAAGAGAATGTGATACTTACCGGTAAGAAGAATAAGATGAAGGAAATTCAACAACTAATAGAGATATCGCAGCAGTATGGGCGGGATCGTCGTTTTGTGATTGCCGGAGGCGGAAATACCTCCTATAAAAACAGCGAAAAAATATGGGTGAAGGCGAGCGGTTCATCGCTCGCCACAATCACTGAAGAGGGTTTTGCTGTGCTCGACCGTTCCCTGCTTCATCCGATGGCCGAAAAAATATATAGTACTCACGCGGCAGAGCGCGAAGAACAGGTGAAAAATGATCTGGCCGCAGCCACTCTCACCAAGGACAAACGTCCCTCTGTAGAGACTTCGATGCACAATGTGATTGACTATCCCTTTGTGGTTCATCTGCACCCGACAGCCGTGAACGGACTGATGTGTGCGCAGGATGCGGAAGCCTCCTTAAAGAAGCTGTTTGGCGAGAAAACGCTGTTTGTGGAATATACCGATCCGGGATACGTGTTGTTTAAAAAAGTGTATGACAGGATCAAGGAGCACCGGATGGCATACAACGAGGAACCAAAGGTGATCTGGTTGCAGAACCACGGGATTTTTGTCGCTGCCGGCACCATTGGTGAAATACAAACAATCTATTCAGATATTCTTGATACACTTGAAAGATCTGTTTCAGACCGTTTGCTCGTGGGGGAAAGAGAACTTTCCCACAACGTAGGAGAGCTTGTCCCCGCATTGCGGATGATGCTTTCCGGTGACGGATTGAAAACGGTTAGGGTGCGCAACAATGCGTTGATCGGCTACTATTGCGGCAGTGCAGAAAATCAGCAGGATATAGTAAGGCCCTTTACGCCGGATGCGATTGTTTACTGCAAATCAAATTATCTTTTCCTCAACGAAGATACATCTGGAAGTGTGTTGTCGGAGGCACAAAAGGAGATTCCCGCTTTTGTGGATAAATATGGTTATCAGCCCAAGGTGTTGCTGGTCAGAGGAGTCGGGTTGATCGCCGTCGGTGAGCATGCCCGGGAGTGCGACATCATTCTCGATGTGTTCGAAGATGCGATGAAGGTAGCCTGGCTGTCCCGTTCTTTCGGAGGGCCTCACCCGATGACACAGGAACAGATTGGTTTCATTGACAACTGGGAAGTGGAAAATTATCGCCGGCGTGTGGCCGCAGGCGCTTCCAGGGGACGCGCCGACAACAGGATCATCGTCGTTACCGGTGCTGCACAGGGGTTTGGTGAAGGCATTGGGCGTTGTCTCTTGCAGGAAGGAGCCAATATCGTTGTTGCCGACTTGAACGAAGAGGCGGGCAGGGCGACGGCAGCGGATTTCAACCGGATAGCAAAAAATAACCAGGCTATTTTCGTGAAGACGAACGTGGCAGAAATGGCTAGCCTGGAAAATCTTGTGCACGAAACCGTCGCCGCGTTCGGCGGAATCGATTGCTTCATCAGCAATGCCGGTGTACTTCGTGCTGGCGGACTGGAAGAGATGACACCCGGGGACTTCGACTTTGTTACCCGCATCAATTATAATGCCTACTTTTATGGTACAAAGGTGGTTAGCAGGGTGATGAAACTACAAACGAAATATGCTTCCGGGGATTATTTTGCCGATATTATCCAGGTCAATTCCAAATCGGGTCTACAGGGAAGCAAGGCTAATTTTGCTTATGCGGGGGGTAAGTTCGGAGGTATTGGACTGACACAGTCGTTCGCACTGGAACTGGCTCCTTTCCGCATCAAGGTGAATGCCATTTGTCCTGGAAACTTTTACGAAGGGCCTCTTTGGAGCAATCCCGAAAACGGGCTTTTTGTTCAGTACCTGAAAGCAGGGAAAGTGCCTGGCGCCAAAACCGTGGAGGAGGTGAAAGCGTTCTACCTGTCAAAAGTGCCCATGGGCAAAGGGTGCACCCCGGCCGATGTGACCAAAGGGGTGCTCTATCTTATGGAGCAGTGTGGTGAAACGGGACAGGCGCTGCCCATCACAGGCGGTCAGGTAATGTTGAATTAATAAATCAAAACAAATGAAAACAAAAGCAGTAAGACTATACGGTAAGAAAGACCTCCGGCTGGAGGAGTTTGAATTGCCACAGATCAAAGAAAACGAGATCCTGGCCAGAGTAGTTACCGACTCGCTGTGTATGTCCTCCTACAAGGCATCTTCGCAGGGGACCGATCATAAACGTATCCCCGGCGATGTGGCCGAAAACCCCATCATCATCGGTCATGAGTTTGCCGGTGAGCTGCTGGAAGTAGGGGCCAAATGGAGCCATAAATTCAAAGCAGGGGACAAGTTCTCCATTCAACCGGCACTGTACTACGAAAATGGCCCTGTAGGCATCTTGAGTGCTCCGGGATACAGTTACCGCTATATTGGAGGAGATGCTACCTACGTGGTTATCCCCAATGAAGTGATGGAAAAAGATTGCCTGTTGACATATCATGGAGAGGGCTATTATCCTGCTTCACTGGCAGAACCGCTTTCCTGCGTAATCGGCGCCATGCATGCCAACTATCATACAACTCCCGGAAGCTATCGCCACAAGATGGAAATAGTGGATGGCGGGAAGATGGCGATCTTGGCTGGTGTAGGCCCCATGGGGCTTGCCGCCATCAACTATGTACTTCACCGGGAAGACCGCAAGCCCTCCCTGCTGGTGGTCACCGACGTGGATCAGGCCAGACTGGACAGGGCTGCCACAATTTATGGCGTCGATTTAGCCGCATCGCGCGGTATTACATTGCGATATGTCAATACCGGCACCTTGGAGGATCCCGTAAAAGAGCTGAAAGCCATCAGTGGAGGATCCGGCTACGACGATGTCTTCGTCTTCGCTCCCGTGAAGCCGGTAGTGGAACAGGGGGATGCCATACTTGCTTTCGACGGATGCCTGAACTTCTTTGCCGGTCCGGATGATACCGGTTTTAGCGCCATGCTTAATTTTTACAACGTACACTATGCCTATACGCATATTGTAGGCACCAGCGGAGGAAATAACGACGATATGGTGGAGGCACTCGAAATCATGAGCAAGGGGCTTGATCCGGCGGGACTGATCACCCATATCGGCGGACTGAATGCGGTGGCGGCGGCGACCAACAACCTTCCCCAAATACCGGGTGGAAAGAAGCTGATATATACCCATATCGATATGCCGCTGACTCCCATTGCCGATTTTGCAACACTGGGTGAATCCAGCGACCTGTTCCGCGAGCTGGCTCTTATATGCAATAGGAATAAAGGGTTGTGGAGCGTCGAAGCGGAAACATTTCTGCTAAATTATTTTGATAAACATATTTCATAGCCGATTGATAGTGCATCAACAGCCAATTGGTTCTGGTTTCAGGTTCTAGACTCTTAATGCTTAAAAAAATGAAACAATTAGATGTAAACTTAATGCATCCGGTGGAGCAGATCAATGTGATCATCGGACGAATATACAAAAGCGGCATGACCACCACTTCCGGTGGAAATATCTCTATCAGGGATAAAAATGGCGA
>DHSP01000057.1:2928-18330 GCA_002408485.1 Proteiniphilum sp. UBA5283 | reverse complement strand
CACACAAACCTTCATCGGAGTTGCCATTTCACAAAGCGATCTATGAGACCCGCCCTGAGCTGACAGCCATTATTCACGCACATCCGCCTGCACTGGTCGCATTCAGCATAGCCGGTATTGTGCCCGACACCAAAATTGTTCCGCAGGCGCACAACATCTGTGGAGATATTGGCTTTGCCCCGTACGGAACACCGGGGAGTGAGGATCTGGGAGAAAAAATTGCCTTTGAATTCAAAGACAAACGCTACAGAGCAGTGATCATGGAGAATCACGGGGTAGTACTGGGTGGTACCGATATGATGGATGCCTACCAGCGATTTGAAACACTGGAGTTCTGTTGCCGCACCATCGTCAATGCCAAACGACTGGGAAATGTGAACTACCTGTCGGACGAACAGGTATCGCAATATGTGCATCATCTGCCGACCAATGTGTCGCATTTCATGGATATCGACCATCCTTCAGAAGAGCGTGCCATCCGTACAGAGATGGTCAACATCATTCGCAGAGCCTGCAATCAGGGTCTGATGATTTCAACCTATGGAACGGTTTCTGTTCGTTGGAAGAACAACGACTTTCTGATTACTCCCAGCAATATTGCCCGTTGGGATATTGTGCCCAGCGACATTGTACAAATCAAAAACGGGATGGCTGAAGCAGGAAAGACTCCCAGTCGCTCCGTAGCACTCCATCAGCGGATATACCAACTCAATCCTCACATCAACTCCATCATTTGTACCCAACCGGTGAACCTGATGGCTCATGCAGTAAGCGGCTCAAAATTTGATGTGCGAACCATCCCCGAAAGCTGGATCTTCCTGCAGGATGTGCCTTCCATCCCCTTTGGGTTGATCTACAACGATGTGGACAGTGTGGCCAACATGTTTCACAAGAACCGGGTGATATTGGTGGAAAACGACAGTGTTTTTATTACCGGAGATAAGCTGCTGAACACGTTCGACTATCTTGAGGTAGCCGAGTTCTCGGCTAACTCGCTGGTGATGGCCGCCTCTATTGGGCCTCTGCAGCCTATCGGCGATGAGGAGATCGAGGACCTGCGCGTGGCATTCAATGTGAAGTGACAGCTTGAAACCACCTGCATGGTGGGACGGTTATTGTGGTTTATCCCATTGGAATGTAGGAAGGGGCAGATTATTTCTGCCCTTTAAATTTGCCCGGGGAGGTGTGTTGCGCCATGCATAGCGCACGCTGACCGGTTTCTCAACTTCCGGGGAGCTGATGTACACTTTGTTCTTGTTCGCTACTGCTTCCGCATTCCGGTAAGTACGTCCATTGTCGGACAGTTCAAAATCATACACATTGCCTTCTTTGTCCCCTGTTATCGGGTCGGAAAATGTCAGGATCACCTGGCTGCCTTTAATCTCGCCGCTTTCCAGTCGGGGTGTTACAGCGACAGGTTGCCCATAAACTTTCTTCCGGATCTCAAGAGATGCCCGTTCTGCCAACTCCTTTTTTCGAAGAGGGTGGATGTCGTTCCATTCTCCCAGTCCCAGTCCCACAACCAGTTCGGCGTTGATGTCGTTCAGAGTGGCTCTGCGCTGAGATTCGCGCAGCGAAACCCAGCCGCTTTCCGAAGGTGTGTTTGTAGGGGCCATGTAGTCTGGTAGTTGGACAATAAAAAAGGGCAGGGATGGCTCCTTCCAGATGTTTCTCCAGTCTTCCATCAGGTCTCCTAGCAGAGATTCGTACTCTTCTGCCCTCCCGGTGTTCGATTCTCCCTGGTACCACAGCACACCCGCGACAGGGAAGTGGCGAAGGGGCCAGATCATGCTGTTGTAGCATGCGGTGGCGATGTTTTGTATACCGATTGCCTGTACCCGCTGTTGTGGCATAAAGGTGCCGTGCCGGAACTTCCACTGCGTTGAAAGCGGTTGTTCATTGCCGTTGTTGTATACGATTTTGTAGGGTTTGTCTTTTATGAAAGCTGCGTTGCTACCACCTATTAGCCGGATGGTGATCACATTTTTTCCTGCTTTGAGGAGTCCCGCTGGTATCCGGTATTTGCGGGGTGGGTATTGGTAACCGGTTGTGCCGATCAGCACGCCGTTCAGGTAGGTGGAGTCGGCATCGACCAGGCATCCTACCCTCAGCAGCGCCTCTTCGCCTGCATGGGCAGGATCCGCTTCTATCTCTTGTCTGAACCAGTAGGAACCGTTGAAGGGGCCGTTTTTCGTGCGTGTCCACGAGCCGTTGTCATATTGGTTGACTGTTTGCCAGTGGCTGTCGTTGTAATCCGGAGCATACCACTTTTCTCGCACCCCGGGATCGAGCCTATACAGTAAGCTGTTCCATGCGCGTCCTGCAACCTGTGCTGCGATGTTTACCTGTGCCACGTATTCGTTGTTTCGTGTCAGCAGCATCTCGTTGTAATAGTGGGGGTACTTTTTAATATACTCCTCTCCGATCCAGGACTGGATGGGAGTACCACCCCAGCTGCTGGCAATCACCCCCTGCGGGATGCCTGTTTTCTCATACAGGTCGTTGCCCAGGAAGTAGGAAATGGCCGAAAAATCGGATACATTCTCCGGAGCCAGTACACGCCACCGGGTATCAGCCAGCGCCTCCTCTGTTCCGGCGATATGGGTGTCGTTGGTTATTTTCAGTAACCTTACTTCATTTCT
The DNA here is from genome assembly GCA_002408485.1 of Proteiniphilum sp. UBA5283. GTDB lineage: Bacteria > Bacteroidota > Bacteroidia > Bacteroidales > Dysgonomonadaceae > Proteiniphilum. Next base: position 15,688 of record DHSP01000057.1, on the reverse strand, counting down.
TTTCAGGGTATCGGTCAATTGCTTATAGAGATCCTCCACCCGGTAGACCGGCAGATCCACGTTCGACTGGCCGGAACAGACCCATACGTCACCGACCATCACATTGTGCAGGACGTGCTCATTTATTTCCAGTATATAGGGGCCTCCGGCTACGGAGGGATCTAAAAGAAGAGACCATTCACCCTGATGACCGGCAACAGTCTGGTAGCTCTTCTGTTTAAACCGGACGGTCACCTTCTCTCCTACATCGGCACTGCCCCAGAGGCGAATGGGCCTGTCACGCTGTATCACCATGTTGTCGGAGAGCAACGGAGGCAGTTTGATTGCTCCGTATGATGCTGTGACAAGAAACAATGCGAGGAGTGTCGGCATGATGCTGCTAACAGAAACTTGTAAAGAAGGTCTCATTGGTGAAAAGGTTTATGATAAAGAATAAGAGTGGCAACGAATCCATTTTCTGAGGTTGAAACGGTATTTTAAGAAAGATCAACCACCCCTATGCGGGTGGTTGATCTTTTATGGGCAGCAGATCAAATATACATGTTCACAATAGCTTCGTACAGCTCCTGTTTGCCACTGATCTGGGCCGGCTCTCTACCCAGAGCGAGGGCATATTCGCGCAGATCCTCCAAAGAAAGTTTACCTTCTTCAAACGCTTTGCCCTTGCCGCTGTCGAAAGAAGCATACCGATTCTTGCGCATAGAGAGATAGGGAGATTCTTCCAGGATGGCTGCTGCAGCCTCCAAAGCGCGGGCAAAGGCATCCATGCCGGCAATGTGGGCGATGAAGATGTCTTCCAGATCGGTAGAGTTGCGGCGTGTCTTGGCGTCGAAGTTGGTGCCACCTCCTTGCAATCCTCCACCCTGCAGAATCACCAGCATTGCCTGGGTCAGTTCGTACACATCAATCGGGAACTGATCGGTATCCCATCCGTTCTGATAATCGCCCCTGTTGGCATCGATGGAGCCCAGCATACCGGCATCAACTGCGCACTGCAGGTCGTGTTCAAAGGTATGTCCGGCCAAGGTAGCATGGTTTACCTCCACGTTCAGCTTGAAATCTTTGTCGAGTCCGTGTGCGCGCAGGAAGCCGATCACTGTCTCCGCATCCACGTCGTACTGGTGTTTGGTGGGTTCCATTGGTTTGGGTTCGATGAAGAAGGTGCCCTTGAATCCTTTCGAGCGAGCATAATCACGTGCTTTTCCCAGCATGATTGCCAGATGCTCTTTCTCCCGTTTCATGTCGGTGTTCAACAGACTCATATACCCTTCACGACCACCCCAGAATACATAGTTTTCACCGCCCAGTTCGATGGTGGCATCCAGTGCGTTCTTAATCTGTGTGGCGGCAAAGGCCACACCGTCAAAATCCGGGTTGGTGGCGGCTCCGTTCATATATCGCTTGTGGCCAAACACGTTGGCTGTGCCCCAGAGCAACTTGATGCCTGTCTCTGCCATCCTCTTTTTAGCATAGGCCACGATTGCCTTTAGATTGGATTCATACTCTTCCAGGGAGTTTCCTCCGTCAACCAAATCCACATCGTGAAAACAGAAGTAGTCAATGCCGATCTTCTGCATAAACTCAAAACCGGCGTCCAGCTTCTGTTTGGCTTTTTCAATGACATCGCTGCCGTTGTTCCACGCAAAATCCTTGGTCTCTTCTCCAAATGGATCGCTCGACTCGGCACAGAGGGTGTGCCAGTAAGCCATGGAGAATTTAAACCAATCCTTCATTTTACGGCCGTAGACCACTTTTTCGGCATCATAATAACGGAATGCCATGGGGTTACGGCTCTCTTTGCCTTCAAACTTAATTTTCCCGATTCCCGGGAAAAACTCTTTTGCATTTTTTTCAGTTTCCATATTTATATTGAATTAATAAGAGATTGATGATGTTTTATTATAAATATTTTTTCCAGCGGTCGTAAGCTTCCATATACCTGCCGGCATGCTGCGTATCGGGTTCCACAATCATGATTTTTTTCAGGGAGGCAAAAGCTTCCTGTGGTGAACGATAGATACCTGCTCCGATGCCGGCAGCCTTGGCAGCCCCGGCAGCCCCATCGGTGTCGTAGAGTTCGATGACCGCACCGCTTATTGCTGCAAGGGTTTCGCGGAACAGAGGGCTGAGAAACATGTTGGCATTTCCGGCACGGATTACCCTGATATCCATTCCCAGCTTCTTCATGATTTCCATTCCGTACTGGAACGAAAAGACGATCCCCTCCTGCGCAGCCCGGAGGATATCGGCGAGGGAGTGGATGTTGAAGTTGATGCCATGGAAGGAGCTGCCGCTGTCTTTGTTCTCCAGTACCCGTTCGGCTCCGTTGCCGAAAGGTATAACCGAGATACCTTTTGCTCCGATTGGCGATTGAGCAGCCAGTTCGTTCATCTGGTTGTAATCCAGACGGGCAGGTGTCATGTTCTTTTTGATCCACGAGTTGAGAATGCCGGTGCCGTTGATGCACAGAAGTACTCCCAGCCGAGTCTGTGCCGGCTGGTGATTTACGTGGGCGAAGATGTTCACACGCGACAGCGGGTCATACTTTACTTCATCCAACACTCCATATACCACTCCCGATGTACCTGCGGTGGAAGCTATCTCGCCGGGGTTAAACACGTTGAGTGACACGGCATTGTTCGGTTGGTCTCCGGCGCGGTAGCTTACCGGCGTACCGGGATGCAGCCCCAGCTCTTTCGCTGCAGCGGTGGTAACCTTTCCCTGTATTCCGAAGACGGGGGTCAACGAAGGAAGTATTTCCCTGTCAAACCCAAAGTGATCCAAAATATCCTGCGAAATACGGTTCTCCTTAAAATCCCAAAAGATTCCCTCCGAAAAACCCTCCACGGTCATGCCGATTTCACCAGTCAGCTTCATGGCAATATAGTCGCCGGGAAGCATAATCTTGTAAACCTGATCGTACAATTCCGGTTCATGTTCTTTTACCCAGGCCAGCTTGGAGGCAGTGAAGTTGCCGGGTGAGTTGAGCAGATGCGACAATGATTTTTCTTCACCGATTGTCCTGAATGCCATCTCTCCGTATGGTACTGCCCGACTGTCGCACCAGATGATAGATGGACGGAGCAGCCGATGGCCTCTGTCCACCATTACCAGCCCGTGCATCTGCCAGGAGATACCGATTGCTTTTATATCCTGAGGGTCTACTTTCGATTGTGCCAATACCGATGCATTGGCCAGCTTCAGGTTGTCCCACCACATTTCCGGATCCTGTTCAGCCCAGCCGGCCTGCACGGCCCGCATGGACATCTCCGTTTTTGGAAAATAATCCGATGCTGCAATCTTGCCTGTTTCGGCATCCACCAGTGCAGCTTTTACGGATGAACTACCGATGTCAAATCCCAATAAATACATTGTCTGTTTTTGTTTGTTTGCTGATTGTTATACTTATTTATTTTTTTGCAGACTAATGCCGGCTTACATGGCAAACGCATTGAATCCGCCATCCACTGTGATAGTGGTACCGGTCACAAAGGCAGAAGCATCGCTTACCAGATAATGGATGGTGCCACACAGCTCCTCCGGCCGTCCCAGCCGCTTGAAAGGTGTTTGTCGGATTACATCTCCTCCGCGTTGGGTGTAGCTACCGTCAGGATTGGTGAGTAGCTCCCGGTTCTGTTCGGTTAAAAAGAAACCGGGAGCGATGGCATTCACCCGGATCCCCTCTCCAAATTTCGTGGCTACTTCGTTGGCCAGAAACTGGGTGAAATTGGTGACGCCCGCCTTTGCAGCAGCATAACCCACAACACGGGTCATGGGACGAAAGGCAGCCATGGAGGAGAAGTTGAGGATCACCCCCTTTTTTCTTTCCACCATTGGTTTGAGAAAAACCTGCGAAGGTAGCACAGTGCCGGTAAGGTTGAGACGGACCACCTCGTCAAACTGATCCATATCCAGGTCGAAGAAGGTTTTCTCAGGCGGGATGTTGGCGCCGGCCATATTGCCTCCGGCGGCATTCAGCAGAGCATCGATCTGTCCGTATCGGCTCATAATCTCCTCCCTGTTTTTTAAAAGCAAGGCCTCGTTCATCACATCGGTTCGTAGGAATATGGCTTCTCCGCCTTTCTCTCTAATCTCTTTTACCAATGCTTCTCCAGCTTCTTTTCTCCTCCCCAGAATCACCATCCTGGCGCCTTCGCCGGCCAGATAGGAGGCAATCACGCTTCCCAGTATCCCTGTACCTCCGGTGATGAGGATTACTCTTTCGTTTATATTGAATAATTCTCCCATAAGTAATTTTTTTTGCTATTTACTTTCTTCAATTTCTTTGCGTACCACGGCCATCATTCCTTCTACCTGTGCCAGGGCGAACATCCGTCCATAGAAAGAGTAGCCCGGGTTATGAGGCATCTCTCTGTCGCCGGGGAGCACCCTCCCGTGGTCTACCCGCATGGGAATATCCGGCCTTTTTTTCTCCAGTTTGCGTATTACCTCAATCAGCTTTCCATCACCTTCCAGATGCGGCGCTTCCATAAAATCGCCTTCGGGAAGCAGTTGTGTGCTCCTGAGATGGGCAAAGCCGATTCGGCTGACAAATTTGGCGGCTAATGCAGGGACATCGTTTTGGGTGCCAGCACTCAGCGATCCTGCGCAGAGTGTGAGACCATTGGCGGGACTTGCTATGGAGCGGAGGATCCAGTCGATATCTTCCTCGTCGCTAACAATGCGCGGCAGTCCAAACACCGGAAACGGCGGATCATCGGGATGGATACAAAGCATGATGCCATGCTCTTCAGCGACGGGCACCACCTGCCGGAGGAAATATTTCAAGTTTTCACGCAGGAGCTCTCTGTTGATACCTTCATACTTTTGCAGCAGCTTCCTGAACTCTTCTACCGGTCCGGAATTCATGCCCGGCATTCTCCGGTGGATAAAACCTTGTGTCTTGACGATAATCGTATCGATCAGCCTCTCTTTTTCCGCCTCGGTCATCACGCGGTACAACTGATCAACCTTTTCGACTTCTTCTTTGGTATAATCTTTTTCCGCTCCTGCCCTTCCCAGTATTTTACAGTCGAAACAGGCGTAACGGATTCTGTCGAAGTAGAGGGTGGTGCTGCCATCCGGCAATTCGTGTTCCAAATCGGTGCGTACCCAGTCAATAGCGGGCATAAAATTATAACATATTGTTTTCACACCTGCTTTGCCGAGGTTGGCAAGACTGACTTGATAGTTTTCGATCAACCGGTCACGGCTTTCATCTCCATATTTGATCTCTTCCGGCACGGGCAGGCTTTCGGCTACAGACCAGAAAAGCCCGGCCTGCTCAATGGTTTGCTTGAGTTCTTCAATTTCTTCGGCACTCCACACGTTACCGGGCGGCACGTCATAGAGTGCCGTCACGATCCCCTCTACGCCGATTTGCCGAAGCATTTCAAGCCTGATGGGATCTTTTTTGCCAAACCATCTCCATGTTTTTATCATTTGATTTTCCTATTTCTTAGCGATAAGCTTCCAGTTATCAGCTTTGTTTCGTAATTTATTAACATTGCAATTTCATCCTCAGCGTTTCAATTATGGTGTTTGAGAGTCAATCCGGCAGGTGGATCATCCCCCTCACACCACTCAGATTTCAATTATGGTGTTTGAGATCCAATTTGATCTGTTTTAGTTCTTCCAATTCGTGTATCGGCCGCTCGATGTCGTATGGGATGGACATTCGGGAGAAGGTCTGGAAATAGAGCAGGCAGGCATCTTTCCACCAGACGGCATCGCGCGACTGTATCCTGAGGCGTGACTGCACATGGCGGAACCGCTCCCTGTCCAGATAGGGTTCCATCCGGTCCCATGTTTTTTGAAACTCCCGAACCTGCTGTACGCCGTCGTCGTAACGGTAACAGAGCTCCTCCCACAAGGTGCGTCCGTTTTGCATCCGGTGACTCCATGGAGCATGGTGAAACCAAAGAAGCAGTTCTTCGGGGCAGCTGTTCACATCGTTGAACTGCCCGTTCAATGGAGAGCAGTATTGCGAGACAGCATTGCTGCCGGTTGTGGTTCGGTCAAAGCCGATGCCCTTTTCGCTGGCGTTGTGATAGTAGGGAGGCAGCCAGTCCCGTCGTGCTCCGGGAATATCGCACCAGGGTTCGGGGCCGTAATGGTGATTCCAAGCGAAGATGTGGTGCAGTCCCAACGGCATCATATAGTTCACTGCTGCTTCCCACGAAGAGAGCATCAGCTGTTTTATCGGTGCAACAAAGTCGTCCCGGTTTGAAAAGGTCATACGTATCCATTCGTCGGCGATCTCTTCTGCAGGGAGTGTATGGTCCCAGGTCAACCTGCCGAAGGCGTACCAGTTGGCCTGTGCAAAATGGTGCCCGCACCAGTTGGCGTCTTGTCCGATATTGGCGACGCCGGCGATGGCGCTCACCGGATGTTGATAAAGGGTGCCGTCGGTTGTTTTGGCAACGGTGGAGTGGTCTCCGTTGCAATGGGTGTCGCTCTCCAGAAACTCCTTCCACTGTGTGGCCAGATAAACCAGGTGGTTCGAAAAGCCGAGGTACTCCTGCGTAATCTGTAGCTCCGGCATCAGGGCAGTTTGCTTCATGGATCCAAAGAGGGGGCTGAAAGGTTCCCTTGGCTGAAAGTCGACAGGACCGTTCTTCACCTGTATGACGACATTCTTTCTAAACTGTCCGTCTAGCGGCATAAATTCACTGTAGGCCTGTTTTGCCCGGTCTTCTTCGGTAGGGTTGTAGACAAAAGCCCGCCACATCACAATCCCGCCATGCGGTTGCAGAGCATCGGCCAGCATGTTGGCTCCATCTGCATGGGTTCGTCCATAATCCTGTGGGCCGGGCTGTCCTTCGGAGTTGGCCTTCACCAGAAAACCGCCGAAGTCGGGAATCAGCCGATATATCTCTCTGGCCTTTTCCTGCCACCATTGCCGTACGCGTGGGTTCAGCGGATCGGAATCGGGTATTCCACCCAATATTTTGGGTGATGAAAAATTTACCGACAGATACACTTTAATCTTGTAAGGGCGCAGGATATCGGCAATCACTTTTGCCTTTTTCAGGTAGTCGTCTGTCAGGATGTCGGGCGAGGCATTCACGTTATTGAGCACCGTGCCGTTTATGCCGACAGAGGCGTTGGCACGGGCATATTCCCTGTACCGGGGAGAAATCTGCTCCGGTAGCTGATCCCACTGCCAGATGGAGTAGCCGGCATAACCCCGTTCTACGGTTCCGTTGAGGTTATCCCAGTGGTTGAGGATGCGGATGTCGTAACGCGGACGTTCGGTGATGCGGAGTGTGTCGTTATACTTGTTGGTTTGTATTAATCGTAGCAGGTGATACGCCCCATAGAGGAGGCCGTTTTCTTTCGTGGAGGCGATAATCGTGAAACGATCCTTTCCCTGCATCACACTGCGGAGGATATATCCTTCCGGGCCCAGCTCATGGAGTTCTTCTCGATCAACGAGTCTTCTGATAAGCCGGTTTTCCAGGGTGCCGATCAGGAGGGTGTGGCCTGTCGGTTTGTCCGTTTCTAATAAACTGTTTCCAGTCATCTCCTCCCAGGCAAGCTGAAACTCCTGCAGGGCTATCGACGACAGTTCCCCCTGAATGCCGGAGAAGTCCGGCAAATTTGTCTTCTCCTGTAGCTGAAAACGCAGCCACAGCCTGCTGCCATCTTCGGCGCTGAGCTGGCCGATAGCCGTAAAGCAGAGAAGCATGATCAGAGAGACCGTTTTCTTTCCCATTATTCAGCCGTTCCTTTAATGGGTTGAATGGATCCGTCCGGGTTGTACTTCAATTCAGCCACCTTCAGGCTCCTGAGCCATGTTTTCCCTTTCGAGGGTACACAGTCGTGGTGGAAGAGGTACCACTTCCCTTTGAACTCCACGATGGAGTGGTGTGTAGTCCATCCCACCACGGGTGTCAGGATTACGCCCCGATAGGTGAATGGGCCGTAGGGGTTATCCCCGGTGGCGTAGCAGATCAGGTGGGTGTCTCCCGTGGAGTAGGAGAAGTAGTACTTGCCATTGTAGTAATGCATCCAGGAAGCTTCGAAGAAGCGACGTTTGGTGTCACCTGCCGACAGGAGCTTTCCCTTCTCATCGAGTATCATCAGGTCGCGCGGTTCTTCGGCAAACTCCAGCATATCTTCTCTCAGTCGCACCACCTTTGGGCAAAGGGCGGGTTCATCTCCTTCCGGCAGCAGTGCACACTCCAGTGCCTTGTTGTTTCGGTAGCGTTGCAGCTGACCGCCCCACAGACCGCCGAAGTACATATAATATTCGCCATCCTTGTCGGGCCAGATGCAGGGGTCCATGCTGTAACTCCCTTTAATGGGATTTTCCTGCGGAATGAATGGGCCTTCCGGTCTGTCGCTGATGGCGACGCCGATGCGGAAGATATCATTTTGGTCTTTCAGCGGGAAGTACATATAGTATTTTCCGTTGCGGAAAGCCACGTCGCTGTCCCAGAGTTGGCGCCCGGCCCAGGGAATATCCTCTGTTCGCAGGACCACGCCGTGATCGGTTACCTCTCCCTGTTCCACATCATCCATTGAAAAAACATGGTAGTCCTTCATGTTGAAATGATCGCCGTTGTCGTTTTCAGGAATGCCGCTCTCCCAGTCGTGGGATGGATAGATATAGAGCTTGTCGTTAAAGACATGTGCCGCCGGATCGGCCATATAGTCGCCCGGCACGAGATATCTCGGTTCTTTCATTGTGTAAATTTTTTATTTGGTTATTCGTTTGTCAGATCAATCAGTTGCTGCACAACCGGCTTGGGCTGGTAGTTGCGGTCGAAAAGCAGCGGGTAATCGGTCCTGCCCGTGATGGGCCAGTCGTTTCGCCAGCTGTCCCTGTCGGTCAGGCCCCAGAGGGTGACACGGCTGATCTTGTCCCGATGCTTCAGAAAGAGACGGAAGAAGTCGGTGTACCGTTTATTGAACGCAGCTTCCACTTCTTCGGGAAGGCCGTTGGCATAGGGATTCATCTTTTCCTGATAACCGGCATTTAGTGAAACCTCAGCCGTTTCTCCGGCAGGGAAGGGTAGCAGGGTGATATCCATTTCGGTGATCATCACTTTCACGCCGAGCGCGGCGAAAGCTTCGATGCTTTTTTCAAATTCACCGATGTCGGGATAATCCATTCCCATATGACCCTGCATGCCGATGCCGTCTATCCTGACACCATCCTCCTGTAGTTTTTTTACCATTTCTACCACTCGGTTGCGTTTTCCTTCCTGTGACATGGCATAGTCGTTGTAGTAGAGCTCCGCATCGGGATCGGCTTCCCGTGCAAACTGAAAGGCCAGCTTGATGTAATCATCGCCGACGATCTCTCTGAACTTGGTATTGCGCCAGCTGCCGTCATCGAGGATTGCCTCGTTCACCACATCCCATCCGTCAACGCGCCCTTTGTAGCGACCGACAACCGTATGGATATAGTTTCGCATCCGTTCAATCAATACTTCGCGAGTAACATCATCTCCTTTCTCATCAGAGAAGAACCAGTCGGGAGCTTGAGAGTGCCAGATGAGCGTATGTCCTACGATGTGCATGTGGTTCTCTTCGCCAAACTGTATAAATTGGTCGGCTTCGTCAAAGAAGAATACTCCTTCCGTGGGCTGAAGATGCATACTTTTCATGCAGTTTTCGGCAACGATCGAATTGAAATGATGCGTAATTACGTTCAAGCCGAGAGTATCTCTCCCATAATTGTGGCCGGCATTCAGGGCTGTACCTATCAGGAATTTTTCATTGTAGGCCTCTTTCAGGGAGGGAGCTTGTTCATTTTTTGGGGAACCGCAACTCAGGAGATAAGCAGATGATAAGACTGCGAATAACATCCTGTTTGCCGTTTTTTTTGTCTTCATAATGGGGTAAATTAGCGAAGGTTTGTCATTTTTGTTCTTGTCTGGCTTCAATCTCCAGATTGAGCCGGTCGATCACATCATCCTCCAGTTCATAGCGGGAGATGATGAACATAGCCAATATAAGCAACAACGCAGGAATGACTGCCACGAGCCAGAGGATGCCCTGTTCCACAAACGGAGTCTGTGAAACAGCATTTTTTTCGTCAAATCCCACAAACGCCAGCACAAAGCCGGGTACCACACCTCCCAGCGCCATGCCGGCTTTGAAGAAGATACCCGTCAGGGCGTTGACAATGCCCGAAATTCGCCTGCCAGTCTTGTGCTCCCCGTAGGAGATCACCTCCGGTACCAGTGCCCACATATATCCGGTGGCGACAATTACGCCGGTGGACTTGATAAACTGTGCCACCAACACCAACCACACCTGATTCTTCAGTGCGGGGATGACAGAGATGGCATAAAGCAGTCCCATCCCAAAGATGGCCACGGAGAGGAAGACGTAAAACATCTGCTTCTTGCCGATGGCACGTTTGATGGCAGGCACCATGGGCATGAAAATAAATGCCGGAATGGAGCCGAGGGCCATGAAGTAGGGCACCATATCAGGCGCATGCACGTTGTAGATCATGTAATAAGATCCGGCCGAGTTCCCAATGGCCATCATGGCAAAGGCCGTGATGAAGAAGAATGCCAGCACACGCAGCGGGCGGTTGCGGACAAATTCGATCCAGAGGTCGGACACTTTTACATCCTGTGTGTCCTTTTCGTCCATTACCACCCGCTCCTTGGTCTGGGTGTAGCAGAAGATCAAGAGTGCCAGGCCGACCAGCGCGTAGATGGTCATGGTGGTGAACCAGGCGCTACCCGATTCGGCCGAGTTGATTAGCCCGTCGGGAGAGAGGCTCTTCACGATGATGGGAATCCCATAGGCTACAGCCAGTCCCCCAAGGTTGGCCAGGAACATGCGGGTAGCGGTGAGCTTGGTAATCTCGTCGGTGTCGCGGGTAAGTGAGGCATTGAGTGCTCCATAGGGAACATTGACCAGTGTATATGCCATCGACATGCCCACATAGGTGATGTAGGCATAGAGCAGCGAGCCGGAAAAGCCGTTCCAGAAGCAAAGGATGGCAAATCCGGTCAGTGGCACACCACCCAGTATTAGCCAGGAACGATATTTCCCCATCTTCGGGTTCCGCTTGTCCACGAAAGCTCCCACAATGGGATCCCACACCACGTCGATAAGACGGACTATGAGGAACATAACGGCGGCTGTCGCTGCCGGAAGTCCGAAGACATTGGTGTAAAAGATCAGCAGGTACATGGATACTGTCTGGTAGATAAGGTTCTGTGCGAGGTCGCCTGCGCCGAATCCTATACGCTGTACCGGAGACAGTTTGTAAAATCCCCGCGACTCACTTTTCCTTGCTGGGTGTTGTTCCATTTTTTTTGGTTTTATTTGGTATGTTGTTGTTAATCAGAATAATTAATTGTCCTTTTTTTGCTATTCCCGGGAGCTGTTCCTTTTTGCTCGGTTTTTATTCGTTTTTTTCTGTGACCGGAAAGGCAGATCTCAAACAATGCGATGTTTGAAGGTTTTGAAATGATTTGTTGCTTCCGGCGTTGTGTACGTACACAGACTGTCGCACAAAAAAACAATTTAAAAAACAATTCAAAAAAACTCAGACTCTTATTGGAATTTCGCTAAAACGGTCTGACAAAGATTATCACAAAAATATACTTAATTTTCACAATAAACCGGCAAAAAGAAGAAAAGCTGTATTGAAATAATTAATAAGATTTATAGAATCTATAAATGCCTATTTTATTAAAAGATCAATTTTCTTAATTTAAGCAGTTGTTTTACTTCTTTTTTTGTGGAAATATTTTTCCCATTGTAAACATGAGAAATTGAAATATTTTCAAATTTACCGCAGCTTTCTCTTATCTTTTCACTAGGGTTTGCTGAAAAAGTCTCACGCCACAGAATATAAACAAGGCTCTGCGGTTTGATTTTTCATACGCTTAATCTGAAAAAACAGATAGCAAAAACGTTCTTTGAAAATTTGCAAAAAAACATCCTCCATCGCTCGAAGGATATTCATTATAAATACAATACTTGCTACTCAACTCTCGTGAGTGTCGGATAATTGTGTCATTATTTTGTTCCTATTGTAGCCGGCTTTCCCTTGTCCAAACTTGCCTTCAATTTGATTACGCTCATTTTTTTCTTTTCTCTGTTTCTCTCTCTTATAGCGGGTTTGCGCCTCTTTTTTAGGTTTTCGCCCAAGCGGTCTTCCTGTGTGGCGGATGCCCCGCTCTTTCAGGTAAGACCTGTTGTCGCGAGTCATATAAATGTCGTCTGTCTGAACAACTTCCGGATAGCAACCAAAAAAATTCTTGTATTCCTCAACTTGCTCTTTTAAAAAAGTACTTTCGTTAAATGCTTCAAAATCAAATTGATTAATTCGTGCAAAACCACTCATCAGGCTGACGTTGATTTTAGAACCAAACTCTACTTTCTTACCGTCCTTTCCCCGAACGATGGGACGAATAAAGGGTTGATACATCGAAACGATGTGATGATCGATACGGTTGGTTCGGGTGCGGTACATCTGCTCCTGTTGTCGATAGAGTTCTTGAATGGTTTCCCAATAGGCTTTTTCTGTTTTTGAGAATATGTTTATTGACAGTTTGTTGTTATTCAATATGGTTATGTAGTCGTACCTTATAAATTTAAATTAAACTGAAAAATATATTTTATCCTGGTTGATAAACCATCGGAAAATAAAATATAAAAATTCATCTTTCAGCCTTTCCATCATTTTCTTCAAGTTCCAGGCCGTAGCTGCCAGGTAAGCGTTGATTTGTATGCCTTTTTCAGCCCACAAGTAATTCTGTTCCATACGGAAATCCTT
>DHSP01000057.1:2665-2787 GCA_002408485.1 Proteiniphilum sp. UBA5283 | reverse complement strand
AGATGTCCGAAAATAGGTTCAATCACTCCCGGCAATGGCATTGCACTGGTCGATGACCTTTTTGCAATGCTTGGCATCGATGGGAAAGGTAGTGTTGTTTTCTTCTCCCACACGGTTACGGA
>DHSP01000057.1:2055-2282 GCA_002408485.1 Proteiniphilum sp. UBA5283 | reverse complement strand
CTCATGCCCCATATCGATGAAGTTTTTCAGCATCGGGCGAAACAAATCGTCTTGTCCTTTTTTAGGTAATTTTCCTAACATAATTTGCAGAGTTTTAGTACCTAAAGGTACAAAATATTGCAAAAAAATACAACTGTTTATGAGGTTATTTTACTGAATATCTGATAAATATACGCTTTTAAGGAGCAACTATTTACACCCCGCCGTCCGTGTAATCTTTGGACTTT
>DHSP01000057.1:0-1832 GCA_002408485.1 Proteiniphilum sp. UBA5283 | reverse complement strand
CGGACACCCTTGCCCTCGGCTAATGGTTGGCGATCACAAACCCCCATAGTGGACTTTCACCGCCAAGTTAACTGCCATGCACGGCACACAATGAAAAATCCCGCTGACTAATAATCAACGGGATTTTAAATTCAACAATTTGGGATAATCAAAAACCTATTATTTGTCAATAATATATACGGTTATCATTCCCAATTGCTCGTTTTGTATAATTTCTGAAATTTGGATACACTTTTCTCTTAATCCAAGAACTCGCATTACGTCTTTCTTTGTTGTTATAGCCTTATTGTTATATACATAGGAAATTTTCATTTTGTCCAATTCACAATTTAAATTTGCAACCTTATCCATAATCAATTTATTCACAAAAAGATAACCGTCTTTCGCTTTTTTAGTGCGGATATGCACTTCTCTTTTCTTGTGAATGGTGTCAATTATTTGTGAAGTTTTAAAATCTGACGTTTTAAGTTTAGAATAATATGTACTAACAAAAATGTCAGAGGTTAGTTTTTGTGTCAAGTTATCAATATAGATACATTGCTCGTAGGAATTGTATTGTTCATTTCCTGCAATTCCTATTTGAGCATTTAATCTAAAAAAAACAGTCAAACAAATTAATATCAAATAAATATGAGCTTTCATTTTCATTTCGTATAGTTAGTTTTTATTGTTTTACTGTGATTTAAATCGTAGGGACGAACAGGAAGTCTGATTACTCGTCTTGCATAGTTTTCAAAGTCAATGACAGCCCCTCTAAAATTGATATTGGTAGTATTTCGTTCGCCTATTTCGTGGAACAAGGTAGAGGTTGTATTTTGTTGGACGTTTTGTGTAGGAAAGCCTAACCCATCAGCGGTAATCTGAATTTGGTCTAACGTAACATCTACACTTCCCACACTTGGCGCAATGACAATTAAGTTATCTGTTTTAGAATACAATCCTCCGCCGTATTCTTGCACTATATCAACAGACTTTACTTCATTGCCAACTGTTATATCATAATTATCAGCATAAACCACAGACGTAACTTGCTTGTCGCTCATCGCTTTATTTAATCCTTTAAAGGCTTCCTTTTGGTTTTTTGTCATCCCTTTGGTAAAATCTTTTGCTTTCCCGTCAAATTGTAATGTCCCATTATCGTTGAAAGAAAGCATATTTGTCCTATCGCCAAAAACATTTTGCAAGTCATTTCTAAATTGTTCTTGATACTCTTTGGCTACTCGAACTTCTCTACCATCTGGATCAATAAACCTTACGGGATTATTTGCTACATACACATACGGTAAAATTGAGTAATACTTCTCCGCCATTGGGTCAACCGTGAACCACCTGCCAAGTGCCGCATCGTAGTGCCGGGCGCCGTAGTCGTACATATCCAAGTTTTGGAATCTGTCCAACTCCTTGCCATTATACTTGTACGGCTGGTTGGAGGATTGGAGTCCTTCACCGAACAACCCGCCAAAGGAATAGTAGTGGTTCACCTGCTCCACCGTTCCGTTTTCATCGATCACCACCCGGTTGCTGCCCTGATGATCTTTCAGATAGTAGTGATAAGTGGGGATCGTGCCCGAGAGGGTGATGTATCCCTCCTCCGTGAGGATCATGCTTGGCGTGCCGTTCCGGTACACCTTGTTGCCTGCATACTCCGTCTTGACCGTGTTGCCTCCAACCGTGTAAGCTATGCTCAGCTTACTGCCCGCCGCGTCATAACCGTAGCTGACGGTATTCCCGTCCGCAAAAGCTACCACACTTGGCAAATTTAATGAATTATAGCTGATTGAGGCAATGTTTTTGTTTAAATCTTTCGTCAGGTTGCCGTTGGCATCGTAGGT
>DHSP01000033.1 GCA_002408485.1 Proteiniphilum sp. UBA5283 | reverse complement strand
AAACGGATATGTAAGTCTTCCAAAGATCTCGTGTCGCCTCCGCAATTCCCCGAGGGGGTGCCTTCCAAAAGCGGGTGCAAAGATAGGGCTTGTTTTTTTACCGTGCAAACAAATCAGCGAATAATTTCAATATCTTTTTGGTCTTTTTTCGCCCATTTTCGCCAAAGACAGGGTTATCAGCCATCTAACACATCCAAAAAAAAAATCACTTTTTTTCTTATCATCCCCATAAACACGAAAAAAACGTTTTTCCCATAATTCAGAACAGGGAAAATATTTCCGGAAGTCACATCTGCAAAAATCAAAAATCCATGATTCTGGATGCCTCAGGCAGATCCAGTTTGATCCATTTCCAAAAAAAAACGGGAAAGGAACGTGGAATTAAACGAAAAATTATGCCGATCATGTTTGAACTGTATCCTACCGAAGAAACGCCCCATATACATCCATCAAATTATAATTTATGCGTATCTTCGCACAAAATTACCATTCCGGCAACTTTTGCCCCAAACTGTATACATATATATAAGGAATAATTGATGAAAGGGATTGTTTATATTTTAAAACGCTTTTTGCCTCCTTATAAGAAGTATCTGCTTCTTACATTTATTTTCAACATTCTGACGGCCATACTCAATGTATTTTCGCTGGCTACCATCATCCCTATTCTGCAGGTGCTGTTTAAGGTGAATACAAAAACATATTCCTTTATCTCCTGGCAGAATGCCGATCATTCGCTGATAGACACCGCGTTGAATAACATAAACTGGTACGTAACCCGGCTGATTGAAATATACGGCAGTAGCTTCGCTTTGATGATGCTGGCCGTAGTGCTTGTGGTGATGACCTTGTTAAAAACAGGTACTGCCTACTTAGGTTCCTACTTTATCATCCCCATCAGGACTGGTGTGGTAAAAGATATCCGAAACCGGATCAACGATAAGATTCTTACCCTGCCGATCGGCTTCTTTACAGAGGAACGGAAAGGAGATATCCTGGCAAGGATCTCGGGCGATGTGAATGAGGTGGAGAACTCGGTGATGAGTTCGCTCGATATGCTTTTTAAAAATCCAATACTCATCCTTATCTATCTGACCACAATGACCATCCTGAGCTGGCAGCTTACCCTCTTTGTGCTGATTGTCCTCCCTGTGATGGGCTTTGTCATGGGAAGAGTGGGCAGGTCGTTGAAAAAAAGTTCTTTTGAAGCGCAAAACAAATGGGGTGAGCTAATGTCACAAGTTGAGGAGACATTGAGCGGTCTGAGAGTCATCAAAGCATTTAATGCGGAAAACAAGATCTCAGATCGGTTCCACACCGGTAGCAATCTGTTCAGGAGAATGTCGAACCGGATTGCACGCCGCCAACAGCTTGCACACCCCATGAGCGAGTTATTGGGAACCATCACCATCGCCATCGTGCTGTGGTTTGGTGGCTCATTGATCCTGGGAGGCAACGGGGTAATTGACGCAGCGACATTTATTTATTACCTGACCATATTCTACAGCATCATCAACCCCGCCAAGGAGTTGTCCAAATCGGCGTACGCAGTGCAACGGGGACTGGCATCGATGGAGCGGATCGATAAGATCCTACAGGCCGACAATCCCATATCCGATGCCCCACAGCCCTTACCTCTGCACTTCGATGAGAAAATAGAATACAAGGATGTATGGTTTACCTATAATACCGACTGGGTAATACGGGATGTGAGACTGACCATAGAGAAGGGAAAAACAATTGCGCTGGTTGGTCAGTCTGGCTCTGGTAAATCGACCCTGGCCGATCTCCTCCCCCGCTTCTACGACACACAAAAAGGTGGTATCTATATCGATGGCATTAACATCAAAGATGTCAAACTGCGAGATTTAAGATCACTGGTGGGTTACGTGAATCAGGAAGCCATCCTGTTCAACGACACCTTTTACAACAACATCGCTTTTGGTGTTGCAAAAGCCACGGAAAGCGAGATTGTGGAAGCAGCAAAGATCGCCAACGCACACGATTTTATCATGGCGACTGAAAAAGGGTATCATACCAATATTGGTGACAGGGGCGGAAAGCTCTCCGGCGGCCAACGTCAACGCATCAGCATTGCCCGCGCCATATTAAAGAACCCGGAAATCCTAATTCTGGACGAAGCGACATCGGCACTCGACACAGACTCCGAAAAACTTGTGCAGGAGGCTTTGGACAACCTGATGAAAAGCCGCACCACCATTGTGATTGCACATAGGCTGTCAACCATAATGAATGCCGACGAAATTTACGTCATGAAAGAGGGGCAAATTGTAGAATGGGGACAACATGCCTCTTTGTATACACAGGGGGGATACTATACAAAACTGTGCGATACGCAGGCCAATCTGATATAACCTACTGCTTGGATTGCTGCACGATTATAGCTTCTTTCGATATTTTATTCAATAGCCTGTCAACTGCCTCGAAAGGCGAATTGATGCTACGAAACTCCGGAACGATCTCTTTCATTGCTTTCACTGTACGCATATCATCATACTCGAAAGATGTCTTTATGAGGGCATTGATACTGCGGTTCACTTCTGTATATTCATACTCACGCACCTCGGCAATCATTATTTTTTCGTGGTAGGTGGGCTTGGTCTGCTCGGCTTTGTTCAGCAACTCTTCGTAAAGCTTCTCTCCGTGCCTCAACCCGGTAAATTCAATTTTGATATTTTTCGATCCGGAGAGACGAATCATCCGCTTGGCCAGATCCAGGATCTTCACCGGCTTACCCATATCGAATATGTAGATCTCGCCGCTCTTCCCCATTGATCCGGCTTCCAACACCAGCTGACAGGCCTCGGGAATGGTCATAAAATAACGAATGATTTCCGGGTGTGTCACTGTGACCGGGCCACCATGCTTGATCTGTTCCCTGAACAAGGGAATTACCGATCCGTTCGACCCCAATACGTTTCCAAAACGGGTGGTGATGAATTGAGTTGTTTTCTGCCCGGTTTTTTCAATGTGTTTGGCAAGAGACTGCACGTATATCTCACAAATGCGTTTGGAACACCCCATTACGTTAGACGGGTTCACTGCTTTGTCGGTAGAGATCATCACAAACTTCTGAGCGTTGTACTTTACTGCAAGGTCTGCTACGATCTTGACTCCCAAAATGTTGGTCTGTACCGATTCCGAGACATTGTCCTCCATCATGGGTACATGCTTGTAGGCAGCGGCATGAAAGATATACTGTGGCCGTGACCTTGAAAACACTTTCTCCATGCGAGATTCATTGCTGATGTCGGCAACCACAATTTCGGTGCGCAAGTCCCTCCATTTCTCCTGCAACTCAAGTCGCATATTATGCAGCGGCGTTTCTGCCTGGTCGATCAAAATAATGCTGTAGGGGTTGAACGAAGCCACCTGTCTCACTATCTCACTGCCAATGGATCCGGCTGCACCGGTGACAAGCACTCTTCTTCCTTCAATATTTCCTGCAATCTCCTTCATGCTGATATGAATAGGGTCACGCGGCAGGAGATCCTCAATTTGCACATCCTTCAACTGCTCCTTGCTGATGAGAGTTCCGTTCCATTCATTGATGGGAACTGTAGTCAGAAGCGAGATATTGTGATCGACAAAATTAGCCAAAAGGCTGGAGCTCTTGATCTCCTCCATCTTCTGGGGCGACACAATGATTGTCTTCACATCTTTGCTTTCCAGAGTCCTGAAAAGGTTTTCGTTATTGGCATAGATGATTACCCCCATCAGTTCCTTGCCAATCATGTGATTTTCGTCGGAAATAAAACCCAATACCCGGTAATTAAACTCGTTGTTGCCTTTCAACGCTTTGGCCACGCTGACACCTGCCTGCTTGGTTCCGTAAATAAAGACGTTTACCGGCTTCACCGTACTACCAGTGATAGCCTCATAGACCTCTTTGATCAGGATCCGGGAAAAGATCATCAGAAAAGTATTGAGCAAAAATATGGCCATAAATGTCACATTGGTGATATAGAATCCGGGATCAATTCTTTTTAATACCAATATAGCCAGGTAAGTGAATGCATAACCCAATACCAGGGCATAAATGATGCGCAACAAGTCAGAAAAAGAAGAGAATCTCAGGATTCCCCTGAACGTACGGAAGGAAATAAATGCTATCGCATTGAAAAGGATCAGCAGCAAACACAACGTCGTTCCATCAGTTCTAACCTCATGCGTCAGCCCGCCAAAACCGTATTTTACAAAATACATGAAGAGGCAAGAAAAAACAATCATGAGAACATCAATTGCCAGGATTGAAAATCGAGACAACACCCTATTTGACAAGAAGTTTCGTACAAACTCGCTCATAAAGACAATGTTAATTCAAATCTAATAAAGCTTCAAACAGACATACGAACAAATTCTGTGCCTTTCTACTGCAAGGAAGGGCTTCCAACTCGTTCGTTTGTTAATGTCGATACTCTTCGTTCATGACAGCCTCTCGGGACGTTTTTCCCTTTTCAATTAATTCGATTCCTTTTTTGATCAGGGAATCCTCTTTATAATACACCGCCCAAAAGGCTTCTTCACCGAAAAAATTACGCGCAATATAGGAATACATTGTATTCTCCAACAATTCACCTGATTCCTGAATATAGTAAGGTCTTCTCCTGATACCGTTATTGTCGGCAAAACTTACAAGATTCAACAAAAGCGGTTGTTGGCGAAGATGTTTATATAATTCCTGCCAGGTAGCAAAACTGCTCAATTTATCTCTATACATGTCAGAATACACCATAGCATACCTCTCGTCCAGCCGGTTGTTCACCACAGCGTTATAATACGAGTTAATTCCAGAAGTATCGCGTGCAACAAAAACATCGGGCATGATACCGTCTCCTCCGTATACTGTTCTACCTCCGAGGGTTTTATAGGGAGTCAGATTGTTTGATGCTGTATCCACATTGATGTAGTCTCCTTCCAGATAACGGTTGATTGCATCCATCTCATATTCATCATACTTCCCTTTTTCATAACTACGCTGTATGGATCTTCCCGAGGCAGTGTAATACCGGGCAACAGTAAGCCTTACCGCCGATCCGTCCGGAAAGTTGCGCTGACTTTGTACCAGTCCTTTACCAAAGGTACGTCTGCCAATCACCAGTCCTCTGTCATGATCCTGAATAGCACCGGCAAAAATTTCGCTGGCAGAGGCACTCAACTCATCTACCAACACAATGACATCGTCTTCTTTACAAGTTCCCGAGCCATTGGCATAATTGTCTGTGCGCGGAAAATTTCGCCCCTCTGCATAGACAATGAGATCTCCTTTGCGCAAAAACTCATTCACCATGGCGACCACGATATCAAGCGATCCTCCGGCGTTGCCTCTTAAATCGATCATGAAAGCTAGGGCGCCCTGGCTTTTCAATTTGGAGATAGCGGATATAAACTCACTGAAGGTGTTAAAACCAAAGTTCCTCCCCAGTTTAATAAAACCTATTTTGTCTGTGAGCATGTAGGCAGCATTAACACTGCTCATGGGAATATCTCCGCGGGTAACGGTAATTTCGACAAGACGGCTATCGTGATCACGCATAATGCCCAGCTTCACTTCCGATCCTTTTTCGCCGCGTAGTTTTTTCAGTACGTCTTCGTTCTGAATTTTCATTCCGGCAACCGTTGTGTCGTTTACCATCACGATTCTGTCCCAAGGCATGATACCTGCAGCTTCCGACGGGCCACCGGGGACGATGCTTGTCACAACAATCGTATCCCTCAACAGGTAAAAGCTAACGCCGATACCGGAAAAATGCCCTTCCAGATCTTCGTTTACACGTTTCATATCGGCAGCCGATATATACTCTGAGTGTGGATCCAGTTCCCGGATGATGTTGGGCAAAGCATCCTCCACAAGCTGACGCATATTGACCGTATCAACATAAGACTCACGAACATAGTTCAGCACCGCATCAATCTTGCCGGCACCATGTCCTGCTCCCGACCTGCCAAATTGACCATACTTGCTTCCGATAAATATGCCCAAGGCAATTCCAATGCCAATCCACAAGGGAAGCCATGTTCTTACTTTCTTCTCTGAATCCATCAATACCCTTTTTATCCTTTTATGCCATTTCTAAAGCAATCATTTCAATTTCTGCTCTTCGTAAAAGCTCGATGCCGTCGCTCAAGCGATAGGAGTCGGCATACACCACGCGTTTTATCCCGGCCTGAATGATCAGCTTGGCGCATTCTATGCAGGGAGATGAAGTCACGTAAAGTGTAGCCCCCTCACTGCTGTTGTTGGAGCGGGCTACTTTTGTGATTGCATTGGCCTCGGCATGCAGCACATAAGGCTTCGTAACGTTGTTATCATCTTCACAAATATTCTCAAAGCCCGCGGGCGTACCATTAAATCCGTCGGAGATGATCATTTTATCTTTCACCAGGAGCGCCCCCACTTGTCGGCGTTTACAATAGGAATTCTCGGCCCATATAAAGGCCATGCGCATATATCTTTGATCAAGTAATTCCTGTTTACTGTCGGTTTGTCTCATGCTTCTTATCAAACTGCTTTCAGACTCATATCGAGACTCTTCACGGAATGTGTGATTGCGCCCACAGAGATGTAATCCACACCGGTCTCAGCATACGTTCGGATTGTATCGAATGTTATTCCTCCCGATGATTCAAGCTCTACGCGTCCATCGACGATCTGCACCGCCCGGCGCGTAAGTTCGGGAGTAAAATTGTCGAGCATAATCCGGTTTACACCTCCTATCCGGAGAACCTCCTCAAGCTCTTGTATATTCCGGACTTCGATTTCTATTTTGAGTGATTTATTCTTCTCCTTCAGATACTTCTGCGCACCTCGGATGGCATTTCCTATTCCTCCGGCAAAATCGACGTGGTTGTCCTTCAACAGGATCATATCAAAAAGGCCAATCCTGTGATTCTCTCCTCCACCGATTTTCACAGCTTGTTTTTCCAGAATACGCATACCAGGCGTGGTCTTCCTGGTATCGAGTATCTTTGTCGATGTGCCCTCCAGTTGTTTTACATACTCATGGGTAATGGTGGCAATGCCGCTCATTCGTTGCATCACATTGAGCACCAAACGCTCCGTTTGAAGTATTGATTGCACTTTGCCGGAAACGACGAAAGCTATATCGCCCGGATTGACAGGCATACCGTCATCGATAAAAATCTCCAGCTTAAGGCTGTCGTCAAATTTATGAAATATGGTCTTCGCTATTTCCACCCCTGCAAGAATTCCTTTTTCCTTGATTAACAGTCTCGACTGTCCGGTTTCCTCCGCGGGAATGCTGCACAATGTGGTGTGATCACCATCGCCTATATCTTCGGCGAAGGCTAGTTCAATCAGATTGCTTATTAATTTATCTATGTCCATTGTCTCATTAAGATCGGCATTTTTGTTCTAAACACACAGCATACCGAAATTGTTATAATTTTACCAAAAAACTCTTACAAATGTAAGAAATAAACAGTTATATTTGCCGCTGATTATGGCTTTTTTAATCATTTGGGGTTAAAATTCCCGTCACTTCGGGTTAAATGGCGATAAATATCCATTCCGCTTGCGGCATGTATCTTTACAAATGTAACTTATGAAAGAATGAAAGTCATTTTGCTTTCTGTCGGGAAAACGGACAATAAACACTTTGTACAGTTGATTGAAGAGTATCGGAAAAGAGTAAATTTTTACATTCCCTTCGAGATGATCGTCGTTCCGGATCTCAAAAACAGAAAAACCATTTCAGAGAAAGAGCAGAAAACACAGGAGGGCAACGTATTGCTGAAATCATTGCAACCGGGAGATTGGGTTGTTTTGCTGGATGACAAAGGAAAACAATACACCTCCATAGAGTTTGCCCGATACCTGGAAAAAAAGAGCCACACGGTTCCGAAACGGTTGGTTTTTATGGTGGGAGGTCCCTACGGCTTTTCGCAGGATATCTACGATGCAGCAAACGAAAAGATGTCGCTTTCAAAAATGACCTTTACCCACCAAATGGTGAGAATGGTGTTTACAGAACAGCTTTATCGTGCAATGACAATTTTACACAACGAACCCTACCATCATGAATAAAACATTTCTTTTTATCGTCCTGTTTTTTGCCGTTGTGTTTCTGAATGCACAAGATATCACCGGCAACTGGGAAGGCATGCTGGAGATACAGTCCACCCGCCTCCGGATCGTTTTCCACATCGAAAAGAATGACTCCATATTGACCAGCACCATGGATAGTCCCGATCAGGGAGCCTTTGGGCTGCCCACTACGAGGAGCTCATTCCGGGATAATAAGCTGGAAATTATTGCCTCCGGCTTGGGTTTGTTTTACAGAGGAACATTAGAAAGTGATTCTATCACGGGCACATTCAGCCAGGGTGGCATTTCTTTTCCTCTCACGTTGCAGCGTTCCGGCGAGCCGCTGCTTCAACGTCCTCAAATGCCGCAGGAACCACTTCCCTATATTTCGGAAGAGGTCATTATTCAACACTCTGATAAAAGTTTTTCTCTTTCGGGCACACTTACATTACCCGACAGCCTGGGTGTCTTTCCGGCAATAGTACTTATTGCCGGCAGCGGACCGAATGACCGCGACGAGACACTCTATGGGCATAAACCTTTTTTTGTTATTTCCGATCATCTCACAAAAAATGGCTTTGCCGTCTTGCGGTACGACAAGCGGGGTGTTGGTAAATCCACCGGCGATTACGACAAAGCCACTCTCCGTGATTTTGCTGATGACGCCGCAATGGCAATGAACTACCTGAAGCAGAGAAAAGAGATCGACAGCTCAAAAGTGGGTCTGCTGGGACACAGCGAAGGAGGCATTGTTGCCCCGATGGTAGCATCGGAAGAGAAAGGAGTCCGTTTGATGGTACTGATGGCTGCGCCCGGAACAACCGGCATTGAGGTAGTACTGGACCAGAACGAAATATCCATGCAGCAACAGGCTATGGAGCCCAAGACCATCGAAAAACTGCAGATGTTCAACCGCGAAATCTTTGAAAGCCTTCTCTCGTGGGATGGTTCAGAAAATCACCGCACAGCTTTACGTGATAAATTGCTGCATCTCTGGGAGCAACTGCCGATTCTGCTAAAAATGAAAATGAACAAAGAATCCTATTTGCGGAGTCAGTTCAATGCGATGATCAAACCCGGTTACCGGAGTTTTCTTGCTGCAGACCCGGCTTCTTACCTGGAAAAAGTTTCCTGTGCAGTATTGGCCATCAACGGAGAGAACGACCTACAGGTAGCAGCCGAAAAAAACCTCACCGCCATCAAAAAAGCTCTGGAAAAAGGAGGGAACGATTGCACGGTAACAAAAGTATACCCGGGATTGAACCATCTTTTTCAGGAGAGCGCGACGGGAAGAGTTGAAGAATATGCCAAAATTACACAAACAATTTCTCCGGAAGTACTTTCCGACATCACAAATTGGCTCATAAAAGAAACAGAATAAAATCGCCAGGATTTTCTTCAAGGAAGCCTCATGATAACAACAAAAAACGCCTGGCTGAATAATTATTCTTATTTTTGTAGATAAACTCACATAACAATGGCAAAAAGAAAAACAATTCTTACGGTTTTGTGGATAATCATCGCAGCAATTGCAGCAGCATCGGTTACCGCCCTGCTTATTTTTCCTCAGTGGAAAGGAATTTTTTTCGCTGGCATGGGTGGCTTCCTCATTCTTAATATGCTACTGTCGATGTTTTTCATCAAGAAAAACTTTAAAAGCTAACCCACATAACTAAACTCAAAACGCAGCAAATCAAGCATTTCCGGTATTGAGCTATTATTAACGCCTTCAAGCGACTCAACACTGTGCAGTACCTCTTTGGCATGCTTCTCTGACACCTTGCCGTAAAATTTCAATGCGTTCAATGCTGACTGACGGAGCAACAACGACTCACTCATCAAGTCTTGCACAGCCTGACGTAATAACAACGGCTCGCACACGCGTTCTCTGGCTTCGGAGTGAATGATGCAAATTCTTGCGAAAAGCCAGTAACCAGTAGTACGAATCCTTTCGCTCTCATTTTGTATCCAGTCATTGACCAGTGAGTCGGCAAAAGAGACTTCCTGAAAAAGATTTTTACACACCTGTTCCCGTATCTCCTGGTTGCCAATTCCGGCTCCCCATCTTTCTGCAGTGTCTCTTGTCAAACCATCTGCCGGATAGAGCATGGTAGCCAGGATTTTCAACTCTCGCACATCCTCCTTCCAAAGAATTTCAGCCAACATTTTACCAGCCGTATACTTTTTGGATATCTCTCGGATCCTTGGCAGATTGACTCCAAAATTCATCCGGTATCCCGCCCCCTTTGCACGCATGCTGGCAGAGACAACACCATCCATTGAAAGTCTCAAGTCGGTACGTATTTGTCGTAAAACAGTCTCTATAGATTCTTTTTCCACGTTTTTTGATCACAAAATTACGCTATTCGCATTGAATAATCTCATTTTTTGTCTATTTTTCATTATATTTGTGCTTTTAAACAAAATCCCTTACAATGAGACTTTTATTGATCAGCAATTCTACAAATCCGGGAGAAGGTTATCTGGACTATCCCAAAAACTATATAAAGGATTTTCTGGGAGAAAAAGCAAAGAATGCCATTTTTATTCCATACGCTGCCGTCACTTTTTCTTACGAAGCATACGAAGAAAAAGTAAATGCGCGTTTTGCTGAAATAGGCCATCATGTCACCAGCATCCATCGCTTCATCAACCCCATGGAGGCCATCGAGAATGCCGACGCCATTGTGGTGGGAGGCGGCAACACGTGGCAACTGGTAAAAATACTCCAGGACAAAGGACTGATGAAAGTCATCCGGAAAAAAGTAAAGAAAGGTATGCCCTACATCGGGTGGAGTGCTGGCTCAAACATAGCATGCCCCACGCTAAGGACAACTAACGACATGCCTATTGTGCAACCGGAGAAGTTCAAGACTCTAAAGCTGGTACCCTTCCAGATAAATCCGCACTATTTGGACGACAACCCGGCAAACCACGGTGGCGAAACGCGCGAAGCACGTATTCAGGAATTCATAGAGGTAAACAGGGAAGTGTACGTGGTAGGTTTACGCGAGGGAACCATGCTGCTCCTTGAAGGGAAGGAGCTGACACTCATAGGAAACCGCAAGGCTCGCATCTTTAAATACGGGCAGGAACCGTTGGAGCTATCCAACGAAGATGACTTTGGTTTTCTTTTGTAATAATTCCATTATTCGGAAATTACTCTCACAGCAAAATTTGTTCCGATGAGCTCACACAAGGTATCAATACAACCGTCTGCGTCGATATTTTCGAAGATCATTCACGACAGTAGATCCTTAGGAGTCCTCCTGCTTTTATGCACATTCCTTTCGTTGCTATTCACCAATATCAAAGCAACGGGAATTCATTACGCCAACTTTTGGGAAATCGTGATCCCCGGATTTCGTCAGTTGCATCTGCCCGACACCCTTGCACACTTTATTAATGATGCATTAATGACGCTCTTCTTTTTTCACGTGGCCATCGACATTAAACGTGAGGCCACATCCGGAGAGCTTTCCTCACCACGAAGAATGATGCTGCCTGCTGTTTCTGCACTGTTCGGCGTGGCCATTCCGGCTTTGATTTTCATCCTTATCACCGGAGGTACCACCTACACACGGGGGTGGGCAATCCCCACAGCTACAGACATTGCCTTTACCCTGGGGATTGTAAGTTTACTTGGAAAAGCTGTACCTCATTCCATGAAAGTGTTTTTGACAGCCCTGGCCATCATCGATGACCTTTGTGCCATTCTCATCATCGCCTTTTTTTACGGATCGAACCCGCAGCTCACATGGCTCCTGATAGTCGCCGTACTAGGTGTCGTTATTTTCTTTGTAAATCGTCGCTTACAAAACAAGGTGGGCACCTTCCTCATGATCCTGCTGGGCATAGGTATGTGGTACTGCATGTACAGGTCGGGCATACACGCTTCATTTGCAGGTGTAGTTCTTGCATTTTTGCTCCCGACGAATAAACTGGCTACATTTGAGAAACATCTCAGCTTTCCAGTGAATTTCATCGTAGTCCCCATTTTTGCACTAGCTAACACGAGCATCGTCATTTCTTCTGCAGCCATAACGGGCCTAAGCTCTCCACTCTCCATTGGGATCATTCTGGGACTGTTTCTGGGCAAGCCACTTGGGATCACCACAGCTGTTTACCTGATGACCAAATTGAGGCTTGTGCGGTTGGGAGACAAGATAAACTGGTTTCAGTTTATCGGGGTAGGCATGCTGGCCGGAATAGGCTTCACGATGTCAATCTTTGTATCGATACTCGCTTTTCATGACCACGAAATGTTGCGCGATATTGCCAAACTCTCCGTGCTCATTGCTTCAGCCCTGGCGATGATTGTGGGGTATATCTGGTTGAAACTCTTTTCGAAGGCGAAA
>DHSP01000037.1 GCA_002408485.1 Proteiniphilum sp. UBA5283 | reverse complement strand
ACGAAGCTTCTTATGAGAATTACATGAAAATGGAAAGAGAGAAAGCTCATTTTGAGTCATCCGTTGCTGATAGACAAAAAAAAGACAAAGACTTTGGGAAAATGATAAAGAACTACAAAAAAGACATTAACAAAAAAAAGTACTAAGCATGGAGGTTGTGTAAATTAAACTGTGTCATGTTTTATTTTTATAGTTGATTGGGCACCTTTTCTAATGGATAACTCTGAGACCTTATTTTTAGCTGGCTACCTCAAAACTAATGAAAAATATTATATCTTGGTTTTTTTACCACCTTGCGGATCTGGTGATGGTATCCTTCCACCTGATGCACAATCAACTCTGAACGATGGTTTTTGGGAACACACTATTGATCGCATCAGAGAAACCGCTTAAATTATCGGTACAGGCGATTAAGATGTCTGCCCCCGGGTTTGAAAATCTGTTAAAGTGGTGAGCCAGAAATCAGTGCCTTGGCTTGAAAGAACTTGTAATCAAAATCTTCCATAATGTAAACTGTTGTGTAAAAGTTATAAAAAAAATGGATTTATTCTTTGACACAGTTTAAGTTACACAACCAGCAACAGGCTCTTGCTTATACAAGGACAAGAGCCTGTTATCTAAAAATGGATAGGGCCTCTCTTATTCAGGAGAGCTCATTTTAAATATCTCACTACCAGCGAGCAAAAATGCGCCAACACCATATACATCTGTCGCATCATATCCGGCCGCTTTGGGAGCTGCTCCTACAGGTTGTATATATCCCAGTTTACCATCAGCATGTACCGCACTGACCAGTGATTTCCATCCTTTCTCCAGTACCGGACCATAGGCTTTTTTTGCCAGGTATCCATTCCGGATTCCCCAGGCAATTCCATAACACATGAATGCAGAACAGCTGTTTTCCGGCATTTCATACGAATCCGGATCAAGGAGACTGGCTCTCCAGGAACCATCCTTACATTGTGTTTTTCTCACAGATTCTGCCATTTCCACAAACAACTTGATATAGTACGATCTGCTGGAATTTTCTGCAGGCAAGTTGTCGATAATCAGTGGCAGTCCGCCAAAGACCCAGCCATTTCCACGTCCCCAGAATTGTTTTGCCCCATTTTTTTCACGAAGAGGAATTCGTTTGTTGTCACGGTAGAAAAGGTGTTCTTCTTTGTCGTAGAGCGCCTCCACACATGCTTTGTATTCCCTGTCCATGTAATCCAGATAGATTTGCTCTCCAGTTAATTGATAGAGCGCTGCATATACCGGTGGAGCCATAAACAGGGCATCACACCACGACCAGCGTTCGTCTTTCCCGATGGGATCCGTTTTAACAACCGGAGCATTGGAAGGGTGGCTGGCTATATAAAATGCTCTTTCCTTCACGGGTTGCAGCATTCTTGCGTCACCCATTTTACGGTACATTTCTATAAAGGCCTGTCCCACGCAAATATCATCTGCATGATACACCCTGTCCCACATATTCCATTTGTTGTCAATTCCTATCTTTTCCACAAAACCATAACAACTTTGATTTCCACTGGTTTTTCCCCATTCCGTCATTCCCCGGTAAAGCGCTCCATTTGTCCAATCAAGAATATGGTGTTTGGATTCCTGATGATGCTGGATCTGCCAGCTCGCTACAGAATCACACACTTTTGCAATATGCTTGCGCTTCATCTCTCCCGAGAAGGGACTGGCAGCAAAGAGCGAGCTGCTTACCAGCAAGGTCATCCATACAATATATTTCCTCATAGTTGCTGTTATTTCGTTTCTAATTCCAATGGTTCTACATTTTTCTCTGCACCCGGATAGCCCTTATTCTGATTGATGCGTCCGCGTGAGTTGGAAGCAATTGCATTTTCCGGCACAGGCCACATCATATGAAATGGGCTGATAGTAAAGGTGTTGATCCCATTGTGATTGATCTTGTCTCTGTAGAAGTTATTCCGTGTCATCATGCGGTCGTGGTAATAATTTTTTTCCGTGATCGTCGACAAACTATATCCCTCTTCGTTTCTTTCCGCTAGAATAAAAGAAACGCGGGTGAGTTCCGATTTTCGTGGTTCTTCAAAGAAAAGTTCACGGGCTCGTTCGTCCATGATGTAGTTTATGGTAACCTGATCTTTGTTTGTCAATAAGGTCGCATTGGCGCGTTTGCGGATCTTGTTGATATCTGCCATGGCCAGATCTTTTTGTCCTTTCCAGTAATAAGCCTCTGCCCTGAGCAAATAAGTTTCAGCCAGGCGAAACACATACCAGTCGGTGTATCCCCCCTGCGGCGTGTCCGGCTTATTGTCTTCGGGTACGAAGGTCTTGTAGTGCATCATCGGGCTCCAGCTATAAATGGTGTCCACGCAATATTTTTTCTGCAGCGGTTGGCCGTAGTACTTGGAGGAGGGATTATTATAAACCAGTTCTTCCATATTCAACCAGTTCGGTGAGGTATGCCGATAATCTGTTTGGGAATCCCAGATCTCATAGTTGAAATAATTGGATGTACGGATACGACCGATGCCCCGCCCTACATATCCAATTTGGGGTTGTCCTGCAGCTTTGTCAATAGTGCCGCGTTTTCCCGCAGGATCGTTATTGGTATTGGCGTTCCACCAGCAAGGAACCAGGTCTCGCATTCGATACGATCCGGTTGACGTCCCACCTTCGGTAAGCATTTTATCTTCCACCAGGAAGATACCTTCCTTGTTGGCAGAGGAATTGATATTTTCACGGAAAAAGATATCGCTCACAATGTTATATTTGCTCTCTTTGGCATTCACGCCAAAGCGTGATTCCATTAAAGCATGGTTTGGGTCGGTGATCACAGCCGTAGCAGCGGCAATGGCGCCGTCGTAATCGAGACAGGCCAGGCATACCTTTGCCAGCAAATGATTGCCCGCCGCTCTCGACACCGCACCGTGCGGTGCTTTTTCGGGAAGATACTGGGCCGCAAAAGTCAGATCCCTTTTCAATCTTTTCAGGATGCTCTTGCGCGTGTGAGAATAAAAGTCCAGCTTAGGCGATGAGACCTCTCCATCGATGAAAGGAACGTCACCGAACTGATTTACCAGCTTATAATACCAGTATGCGCGGTGGAAATATCCCTCGGCCACAAAGCGGTTGCGCTCGTCTTCCGTTAACAACTCTGCCTCCTGTGCACGTGTGATGACAGTGTTTGCTTTCTGAATAGCTTTGTAACCCTGTGACCAGAAAGTACCTATCTGTGAATCACCATACGCTCCCGGTTTCAACTGGATATCGAAATTCTTAATAGTTTGTGCTACAATATTACCAGCTACGGCTATATCGGAAGTCATTATTTCCGTAGTTTCATAAGCGTTGTTGCCAATGAATTCCGGACGAATCATCAATCGACAGGAAATCAATGCTGCTTCCAGACCATCTTTATCAACCAGTGTATTTTCCGGAGAGAAAGTTGAGAGTGGCTCCGGTCTCAACCAGTCCTCACATGATACAATCACCATGGAAATCAAGCATACACAACTTATATGTTGTAAGACTGTTATTATCTTTATCTTTTTCATAATAATTTATTTATAGTGTGAAACTCAAACCTAAAGTAAATGTGCGGGGTGCTGGTGACAAGGATTCAGGATCCCAGAAGTTCCAGTC
>DHSP01000027.1:606-4533 GCA_002408485.1 Proteiniphilum sp. UBA5283 | reverse complement strand
ATATTGGTTGAAAAAGCGAATCATTTTTAAGTGATAAAGAGGCTGTTTCACGGTTTTCATTTTCATGAACGAAAAATTGCCTAGTTGCTTAAAAATTAGAGATTTTAAGACTATTTGAAATGGTGCAGAAGTAATGTTAAATTTTACAGACCAACGACAATGTACTACTTCCACCTCATCCAGGTGAAATAATTCCGCAAAAATAATCCGCCTTCACCAGACCACTTCCGACACCATCACATACATCGATCATCTTGAGTAGCGTGAATTCTTTACAGTTGTTACCCGAAGGAGGAGGCTACTTTCGGTACCCTGAAAAACAAAAAATTGCAAACGGTTCTTCTACAGGGGTAAAGACAGGGCAGAAGTGAAGTATGTATTGTTCTCGATTGCACATAACCTGCTAAAGTGGCATTATAAGGTTTATCAGGGGCTATTTTTATCTTTTTAGATGTTATTATCTACTAAAAGAAGACAGAAAAAAGTCGTCTCATAGTTTATTATGAGACGGCCTCTTTTTGCGTGCCTGTAAATAAACGTGGACAACGCTCCAGATCTATCCTCCTTGATAGACAAAGGCAATTGCCTATTCGTTTTTCTTCGCCAGCATGTTAATGCATTTCGGTTCCGCAGGTACCCAGTCCCCCCCTGTAGTAGTTGAACTGGACGTTGGGGTGGTCTGCCAGCAGCGACATGGGCACGGCGGAGTCAATAATCTTTTTCCCGATCATCAATGCGGTCAGCCTCTGTCCAAACGGATTGTCATGTACTCCCGCCTGCCAGATCGATACCTTTTCGGCCTGCCAGGTTTGTACGGGGCCCACCGTCAAGGCCTGCGAGGGGATTCCCGTAACAACACCGCCGGCACTGGTCCTCGCGTTTTGCATACAGGTAATGGGATGCAGGTCGACAACACGGGTGGTCAGTTTCTTGTACTCTTCCAGCGAGGGAGGGTTGTCCTTGTATTTCCCTTCTCTTTTCACCGGATCATTAAAGGCCCAATGTTTCGTGTCACCCTGTCCGCCCTGCATTACCGCACATCGTACGCCCGTGTTCCAACTTTTGATGTATTTCGAGGTGTCGGCTTCGGGATAGTGTATGTTTTCCTCCGGCATGCGCAGTTTTTTATTCATTCTGTGAAACATCAGCTCATTGTTCGCCCTTTCGAACGAGATGGGGCTCTCGACGCCGATCTCCTTCCCGTCCACGTACCATTCATCCATACCCCAGAAATGGGCATTTGACAGATCCAGTTCCAGCTCGTTCACCAGCCGGGCCACCAGCGGGAGCTGTTCGGTTGGTCCTATGGGGCCGCAGACCCCGACGGGTTCACTTGCCGTAGCTTGTTTCCATGCTGTAATGTATTCAAGCGCCTCGGCCAGGTAGAAGTCCTCCAGCGTGTCGTAGAAAACAACCTTGAATCCGGGCCTTGAAAGGGCCAGCATATCTTCGGGGGTCAACCTGGCGGCATCGCCCAGAATCTCGTCTTCCAGTGTTGTGAAATCCCACCAGTCCGGGGCCAGCATACTTATTTTTCGTGACATAGTTTAAATTATTTAATTTGGGTGTTTTACTTGATAATGATATTCTCTTCCAGGATCCCGGCAAGCACGTTTCCCTGCTGGAACCCGTGCCCCAGGTGTTGCCGGAAACCTTCCGCGTACTTGCGGTTCACCTCTTTTCCCCTTACCTCCGCAAAGTGTTTCATGGAAAGGATGTACTCGTCCACCTTGTGGTGTTCAAGCAGCCAGTCCCGCTGGCTTGCATGGGCTTTCAACATCTCCTCCTTAACCGGCATCTCTCCCGTTATGTCCACATACATCGAGGGGGCGACGGCATGTCCGAACTTGTCCTTTCCATCCATGGCGTCCGCGTAATAGAGGTAGGGTGACGGCTCGAAGGGCGCTTCATCAACTTCCATGTTTTTTATGCCACAACAGAAGCAGGCCGTCTGAACAATCCTTGCGGTCGTCTCGTGATCCACCATGTAGTCCGTCGGGCTGGCGGTAATAACTATCGAGGGCCGGATCTTTCTCAACACGGCGGTTGTCCTGTTTATCGCTTCCCTATCGTAGATTATGTACACATCTTCGAGCCCCACGCAATGGTAGGTTGCCCCGATAATCTGCGCGGATCTGCGTGCTTCGCCGGTCCTTATCCGGGAAATTTCCTCCCGGGTGTGTACCGCAGAGCCTTTATCACCGGGAGTCATGGTAACAATATGAACCTCCCAGCCCCTGTTTCTAAACAGGGACAATGTCCCGGCACACATGAATTCCGCATCGTCCGGATGCGCTAAAATGGCAACAATTCTTTTTTCCAGATCCATCCTGTTATTTCATTTAAGATTATTTTCCTCGGCGGATTTATCAGCGGCGAAAATCAGTTCGTGTGTTTTCATGGCATCCGCCAAGCTGGTTAAAGGCATCTCCCTGCCTTCGTCCATTGCTTTAAAAAATGCTTCAAACTGATGCAGGTATGGGTGATCGGACACATCGCCCGAATCAAGCAGCTTCATGGATAATTCACTCCATTTATTCTTGTTTAACTCTTTGATTTTCGTAGAATAAAATTTATTATCCAAAAGGCTCCCTTCACTTCCTACCAAATGGAAATGGAAATAATAGGGCTGCAGACAATCAATAACCGAGGCAACTTTTCCTACAGCACCGTTTTTGAATTTTATGATCGAAACGGAGCTGGTGGGATATTCATATTTGGCAAAATCGGCATGGGAAGAGCCGGTCGAGTAGCTATGAACCGCATCAACTTCACTGTCGATACAGTACAAGAGGGCATCCATGGCATGACACCCTGCCGACAACAAGCTACTTCCCGCTTCCTCTTTTTTAATATTCCACCGGTACTGCCCGTAAGATGGCCCGATACCGTGGTAATAATCAACTTCCGCATAATGAATTTTCCCCAATAATCCTTGTTCTATAAGTGACTTTACAGTTTGTAATTGACCGGAAAAACGGCACTCGAAGCAGACGCATGTCTTTACGCCAGCTTCCTTCACAGCCTTCTCCACGGCCAGACAATCTTCCCACGTGAGGGCTATCGGTTTCTCAATGATCAGGTTTTTGCCGGCCCGGGCTGCCATAATGGCCTGCTTAGCGTGGAGGGCAGGATAACTGCATATGGACACCACATGTATATCGGGATTGGCAATCATTTCCGAATAATCCTCGTAACACCTGATGTTCCCTCCGTGCCTGGCGCTGATTTCCTTCGAATCCAGTCCCCGCGAAGAACAGATCGCAGTAACCTGTGCAAGAGAGGTCCTATTAATTGCGTCTATGTGGGCGCCTGCAGCCCAACTGTAACCAACGATTCCTACGTTATACTTTTTCATAATACGTTGAATTTATATTTATAAATTGTTTTAATTGATTTCATGTATTGTTTTATAATAATTTCAACTATGGCAAACTCACTCATTCTCTTTTGACAAGTCCTGTTAAATTTAAATGCTTTGTTCATTGATATTTCTTGGTTCAGGGAGTAATTATTTTATAAATACTTACGGTGTTTATGTTGAGAATTTCGTAAAAAAAGATTCAACCTTATGATTGCTTTACTACAAGTCATAGGTTAAAGAAAAACCAAGCTTTTTGTCCGAAAAAGTTAAAAAGCTTGCGAAACTGAAAAATTGATTCTATCGCCTTTTTACTAAAGTAAAGAAGCTGTTTGTCTTTGAAAGTATCGTTGAACCATTGTTTCACAGTACGTCGTTTTGTTTGGGAAGGTTCAATTATTTATTGTTGGTTCTGCAAATGTATAAAAAAAGCATAACAAATCAGTAATTTATTGAATTAACTTGCCGGCATAGATTCAGACCGCTATAAACAACAGTAAGGCACAAGGTATTATAACACAATAAGGCCCTGTAAAGCATTTGGCTTTCAGGACTTTATTGTGTTT
>DHSP01000027.1:0-218 GCA_002408485.1 Proteiniphilum sp. UBA5283 | reverse complement strand
TGCACCTTTTTCAACGTTCCGTTGCCCATATAGGCACGAAGCTCCGATTCCATCACAAAGCTGATCTTCGGGTTTTGCTTCGCCTCTTCCACAGCATGAGCAAATGCCTGAAAATGGTCAAACTGATGCACTATCGTTACGTGCGATGCAAAGTTGGTTAGGGTTACGGCTTCTTCCAGAGCGGAGTTTCCGCCTCCCACCACAATCAACCGCTTGTC
>DHSP01000066.1 GCA_002408485.1 Proteiniphilum sp. UBA5283 | reverse complement strand
AGAAAAAACACCTACCTGAATATTCAGATAAGTGTTTGATTTTCAACGTCGGGGTGGCGGGATTCGGACTCGCGACCCCCTGCTCCCAAAGCAGGTACACTAACCGGACTGTGCTACACCCCGAAAATATATATAAACGTTTCCGAACTCTCTTTTTCAAGGGAGGAGCGAACATACGTACGCTGCATCCCTCAAAGATATTTGCAAAATGTGGGTGCAAAAGTACGTTTTTATTCTGACAATCTCAAATCTTCCTGCCTTTTTTTGTGTAAACATCCGTATAACGCAAGAATTATGTACATTTGCACTACTAAAAACGCAAAATAAACAGATATCATATGTATAGAAACAGTACGTGCGGCGAACTGAGGCTGGCCGATGCAAACAGAGAGGTGACCCTGGCCGGCTGGGTATCCAAAATCAGGAAGATGGGCGGCATGACGTTCATCGACCTGCGAGACCGCTATGGCATCACACAGCTGTCGTTCAACCAGGAGGTGGATCACGAGCTTTGCGAACAGGCTAACAAACTGGGCCGCGAGTGGGTGATACAGGTCTCGGGAACCGTGAAGGAACGCTCCAGCAAGAATTCGCACATCCCTACCGGCGACATCGAAATCATCGTCGCCAAACTGACTGTACTGAATGCATCCCAAACACCGCCCTTCACCATCGAAACGGAAACGGACGGAGGCGACGAGCTGCGAATGAAATACCGATACCTGGACCTGCGACGCAACGTGGTGCGCCAGAACCTGGAGCTGCGTCACCGGATGGCGTTCGAGACTCGACGATACCTCGACGAGCGGGCTTTCCTGGAGGTGGAGACGCCGGTGCTGATCGGCTCCACGCCCGAAGGGGCACGCGACTTCATTGTCCCCTCTCGCATGAACCAGGGCGAGTTCTACGCCCTGCCACAGTCGCCCCAGCTCTTCAAACAGCTGCTGATGGTATCGGGTTTCGACCGATACTTCCAGATCGTGAAGTGTTTTCGCGACGAGGACCTGAGGGCCGACCGCCAGCCGGAGTTCACGCAGATTGACTGCGAAATGTCGTTCGTGGAACAGGAGGATGTGCTGAATACCTTTGAAGGGCTCACAAAGCATCTCTTCAAAACAATAAAAGGAATCGAGATCCCGGACTTTCCCCGCATCAGCTACGCCGATGCCATGCGCCTCTACGGGTCGGACAAGCCGGATACGCGCTTCGGGATGACCTTCACCGAAATGAAGGAGCTGACCACGGGGCACGACTTTGTGGTGTTCGACACCGCCGAATATGTGGGTGCCATCTGTGCCGAAGGGTGTGCCTCCTATACGCGCAAACAGCTGGACGAGCTGACCGACTTCGTGAAACGGCCACAAATTGGTGCCAAAGGACTCATATACCTCCGCTACAACGGGGACGGAACACTCAAGTCGTCGGTGGATAAGTTCTACAACGAAGAGGCCCTGAAAAAGTGGGCCGAAAAGTGCAACGCCAAACCGGGAGACCTGATCCTGATGCTGGCGGGGGAGACGGAGAAAACACAGAAACAACTCTCCGAACTGCGCCTGGAGATGGGATCGCGCCTCGGACTGAGAGACAAAAACAACTACAAATGCCTCTGGGTGGTGGACTTCCCCCTCCTGGAGAAGGACGAGGAGCTGAACCGCTACTTCGCGAAACATCACCCGTTCACCTCTCCCAAACCGGAGGATATCTCCTTGCTCGATTCGGATCCGGGGGCAGTGCGGGCCAATGCCTATGACATGGTGATCAACGGCGTGGAAATTGGTGGCGGGTCGATCCGTATCCACGACAGCGCCCTGCAAAAGAAGATGTTCTCCGTGCTGGGCTTCACCGAAGAAAGGGCACAGGAACAATTCGGATTTCTGATGAACGCCTTTAAGTACGGCGCTCCTCCCCACGGGGGAATAGCCTTCGGACTGGACCGCTTCGTCTCCATCTTTGCGGGACTCGACAGCATACGTGACTGCATTGCCTTCCCCAAAAACAACGCGGGTCGCGATATGATGATTGACGCCCCGTCGCAAGTGGAGCAGGAACAACTGGATGAACTGGGCATCATGCTCAAGCCTCAGCAAACAGTATAAATGCAACAAAAGCTGCCAGTCGGCAGCTTTTGTTCTTTATTACGGCTATGCGATACCAGCCTGATTGTGTTCCTGTCAGAGCGTATACCCTTCGCTGTAGGTCTTGTTGAATAACCGGTGTGCATCTGCTTCGGGATCGTCCACAAACTTCTCGGCAGCAGGATCCCACTTGATGGGGCGGCCCAGGTCGTAGGCAATGTTACCCAGCGTACATACCGTGCAGGAACGATGCCCGATCTCCACAGGTACCACCGGATCGGTCTTTGTCTTCAATGCGTTGACGAAGTTCTCCAGATGCGGAATTTTAGTTTCGTAAGCGCCCTCAGCGACTTCTACCGTGGGAGGAAGCAGGCTCTCGTCGGAAGCAAGGAAATGTTCCCTCGACACTTCAATCCATCCTTTATCGCCCCAGAACTTCACGCCCTTGGTCTTCTTCTCGTTGAACGGCTCCTCGGTCATGACCACACCGCTCGCATATTTATAGGTGAGAAATTGCGTATCTTCGAAACCGGCAGGAATGACCTCGACCGGGCCGCTCTCGTCCATCCCCAGTCCCCACTGGGCAATATCGAACATGTGGGCTCCCCAGTCGGTGGTGAAACCGCCGCCCAGCTCCTTGTACCAGCGCCACCCACCCCAGAACTGCTCGTTCTGCTCGGGATTGAGGGAGATAGGAGGATTCAGCTGTGAGTTGTAGTGAACATACTCCGAAGGGCCCAGCCACAACGGCCAGTTCAAATCGGCCGGCACGGGTTCTTCCGGCAGGTCATACGGTGTGGGAGGCCCACCTACATAGGCATTCACCCGCTCAATCTTGCCAATCTTCCCTTCCTGCACCATCTTCACGGCATGCTGGAAATTAACATCGGAACGTTGCTGACTGCCAACGCCCAAAATAACTCCGTTATCGCGCACCGCCTTCACCAGCATCTGTCCCTCCTTAATGGTAAAGGTGAGGGGTTTCTCCAGATAGATGTTTTTCTTGGCCTTGGCTGCGTCAATCGCCATGAATGCGTGCCAGTGATCGGGCGTGGCAATCACCACAGCATCGATGTCTGTGCGGGCAATCAGATCTTTGTAGTCTTCGTACAGCTCCACACTCACTTCCTGCTCTGCCGTTGCGTAATAATCGGTGACCCTTTTCAGAAAACGTTCTCTCTTGATGCCATACACATCACTCCCGGCCACAACCTGTACGCCCGGAATTCCGAGATACCCGTTTAACAGGTACATGGACTGCCGACCCAAACCAATAAATCCGAGACGAATAATGCCTTCGTCACCTCCAGCCGCCTTGTTCTGTTTGCACGAAGCGAGAAACTGCGGGAAAACGGCTACCCCAACCGCACCCACAGCGGCTGTCTTGATAAATTTTCTTCTTGATAATTGATTACTCATGTCTTAGATAATAATTAAAGTACGTAACTTTTTTCTTTTCTGATACAAATATAGGCTTTTATTCTTTTTAAACTGTTTTTTACCAATTAAATCATTTTTTACACCTTCTCCACCCGCTATACCATCTCCTCCAGCTTGCGACGGTCCAGCACGGTGAGCTCTCGCTTGTAAAGTTGAATGGCGCCCTCCCGGATGAGCTCACCGAGGGTGCGGGCCAGCGACGGACGTTGAACCCCGAAATACTCTGCCAGCTGTGCCTGCGTTCTCCTGACGACGAACGACGGTGTCTGAACCGTGGTGTTTTCAAGGATATAGAGCGATAGCTTTCCTTTCAAACTCTTGATCGACATCATCTGCACCTTCTTGGAAAGAAAAACCGTCATGTTGGAGTTTACCCGCATGAAATTGGTCATCAGCGTTTCGTTCAGCATCATCTCTTTCAGCCATACCGGCTTGGGGATAAGGTAAAAAACCGTTTCTTCCATGGTGATCACATCCACCGGGTACCGGCTTTCGGCAGCAACCAGGAAAGCGGGCGCCAGCGGCCTCACAGGTTCAATGAATTCTATTTCCAGCACATTGCCCTCCTTGGTCACCATCTCCGTGCGCACGAGCCCCTTCACCAGCAGGATAAGGTGATGGACCTGATCGCCCTGCCGGACCACGTAATTGCCTTTCTCTACCGTGCGCGCTTCGCTTACGGCGCGTTCCAGTATCTTTTCTGTTTCATCCGGAGTGAGATGAAAGAAAAGCGGGCAGGATGATAAATCGTATACGGCCATGGTCTTGTTTACTCACAAAGATAGGATAAAATGAAAAGAGCATAAAAATATCCGCACAAAATATTTCGTACAGATGGTTATAGTATCGGTACTCGATGAATTACACCTCGGGGAAAAACCGTTTTCGGGCACACATCCCAAAGTATGTTAAATATTCGGGGATGTAACCTCGGTTACAGGAATCGGATGTTGGAAGCAATATTTTTGCAACGGTTATCAGAAATCACCACAAAAAGATAATAAAATATGGAAAAAATGTTTTGCTACCAGTGTCAGGAAACCAGTAAGAACGAGGGATGTACCGTGAGGGGTGTCTGCGGAAAAACGGCCGATGTGGCTAACTTGCAGGACCTGCTGATGTTCCTCTGCAAGGGAATCTCACACTACACGGTGCGCCTGAGAGGACTGGGAATTGAAATTCCTCAGATCAACCGGTTTATCACCGACAGCCTCTTCATGACCATCACCAACGCCAACTTCGACAAAAGCAGATTTATCACACGTATTTTGATGGCGTACGAGATGAGAAACGCCGCGAAAGAACGATTGATCGCTGCCGGAGGATCGGTGGAGGGAATCACCTTCGACGGGGCATTCTGGACAGGCGAGACCGAGGAGGAGATGGCTGAAAAAGCGCTCGAAGTGGGCATACTGGCCTGTGACAACGAAGACATCCGCTCCCTGCGCGAGCTGACAACCTACGGGCTGAAGGGTATGGCTGCCTATGCAGAGCATGCGTTCAACCTGGGACAGGAGCAGGATACGATTTATGCGTTCACCCAACGGGCGCTGGTGGCCGTAACAGACGACTCCCTGTCGGCCGATGAACTGACTGCCCTGGCACTCGAGACCGGCAAATACGGCGTGGAGGTAATGGCACTCCTCGACCAGGCAAATACCTCCAGCTACGGGCATCCGGAGATCACAAAGGTGAACCTGGGCGTGCGCAACAACCCGGGCATCCTGATCAGCGGACACGACCTGAAAGATATGGAGGAGCTGCTCAAGCAGACCGAAGGTACCGGCGTGGATATATATACCCACAGCGAGATGCTGCCGGCAAACTACTACCCTGCCTTCAAGAAATACGACCACTTCGTCGGCAACTACGGTAGCTCGTGGTGGCACCAGACCGAAGATTTTGAAAACTTCAACGGAGTGATCCTCTTCACCACCAACTGCATTGTGCCCCCGAAGAAATCATCGACATACGGCGACAGGGTCTACACCACAGGCGCCTCGGGATTTGAAGGATTCAAGCATATCGGGGACCGGAAAGAGGGACAACCCAAGGATTTCTCGGCCATGATTGAACATGCAAAAAAATGTGCTTCGCCGAAAGAGATCGAAACGGGAGAGATCACGGGTGGATTTGCTCACAACCAGGTGATTACACTGGCCGACAAGGTGGTGGACGCCGTAAAGACAGGCGCCATCCGCAAATTCTTCGTGATGGCCGGCTGCGACGGACGGGTGAAAGGGCGTAATTATTATACCGAGTTTGCCGAAAGACTCCCCAAGGATACGGTGATCCTTACCGCCGGATGTGCCAAGTACCGCTACAACAAGCTGCCCCTGGGAGACATCAATGGCATCCCCCGCGTACTCGACGCCGGACAATGCAACGACAGCTACTCGTTGGTGAGGATCGCGCTGGCTCTCAAGGAGGCATTTGGCCTGAACGACCTGAACGACCTGCCCATTGCCTACAACATTGCCTGGTACGAACAGAAGGCAGTGATTGTACTGCTGGCTCTGCTCTTCCTGGGAGTGAAAAACATTCATCTCGGGCCCACCCTGCCGGCATTCCTCTCGCCCAACGTGGTGAACGTGTTGGTAAACAACTTCGGCATTGCCGGAATCACGGAGGTGGACGAAGACATGAAAGTGATGCTCAGCGCCTGAGCATAAATTAACAGAGAAGCTGCTATTTTTATTGATTCCAAATTGTATATTTGCCGAATAACTTGCTAATAAGAACATCATGAGCGAACTGATCGACAACTCATCGCAACGCAAAGAACTGCTCAAGCACCTCTTGCTCCGGTTACACGAAGGCGAGAACGCGGAAGTTTTGCGTCAACAGCTAATCAACGCCCTGCAACAAATCCCCTACAACGAGGTGGTAGAAGTGGAGCAGGAACTGATTAACAGCAACGCGCTCACAGAAGAGGAGATCCTCGACTTTTGCGACCTGCACACGGCGGTACTCGACGGAAGCATCGACCTGCAGGGGGCGGCCCCCATCCCTGCGGGTCATCCCGTAGATACCTTCAGAAAGGAAAACATCGCCCTGAAGAAGGAGATTGACAGCTACCACACGGTGAAGGAGCAAATTGGACAGATAAGCGACAGCCAGGTACCGGGATACGTGATGCAGCTGCGCACGCTCTTCAACAACTTCTCGGACGTGGAGAAGCACTACCTGCGCAAGGAGTACCTGCTCTTTCCCTTCCTGGAGAAGCATCTGATTACAGGCCCTCCGAAAGTGATGTGGGGCAAACACGACGAGACGCGTGCGTTGCTGAAGAACGCACACGAGGCCCTCACCGCACCCTTGAAAAGCGCGGAAGAGCTGCGCTCGCTGGCAGAGCTGGTGCTTGACCACACGGTGGAGATGCTGGAGGGCATGATCATGAAGGAGGAGGAGATCCTGCTCCCCATGGCAATGGATACCCTCACCGAAGAGGAGTGGTATAAAATCTATAACGAGACGGGCGAATTCGGCTATTGCCTGATCGACCCGGAGGAGGAGTGGAAGCCGGCGGGCATGCAGGCGGAGAAAAAGGAGTATGTGACGGCCAATGCCATACGCCTCTCGTCGGGGGCCTTTGACCTCGGCGAGCTGGAGGCGCTCTTCCTGCACCTTCCCATCGACATCACCTTCGTGGACAAGAACGACAAGGTGCGTTTTTTCTCGCACAGTCCCAACAGGGTGTTCGAACGCAACCGCGCCATCCTGGGGCGCGACGTGCGCATGTGCCACCCACCCGGCAGCGTTCATATTGTGGAGCAGATTCTCAACGACTTCAAAAGCGGTAAGGAGAACAAAGCGGTCTTCTGGATGTCGTCGTTCATGAAGACCAGGTTTGTCTACATCGAGTACACAGCCGTACGCAGCAATGAGGGAGAATATCTCGGCGTGGTGGAGGTCACCCAGGACATCACCCGGCTAAGGCAGCTCGAAGGGGATCAGCGTCTGTTATCGTATGAGCAGAAATAGGTGCGATATCCCGCCGGACAGGAAGGTGGACGATCTGCTGTGCGACTATCCGGAACCGGGCAAGAGGGCTCAGGTTGACCAATCCAAGTTATTTTTGAGAATCGATCAAGAACATTTTTAAAGATTCTATGCCCATCATCGCATTTTCCGGAAAAGGATTATTAGTCCCAAAAACATACATTTCAGTAGCAGGTTCCACTGTTACTTTTGATTCATCCCATGTCCCATCACTTTTCAGCACATCATTGGTATGCAACCTGAAATGTTCAGTCACAAATTCATACATCGCGATTCGTTTGGAATACCCATAATCATGCCCTTCAGAACCCAAATGTACGTTTTTCACATTTTCTTTTTTGTTATACAATGAATAAATATTCTGAAGGTATGGGAATTCAATCTGGGGAACTGTTTCTGTCCAATCATCTCCATCAGATATTACCAATAAGGGTTTGGGTGAAATTAACGCAGCTATTTCAGCATTGTTCGTATTCAGGCCATTATCCATGAAATGAATAGGCATTCCACTTTCGCAAGGGCATCCTCCGTAAAAATGCGAGGAAACCATGACAGCCGGAACACTCAGTGTAATTCTATCATCGACCGCAGCTATGATAAATGTCTGTGTTCCGCCACCCGATGCTCCGGTAACTCCTACGCGTTCGGGATCTGCCCCCTTCAAAGACAACAAGAAGTCAAGAGCCCGCATCGAGTTCCAAGTCTGCATAGTTAGCGCAATACCCTGTCGATGATCTTTTAACGGAAACTGATAATTAGATTCACCCCAGGCAAACATGTCGTAACTAAAAACCATGACACCCATTCTCGCCAATGTTGCACAACGTTTCTGCTGATCTTCGCGATAACGACCTCGTTCGTTTGGTATCGATTTATCAATTTTATTGTAGAAATGGCCGTGGGGTGAAAGCATTACAGGATTTTTCTTTACCAACTTGAGAGGCATGTACAATGTACCCGAAAGATAAACGCCCGGCAGAACTTCTAAAGCCACATTCTCTGCACTGTAACCATCATGTTTTCTATAATTTGTGCGAATTGGATTCAGGGAGGTTTCTTTCGGAAAATGATGTATTCCCAATTTACTCAATATATTTTGCCGGACCTCTTTCTTTCGAGCTTCCCAAGCAGAAAGAGTTGGGTAACTAGCCAGCAAATTCCGGAGTTGTACCTCTCCTTCCGCATAAGATTTTCGAAAATATTCCCATGATTTAATTTCGTAAGTATCCTTTGCTTTTACGATGTAACGAAGTTCCAATGGCATCAGGACATGTTGCAAAGTACTTTCAACATCGGAAAATAATTTCCAACCGGCATATTCTACCATGTTATCCTTTAATATTTTATCTTCGTATTGCAGTTTTACATTGTATGTTTTTTCAATTAAATCCAGAACATCTTTCAAAGGTTGGATGTAAGTTTTTTGAGGCTCCTGAGCATGCATGGTATTCAAAACGAATATGCAGACTGCCAGCAATACTATCTTTCTCATTGTCATCTCTTTTTTTAAAGTTGAATATCGGGAATAAAAATTGCTTTTCCAGCAGTCAACCGATAGAAAATATGTTCTTGTCTCGTACCCAATTTCGCATCACCCGTAAGATAAAAAATTCTTTTTACCCACGGATTTACGTCACTTAAATATTTCAGGTAATGTTCTTTCTCTTCAGTGTTTAAGGTATTGAACCTGTCATAAACACGACCGACAATATCATGAATGTCTAAACTTTCAGTTGAAATTACACCCGGTATTTTTTCCTTTGTTCCCGGAAGTAATACGACTGAATTTTCAGAAACGGTGAGTAATTTCTTTTTTTCACGTTCGATATTCACCTCGTTACCATACGAAATCAATTCTTTCAAAAAGTATTCTTTTAAATCAGATTTCATTTTTTCCGGTAAACCTGTTTTATCGATGATCTGTTTCAGGGTAGAAAAACGGTTGAAGTTATTGATGTTGTAATTCAATTCCGAGGCGTACAGGACACCCTCACCGTTAAAGCATATTTTTGTCAGGATGTTGATCAACGCTGAAAATTCAGCAGATTCTGCATTTAATAAAGGATTGTTTTCCGCCAAAGTCTGAGTTAATACATTGGGAACATTCTGCTTTGCGGTAATTCTAAGGTCAG
Source organism: Proteiniphilum sp. UBA5283 (assembly GCA_002408485.1). Classification (GTDB taxonomy): domain Bacteria; phylum Bacteroidota; class Bacteroidia; order Bacteroidales; family Dysgonomonadaceae; genus Proteiniphilum. The sequence goes on along the minus strand of DHSP01000066.1, from coordinate 16,464 downwards.
CACTCTGTTCACGAACAACCGGCAATACCTCTTCATTATCAGCCATGACTTCGTTTGAATTTTGAATCACTTTTTCCCTTCCGGCCTGATTCAGGATATGTTCGATGATTCCATTATCTGCCTCAACAGGAGCTCTTACCGCATCGATGCTCACTTCTCCCATTTTCAATCCGGCAGCAAAGACACGTACGACAATTGTGCCGGGTTCGCCGGTAGACCTGATGACGTTACTTACCGGCATATCGATATAGAGTGTCCCATTTGTATCCATTCTTTTCCCAAAATCGGATTGATATACCGGGTATCCGACCAACGTTGCGGGGCCGGTAACCTCCCATCTCACTGTATTTCTTGCACCAAAGATGTGATTATTCTCATTATCTAAAATATCAGCCGTAATAATTGCAATTGAATTTTGTGCAGCAGTGATTTGAGAATGAGAACTTTTTAATGAAACAACAGCCGGTTCACCGGTGATATGTAATTCCTGTTCAACATGTTGTCCATCTTTCTTCCCTATAGCTGTCAATGTGCCATTTTCTATGGGTACATTTTCAAATTTCACAACATGGAAATTTTCATTTGAAGGCTTCTTGATTCCGAAACGATGTCCGTTTATCTTCAATTCCACACTCTCACAATTGCTGTCTATTTCAATATCTTTTTTCTGACCGATATACTGTGCCCGCCAAAATTGAGGATGAATAAATATCATCGGCTTCCTGCTATAATTGGCTTGCCATAGATAATACGAATATTTAGGCACCCGATAACTATCAACCCACCCTTTGGGATTATAAAAGAGGAGAGGTGCATTTTGATAGCGACGGTCACAACCGTGATCTTCATACAACCAAACGACCAAATTTGACTGATCAATTCGATTGTTTGATGTGCCATCCTGGCTGCTCCTTGCAGCTTCGTGCCGGTGTTGTTCATTAGTAGCATGTTGCTGATTTAAAGGCCGTATATTCATCTCGTCATCATCATACCACCCACGAACATTACAGTTTAACATCTTGGACAGCCGAAAAGATTTGCTGGGTAAATTAATAAATTTTCCAGGGCTCGGACCGGGACAATCCCGGCATGAAATATAACGGGTATTGTCTTCTTCGTATACCCAGCGCGAATCGGCAGCACGATTACTTTCGTCTCCTATATCCCACAATAAAATTGACGGATGATTCCTGTATTGACGAATCAATTCGCGAGCATAGGTCTCCTGAAATTCCAATGTAAAATCAAAATCTTTCACATTTGGAAATTCTCCGCAGGTAATTAAGCCAATTTTGTCGCACAAGTCATACACATAGGGTGCCGAGATATATTGCCCGGGACGGATAAAGTTACAATTTAGATTTTCTTTTATGTCCCGCAAATCCATGTCGTGGATAAAATCAGGAATTGCATCTCCCAGCCAGGGATACTCCTGATGACGATTGAATCCTCGAATATTTACTTCCTCTCCATTGACAAAAAGCGTATTCGTATCAAAATCCCAACGAAATTCACGTATTCCAAAATCTGTTTGATAAATATCCACCGTTTTATCTTCTATGGCTATTTCAGAAACAGCATGATACATATTTGGGGTATCCGTGTTCCACAATAAAGGATCGGGCACCTCCACTTCTTGTTGAAACATTTCAATATAAAAAGGAACTATCATTTTGGCCGAGATGACTTTTGCTACAACTTTTCCGGTTTTATCAAAGATTGTTGTCGTTAACCTGCATTCTTTATTCTCCGTATATTCATTCTTTACCCAGGTTTTCATATCGAGCAGCGCCTTACTCTTTTCAACAATAGGCGTAGTAAAAAATGTGCCTCCCTCAAATTTTGCAGAACCAGCATATGGCACATACAATTTGTCGGTTACAACGAGTTTTACATTTCGATAAATGCCACCATACACATTCCAACAACCTCCACTCATCGGAGCCACTTTATAATCATCGTCCTGCTTGTTTGACACCGAAACGGCCAGCACATTCTCTCCTCCAAAATTGATATAATCAGTCAGATCAACTGAGAAACCAGTATATCCGCCAAAGTGTTCAGCCATAGGTTTTCCGTTTATGTACACACGACAATTCTTTTGTACACCTTCAAACTCAACGAAAACTTTCTTGCCTTCCAGGCTTTTTTCAACTGTAAATCTTTTTCTATACCAGCCAACCCCATCCCACCAATAGGAATTATCCCTATTTGAGGCATTTTTTATATAAGGATGGAGCTCACCTGTGGTCTCATAAGTGCTCCACGTATGAGGAATTGAAACAATACCCCAATTAGAATCGTCATACTCGGGTCTTTCAAGTATTTTGCTCCAAATCGGATCTTTTGGATCATTCCACCTTCTATCGTTAAATCCCGGATATTTCTGCTTCACTTTTTCTTCCGGAAAATAATTAAAAGTCCAGTTTGTGTTGATCAGCTTTTCGATCCGTCTACCGCTTTGTTGTGAAAAAGCAGACAATACAATGCACAGTAAGATAGAAAGTATGATCGCTCTCATGGCAAAATAGTGTTATCGAAATGTCACATCTTTGACAAACTCATTTATGCGAATATCGGCATCTTGTAGTGAATTGACTTTTACACCATTGATGATAAAATTATCAAAGACAATATGCTGAATGTCGTTTTGTACATCCAATCCGAATATTTCAGAACCGTTTGGAAAAGGTTTGTAAATTTCACAATCTTTAATCAGTACATTCTCGATTCTTCCTTTTCCATACCGATTTTTTATGATGAAATGAATAGGCCGCTGTGTGCCCTTGATATAGCAGTATTCAAAACGATTATTCACAAAGCGGATATTTTTAAAATGTGCTCCATCATTACAGTATAGAACCATTCCACGATCTGAAACAATCACATCATTATTTTCAAAAAGGATATTACTCATGTTTGCAGCTTTTGTTTCAGTGCCTACTTTTAAAGAAGATTTACGCGTCAAAAAGACACAGTCCTTTACTGTAATGTTCTCCAGGTCCTGATTTAAACCCAGATTATTGGTTGTTTTAATGGCGATATTATCGTCGTTGCAATAAGCAAAACAATGGTCGACAAGTATATTCCTTGATGCATCCGGATCAATTCCATCTGTATTTGCCACATTGAAATCATTGATAATTTTCACATTACGCATGACAACTGAATCGGATAACTGAATATGTGTATTCCATGCAGCAGGATCACGAAGGATTACATCCTCGATTAGGATATTCTTACTCCGACGTATCCGGATTAAATTTGCAGGCTTGCCTTGTGCACGGATAATGCTCCCACTTCCATCAATAACTCCCCGACCGGAGATATGTACATTTTCCGCATTGTCTATCAGGATTAACCTTGAAAAAGTCATCCATTCACCGTTGTCGGTATATTCTTCTTTTGCCCGATTCACGTGATCACTTTCCAAGCGATTGTCATCCGTTGGATAATCATTTCGGTTTTCCGAACCTTTTATGACAGCTCCCGCTTCCAGATAAACCTTTGTATTGCTCTTTACCTGCAAAGTGCCGGTATGATACACCCTGGAAGGAAAATAGAGTATTCTCCCACTACCCGAGGCCTTATCAAGCGCATTTTGAAGATGTTTCGTTAACAAAAGGTTTGGGTTACCTTTTGGCAAGAAATCTTCAACATTGACGATATTGCTGCTTTTTGATGAATATATTTCCTCCTGTGGGCTATCAGCAAGGAGGAAAAGATACTGTCCACCATTGATACGGATTACATAATACCCCGGATTGGGAATTCTAAAACGAAGTGATTTACCATTTAAATGGCCGTCGATTTTTTTTATCAGAGGACTTATCTCAAACTCATTGATATCTTCAACGCAGTTTACCTGAATATCAGAACCTGAACTGATACTGAAATGGACGTAGCTAATATCTCTGAACTGCTGGGGACGAACCGACTTTTTACCGATTGTAACCAGGGTATAATATTCCGATTTTGGTGTATTGTCTTCGATATAAATAATCGGGTCCCGACTCCAAACGTGTAATGCGGTCAAAGAAAACAGGACGAAAAATAGAGCTTTATTATTCATTTTAAAATAGTTAAACTAAATTTTTTTATCTGGGAATTTATTTTCCAATAGGCTTTTTACAGGGGGAATATAAATCACCTTTTCTTTCTCAATCGTATAAATATCAGTACGTATTTTTGTTTTCCTGTCACGAATATACGTATAAGAAATATACGGATTGATTCGCTGAACCAAATCCAACGCTTTTTTCATTTCATCCCCGGAAAATTTTTTGGTCTCGGGATAAAGATCACGGATTATTTTTTGTAAATCCGTTTCCTGTGTGTAATATACATCCTTCACCAAGCCCTTTTGTGGTGATACCATTACTGTTTTCCCACCCACGGGAATTAAAGAAATTAACTGTTTCTCGTTTACAAAATTTTTATCTCTTCCATTATCCACGATGAGACCTGAATAATACGCCGCAAGTTGATCCTTAAATGGTAGCGGAAGTTTGGTGCCGGCAATAAAGCGTGTTATTTCACGCGAAATATTATATTGTTCCACCACAAAGTTATAATCATCTGCCACCAATCGCCCGTTATTCGCTTCCATCATCTGATAAAACTTATTGATTACGTGACGAAAATCAACAGTAGTCGTATCAATTTTGGGGTTCTCGGAATAAATAAAGTTGCGAATTTGTTTTCTGAGATTTTCTTTATCACCAAGCGGGTATTGCAATTCACCCGTGTATTCTTTCATTTCCTCCGGGGCAACAATTCGTGTAATTTGTTCTGTATTTTTCTTTACAGCCTCTCTACCCTCATCAACCAGGACAGGTTCTGAAATTCCTTTCACAGCCAGGGTATCCTGATATTCATCAAATACAATTTCAATCTCTCCACTCAGTAGTCCGGCTGACGATACGGTCACTTTTGCTTTTCCCTTTTTTCCGGTTGAACGGATCAAATTGATTGTCGGCACGTCAATATACATCGTTCCTTCATATACCTCTGTCTGATTTATATCACTGTTATAAAGCTCAGGCCCTACCAGCGTGGCAACTCCTGAGACATCCCATTTCAAAGGATTATTTGCTCCGATCACAGGAATACCGTTTGCATCCACAATGTTTGCCTTGATCTCCACAATCTCGTTTTTGACTGCCATTCCTTTTGAACGACTTGCAGCAATCACAATTTTTGAAGGATCACCCGACATGGTGATTTTGTTCTCAACCTGTTTGCCATCTTTACGTTTTGCAATTGCCGCAATTGTTCCATCAACAATAAGTACATCGGGGAATGTCAAAGTAAACTGGTTTTTAGCATTCGGATATTGTCTCCCAGCAGATTTTCCATTTACGAAAAGTTCCACTTCATCACAATTGGAATGTACTACGATATTTTTTTTCTGACCTATATATTGGGGGCGCCAATAATTATATTGAATGAATACCATTGGTTTTGTAGCAAAATTAGCCTGCCACAGGTAGTATTTGTATTTGGGATTACGCCAGGAATCTACCCAACCTTTTGGATTAACATGCTTTAGCGGAGCATTCACATATTCACGGTCCGCACCATGGTCTGCATATAACCATACCGATCCGTAATGCGATTGCACATCTCTTTCTATTGCCCTATTCACGTCATTCACTTCTGTGCCGGCATGCTGGCTGTCAGTAGGTTCCAAATCTTTTTCATCTGTATCATACCAACCTTTGATGGTACAACGCAAAAATCCTTCAATAGACATGTTCTTTTCACTATGGGGAGCAAAATCACCTGCTGAATTGTTATAGATGTGACGTGATGTGATGATACGGGTTGTATCTTCTTCGTGTGCCCATTTTGAATCTGCGGCATCGGTCGTCTCATTGCCCATGCTCCAGAAAAAGATGGAGGGGTGATTTCTATCACGACGGATGGTTGCCCTGCAAATTTGCTCCTGCACTTCATCGTCAAATTCCTGGTTCTTAATGTTCGGTTGTTCTTCGTTAATGATAATTCCATTCCTGTCTGTAAAATTATAAATGCTTGGATCATGAGGGTAATGCGCTGTACGCATATAATTATGTTCCAGATTGTAACGGATATCATTCATGTCACGTAAAGCAATCCATTTTGGGAAAGCTGCACCAATCCAGGGAAATTCTTCGTGTCTGTTTTGTCCGTTGATACGAACTTCCTTGCCGTTCAACCATAGACGGTCGGTACTGTAATCCCAATGAAAAAAACGGAATCCAAGCGGACTATAATAAGTGTCTACCAGTTTATCACCGACATAGACCTGAGAATACACATTATAAATGTAAGGATTCTCAGGAGACCATAACGTAGGATTTTTTATCTCTTCACTTCTTTGTTCAAAAGTTGCTATTTTACCCGATTCTATGGTTGCATTACTTACCAGAGTGGCCACAATAGAATTGTCTGCTTTGGTAATAATGGATTTTAACGTTACATTCAAAGATCTGTTTTCCTCATTCTTCACGAATGTTTTCACATTCACCACTCCCTTTTTTGCATCCACAACAGGCGTTGTCACAAAGGTACCTCCTTCGTGCTTGTACGAACCTTGAAAAGGGATATATACCTTGTCCTTTATTACCAATCGCACATCACGCACGATACCCCCATAAACCACCCAATTACCGGCATTCATGGGAGGAATCATAAATTTGTCATTCAACGAATTGTTTACGGCAACAGCCAGGACATTCTCTTCACCAAACTTGACCGCGTCTGTCGCATCCACATAAAAACCGTTAAACCCTCCTTTATGGTCACCCAAGAATTTTCCGTTAAGCCATATTTTACTATATTTCTGAACACCATCAAATTCAAAGAAAATCTTCTTGTCCTTAAACTCATCACCTATTATAATGCTTTTACGGTACCATCCCCAACCATCCCACCAATAGGGACTATCCTTTGCGGAAGCATTTTTAATATATGGGTGCAACTCGCCCGTGGTCTCATAAGTCATCCAGGTATGGGGAATCGCAATGGTACTCCATTTTGAATCATCGAAGGTAATGGATTCATACCCATTTTTGTCAGCGTCTTCTTCCGGGAAATAATTGAAAGTCCACTGCGTATCAATATTTTTTTCAATACGCCTGGTAGCGGATTGTTTAAATATACCGGCGGCAAAAGAACCTGTTACGGTTAAAACAACAGCAAGCATTAAAATAATTAGTTTCTTCATACTCTCGTGTATATATAGTTTTTATAATTTATCACAATCAGTTTTATTTATTCAAATTTTATCGTACTATTGGTTTTATCATCGAAATATGTATCGGCAACCGAAGTAACCAGCTTATCACCCACTTTTACATTTATAAAAGTAACATCCATATCCGATGCCGTTGTAAAATTAGGATCTCTAAATAGTCTGAAGCCGTTGGGGAACATCTGCTCAAAATTGCAGTCTTCAAATCGCACATTCAAAATTTTCCCGATATGATTTTGCGTTGCATCCCGTTTTGAAAGGTTTACATTAATTCCACGCTTTTGTGCATCAGGATAATTGTATTCTATTCGATTATTTTTAAACAAGACCCCGTTTATTACGGCTCGATCTTGCACGTCGATTGCCATAGCCCTATCGCTTTCAATCACATCGTTATTTTCAAAAACTATATTCTTTATACTTCCACAGCGAGTTTCAGTTCCAATTTTTAGCGATGATTTTTTTGTCAGAAAAACATTATTCCGTATCGTAATATCTTTCACATCTTTTATCACTTTCGGGGAACCTGTACCCACGCATTTAATTGCTATATTGTCATCACCTGCCCATCCAAAGCAATTTTCAATGAGTACCCGCTGTGAAGCGTCCGGATCCCACCCGTCAAAGTTTGTTAGATGGGCATTTGTATTGGGATTGTTCAACATCTTACAGTAACGAAACGAAATATCGCTACTTCCTACAATATGTGTATTCCATCGAGAAGCATCTTTTAGAAGTATACCATCGAAAGTAATATTCCGCGAGTTTACAATAAATAGTAATCGCATAGCCTCTTTTCCATCCGAACCGTTGGGGTACTTTACGGCTCTAAAGTATGTTCCATTTCCATCAAAGCCTCCTAATCCGGTAATATGGATGTTTTTAGCATCCCGAATATAGATAAACCGATTTGAGCCACCACCATCCATATCCAAGTAGGGTTCCAACGATTCAGTGCTTGCCAACAAGATTGCCCCCTTTTCGAAGTGTATTTTGGAATCGCTGTGAATACGAAGCATTGAAGTAGAATAAATCCCTTGTGGAAAATAAAGCGTGGCATTTTTTCCTGAAATATCATTCAAAGCTTTTTGAATACGTACTGTTTCATTCTTATTCCCTGTGTTATCCACATGATATTTTTTTGTAATATCAATCATTTCACCGTCTGGTATTTTGTAGGGTTTATCGACTAGCAATACCAATCTCTTTGTAAAATCTTGGTTTTTTGCAAATCGAATTACAAAATAACCAGGTTCGTTTATGGTAAACCGGAGTGTGTTATTCTCCAATTTCCCCTGTATATTCCGACTTTTAGGGGAGATTTCCCAATCATTCTCTAACACATGATAACCTTTAACATTTACAGAGATATTCATGGGAGTTCCTTCATAAACAAGTTGAGCATATTGATACGAATTGAGATTGTAAGACATCGGCACATCGTTCTGTTGCATTACGGGAATTTGATGATCGTTACAAGTCAGTGTATATGTTTGAGCGACGGGTGACTGATTACTCGTTTCACTTTTATTCCAGATGGGTGCAGGCTCAGTGAATGGGAAACGCTGAACATTTACTTTTGATGTATTGATATCTGTTGCATCTTCAAACACAATTCCGGGACGGATATCAGTATGTTTTACGCTCACATTCACATTCCTGAGCGTTAATCCTTCGATATGCCGGAAATAGAGTCCGTATGCCGGACAGGTTCCGTAAATATTAAATTCAGGGTATTTGTCGATGTTCTCAGGTATATCCCTGTAAATGTATTCTTTATCCATTATACTTCCATAATAGAGGAAATCACAATCTTCAATGGTCAGATTCTCGATTTTTTGATTGGGTACCCCCCCGATAGCAGAACCGACTCCCGGACCATTGCGGACTTCCACATATCCAATGCCGGTATTACGGACATTTCGAATCGTAATATTTTTCATGGTACCTTGTGGTGCCGGATTGGGACCACCTTGAAAAGTCCTTCCGCGACTTCCAAGACGAATAAACAATGGTGTGGCACATCCCCTCAGCAATATATTTTCATACAAAATATTCTCCACTGTCGCTCCATCTACACTTTCAATTGCAATTCCATAACGTGCAAAACCTTCCACATTTCGTACCGTGAGATTTTTCACTCCACCATGCGTTTCGGTACCTACTTTCACTAAATGACAATTGGCATAGCGAGATGTCACATCTTCCACCAAAATATTTTCACCAATCTCCATCGAAAGTGATTTTATACAAATTACGTCATCTCCGGCCAGAGCACGAATTCCACGCACAACTACATTTTTACATCCACTAATGTCTGTTCCATCCTGATTGTGTGTTCCGGTATAACATCGTATGTTTTGATTGATCAGATACAGATTGAAACACGCTTCGTAGTATTGAGTCCAGTTTGCACTGCGAATCAAAGAAATACTATCGACTGACACATCTGCACATTTAATCATTCTGATGAGTCTCGGGCGTTCATCTTCATTTCCTTTGCCGCGCCATGGAAAGCCTTCAAAAATGGAATTCCCATCTATAATACCTCCGCCGGTAATTCTGATATTTTGCTTGCTGTCTGCAAAAATAAGTTGATAATGCTCCCCCGAACGAAACGAAGGGATTGTATGCGATATCTTCTGCGGATAATCATCTGGATTCATGGAACCACGTAAAATAGCTCCATTTTCAATGTATAAAGTCACATTGTCTTTCATTTCCAATGTTCCTGAAACATAAATACCATCGTGAATATATACTATTCCCCCACCCCTCGTTGAGGAACATCGATCGATGGCTGATTGAATCTGCCTGGTGTTGATGGTCTTGTTATCGCCAATGGCACCAAACTCTTTTACATCAAATACGCGACCCTTGGGAGGTCTGTTTTCAATCTTATTTTGAGCCTGAAGTGCCACAAAATACATTGGATAATCAGCACTGCCGTTACTTCCCAGCGAAATTTCATCACTTCTTCTAACCTGTTTCGAAAAAACCTCAAAATCACCTGACGCTGTCTTCACATATTGTCCGGTTGATTGATAATCACGCATCCATTTCGGTTTTTCATTTATCAAAACTGAATGTGCAATAAACAGAGTTGCATTCTCTCCAACAGTAAAACGGGCAATGACATCCCCTGAATAATTGTTTGAGCTTACCGAAGTTTGTAGAAAATCTGCACCACGTAAAAAAACAGGGAGTTTGGTTATTGGAATATTTACTTCTCCATAAATGGAAACACCATTTTGCAGGTTCCCCTGTTCGATCCAGTGTGAAGCATTAAAATTATATGTATAGACGTCCCAGATGTCCAGGTTTTTTATCAAACGGGAGTCAGCAAAAAGTGTCATACCTTGTGGCAGATATAACAAGATAATCAGTAATACTATTTCTTTCAACTGTTTCATGATCAACGGTAATCAAGTAAATTTTTTCGGATAATATTCATTATCCTATCTGGATCTTCAATGTTCCTGGGATAATAATAATAAATCAACTGGTCAATATCCATCTTTAGAAGTTGGGGCATTCCCTTTTCAAGCAAGGGAATATCCTCATCCAGCATATTATGATTCTCCATTAGAAAGAGGGATTTGGTATTATTCGCATGCGCAGCATCAATGAAACGTTGCCCCTGTGTTCCAAGAAGAGTCTTGCCTTCGCGTTCCAATTTACCACCGTCAGCATTCCCCCAAGGCCTGCCATCAGCGCCAAAATAATCCAAATTCTTTATTTCAGCCATTTTAGATACCGTTTTATCATCAAAACTTGCATACATAAAAAGGGAGATGATTTTCTCCGGATACCTGGATTTAATGTGCTCATTTAACCTGGAATAGAAGTTAACATTGGCTTGAACCTGTTGTTCAATCGTTGGATTTGCACCGAGATTTTTTATCGCTTCGGGTGAATAATCCAAGTCTAATGTTTTGGGCTCATCCCAGATTATTCCTTTAAAATTCCAGGTTGAAAAAAGTTTGTCTACCATTTTCTCGAAAAAGAGATAGGTGTCAGGATGATGAATACTGCTTATTCTACCGGAAATGGAAGTGTCAAAAGCCGAACCATCTTTGTTGAGCACCCATGTTTGTGGATTGCGAGTTGTGAAAACACTCGGAACCTTGGGTGAACCCGCCAACATTCCTCCCCAGCGTGAAGGAACAGCAAAGACATCCATCCCCAATTTATTAGCTTCTTTAATAATAAATTCTATGTTTTCATACGCAGCATCAAAATCCTGCTCTAATATGGCTAAGCTTATTGCATTTGTCCCAGCTTTTGCCATCCAATTCAAATCCTCCCTGATCTGGCTTGGAACCATCGTATACATATGAGCACGATAGTATAGAGCGTTCAGATATTTTCCACTCTCTCTGTATTGGAGTTTGTTAAATCCCGCTCTAGGTAAAGTGTCTTTTTGTATACAACCAAAAATGGAAAATAGTAATAATAGAAAAACGGAAAAAATAAAACAGAATATTTTTTTTCGCATACGGAAATGTTTACAGTTATTTGATTAACACGGGAAGGAAGTATTCCCGTGTTAATCACTTTTTGAACTCTGTTGATTTTGGTTATATGTCCATCACTACTCTAAAACCAATTTCTTCAGAGCGGGTTCCGGGCGCCATATATAAACGCACATACACATTACTCATATATTGCGGCGAAAACCAGCTCCCTCCCCGAAGTATTTTATAAATACCGTCAAGAGGGCCTTGAGGATTCTCGATGTTTTCCCCGGATTCAGTGTAATAATTTTCTCCATACCAATCACTGCACCACTCCATAACATTCCCACACATATCGTAAATACCAAATAAGTTTTTACCGGACGACATGGAAGCCACACTATGAGCCATCCAGCCATTGAATACAACCGTCTCTCCTCTCGAATTGACTACAGTTTTAATATCTGCCGAAGAATTATCATATATCCAGCCTGCTTTTTTGGCATTCTTTTCGTTTTGGGAGCTAAATAACAAGTTACCTTTTGGATCATTGGGCACTCTCGCAGCATACTCCCATTCGGCTTCAGTGGGCAGGCGCCCACCCAACCATTGTGCAAATGCAGCCGCTTCTTTCCAGGTTATTCCAACGATCGGATAATTTTCTCGATCACCATATTTTGTCCATCCCCAGAATGGTTCTTCGGGCATAGACACTTTGCCCGGGTTACTTTCAACAAATTTACGATACTGAGCTACTGTAACCTCTTTCGTCATTATACGAAAACTGTTTAGAGCAACAGTATGTACAGGAGACTGATTTTGGAGTTGTCCATCACTGTCACTTGTAGAGGGCTCTCTTCCCATACCATACGTATCACCGGCTATTGTTACCCAGTCACCTGCAGGAACAATGGTTGTATAATCATCTACAGATTTTGTGATTTCTATATCCGGCCCGGCATCCGGTATTGGATCGGAAGAAAAGTCATCCGGAATCTCATCGCACGAAGCCAATATGAAAACGAGTAACAGACTCTGCAAAAGGTATATTAATTGTTTAAAATTCTTTTCCATAACATTAAATTTATTTCGTTAGTTCCAATTTGGAGTATGTAAGTCATTAAGAAGATTCGGATTTTCTTTTAAATCCCAATTGGGTATCGGGTGATACAGATTTTTTTGATCCACAATCTTAACCCCTGGCACAAAAGGAACGACAATATTAAAATAATCACCCCCTGTATTTTGATCACCCTGTTTTGGAACATCGCTCACAAAGGATGGATTGATGATTGTCAATGATTCAACATTTTCAAGAGAGTTCCTAAATTGGCTGTAACTGTTCATCTCTCTTATATAAGTTCCGGTCCGGCGTAAGTCATATAAACGATTCCCTGCCTCATGAGCAAATTCAAAACGTCTTTCCAGTAAAATTGAATCCTGCATAGCTTCTTTGGAAAGTCCCGCCATTAACGGATTCAATCCGGCACGTGCTCTCACCAAATCAACATATTGTTTTGCCTCGGCTACGGTTCCTCTTGCATTCCTGCATTCTGCCTTAATTAATAAGGCATCGGCAAAACGTAATAATACATAGTTTGCACCGCCGACGCTTTGGTTTGCAGAGACAATATCAAATCCTTTACGAATCGAAGGACCGGTAGAAATACGAGCAATGGTGGCAAATTGATATAGCCATTTATATCTTTTATCTTTATATTGGTTGAAAGACATTACCAATTCTTCGGTAGGTACATAGTTATGATATCCCGTTGTTTCTCCGACTGCATCCTGTCCATTTATTAATTTCATTTCCGCAGGTGCCATTTCCCTGTGTAGTGTATTCTCAAACCCGGATATTGCCTGAGCTTCCATTTCCCAAAGAACTTCTTTACATCGATTGGGTGTATTTTCCTTGTCTACATCAAATAAATCTCCGTAGTTTGGTAACAAATCGAACAGGTTTTTTTTGTTCATTAAATAATCCACAGCGCTTTCAGATTCACTATATTTTTTCTGGGCAAGATAGATTTTCGAAAGAAGTAATGCTCCGGCGCCTTTATTGATTGGCAGATAATATTCCAACCCTCCTGCCACATTTGTTTTTACTGTATCAGGCATTACATAATTTCCGTTTTTCACGGAATTGTCCTTTAAGTTTTGAAAAGCATATGTTGCATCACTTTCAATTAATGTATACACTTCACTAATTGAATTCCGAGCCGGCCTGATATTGCCGGCAGTAGTCAGGTAGGTTGGCGTAATGGGTACCTCCCCCCAAATTTGTACAAGCTGGAAATAGGCCCAGGCACGAATAAATTTGGCTTGTGCCATTATTTTTATCTTATTGGCTGCCGTAATTTGTGGCGAAGTCTCTAGTTTTTCTATTAAAATGTTCATCTGACTCACTACTGTATATAAACTTCCCCAAATATTCTGAACATGAACATTCTGATTGTCATAAGTTAACGAACTAAGACTTGTACGGGCTTGATCGTTTGTTGTAAAATATGTATCATCGGTTGTTAAATCTACAACGGAGATAAAATCTCTGCCAAAAACTGTATTTCGGACAGCAGCAATACCTCCGTATAAAAATTTCACGGCCTCTTCATCAGTTTTAACGTAATTGTCAAGATTGGTCTGATCCAAAACATCTTCCTTTAAAAAATCAGCGCAAGATGAAATAAGACCTATCAGAATTGTCGATAAAACCAGTTTGTAAAATATTCTTTTTTTCATACGATTATTTTTTTTCAATATGGTGTATGGCACTTTAGCGATTAACGAGAGCAGAGTAAATTTATTTACTTTGCCGATTGTAGTAAAAGTCTAACTTTAGTGAACTCGCTTTAATCATATATGTGAACAATTATCACGCTTGTTGCGTGACAGTAATTAAAAGTTTACATTCATTGTGAAAGTATAGGATTTGAATGCCGGATATGCACTTCGGTCAACTCCTATCCGACTGTTAGAAGAACCTTCCGTACTTGACATTTCAGGATCCATTCCTGAATAGTTGGTAAACGTAAGAAGATTGGTTGCATTCAACCCCACTGACAAACCACTTAATTTAATTGCTTTTAGATACTTCACCGGAAACCGGTAAGATAAGCTAAGACTTTTTAGGCGTAAATAGGAGGCATCTTCCACATAATTGGAATTCATTGTAGATGTATAGGCTGTTTGTGAAGATACCGGTCCTTTTTTATTGTGAATTGGAATTGGGTACTTTCCATCGCTATATCCCGGATCACCTATAAGTGCATTCATATTCCGATATGAGTCCATTGCCATGCGGTACTGATTGTTGTTATTTGATTGAAATGTAAATAATTTTCCGCTGTTCCCATTATATACACTATTACCGAAAGCCCCATTGATGAAAACGGACAAATCAAATTGACCATACGTGAAAGTATTGGTAAGACCGAATGTTGTTCTTGGCATCGTGATGCCTAAAACAACCATATCGGCATCTGTAATGACCCCATCTCCGTTCGTATCCTGATACTTGGGCATACCGGGTATTGTTTTCAAACTTTTTGGATTTTCATAATAAACAACATCGTTATCATAGACTTCCTCCCAATTTTTATAGGTCGACACTTCATGACCGATCAATACATTCAGCGGTTGTCCCTTTTGTAGATATACAATATCAACTTTCATCATTCCATTTCCTCTGTAGAGGACAACTTTGTCATTATCTCCCAGGTCCACCACCTTGCTATCATTAAATCCGATGTTGAAATCGGTAACCCAATGGAATTTTCTCGAACTAATATTATGAGACGACAGTTCAATTTCTAATCCTTTATTATCTACACGTCCAATATTAGACATAATCGATGAATATCCGGTTGTAAGCGGTAAGCGATACTCGTACAATAAGTTTTTAGTAATCTTGTAATAAAGATCTACTCCTAATGTTATCCTATTTTGAAAGAATCCGAGATCCAAACCTGTATTATATTGATGCGTAGTTTCCCATTTAATATTTGAGTTCCCAATTTGATCAAGAACATTTCCAATTGATTCTGCACCCCCAATCAGGACTTTATTGTCATCTAACAGAGACATGGAAGTATATTGACTGATATCATCATTTCCCGATATTCCATAGGTTGCTCTTACCTTCATTCTTGAAAGCAAATCAGATTTTTTCAACCACTCTTCGTTTTTAATATTCCATGCTAGCGCTACAGAAGGGAAATAGCCGTATTTATTAGATGATCCAAACCGGGAAGAGCCATCACTTCGAAACGTGCCTGTAATAAAATAGCGGGAGTCAAAATCATACATAACACGTCCCAAAAAAGAGACTAAAGAGTACATGTTACTTCCGGAATTCATTACAGGGTTTAATAATCCTGCCCCTAAATTATTCCACAAATAATCATCGGTTTCAAATTTATTTACTTGCGCATAAAAATCCTCTCTTTTATTATGCTCAAAAGTAACACCAGCCAAAGCATTAAAATTATGTTTTTCATTAAATGTTTGAATATAATTCAATGTATTTTCGTTTAACCATCCATCACGGTTATAAGAAGTTCTTCTTGCTTTGTTGTTTTTATCAATATTTGCCGGAGATGATTGCGAATATCTTGGCTCGTACAGGTATCTCATTTCGTCTGAATATTGCCAGGCACCTCTTGTCATGAATGTCAGCTCAGGTAAAATCCTCCAATTTAATTGTCCGCTGATATCGAATTTAAATGGACGTTCATAATTAAGGATACTGATTGTTTTACCTGTAACGTC
>DHSP01000039.1:2734-2978 GCA_002408485.1 Proteiniphilum sp. UBA5283 | reverse complement strand
CAGTTGGGACCACTCACCTTGAAGTTCAGGGGATTAATGGCGTAATTCCTGAAATGAATGAAAATACCAGCCATATCATACATGAAATCACTCCTTTGTCGGATAAGGACTGTTTCTACATTGCCGACCGTCGAAAATCGGAATTCACCTACCCTTTACATTCACACAGCGAATTCGAGATTAATTATGTGGAAAATGCCGCAGGAGTAAGACGTATTGTGGGCGATTCCGTCGAGATCATCGG
>DHSP01000039.1:0-2554 GCA_002408485.1 Proteiniphilum sp. UBA5283 | reverse complement strand
AACTGGAGCATGTCTGGGAGCAGCATCATTGTACAGCTAAAAACATCCGGGAGATAACCATCCAGTTCTCGAAAGATCTCTTTTTCGGAAATTTCATCCATAAGAACCAGTTCAGTAGCATCCGAAAAATGCTTCACAACGCACAAAAAGGGATCAATTTCCCCATGGAGGCCATTATGAAGGTTTATCCCATGCTCGATACGCTCTCCGCTGAGAAGTCGGGTTTCCATGCTGTGATCAGACTGTTGACCATTCTTTATGAGCTTTCCCTTTGTGACAACTACCACACGCTTGCCAGCTCCTCCTTTGCCCATATCGAAGAAAATACGGACAGCAGGAGGGTACGTAAAATTTACGAATACATCAATCATCATTACAACGAGGAGATTCGGTTAGAAGATCTGGCATCTGTAGTGGGAATGACACCGGTGGCGTTAAGTCGTTTCTTTAAACTTAGATCCGGGAAAACGGTGTCCGACTATATAATCGATATCCGCTTGGGACACGTTACAAGGCTTTTGGTGGACACCACCAATTCTATCTCCGAGATATGTTATGAATGCGGTTTTAATAACCTATCCAATTTCAATCGTATCTTCAAAAAGAGGAAGGAGTGCTCTCCGAAAGAGTTCCGTGAGAATTACCGGAAAACCAAGTTGATCATCTGAGTTTACTGTTAAACCGACGCTTTATTATCCTCTGTTGTGAAATATTATCATATATTTTATAACGGACTGTTTTGTCATGTTCTTTAATTCGCTATGGGGTAGGTTTCTGAGTGAAGTTAAGAGAGGACCACATTGTGGATGCAGGTTAAAAAAGTATTAAAATAGGATAAGATAATATGTGAATTTTCTGTTTGTTGCTCTTACATTTGTATACTGGAATGTGATTTTTTATTAATGATAATTTACATTGTATGAAAAACATCATTGTGTTAAGCTTGGCTCTGATCGTGAGCTTTCAGCTGATGGCACAACAGCGCAGGGTCTCCGGAACTGTTGTCGACAGCAGGGATCAATCTGCTATGATTGGTGCCAATATCATTGAAAAAGGAACTGCTAACGGTACGGTGACCGACAATGACGGCAGGTTTTCCCTGAACCTGACCACTTCCAACCCGGTACTGGTGATCTCCACCATTGGATATAAAACTGTGGAGGTGACGGTAGGAAACCGTTCCATCCTTAACCTTGAAATGTACGAAGATACCGAGCTGCTAGACGAAGTGGTTGTGGTGGGATACGGTACAATGAGAAAAAGTGATATCTCCGGAGCTTCCGTCACTGTGGGCGAAGATGCCATCAGGGGATCGGTCATCACCAACCTCGACCAGGCATTGCAGGGACGTGCTGCCGGTGTTACCTCCGTGATGACGTCGGGTGCACCCGGCTCCTCCGTATCGATTCGCGTAAGAGGACAGTCTACCATCAACGCCAATGCGGAACCACTCTATGTAATTGACGGGGTGATTGTGCAGGGCGGCGGACGCAGCGGCCATGACTTTGGGCTGGGGGATGCGCTGGGCAACAGCCCCATCTCTACCATCTCACCCCTGTCTACCATCAACCCTTCCGATATCCTTTCCATGGAGATATTGAAGGATGCTTCTGCCACTGCCATCTACGGAGCGCAGGGTGCCAACGGGGTGGTGCTGATCACCACCAAGCGAGGCAAGGCTGGTGAGGCCAGGTTTACCTACGAGGGGATGTACGGTGTGCAACGACAGGCTGCCCGCGTAGACATGATGAATCTGCGTGAATTTGCCGAATACAGCAACCAGGTATCCCTCTCCGAAAATCGCCCCGAGTTTGCCGACCCATCGCTGCTCGGCGCCGGCACCAATTGGCAGGATGCTGTCTTCCGTCGTGCACCGATGTACCAGCACCAGCTATCCGCAGAGGGAGGTACCGATGCAGTACGTTACTTTGTTTCGGGTTCTTTTATGAAACAGGATGGTACCATTATCGGTACCAAGTTCAACCGTTACTCTTTCCGTACAAATCTCGACTCGCAGCTGAAGAAGTGGTTGAAGCTGGGACTGAATGCTATGTATTCACAGACCGACGAGCGGCTTGGGCTGGCCGACAGCCAGGAGGGTGTGATCACCTACTCGCTGCTGACCCCACCCGACATACCCATCTATGACCTCGACGGCAACTACGCCTCGGTGATCCGCGAAGGGTATACCCGCATCAATCCTATTGCCATGGTGCTTGACGAGGATATCCTGCTGGGAAGAAATAAACTCAACGGTAGCATTTTTGCCGATGTGATGCCTCTAAAAAATCTGGTATGGCACAGCGAGCTGGGTTTCGATATAGGCAGCTCACGCGGCGAACGTTTTGAACCTTCCGTACGTTATGGCAACTGGAGCAGGGATAAAAACATGAGTTCCATACAAAAGAACGACAATCGTTTCTGGCAGCTGAAGAACTACCTTACCTATTCGGGAAACCGAGACAAGCATAGCTACACAATGATGCTCGGGCAGGAGATGTGGGAGTCCACGTACGAATACCAGAGCGTGACCGCTTCTTCACTGCCTTCCAAC
>DHSP01000059.1:655-48595 GCA_002408485.1 Proteiniphilum sp. UBA5283 | reverse complement strand
GTTGTGGTGCTCAAGCCTTCCGATATTCAGGATTACTATAAAATCTACAAGCCAAATGAATTCAAAGATATGGATTGGCTCAGGGAGGACAGTAAATGGTCGTTTGTCCGCTCCAGGCAGTCGGAACATTTTATTGTCTTATGGGAGAAGGGCTTTGGCGATAATCCCAACGCAACATCTTTGTCGGAAGCGCTACGGGTGGATATTGATGACCTGTTGAAAAAAGCAGAATCGTTTTTCACCACAAACATTGAGAAGCTCAAGTTTGCCGATTTGGGTAAGAACAGTTCGAACCTTGATAAGTATAAAATGCAAATTTATCTGTTCTGCCAAACTGATTGGATGGCATATGGCAGCGGATACGATGATGTAATCGGTGCTTTATGGGTTAGCCCGGCCACCTGCAAGCCGGTGGGTTCGACTATTGCTCATGAAATTGGACATAGTTTTCAATACCAGGTGTATGCAGACCTGTTGGCTTCCGGAAAAGTGGATAACAATTATTCCCGCGGATTCAGGTATGGCTTTGGGGGGGATGGGGGAAATACTTTCTGGGAGCAAACGGCACAGTGGCAATCTTTTCAGTCTTATCCGGCAGAAGTCTTCGAATCGTATAATTTCAATGTGTACACGGAAAACCATCATCGACATATTTGCCACGAATGGCAGCGTTATGCCAGCTATTTTATACACTATTACTGGACTCAAAAGTATGGCACCGACTTTGTCGGAAAATTGTGGAGAGAATCAGTTAGCCCGGAAGATCCCATGGAGGCTTACATGCGTATTAAAAAACTTTCAACAGACCAGTTTAATCAAGAAATGTACGAAGCAGTCACTCGGTTTGTTACCTGGGATATTGACGAAATTCGGGTACGGGGAGAAAAATATATCGGTAAACAAACCTGTAGGCTTTACCCTCTCTCCAAAGGAGCATATCAGGTTGCTTACAGCCATTGTCCAGGTACAACGGGTTATAATGTTATCCCTTTGAATGTTCCGGAAGTGGGAAAAACCATTGTGACGAACTTTAGCGGTTTACAACCCGGTTCATTACTGGCATCGAAAGATCCGGGTTTGTGTAAAAATGGCGAGCAAACTATAACCGTGACTAAGTACAATAGTTCAGATCCCGCACGGGCAGGATGGAAATATGGATACGTGGCATTATTGAAAAATGGAGAACGCCTTTACGGAAAAATGAACAGCGAAGCTAGCGGTAATGTAGAATTCACCATTCCGGATAATTGCGAAAAACTTTGGTTTGTTGTTCTGGGAGCGCCCTCTACCTATCAATCCCATGCATGGGATGAAAAAGAAATAAACGATGATCAGTGGCCCTACACCGTAAAATTTACCGGTACAGATATATTGGGAAATATTGTAATCGATCCCGATGCCTCTCCGCAAGATATAATGCTATCTTACAATTTGACTTTTCCTGCGGACAATGTCTCTTATTCGGGGATAAAGGTCAACCTGATAGAAAACCGCGATATTTCCAAAATCGCACAGGCATTTGCTATGCAGCCTTCTGATATTTCAGAAATAATTCTGGAGCCCAGGCAAACGCCACAGGAAGGTAAAATAGCATTCGCAGCCATGGACCCCGACGATACTATAACTTTCAATACTACAGCCAACGGGCATGGTTTCTGGTTTGATGCCGGAGGTGGTGTTGTGGGGTGGGGGGATGACAGTATACTTTTTGCTGAATTTTCACCCTCCGGTTTTGTTTTCTCTATCGGTCAGTTTCCCGGTAAGTGTAAAGCCGGCGATAAATTTACCGTGAAGGAAATGTTGATTTATACAAAAGAAGGCAAAAAGTACAAGGCGACATTGACATTTCATGTAACAATAACAGAATAATCTGAATATAAACATGATTCCACTCCGAAAAATCTTTTTAGAGAAAGAAGTTTTTGAGATAAGCATCGGTTTTCAAAAACTTGTGGCCCGTCGTTGTTAGCTTTCATGTTATAGGATTAAACTTAAACAGTACATAAAGAATTGGATTTCCGGATAAAAATAAAGATAAAAAAATGAAACGACTTCTTCTCCCTCTGATGGGCTTGATAATGGCCTCCTGCACTACAGAACAGAATGCGCAATTCGATTCACCCGGTGCCGGTAACCCGATACTCCCCGGTTATTTTGCAGATCCTACCGTAAAGAAATTTGGCGATACCTACTATCTTTATGCTACTACAGACGGAATAAAACTTGCATCAGGAGAACCACAGGTATGGATTAGCAAAGATTTTGTAAACTGGTATAATTACGAGATGGAGATAGAACTTCCGGAAGGCCTGACAAATTGTTGGGCTCCCGACGTGATGAAGGGAGCAGATGGAATGTTTTACTACTTTATGGGTAACTGTCAGTTTGGATGCAATATTTATGGGTATGTATCGGATACCCCCATGGGGCCGTGGACGCCGGTCAATGGTGGAAACCCGGTGATCCCGGTGGGTACCGGAAAAGAACACATGCCGGCACTCGATGCCCAGTTTGTGCAAACAGATGAGGGTAAAATATCAGTCTGGTTCGGCACATGGTGTACCTCGTTCGGAGGGTTGGGCTGGGCCGAATTGAATTCAAACGATCTGGGGATAGAAAAAGAGGGGATTATTCCTCTGGAACAACTTCCCGAAGTATTTGAAGCTGCCTATCCGTTAAAGAGAAATAACCGCTGGTATATGTTTTACTCTTCGGGAGACTGCCGCCTTGACAGCTATGCCGTTCATTATGCCTGGTCCGATAGTCTCTATGGACCCTATCAATATGGGGAAAATAATCCTATTCTTTTCACATCTGAAAATGGTACGATAGATAGCCCGGGACATAACTCTATAGTAGAAGAAAACGGAAATTTTTATATTGTATATCACCGGCACGACAATCCACACAGTTCGGGGGGAGAATTCAGACAGGTTTGTGCCGATCATCTTGTTTTTAGAAGCGATACTGTCATAGAGAAAGTGAATCCAACCCATCGGGGTATTGGTTATTTGGCCGAAAACAGCATCCCATACAGAAATTTAGCATATCAGGCAAAAACATCCGCCTCGTCCTGCTATCACCTCTCTTCTCCCCCCACACAATTCGAAAGCAATGGAATTGAACATTCCTATTTACCGGAATATGCTACTGACGATAATAACGGTACATTGTGGAAAGCAAGGGATGGGACAATGCCCCAGACACTCACCATAGACCTGGGCAAAAAACAGAGGATAAAAAGGATTATGACACAATTTGAATATCCTACATTTTATTATCAATATAAGTGGGAAGTTTCTGAAGACAGTACAAACTGGGTTCTTTTTTCCGATAAAACATCCAATAGAAGAAGCGGATCACCCATGATTGATGATGGGGATACCCAGGCCAGGTATGTTCGGATAACCGTGACAGCTGTTGAAAAAACCGGTATGTATGCCGCCATCTGGAATGTAAAGATCTATGATAAGCTGTTTGAAACGCCTCCATACAGGAATAAAGAGACCGAGGAAGGACCTGGTAATGTGGTTGATCAGAGAAGGTTACTCGTAGAGCTTGATTTGAATAATGAGTCAACGGGAAAAGTCGATAAGTTTATCGAGAATAAGGGTGAGTTGAGGGGAGAGTTTATGCCTGTAGGCGAAACGATAATAACTGTTACAGACGGGGTGAAATCGATCTCCTTTGATGGAGAGAACTTTTTACAATTATCGGAGCCTGTACCTGAATCACTTGGCTGGAATGCACCTTTCACGGCTTCAGCATGGGTTCACAACCCGGAAGTAGGCGTGGGTGAATGCATTGTTTCATGGAATTCAAGAAGAAATATGCTGCAAGCGTCCTATGCAGCTGTGATGTATGGAACGGGACCATACGGGGCAGTTGCTCATGGAGACAGTTATGTGGATGTTGCTTTCGATAAGGTCCCCGAGCCGGGTAAATGGCATCATATTGCTGTTACCTTCGATGGTATGTGTGAGTATGTATATGTCAACGGAAAGCTGAACAGGCAATTTCCGCTGATGTTATTTGTAGATGCAGACCGGTTATTGCTTGGTACCTCCGGAATACCATCGGAAAATTTCAGTGGATCCATTGCGGGCATGAGGCTTTATGACGGATTTTCAACCGAAGAAGAGATTAAGCGGATAATGAACGAAACATCACCTTTGTTTTCCAAGTAAAAAAATATTTATATTTAGAGAATATTGGAATTGTAGAATCTTGTTCAATCATACTGTTTAAAATAGTTCCTGGGAAGCCGGCATGATTATTTTTGTCATCAAGGGTTTCATACATCGTAGTAAAAAAATAAAAGACCTGTATGAAATGAGCATGATAACTGTTCTCACACAAGAACATGATTAAAAGCGAGTTCCAGATGAGACCTTTGAACTTTTTCGATAAGTGAATACATGAGGTTGTCTCAAAATAAAATTTAACCCCCTGAGAAATGAATATTGGGATATGTTCTCAGATAGATATCCGAATAAAAAGAGGGTGAAATCACATTGTGATACACCCTCATGTTGAGCGCAGAAAAGTCTAATGAAATAGAAAATAAATTGTTTTAATCACATGAAAAGAATGATCGAATTAATTTGTATAGCACTGCTTATGATAAGCTGTGGAAATCAAAGAGAAAAAAAAACAGTCGAACTGAATGATGGCTTCTCACTCGTACAGTTCGCAGATACACCGGAAATAATCGTTCCGCCTGCTCATTTGGAACTGAACCCGTTTTACAAGAAATATATGAATGTGAATGGAATTCATGTGATCAGTTCAGGGAGAGTCCCTGACTCCTGCTTTTATGCAGCTTATATAACCGTGAAAGCGTTGACCGATATGTTGCCTGCAGTTGTGCTTGAGTCTTTGACAAGCCGCGATACACGTATCGGCATTATGGCACGCTACGAAGGAACTACGGATATTCCTGAACATGCACATCTTGTGAATGACACGTCACTCAACTGGGATGTGCGTGCGCGCGGACTTGGGGGAAACCTTCATCTACCTCTGACCACTTGTGCAGAAGAGAATATTCTGGGCTATCAGATTGATAAGTATCACGCCGAAGATATTCTGATCCATGAATTTGCGCATACCATTCATAGCGTCGGTATTTCACCTGTTGATCCAGGCTTTAACAAACGTTTGCAGGCATCGTTAGACAATGCGCTCGCAAGAGGGCGGTGGGTGAATACCTACGCTGCTACGAACATCGCGGAATATTGGGCTGAGGGGGTTCAGAGCTGGTTTAATATTAATGCGGAAGTAAATGCCGACGGTGGTGATGGTAAACATAACAAGGTGAATACCAGAAAAGAATTGAAAAAATATGATCCGGGATTATTTGAAATCATCTCAGCGTATTTTCCGGAAACGGACGAGCCTATCAGTCGCCATACGACAATAAGTCTTTATCAATGCGAAATATAAAACTAAAAATAAATCAAAATGACATTATGAAACGAGCAATAATCACTGTTTTAATTTTATCGGTTTTTGCCCTATTTTTATCATATGCACAATCTCCGTGGGAAAGAATAGCAGAAAAACCGCCAACACTGTTTATGGAGCAGGGGGAATCTGAATTCACAACTCAATCATTCAGGCTTACACTGGTAGATGCTGCTCAGGTAGTCAAGCGGCTGTCGCCTCTTTCGGACACCTCCTTCGACTATACACCGGGCGACCGGATCAATCAGAGAGATCGAGACGGGCTCTATCATCTGGGAGATATTAACATCACAATAAAAAAAGAGGGAGAAAAAGGTTGGAGACGTTATTCCTCAGCTGAAAAACGAAAACCTGTTAAAAAGTTACCGGTAAACTACAACACAATTGCCGCTGCAGACCTTTCCGCCACTCTGCCTGACGGTATTCCTGTCCGTGTAACAAGGTATTGGGAGACAGAAGCGGGAAGTCTGATATTGCGTTTTCAAATTACAAATATCTCGTCGGATTCGATAGAAATAGGATCGCTGGGAATACCAATGATATTTAATAATATTCTGGAAGGTAAAAACCTGAATGAGGCGCATCGCGATAATGTGTTCTTCGATCCCTATATCGGGATGGATGCGGGTTATCTTCAGGTAAACCGTCTCCACGGAAAAGGGGGAAGTTTGTTGGTATTGCCCCATCAAAATGCGGCTTTTGAAGCCTATAATCCGTTGAATGATGATCCTACGCC
Source organism: Proteiniphilum sp. UBA5283 (assembly GCA_002408485.1). Classification (GTDB taxonomy): domain Bacteria; phylum Bacteroidota; class Bacteroidia; order Bacteroidales; family Dysgonomonadaceae; genus Proteiniphilum. The sequence continues at coordinate 42,393 of DHSP01000059.1, read as the reverse complement.
GAAAGGGGTTGTCTTCGAGGGATTCCATGAATGGCTGATTCACAGCAAAGCAAATGCAGAAACGGAGTGGAAAGGGGTGGATCCCTGGAATGAACCTACGTCGACTTTACTTGCCCCCGGTAAGATGAAAAATTTCTCACTTAAATTTGTACTCGCTCCCTCTATCCGGGAGATTGAAGATAAACTAATGCAGGAGGAAAGACCTGTTGCTATGGGGTTTCCGGGATATGTACTCCCTATGAACGAGACAGGAAAGTTGTTCGTTCGATATTCTCAAAAAATTGATCAGATAGCTGTTTATCCTGAAAATGCACTGACAATCACCTATAAGGGAGAAACGCCCAATGGATGGTCGAAATATGAAATTAAGGGAAATAAATGGGGAAGAGCAAGGCTTTCCATAAAATATAAAGATAACACTTTGCAAACGATCAGTTACAAGGTAATTAAGTCTCAAGAGCAAGTTGTAGATGATTTAGGAAACTTTCTGACTACAACCCAGTGGTATGAAAATAGCAAAGATCCGTTTGGTCGTTCCCCTTCGGTAATGAATTACGACTATGAAAAGAAAGAGATCCTTACTCAGGAGCGCCGCTCCTGGTTTGTAGGACTGAGTGATGAGGCCGGTGCGGGAAGCTGGCTGGCTGCAGTAATGAAACAGTTGGTACAACCGGATAAGAATGAAGTAAAGAAGATTAAAAGATTTTTGAATGAAACGTTGTGGGGTGGCATACAACATGATGCTGATTCTACTAAATATGGGGTGCGGAAAAGCCTTTTCTATTATGAGCCGGAGATGATGCCGGCGGGAACCTATAGTGACTCCATACGATTCAGGGGATGGGAGGCCTGGTCAATAAAAAATGCCGAAGACCTGGGCAGATCGTACAATTATCCACATGTTGCTGCTGCACATTGGGTGATGTATCATCTTGGAAGAAATCGCGGGTACGACGATATAGATTGGAAAAGTAGTCTTGAAAATGCCTATCACACAGCTATCGCGATGATAAAGTTTGCTCCCTGGTATGCACAGTTTGGACAAATGGAGGGGTCTGTTTTTCTCTATATCTTACTTGACCTGCAGCTCGAAGGATTCACAGATATGGCTTCTAATCTGGAAACGGAGATGAAAAAGAGAGCGGATCATTGGAATTCGCTGGAGTATCCTTTCGGGAGTGAAATGCCGTGGGATTCAACCGGACAGGAGGAGGTGTATATGTGGACCTCGTATTTCGGATACAAGGATAAAGCAGATGTTACGCTAAATGCCATTCTTGCCTATATGCCCACATTACCGCACTGGGGATATAACGGAAGCGCACGCAGGTACTGGGATTTCGTCTATGGAGGGAAAATGGCCAGGATTGAGCGTCAGCTGCACCATTACGGTTCAGGATTAAATTCGATTCCTGTGCTGTCTGCATATCGGGATAACCCGGATGATTTCTATCTCCTGCGCGTGGGACATGCAGGATCCATGGGGCCTTTAGCCAACATCACGCAAGATGGATTTGCCCCGGCTGCATTCCATTCCTATCCTTCAACTCTTGAAATAGACGGCTATGCAGGCGATTATGGCAGCGGCTTTTACGGATATGCGGTAAACTCTTCTACCTATGTTTATCATCATCCGGAATTTGGATGGATTGCTTTCAGTGGCAATATTATAGAAGAAGATGACTGGATCAAAACAGAAATAACCACTGCCGGAAAAAACAGGATTTTTATTGCTCCCGAATCGTTGAAAATTAAAACCGTCTCAGGACAGATAAATCAGGTGAATTATAACCCGGTAGCCAGAGAAGTTAGAATTGTATTTGAAGGCGATGCACAATTTGACATAACCGTTCCCGGGAATCATAAAATTCTGACTTCCGTAGAGAATACAAAAAATGAAAAAGGCTACTATGAGATGAAATCGAAAAAAGGGAAAGATTCAATATTCTGCTTTAAGATTGAAGAGAACAAGTAATGTGATTTCGAAAGGATTACACTTTTAAGAAGCATAAATGAGTGGCCCGAACAACAATATTAATCCGGGCCACTCATTCGTTTATGACTGTCAACCTTAGATTATTTTGCTGTCACGCTGAGGGTATAACTGTACCGGTATTCTTTCTCTGAAAATCGGTACTCATCCAGTGGCTTGGCTCCCCATGAGTTGAGACCGGCCACACCGCGCTGAAACAGATCTACACATAGTATGGTCTCGTTACGTGGTATCACGTCCGACCAATGTTGTTGTTTTTTGGTCATACCTGGATCAAGATCTTCCGGTCGGTAGTTGGTGGCACTTACCGAGAGGGGTTGCGCACCTTCTATGCGTATTCCTCTGCCATTTTCGTTGGTAAGGGTGAGCCATCGAACAGCGGTTTTGTTGCCCGTCTCCTGTGGACGGTAATAGGGATAAGCTTGTTCTTCCACAAGACCTTCCCAGATACCCATAAATGTGTCGGCATTGCGATCGATATAATTTTCCCGGGGACCACGTCCATACCAATTGAAATGATTGTATTGTTTTGGCAGAACCATCAGCATCCCAAAGCGCATCATTTCCGGTAGTTCATCGCTTTGTGCCTGATAATGAAGGTCGGTCGTAAGACTCCCGTCGTTATGGACGGTATAGAGGATATCTACAAAGGCCTCAACTCCTCTAAGCTTTGCCCGATAGGCAAACGAAATGCCAAGATCACTCTCTTCTTTGCCCCGATAGGTGTAAATAATATTATGTCCGGCAGCATCCCAGAGTCGAAGATTATAATGTTCCCGGGAGCCGAAGTCATTATCTACGGGAGCTCTCCAGAAGTTCAGCCGTGGCAGCTCTCTGAACAGATTGCGCCCGTCAGCTTTTAGACTGATAAGAGCCCGGCCATCTTTCAGTGAAAAAATGAACTCCGTATTGCCGGAAGTAATGGTTGCCATTTCGTCCTTTATCGATATCTCAAGAGAACCTTCTTGTTTTTTGGAAACAAAATAGTTGTTGTCTGCAAACGCAAATTCCTCTCTTGCTACTTCAAAACCTGGCTCGATAAACTCATTCCCCTGCTTGTCATAAGCGAACAGCTGCAGATAGTATTCCACTCCATTTTCGGCTTTTAAAGCAGGCAAATTTAGTTTGATGTCTTTGCGTGTGTTTGCTGGTGCTTCCACATTGAAATCACCTTCGTGCACAACTTCACCGTTTCTTAGCAATACCCATTTGTAGGTATGTGAGTTCTTGGTTAAATCTTTGAATTTAAAATCATTTATCACCGAAATCACTCCTTTACTCAGATCTTTTGCTTCAAAAAGAATGTTCTGGTACACTTTTTTCACGATATAGGTGTGGGGCATATAGTTCTGGTCGGGGGTGATGATCCCGTCCATGCAGAAGTTGCCGTCGTTGGGAAGATTATATCCGTTGAGGTCACCACCATAAGCCCAGTAAAATCGTCCTTGTTCGTCATGTGACGGATATCCATGATTGTACCATTCCCAAATGAATCCACCCTGCATATTTTTACTGCTACGCATCAGATCCCAGTACTCTTGAAAATTCCCCATGCTGTTGCCCATGGCATGGGCATATTCACACATGATGTATGGCCGTCCAAGATCGATTGCTGCATCCCGCTTCATGCTCTCCCAGGAGGGGTACATGGGACAAATAATATCCGAATTGCGATCTCGCTGATGTGCCTGTTCGTATTGGACGGGACGACTTGGATCGCGTTCTTTCGCCCAATCGTACATGTCGAAGAATGCCTTCCCATTGCCCGACTCGTTGCCTAACGACCAAACAATCACCGAGGGGTGATTTTTGTCTCTTTCCACGAGTCGTGTGACCCGGTCCATGTGCTGTGCGTGCCACTCGGGGAAATTGGATACATTGTCAGGACCATAACCCAGTCCGTGCGATTCAAGGTTTGTCTCATCGACAATATAAATACCATATTGATCGCAAAGTTGATACCACAGCGGTGCCTGTGGATAGTGTGATGTGCGGACCGCATTGATGTTAAGTTCTTTCATCAGTTGCAGGTTGCGCATCATCACCTCTTTATTTACAACCTGACCCTCGTTCATATTAAACTCATGCAGATTGACACCTTTCAGGTATACCTTCTGTCCGTTCACCAATAGTTGCCCATTTTTAATCTCTACTTTTCGAAATCCAATCCTGGCAGAGGTCGATTCGATTAGATTTCCCTTCTCATCCTTTAGTGTTAGTAAAAGTGTATATAAATTAGGTGTTTCAGCTGTCCATTTTGCTGGATCGGTCACTCTGCCCGCAATTGAGAGCTCTTCTGTTTGTGCAGCACCCAGGTTTACTCCCTTCGACCGACGTAAGACAGACTTTCCATTCTTGTCCAGAATAACCAGTTCCAGCTTTCTGTGCTGATTTTGGTCGGCATAGTTTTTTAACAACACTTCAATACTGAACAAGCCATCTTTGTAGTTTTTATCGAGGTCGGGGTGGACAAAAAAGTCCTGAATGCGGGTATTACTGGTACTATACAGGTAAACATTCCGGTTTATGCCTCCCAGACGCCACATGTCCTGATCTTCCAGATAGGATCCGTCACTAAACTTATAAACCTGGCAAGCCAGCAGGTTTTCTCCCAAACGGACGTAAGGTGTGATGTCGAACTCTGCCGGACTCTTTGCATTTTTGTTGATTCCTACCTGTTTGCCGTTTACGTAGACGTACATGAAATTTGTACCTCCTTCAAAATGAAGAAAAATACGCCTGCCATCCCATTTTTGGGGAACCGTAAATGTGTGACGATAAGATCCCACCGGTGAATTGTCGCGATTGATATGGGGAGGACGAGCCGAAAATCCAAAACCGTTATTTACATACATGGGCGTCCCATACCCATTAAATTCCCAGTTCCCGGGCACAGGCATTAGATCCCAGTTGCTGTCATCATAGTTCTCATTGTAAAACTCTGAAGGAACATCTGCCACTTTGGGTACCCAATGGAATTTCCAATTTCCGTTAAGAGACTGGTAATAGGGTGAGCGTTCATATGCGTTGTCAATGGCTGATTTTTCATCGGCATATGGAATTGACGTAGCTCTTGTTTTTTCCATATTTACGGCAAATATCTCCGGATTCTCCCATTCAGGGACCCTTTTCTGACCATAAATTAACGTTGAGCTTGCCAACATTGTAAAAAATAAACAAAGAAAAGATTTCATGTACATAATTTTTTGGGAGTGACATTAAGTTTGAATTAAACAATAACTTCGATGCAAATATACGAAAATAAAAAATAAGCGGAATGAATGAGTGTATAATAAACTATTATTCTCGCAAAATGGTGCTTTTACATGAAAACCATCGCTATACGCTGCATATTTACCGATAGTACCAAGAGGAAACGTATTTCATCCATTTATCTTTTCATTTATCATAATATTTCGTACTTTTATAGGCAAAATGCCTTATAATATAGATGAAAGCTATAATTTAATATTTCATATCAGAAACAATAATGTCGAGTTTTTCAAAAAGGGACAGGAAGCCAAAAAAAAAGTCATCCGGACAAAGAGGTCTTATCCTGATCACAGGAATTATCATAGGAATTGTATTTGTTGCCACGCTGTATCAGACGTCTGTTTATTTCTCCACCAACAAATCGTGCATGATGTGTCATGTGCATCCGCATGCGGAGGAGAGTTGGAAACTGTCCACTCATGTGAACAATGGAAGCGGAGTAATGGTAAACTGCGTAGATTGTCATCTTCCGCCTAGTGACAATACGTTGGAACATTATTCTGCTAAACTAGCGCTCGGAGTGCGCGATGTGTGGGGGTACCTGACAAAGGATACTGCCGATATTGACTGGGATAAAAAATCGGAACTGGAAAATGCAGTGAAGTACATTCCCAACAAATCTTGTGTGAAATGCCACCAGAACCTCTTTCCCCAAGGGGTTACCGACGATGGAATTACTGCGCACCTCTATTATGAGGAGAATGCCGAAAATCTTGATCTGCAATGTATCAGCTGCCACCTCGATGTAGGGCATTATAATCCCAATTATGCCCACGGACAAATGGTGGGTATTCCGGGGATGTCCGGCTCCTATGCGGTGGATACCAGCCTTTACTTTAAGGAAGCTACTCCGGTTAATACATTTACCGACTACCGCGAACAAATTCCCGGAACGGCAGTATCTTTTCTGATGAGGGCGATTGAGGGGGGGACCTTCACAATGGGAAGCCCGGAGAAAGAACCTTTCCGGAAGCCGGACGAATCGCCCCGGCACGAAGTTTTCGTGAGCCCTTTCTTTATGGCCGAAGTGGAAACAACCTGGGACCAGTACTGGGCATTTTATTCGGAAACAATGAGTGAAGGTCGAACTCCTCCAGAAACGGTTTACGAGAACAATCTGGCTGCCATGGGAGTGGATGCTATCTCAGGTCCTACTCCTCCATTTGGCTATCCCGATCAGGGATGGGGGCAGGGCGACAGGCCGGCCATCACGATGACCCATTATGCAGCGGAGATATATTGTCAGTGGCTATCGGCGAAAACAGGGAAGAAATACCGTCTGCCAACGGAGGCGGAGTGGGAATATGCTGCCCGGGGAGGTACACAGACAGCCTACTTTTTTGCAGGAAGTCCCAGGGAATTCTCCGAGCATGGTTTTATGAGAAATATATTCAAACCAAAAACTGACAGCATCAGTGCGTATGTGGTGTACAACAAGAACAGCGACGGTCGCACGCAACCGCCCTCGGTCGTTTTGCCAAATCCATTTGGGTTAAAGAACATGTTGGGCAATGTGATGGAGTATACGGCCGACAAGTATGATCCGGAGGCATATGTCAAACGTTCCGGCATTACCCGTGATCCTTTGGTTACGCAAGGCGAAGAGTGGGTGGTCCGCGGAGGAAATTATAATTTTGATGCTGCCGATGTGCGGAGTGCAAGCCGTGCCCATACTCAGCATGATGCATGGTTAAAGACCGATCCGCAACAACCAAAGAGCATCTGGTGGTATTCTGATATAAAAGGTGTCGGATTCCGGGTAGTTTGCGAGCCGGATACATCGATTATCGCCGATAAATAAAAAGACACAGGATGCAAGAGACTGAAGTTAGAAAGTAGACGCACGCAACTGAACATAGACAACTGAACATAGACAACTGAAAATGAAAAGCAAAGAGTTGCCAACCAAATAATAATCTAAAACAATAATCTAAACAATCAATTGAGATGAAGAAAGAAAACAACGTAACCCGAAGATCATTCCTGAAGACTTCCGCCGTAGCAGGGGCAGTCGGAGTTATCGGAACAGGTTCTGCAGGACTGTTGACCTCCTGTAGCGGATCAGAAAAAGGAAAAGGTGCCAACGTCCCTCTGAAAGAGGCGGGTAGCTATTATATCCCCGAACTTTCTGATCTGGCAGCCGACGGCAAAGAAATCAAAGCAGGTGTGGTAGGTTGTGGCGGTCGTGGATCGGGTGCCGCCATGAACTTCCTGAACGCGGCCAACGGCGTGACCATTGTGGCGTTGGGCGACGTATTTCAGGACAGAGTGGACGGGCTTGCTGGAAAACTGAAATCGGAAAAAAATATCGATATTCCTGCCGATAAACGTTTTGTGGGCTTGGATGCCTACAAACAGGTAATAGACAGCGGTATCGATGTGCTCATCGATGCTACGCCTCCCTTTTTCCGCCCCGAACATTTCAAGTATGCCGTGGAAAAGAATACACACTGCTTTCTGGAAAAACCTATCTGCGTGGATGCGGCAGGATACCGTACCATCGTGGCTGCCGCCAAACAGGCGCAAGCCAAAAATCTGAGTGTTGTCACAGGAACACAGCGTCACCATCAACGTAGTTACGTGGAGTCTTTCAAACAGATCATGAACGGTGCCATTGGCGAAATCACAGGTGGCGTGGTATACTGGAATCAGAGCATGTTGTGGTATCGTGACCGCCAGCCGCAGTGGAACGACTTTGAATATATGGTGCGCGACTGGGTGAACTGGAAATGGCTCTCGGGCGATCACATCGTGGAACAGCATGTGCATAACATTGACGTGTTTACCTGGTTTACCGGCTTGCGCCCTGTGAGTGCCGTCGGGTTTGGTTCCCGGCAGCGTCGCGTAACCGGCGACCAGTACGATAACTTCAGCATTGATTTCACCATGGAGAATGGTATTCACTTGCACAGTATGTGTCGTCAGATCGACGGATGTTCGAACAACGTGAGCGAGTTTATACAGGGAACGAAAGGATCATGGTCGAGCAACGGCGGACATGTTATTAAAGATCTTGCCGGCAACGTGATCTGGCAATATGATGGCGAGGCGGAGAAAGCCAGCTATCAGCAAACCGATCCCTACACGCTGGAACATGTGAACCTGATCAACTGTATCCGAAGCAACAAACCCATTGAGCAGGCTTCCGAAACGGCCGTGTCTAACCTGGCTGCAATCATGGGACGCGAATCGGCCTACACCGGCCAACAGACGACCTGGGATGCAATAACCGCATCGCCATTGGATTATACGCCGGTCGACCTGAATGTCGGTAAGATGGATATGTCCGGATTTACGGTGCCTGTACCCGGAAGTGCCAAAAAATAACAACGTCATGACAATCGACAGGAGAAAATTTATTAAAACGACCATTGCCGGTACTGCTGCCTTAGCAATTGGAGGATGTAATTCTGTTGCTTCCGCTGGTTCGAAAAACGACAAAACTTCCGGCAGTGCAAAATTGAATATCTCTTTTCAGGAAGGTACCGCTCCTGGTACCACCCTGAAGGAGAAGTTCGATTTTATGGAAGCACACGGAGTGGTTGGCTTTGAGCCACATGGTAAACATCTGATTAGCAGGAAGCAGGAGTTCAAAGATGCCCTCAGAGGGCGAAACATCAAAGTGAGCGCCATTTGTGCGGGTTTTGACGGATTTATTCTTTCCACTGATCCTGAAATTCGCAAAAAATGCCGTGACACGATGGCCGAATTGATCATCGCCGCAGGAGAATTCGGTTCCACCGGGGTAATCATCGTACCTGCCTTCAACAACCAGGTGCCCGCGATGCCGCACACGCAGCAGACACGTGATTTCCTCTGTGAACAGTTCGACGAGATGGGCACTTTTGCTCAGCAACATGCTACCACAGTCATTCTGGAACCGCTAAACCGGAAAGAAGCATTCTACCTCCGCCAGGTAGGTGATGCGGCATCCATCTGCCGTGATATAAACAATGCAGGTGTGAAATGTATGGGTGATTTCTGGCATATGACCTGGGAAGAGAACTCCGATATGGGTGCGTTTATATCTGCAGGAGATCACCTTCAACATGTGCATGTGGCCAGTCGCAAGCGTCGCAGTATGCCTGGCGAAGATGGTGAAGCCGATAATTACATGAACGGCTTCAAGGGACTCAAGATGCTGGAATACGACAAGTATGTCAGCTTTGAATGTGGCTGTCAGGGTGAACGTGAAGTAGTGGTGCCAGCAGCACTTGAGTTACTTCGCAGGCAATGGGTAGAAGCCTGATTGTTTTAGAATCCTGCATAATAAAACATTGTAGAATGGGCGGAGGATGGATTTCTTTCGCTCATTTTGTAATTCATTAAGTCAAACCGAAACGCATAACCGCCGGATGGATAAACTGATACATTTCCTATCCTCCTATAAAACCAGTATTGTGCTGATGCTAATCTACGCAACCGGCCTGGCAACAGCAACATTTGTGGAGAAGAAGATGAGCACGGAGGCAGCTAAAATGCTGATTTATTACTCTCCACTATTTATTTTGCTGCAGTTCCTGCTGGTAATCAATTTTCTCCTGATACTGGTCAGGTACAACTATATCAAACGAAAAAAATGGGTAATGATTGTCCTCCATGTCGCTCTGATTGTCATTCTTGGAGGAGCATTGACTACTTTCCTGTTTGGGAAGGAGGGGCAGGTACATATCCGTGAAGGGGAGAAGATAGACCAAATGGTGATGCACACCTCGCGAGGGATCAAAACAGAAACATTGCCTTTCGTTCTGGAACTTACCGATTTCAGGTTAAACCGGTATCCCGGATCGCAGAGCCCATCCTCTTACGAGAGTGACCTGCTTGTACACATAAACGGGAAAGTAGTTGAGGAAAAGGTGTATATGAACAATGTCCTGGACGTGGAAGGGTATCGTTTCTTTCAGGCATCTTACGATCAGGATGAGGCGGGAACCATTCTTTCGGTGAACAGAGATGTGGCTGGGCGAACGATCACCTATGCCGGTTATTCTTTGTTGTTGGCCGGCTTCCTGCTCATGTTTTTTATGCCTGATTCCCGCTTCAGAAAACTGGCAAGACAGCTCAGTGAGGCAAGAGAGAATGTTCAGAAAATGGTTGTCGCGGCTGTGTTGTTGAGTACACCGTTTTTGACCTTTGGAGAGACCGTCTCCAATAGGTCAATAAAGGCAGTAGATTCATTGATGCCCAATCTCGTTGAGCAGTTGAACGCTTTGACAATGTCCGGCAAATCCGTCTCGAAAGGAATACAGCAGATCGCGATACCCGCAGATCACGCTGCCCGGTTTGGCATGCTGCCCGTGCAGTTTCGCGGTCGGGTAATGCCCATGAACACTTTTTCTTCCGAAATATTGCGAAAGATCTATCAGGAGAAGACAATTGGCTCCCTCACATCCGATCAATTTCTACTTAGCCTGCTCTCTCTCCCTCAAATCTGGATGCAGGTTCCTTTCATTGCTCTTCCGAATGATCAGATAAGTCTGCAGTATAATCTTCCAAAAGGTTATGCTTCCTATTCTCATTTTTTTGATCCGCACGGAAACTATCGTTTGCTGCCTTCTTTGCAGCAGATTTACCATCAGCCTGTGGGCAGACGAACCACGGTCGAAAAGGATCTTATCAAACTAGACGAGCGGGTAAATATCGTCTATCAACTGTTCAATCTCGGCATGCCGGGTATCTTCCCGAACGCAAACGATCCGTCCCACAAATGGTACGCTCCGGTGGATGATCTCTCTCTGTTCCCGGTGAAGGATTCGCTTTTTATTTCCGGTATTTTCGACCGCTATCTTTCGGAAGTGCAATCGGCGTTCCAGAGGGGCAACTGGAGCAAGCCTGATATGTTGCTGGATGAGATCGGCCAATATCAACGGGAAAACGACAAAGCATCCCTGATTCATTCCGGGAAGTTGGAAGCCGAACTTCGTTATAATCAAATGAATATTTTCAGTCGTTGCAAAACGGGTTATTTTATTTTCGGTGTAATCCTTTTAGGGCTGGCTTTTATGCAGCTGCTTCGGAGGCAAAAGTGGATTCGCAATGGGGTGGGGATATTTGTTGTTTTTATTGTAGCCCTGTTTCTTTACCATACAACAGGTATGGTAATGCGCTGGTATATTTCAGGTTATGCGCCATGGAGCAACTCGTACGAAACCATGGTCTATGTGGCATGGGCCACGTTGCTGGCTGGACTTATCTTTGGCAGGAAAAGTTCCCTTACACTGGCTCTGGCTTCGCTTTTTGGGGGAGTGATCCTTTTTGTTTCCGGCCTCAATTGGATGGATCCGCAGATCAATACACTGGTGCCTGTACTAAAATCGCCCTGGCTTATGTTTCACGTGGCGGTGATTGTGGCGGCCTATGGTTTTTTTGGCATAAGCTTTTTGCTGGGAATAACCAATCTGTTTATCATGATTGTGTCCAAAAAGAATGCGCCGGTATCTTTCCGTATCAGGGAGTTGAGTATCATCAACAGTCTGTCGCTTTTGATTGGGCTTGCGCTGATGACGGTTGGAACATTCCTTGGTGCCGTCTGGGCCAACGAATCGTGGGGTAGATATTGGGGTTGGGATCCCAAGGAGACATGGGCACTGATTACGATAGTTGTGTATTCCATTGTCACCCATCTGCATCTTGTGAAAAAATGGTATAACGATTGGAGCTTTAATCTGTTGTCGGTATTTGCCTTCACTTCCGTCTTGATGACCTTTCTCGGAGTAAATTACTTCCTGAGCGGAATGCATTCTTATGGTCAAACCGAAAATGTCTCTTCCGTTTTTTTGTATATTGCTGTCGCATTTGCGGCAATCGGCATACTGGGAGTTGCTGCTTACAGGAGATGGAGTCAGACTTCGGGATACGACAATACGCTTTAAGAACAGGTTCCCATAATTTGAACAATCTCCGAAACTCTGAATTTCCGAAATATCGAAGCCCCACCGTACGAACCTCGAAACATAGAAACGTTGGAACATGAAAAAATCAAAAATTTACTAACTTCGTAACTTGCAAACTTCACAACGTCTAAAAATCAAATTAAAAATGATACACTGGGGATTTATCGGTTGTGGTTCTGTCACCGAAAGGAAAAGCGGACCGGCCTTCAGCATAGCGGAGGGCTCCGATGTGGTTGCTGTCATGCGGCGTGACGTGGATAAGGCAAAAGATTATGCCGGACGGCATGGTATCGGAAAATGGTACGACAATGCAGGGGATCTGATTCGCGACCCGCTGGTGAATGCGGTCTATGTGGCAACACCTCCCGGCTCCCATGCAGAATATGCCATTGCCGCAATGAGGGCCGGCAAGCCGGTATACATCGAAAAGCCCATGGCTGCATCTTACAAGGAGTGTCTTGAGATAATCCGCGTGTCCGAAGAAACGGGGATTGCATGCTTTGTGGCCTACTACCGTCGTACCTTGCCCTATTTCCGGAGGGTGAAGGAGTTGATAGACGATGGCATGTTGGGTAAAATATCTACCGTCCAAATAAGGTTTGCCATCCCTCCCTATGTGGCAGATTATGACAGGGACAACCTGCCCTGGCGGGTGAAAAAAGAGATTGCCGGGGCCGGATACTTTTACGATCTGGCTTCGCATCAGCTCGATCTACTTGATTATTTATTTGGCCCGGTTGTCGCTGTGCAGGGTTTTGTACAAAATACCGCACGCCTGTACGAGGTGGAAGATACAGTTACTGCCGCGTTTCAGTTTCAGTCGGGAGTACTGGGTAGCGGAAGTTGGAGCTTTATCGCCCCTGAGGGTAGTCGTACCGACCGGATCGACTTTGTGGGCACAAAAGGAAAGCTTTCCTGTTCCACGTTCGATTTCTCACCCATTGTGTTTGAAACTGAAACAGGAATGCAGGAGTTCGCGGAAGAGAATCCCGACAATATCCAGCTTTACCTGATTCAAAGCATCGTGGATTACTTAAACGGTAAAGGAGATTTGCCCGTCAGCACAGCCAGATCGGCTATCCGGACCAATTGGGTGATGGATAAGATTCTGGGATATAATTTATAAGCGGTATTTATTTTTGATCTTTTCGCTTTGCATGTCTCCATATCTGCCACGAATTCACCAGATTCTGCCACAATACATATGTACCCGGTCCGAGGGTGGCGAGGGGATTTAGGTAGGTCTGTGTAAGCCAGATAGCGAGAACTGTGTTTTTTTGCCCCAATCCTTGTCCTCCGGCAACGGTTCTTCCAAATCTGGCTCCGATCCTGCGCCCAAAAAGGAATTGAAACAGGCAAATTGCCAGCGATGCAGCTGCAATGAGTAGCTCTAATGTATAGTCTCCATCGTCTTGCAAACGTACATACTGGGTCACGTTGCCAATAACTACGGTAAGTGCAGCAGCCCACAAGTAGAATGAGATGATTTGGGCCGATTGTATCTTTCTGTGTACTGCAGGGGCTGTCTTCAGTAGAATGAACGAAAGCAGGAACGGCACAATGAGAATGGGCATCACCTGCACCAGAATATGCCAGAATGATGAGGCTAAAGATATCTGCTCACCGCTTTCCCCTATCAGCGAAAGAAACACTGGTGCGATGAATGCTACGGAAAGATTGCTGATAATGGAGAAGGCAGCCGTAACAGAGATGCTTCCACCGAGAATACCGGCCACAACCGGTGCCGAGGTAGCCGTAGCGGTCAATACGCAGATCATTGACGCCTGGGCCAGGACTTCATTGAACTGTCGCAGGATAAGGTACACCAAAGCACTTCCTATATATTGTATGGCAAGCAAGATGTAATGGAACTTTGTCAGCTTTATGTCGCTCCAGCTCACCCGGCAATAGGTGATGAATAGCATGAGCGAGAGAAGGTACGGGATGACCGGCGAGAAGACGGCAAGTTGCTTGTGAAAGGTGATCCCCAGGATCATTGCGACGGGGAGCAGGTATTTCTCTAAATACTTTTGCATGTTAGTTGTAATAATTCCCCGGAGTTGTGGATGTGTCGGATTTACGCTGCAAATCTTTGAAGCGAATGTCCCGCATCCACTGTTTGCGGTCGAACACGAAATCAGTAATAAATTGTTCTATCTCGGGCAGAAACTCCCTCATGGGATAGTCCGACACTTCGTGTCCGACATCTTCCATGATATAGAAAGTATAAGGATAGCGTTCTTCCCTGAACCTTTTTGCAAGTGACCTGGAGCCGAACATACCCACGTTGAACAGCCGGGTACTGTTGAAGGGCACAAGCTTGTCGGCGCTGCCATGGAAGAACAGGGTGGGAGCAGGGCGTTGCGTGTAGGAGGGTGCCCCTTCTGTGCTGAAGATGCCTCCGGCAAAGGAGATTACACCGGCGTATCGAAAATCTTCCGGAAGCACATCGGCCGCGGGATAATTATCGCGCTCCATATAGTCTGCCTGCAATACGGTGATGGCGCCCGCACTCGATCCGCTGAGAATAAAGAGGGAGGGGTCTATGTCCAGTTCTCCGGCATTTTTCAGCAAGTAGTTGGTAGCCGTATACAAATCGGAAACCGCCATTTCAATAGATCGTTGCAGAGGTTTGTAATTCATTATGCCCGGTGCATCTTTTCCCTTCATGCCCAGCCGGTAATCAACGGAGACCACGGTAAACCCTTTGTTGGCAAAATAGTGAAAATAGGGGAGGTAAGACCCGGAATCGCGTTTTCCCTCTTTGAATCCGCCACCAAATACAAATATTAGACACGGTTGGGGTAAAATGGTGGCTGAATCGGTTTTGTATATGTCGAGCTTCAACGCTACTCCTTCAATTTCTGTAAATATACGGGTCTCTTTCTGTAATGTGTGTGCCGGGAGTGTGAGAGACAATAGCAGCACCGGAAATATTACAAGAACCGTTTTTCGTAACATAGCCTACTGTTTAATAAAATCGGATACCAGTTTCAGCACTTCCTCTTTTGCACGGTCGTAATCATCGTTGCAGACCACAACGTCGAACCGGGGGGCAAAGCTCATTTCATATTCTGCTTTTGCAAGCCGGTTCTCAATCACTTGCGGTGTGTCGGTACCCCTTTTTTCGAGCCGCTCGCGCAATACTTCCACCGAGGGAGGCATCACGAAGATGCTCAGCGCCTGCTCGCCGTAAATATTTTTGATGTTTAATCCACCGATGCAATCCACATCGAAGACTACATTTTTTCCCTCTCCGAGTATGCGGTCTACTTCACTTTTCAGCGTGCCATAAAACTTGTCGGTGTAGACTTCCTCATATTCAAGAAATTCATTGTTGGCAATGCGTTCGCGAAATTCACCGGGTTTGAGAAAATAATATTCCACCCCGTTCTTCTCTTCGCCACGGGGCAGCCGACTCGTAGCCGAAATTGAAAACCGGAGATTCAATCCCTGTTCCAGCAAATACCTGACGAGCGTGGACTTTCCCGCACCGGAAGGAGCTGAAAATATAATCAGTTTAGCCATTGTCGCTACAATATATTTAAAATTTGCTCTTTTATCTGTTCCAGCTCATCCTTCATTTGCACAACAATGCGTTGCATACCAGATTGATTTGATTTTGAGCCGAGTGTGTTGATTTCGCGCCCTATCTCCTGGGCTATAAAACCTAGCTTTTTCCCCTGTGATCGGGTGTCTCCGAGTGTTTCGGTAAAGTAATCCAGATGATGCGAGAGCCGGGTCTTCTCCTCGTTTACGTCCAGCTTCTCAATATAATAAATCATCTCCTGCTCGAAACGATTCTTATCATATTCAACACCTTCCAGATTATTTAACCCTTCGTAGATCCGGCTTTTGATTTTTTCCATGCGCTCGGCTTCAAAAGGCTCCACCTCTGTCAGTAAAGAGCGAATTTGTTGAGTTTTCTCCGTCAGCACCTTTGTCAGCATCTCTCCCTCCTGCGTGCGGAAGGCAATCACTTCGTCCACCGCTTGGTCAATCGCTTTTTCAATGGTTCCCCATTCCTCTTCGTTCAACTCTTCTGTATCCTGTTTCATCACATCCGGAAGGCGCAACAATAATGAAAGCCATTCCTGAGGCTGAGGAATACTCATTTCGGCAGCCAGTTCCGTAAGTTCCCGGTAATACTGACCCACTACATGATGATCAATCTTTGAAGAAACATCTTTGGAAATCACTTCCACGTTCAAAGAGAGGTCCACTTTACCGCGCTCCAGTCGGTGTGCCAGAGTATTTCGCAACGCAATCTCCTTCTCGCGATAGATTGCGGGGAGGCGGGTGAACAAGTCAAATTGCTTGCTATTCAGAGATTTAACCTCAATTGTGATTTTTTTATTGGGGAGTTCGGCTACCGCTTTTCCGTATCCCGTCATTGATAGTGCCATCTTTTTTGTTTTGCACAAAGGTAGTTTTTTTGGCTGAAGTTTCCATATTTTAGCGGTGAAACTTCAGCCGGGGGGGAATCTGCGTGAATTGTGGCGATCAGGCATTTTCCTTATGCAGTGCCTCACGCTCTGTCTCCTTCAACAGTCGTGCAGCCTTATCCTGTACGTCGGCCATAAAGAGCAGGCGTCGACTTTCAACCAGGTTGGAAATCAGCAGGAAGATACACGCTGCCGTGGCCAGATACTGAATGGATCCTGGAACAATTACCTCGAGAGTGATAATGGTGCCCAGGAGCAGCCGCACTTCGGTCGGTCCGAAAATACCCGAGTCGATGGAGTACTGTCCCCCTATCTTATACCGTAATTGGGCAGTAATCATTTCCCATCCGTAAAGCACTACGAACATGAATCCTGCATATTTCCAAATACCCGGAGCATAAATGGTAAATCCCAGTCCGATGAGGATGGTACCTATCCAGTCCACCGTGACATCGAGGGAGAAGCCGTACCATTTACGAGGTTTATTCCGGTAATAAGCCAGGCGCCCATCAAGCGAGTCTCCTATCCAGTTGATGATGAACCCGGGCAGTGACATCAGAAGCCAGTATCGGCTCAGATAAGCCCCCAGCACAAAGCTGGATGCCACCATCAGGTTGCCAAAAAAGCCGATGGCTGTAAGTCCGTCGGAACTTATCCACGCCGGTACTTTCTGTACCAGATAAGCAATGGTTTTCTGTTCCCACTCGCGAAGGATGTTGGTTCTCTGCCGATCAGTGGCGATGAGCCTGAGCGATTTCGCCATGTTTCTTTTGTTATTTCTTTTCATCACCGGGTTCTTTTTCGTTATACGTCTTACATGGCAAAAGTAAGGATTAAATTTTCATGTTACAAATTTGTTACAATAAAAAACAGCTGTTAAAAAATATTCATCGAAGAAACAGATCCATATAGCCATCATAATGTTGAACATATTTCAAAAAAGAAGCCGCCCGGAAAGAGGCGGCTTTTCATAAGGATTTGAGATTACTTATCTCATTTTTCGGCATTCTCATCTTCGGTGGGTACAATCAGTTTGTACCCCTTTCCGTGGATGTTGATGATCTCAATGTTGGGCTCCGGTTTTAATAGCTTGCGTAGTTTAGTGATATAGACATCCATGCTGCGTGCATTGAAGTAAGTGTCTTCTTCCCATATCTGCTTCAGTGCATGGTTGCGTTCCAGAATGTCGTTGGCGTGGGCGCAAAGAAGAGACAGCAACTCTGATTCCTTGGTCGTAAGTTTTGTTTGTACATCGCCAATGATCAGAATCTGTTTTTGTGTATCGAAGGTCATCGTACCAAAATTATACACTTGCTGTTCTTTGCTCTTTTTGCCTTTTACACGGCGAATGATGGCTTCAATACGCAACACCAGCTCCTCCATGCTGAAAGGTTTGGTGATGTAGTCGTCGGCTCCGGCTTTGAAACCTTCCAGTACATCTTCTTTCATATTCTTGGCAGTAAGGAAAATCACAGGGATCTCCGTGTTGATGGTTCTTATCTCTTTCACAAGGGTTACACCGTCTTTCTTGGGCATCATGACGTCGACAATGCACAAGTCATATTTTGTCTTTACAAATCCTTTGAAACCGGCTTCTCCATCGGGAAACAGATCGGTATCAAAT
This sequence comes from Proteiniphilum sp. UBA5283, assembly GCA_002408485.1. GTDB lineage: Bacteria > Bacteroidota > Bacteroidia > Bacteroidales > Dysgonomonadaceae > Proteiniphilum. The sequence goes on along the minus strand of DHSP01000059.1, from coordinate 24,165 downwards.
CCTTTTGCCTGGAGATATTCTCTCAGCAACATGCCAAGATTCTCATCATCTTCGCATAAAAAAATTTTCAGTTTCTCTTCCATATCATTTTTCTGTTATTACGGGTAAACTAATTATAAATTTTGTTCCTTTACCTAATTCACTTTCAGCACGAATGGTGCCGTTTACATCAGTTACAATTTTTTTTACGTATGCCAGCCCCAATCCGAAGCCTTTCACATCATGACGGTTACCGGTATGAACACGGTAAAACCGTTCAAATACTTTCTTTGCATCCTCCTTTTTCATGCCGATGCCATTATCCTCAATTGAAATGATGATCTTATTCCCTTCGTTTTTGGTACGTATCATCAATTCGGGAGGGATCTCCTTCTTACGGTATTTTAAGGCATTGTCGAGAATGTTGAAAAGGACATTGGTGAAGTGCATCTCATCTACCTTTATTGTCGAATGCTCTGCTTGCAGATCCACATCGAGGGTACCTCCCAGCTTTTCAACCTTGAGCACATGTGTGTTGGCCACGTTCACTACCAGGTCGTTTACGTCCATCTCTTTCATCTTCAGGGTTGTCCTCTGTTTGTCGAAGAGCGACATCTGCAACACTTTTTCCACCTGGAAACTCAATCGTTTGGTCTCGTCATGAATCACGCCGGTGACATGTTTAAATACCTCGGGCGATTTCAGGATGGACTCATCCTTGAGCATCTGAGAAGCGAGCGAGATAGTCGAGACAGGTGTCTTGAGCTCGTGCGTCATATTGTTGATAAAATCATTCTTCATTTCAGACAAACGCTTTTGCCTGAATAGCGATGCCACCGTAAATATAAACGTTATCAGCAGGATAAACGTGAATATAAGAGATGGTATGAAAAAGGAAAGTTCGCTGTACACATAGTTTCTTTTTGTCGGGAAATAAACCCTCAGCCTGTTTAACTTTGCCGGCGGATCATTTGGAAACAGAATCTGGGTGTATACCGCATCCCGATATCTTGTGGAGAAACCGGGCGATGAGTATACCACCTTGTTGTTGAAATCCACAATCTGAAAGCTGAACGGTTCGTTCAGTCCGTTGTAAGACAGTTCGTAACGTATGTACTGATCCACCTTGTTGAAATCGATACGTTCCTCTATCGGCTCGTTGCTTGCCCGATTTAGAATTTTAAAAATTACTTCATCGAGCAACGACCGTTCGTGCAGGTATCTTTTCGACAATGACTGCTGCATATCGTACTGCGTTTTGGAAATAGTACTAGCGCCCGGGTTGGGCGATAAAAATATCTGCTCACGCTGTTCCTGTGGACGGGTGGATTGCTGTGTGATATCCAACGCAATTCTTGTTTCACTTCCATCGGGTTTCGTAATGGTGGCAGTGGTTTGTTCCCTTGTGATGTGTTGTGTACCTTGCGGCTGATTGTACTGCGAATACCTGTTCTCCGACTCAATCATGTCCTGTTCCAGATAATCACGGGTCTGATCCTGCTCAAGGTCCCTCATCACATTATAGAGGCTCCTGTTTACCTGTTCGTCGAACTGTTGTGAACGGATGGCCATGCTTGTTCTCATATACCTGAGCTGCAGGAACAACAGCGCAAAAAACGCAGTGAACATCACCAGTGCAAGCAACCAAATAGTCGATTTTTTCATCTTTACTTACTCCGTTTTTAGTGACAATTTTAAATTTCAAAGATCGTCTTGTCCTTTAATTTAACAAATAAACGACTTTTTTGTTTAACATATCCTCTTAAAATTAAAAAAAAGCGTAAAAAATCGCTTTATGTAACAAATATTAAGAAAAAAAGAGGCGTGTGGTTTCTTATTTAAGCTTTGTTTGTGATAAGTGTCTTTTTGGGGCATCGTTCTTTGCTGATGAATGCCTATTGATTTAGGTTGAACCGCAGGCTTACTCCCGCATTTGTATTGGAAGTAGCATAGGAGCCCGATGACACGAGAGGCCTGTGGATGACTTTGTCGAAGAAGGCACGCAAAGTAAGTTTCCTGCTCATGGCATAATCGGCAGCAAAACGGACAGAGGTAGCTTGAATGCCGCTGGTAGCTTGCGTGAATCCGTCTTCAATTTTTCTGATAAGCGACCGTGTGACCTTATGGGAAATATCCAGCCGGAGATTCAGATCGTGATTGAAAGGCACAATGGGAATATCTTGAGTTTCCTCCCTTTCAATGCGAGAGGAAGAGCGTTGCCGTCTCCCCTGCGTGCCGGATGTGTCGATACCGATGATGCGGCCAAAGTTGGCTATGCGGTAACCCAACGCCACAACCATGTCGTTGTCGATTGTCTCCACGATCTGAACCGACGAGATATTCAGATTCACGGTTCGTGAACGATTGATGCGAAAGCCAAGATTCAAATCATTGTGTAACATGCCCCTTATTTCGATGAGGGGGTTGAAACTCTCCACGATGCTTGCAGCAGATATATCGAAGGAAGATGACGGCAGGGGCATTCCCGAAATAGCGTCGCGGATAAAACCCAGCTCACTCCCTTCGCCTGCGGGCACCCAGCTTAGAAAAGAAGCGAACGAGCCTATCCTGTATTGTGAAAGATACTGATGGGCAATAACGAACGACTTGAAATGCGACTGCACTCCGGGAAGCAACGTGATCACATTGTACGTTATATTCCAGTTGGGCAGCATGGACGAGATGCCAGGAAAGATGCCAAGTCTGGCCTTATCGGGATCTTTGCCGGTATATGCTGCCAGAAAGGAGGGAATAAGCACATCGGCTGCATTCCGCTGAACATCGCCAACAGCGATATTGAACGGTTGTTCGCTAAGACTGCTGCCCGAGAGAAATCCCAGCGAAGGATAGCGGGTAGCCGCATATCGTTCACGCATACGTGATGCCACTATATCTCTGTGCGTAAGAAACTGCTCAAAGGCCCTGGAATGATAATTATTTCCTGCAGTGCCCTGTTCAAATGCCGATGAAAGTGAGAGAGTGCTTATCGCAAAGCTTCCGCCACGTATCTTGGGCATTCCTTCAATCATATAGTGCATTTCGGTTCGTTGGTTGTTTTCGTACAGTGCGTGCAGATCTATTCTAAGACCTGGCAAAGGCTCGATGGAGGCATCCAGTTTGATGTTTTGTGTCCGGTTGAAGATGGCGGGCCTGAGATTCTGTTCGTTGATCACCAGTTGGTTGCGGGTAAGGGACTTTGCTACAAATTTTTCTCCGCCCTCTGTGCCAAAGGCAAAACCCAGGCCGGGAATGAGTCCCGTTGAACTCTTTTGCTGTCCGAAGAAATCACCAATTTCCGGGTCGAAACCTGGAAGGTCAGTCCGGCTCTTATAGCCGACACTCAAGTTTATACGACGTACCATCATCATGGTACGGGCCAATGATTGTGGCAGATTGAGGGCAGCATCTGTTGTGCTTGCTTGTTGCAGGAATGGTATTTTATTGTACAGGGATATCAGATTAAACCGGCTCTGAAAGGTGAAAGAGAGGTCGTTCTGCAAGAAGTTGCCCATGTTTTTTTTCTCAATCTCAGCGCCTCGTTCCCAGCGGTACCCCGAACTGTAGGCCGCACTGGAGTTGATCCAATCCATCACGGGAATCTGTGCAAGGGGAAGGGTATAGGTGATGTCGGCTGTCTGTGAATAGTTGAGGGGCTTGCCCAGGTGACGGATGCTTTGTGACACCGAGTCCTTCCAAATTTCATAATCGCTGCGGTTGATCTCTTTGTTGACCTGCAGATAGGGCTCCTCAATCTCTGCGAGTGTCCCTGAGCGGAACGAGGCGTGCAGGTTTTCGGTCATGTCCCACGTAAATGAGAAATTTCTGTCCCAATAGAAATCGCTGCTGAATGAGAGGTGTTTTCTTTTTGATTGTGTGAAGAGTCCCTCTGTCAGTGCTTGCAGGTCACGCAGCCGGGTTTCCTGATAGTGGCGCATGATGGTGTTGTTTATGCTGATGTTACGAGGCAGAAAGTTGAAATTGACAGAGCGGAGCAGCCCGGCCCATTCTGCGGAGCCTTCCGTTGTTTTGAACGGCTTCCATGCTTTTGCAAACGGTGTGTATGTATAAAGTGCCTGCAAGCGAAAGTCCTTTACTGATGCATACTCCGTGTCCGGCCTTCGATGATTCTCTTCGTTCTTCGAATAGCCTAAGCTGAAGTTCGCCGGATCAAAGGGCATGGGGTTTTTACTTTTGATGTCTACCTTCACGTTGTTGAGACTCAAACTCCGGATGCTTGTGAGAGTGAGCGCCCTGTTTTTTAGGGAGTCGCGAGCGGTTTGATTGCCTGCTTGTTTTAATGTTTCTCTCAACTGGATGTCCTGGTTGAAAGGGTCGTAAAATGGCGCCATTGATTCACTGGACCATGTGTAATGGAGAGGAGCGGTAATCCTTGCCTTTTTCGGTAGGAAACGTCCCAAATCAAGGCTCATAACGAAATGAAGCGAAGAGTAATCATCGTTGCGGCGTTGCTGAAGGCTTTGGTCGAGTGCTCCGTAACCGGCGGTTTCTTTTCGTCCGGATAATTGAATCATCCCCAAGTCTGACAGAGTGAGGTTCACATTGCCCTGTGCCGCCCATCCTCCTTTCTCGTCATACTCACTCAGACGCATTTCGTTTACCCATATCTCTCCCGACCGTTCCTCCCTGCTGTTGTTCCGGATACCGATCATCATCACTTTCACCTCTGACAGCGAGGGGTTGCCCACAATGGTGATCCGGTTATCCGGTTTTTCGGGATCGGGCTGCGTATAGGGTGTAAAAAAATCGATTCCGCTCCCGGGACGCTTATCGGTATTGCGGTCGAGCTTCAGGTCTGTAAACAGCTCCAGCGGGAAGTCGAACATGTTCCCGGCTGGCCATACCGCTTTCTGGCCGGAAAGTGTTTGAGCGTTGTATTGTCCTTCGGGCGTAACAAGGAGCGGTAGCTCATACTCGTAATAATTGTTTCTGTAGTCCGACCCTATGCGCAGGAAAATGGAGAGATCCCCATCCTGCAACACGCCCGGATCATCCTGTAGCTGTTCTGCATGCACAAACATCTGCATGCGTTTATATCGGCGCAGGTCGTACATGCTGTTCTTGTACACTGCGCGCGCGTCGCCTGGGTCAAGCCGGAGCACTTTCAGCGAGAGCGACTGTTCGTTTTCCTGCCTCAATTGAGGCTGCCCCGGATCCAATATGCGCGTAACGCCCGGAGGCAACAGGTAATTTACCGGTGTCCTGCTTCCGTTCTCTTCAATGTTTACCGAGGAGATCTCCAGGCTGCCCGTGCCCGTTATGGTTCCCCCCGTGACAATATCCCGTGAGTAGTTTCTCCATTCGCTGCGGACCAGCTCCAGCGTGGCAAAACGAAGAAATACCGGCTCTTCGAAGCCGGTAAGAAACATCCGCATAAAACGAATGTTGTTAAATCCCTGTATGTTGCCGATCCTGGCCTGATAGTCACGAACCGGTATTCTAAACTGATACCAGGTCACGGTTCCGTCGTTTCCGTTGCGTAGCTTCAGGCTCACCTCCCTCTTGTCGGTAATGAAATTGGATCCCACCTCCATTGTTCCGGGGCGAAGCGATACTTTGTATTGAAAATAGGATTCATGTTCGTTCATTGTGTGATCGTTATCAATGTCCTCTACGTCGGGAGTGGTACGTGAGACGTTGTGATAGGGGGCATTGTTATCCGGTGGCAGCGAGTTTCCTTCGGTTCCGTTATAATACTTGTAGCGGTCGAGGATGCTCAGTTGCAATCTGTCTTGTTCCTGTCCGCGGTAGTGGCGAAAGCTGTCGCCCGCAGGGTCGTTGAGCGGCGAATGGGGGTCGTTTTGCATTCGTGAAAGCGTTTCTTCTGAGAGACGAGGTTTCAGCTTCTCGAGGTAGGCAGCATAGGTGGGAAATGACTTTTCTTCTTCGCTGCTCAGCCCGTTCAGTCCCACATCCTGTATCCTGCGTGATTCCATTCCCAGGGAGTTGTCGAACCCGTAGACCGTGGATTGCCGTTTTGGATACTTGCCCCATACCGATAGCCCCACGGTTGTTGTGTCTCCATCAACAGGCAACCCATTCTCGAAGAACTTCTTCCCGTCTTTCAGAATGTCTTCCGATATTTCGCCGAGGTTGAAATAGAGATCACCTCCCCGTGGGGCGCCCTGCGTGTTGTTCACGAACGGATCCATCAGCCAGAATTCAATATACTCAATGTTGGCTGCTTCAAAATCGCGGGTGTCCATACGACGGGTTATGCCACCCCAGCGGCGGCTGGGGTGGAGCAGCCTGCCGTCACTGTCGACATCGGTATCGAGGTTATAGGGACCGCGTTCATCGGGGTAATAGGATATGTTAAGCACCGGTAAGGTTGTCGGCTGACCGTAGAGAGCATCACGGTTTGGAAATATTTCTCTTTCGTAGACTTCTCTCACCCTGTGATCGGAAAGCTGGTCGGGATCGTTTTTTATGTGTACGGGTGTGAGGTTGGAGTTCCTGCGGGTAAAGATTCCATCGATATAAAACCACGCCATCAGGGCACGGTTTTTTCCGTAATCGGTGTGGTTCGACAGTGACCCTTCGGGAAAGAGCCCCGTCGATGAGTTGCCGGAGGGCGTGGCGGCGAGCGACCAGGCATAGGGTGTTCGCAGGTCGATGACCGAGGTGGACGATTCAAAATCATCGAGGTAGGAATAACCGCCAGTATATTTGTTTTTATAATGCCCGGGAAGCATTTCTGCGAACTCAAGGTTTGCTGTCAGTTGAGAAGGTGCGGTGGCTTCCACGAAAGGGAGTCTGTCAATGAGGTTGGTGAGCGCATACGACTGTCTCTTGTAGTTCACATGGGTGCCCCACAGGGTGTTTTTGGAAGACTCATCGCCAAAAAAAGGCTTCATGGTGAGCGGTTTTTCGGAATAGTGCATCAGCGTGGCACCCAGAGAGAGATGTTTGGAGAGGTCGTACTGCAGATCGAGGCCCATCAGGGTTTTTCGCTGCATTTGCATCATCTGCTGACTTTCGAGTGTGACGCTTACGGGCGTTCCTGCCGCCAGAATGGCCTGATTGATGATGTTCACCGTGCCGGAGACATAGTCTACCGTATAATCGACTCCTTCGGTGAGTGTCACGCCGCCGGCAGTTACCCGCACCGATCCACGGGCCACGTTCATGGCGTTAAGGGTAATCTGCGAATCCGGGGAGCCTCTGTATTCGCCGCTGATCCGGAATTTGTTTTTCTCCGGAAGTTGTCGTGCCACAGTGAGGGTGGAGTCGTACAGTTCCTCATAAATGTATTTTTCCGAGACGACATCGTTTCCAATTTTTTTGCGCAGGTATGAACCGAAAGGTTCCACCACCGGGAAAATAATACGTCCATTCTGTGAATCAACGGTATATCCTTCCAGAAAGTCGAAGTTGCCGTCGGGCTGCTCGTTATTTCTCGAATCCAGCCTGTCGAGTTGTAACACCTGCAGGAGCAACTTGTCCCCGATGCCGTTTTCGGGAATATAGTTCAGGTACGTTCCGGTGGTGTCGCTTTGCCAGGTGATCTGCAACCGGAAATGATCTCGCTGCATGTTATATGCAGCATGGCCGGCAGAGTAGATGTTTTTCATCATCAGGTTCCATGTATAGGCCTGTGGCGACAACGATACCGGCTTGAGTAGTTTCAGAAAAAGAGCACCGCCATTGCTGCTGTTGTTTCCGATGTTACTCCGTACATCTGCGGAGAATTCGCCAACCTGATATACTTCGCCATGGTAGGTGAACTCATACGCCACCGCCAGCACCTCATCCGGTTGCAGCGGCATGTTCAGGGAAAGATAGCCCAGTTGCGGCTGAAAGCTATATTCCGAAGCGCTAAGGAGGCGAGCGTTTTCCAACTTTTCGTAATCTGTGCCGCCGACAACACTGCCCGGAAAAACATGCGCAGTTTCGCTGATCTTTCTTGCCCCTGCCCAGATGCCGATGAGCTGCTCATACAATGTGTTGGCTCCATTGTGCGGTACCCCAGCAACTCCTTGCGACACCCAACCGGCGTTGTGTATATGCTCCTGTTCCCCTAGATCGGCAAAAGCCACGATATTTCTTGCCTGTGCATAGTCTCCCCGTTTATTGGTCACCCATACTTCTATTTTGGTGATGGAAACAGGAGACTCTATGTAGGGCAGCCTGGCCAGAGCTTCGTCGTACCTGTCGCGAAACCAATGGCCAAGGAAGAAATGTTGGTTTTCTTCGTACTGATCGGCGGAGAACTCAAAGGGCGTGGTTTGTATCCCTCCCCGGGTATTGATTGTCTGTGACTCAGATTGCTGTTGAGAAAAGAGGCTTTTTACCCGCAACTTCCCGAACTGTAGCTCCGATTTGATCCCGAACAGGGCTGCTCCGGCATGAATGAGTGAGTTACCGCTGTTCAGGCTCACGTTGCCCGCTTCAATATTTTGGATGATCTCATCTTCGTCTCCCCGGTAGGCGAGTTTAAGCTGTTTGCTTTGAAAATCGAACGTAGACTCGGTGTCGTAATTGATGTCAAAGTTAATTTTATCCCCCACCTTTGCATTGACATTAAGCTGGATCTGTTGATCGAAGTCGAACATGCTCCTCTTTCGTGCACGCTGCGGCAGGGTAGGATTGTCGGTGATATTCCTATTCATTCCGGTTGATATCTCCACGGATCCATGCGTCGTAAGCTGCACTCCTCCAAGTCCAAAGATCGTTTTCTGCGGGTCGCCACGTTTCCGCAGACCGGCAAGAGAAAAGGGCTGCGCAACCGCCTGCAGGCTGTCGGCACGCAGTGCGTTGCGCCTGCGGAAATAATGGGTTTGTGTTTGACGCAAGCGGTATGCCCTGTATTCTTCCGGGGTCATGGAGTAGGGAGTCCCCACGACGGTGTTGCCGACCTTTTGTTCGAAGATGTAACGGTTCGACCGGTGATCGTAGCGCACCTCTGTTCGTATGCCCGATAAATTGATCTGTGCATAAAGAAGCTGCCTCCCACCGGTCATCAGCAGAAGCAAGAAAAAGACTATGTGCACAAATTTATTCAGAGAAACAACAGCTATACGATTTTTTACTCAAAAAATGCGTATTACGTAACCTGGCCACTGTTTATAATCTCTTCAATGCCTCTTTAATGACAGCCTCTACCGGCAATGCGGGTGATTCCCTGATGATTTTTGATACCACTTTCTGTGATGCAGTCTGTACGAACCCAAGCATCACCAGGGCCGATACTGCGGCATGGCCTGTTTCGGAAAGATCGTCTTTGGCAGGAAGCTGGATGGTCCCGCTCTCGTCAGTAAACTTGATTTTGTCTTTCAGGTCTACGATGATTCTTTGTGCTGTTTTTGCTCCAATTCCCTTTACCGACTGCAACACGGCAGCATTTTCCGTGGCTATCACGTTCTCCAGCTCTTTTGAACTGAGAGAGGAGAGGATGACCCGTGCCGTACTAGGCCCCACTCCCGATACGCTGATAAGGAGCAGGAAGAGTTCCCGTTCGTGTTTGTCCATAAAGCCAAACAAAACATGTGCGTCTTCGCGGATAGCTTCGTGCACATAGAGTTTCACATTCGGCTTATTGCTGATGGCTCCGTAGGTGTTGAGAGAGATGTTCATCTGATACCCGATGCCTCTGCATTCAATTGTGACAGAGGCAGGTGTAAGTTCGGCCACCTCGCCTTTGATATAGTCTATCATATCTGCTGCATTAAGTTACTTCGTTTCCCGGTTTCTCAATTTTATTGTCCGGAAAACAGCGTGGGGTTGATTACGTAATACCGTACCTATAACGGTGAAAACCGGAAAAAAGTATATGAAATGTCAAAAAAAACACTTTGTGTGTTGCGTTTCTATTTTTGTACCTGTTTATTTTTTATGAAAACTTGTGCCCTTTGGCCAGTCCGCCTTCTCCGGTCTCCTTGTAAAGTGAGGGCAGATCGTGCCCCGTCTCTTTCATTACATTCACCACGCGGTCGAACGAAACACGATGTATCCCGTCTGTGAAGGATGAGTAGAGGTTGGCATCCAGCGCACGTGCCGCGGCATAGGCATTGCGTTCGATGCAGGGTATCTGTACCAGTCCGCACACCGGGTCGCAGGTCATCCCCAGGTGATGCTCCAACCCCATTTCGGCGGCGTATTCAATCTGTGCGGGGCTTCCTCCGAAGAGCTGATTGGCTGCAGCTGCCGCCATGGCGCAAGCCACGCCCACTTCTCCCTGGCATCCCACCTCGGCGCCCGAGATGGAAGCGTTCTTTTTCACGATGTTGCCAAAAAGTCCTGCCGTAGCCAGGGCACGCAGCATCCTGTTCTTACTGAAATCTCGTATTTCCTCCAGATGATAGAGCACGGACGGCACAACACCACACGATCCGCAGGTGGGTGCAGTGACGATCTGCCCACCCGAAGCATTCTCCTCCGAAACGGCCAGCGCATAGGAGAACACCAGCCCGCGCGACTGAAGCGACGCCTTGTACCCTTTTGCTTTAATGAAGTAGCTTGTCGCCTTACGGTGGAGGCTAAGCGGGCCCGGAAGTACTCCCTCGTTGTCGAGTCCCCGCTTCACTGCTGCCTTCATCACCTTCCATACCTCTTCCAGGTAGTCCCATATATCCTTATCCTCGCACTCCTCCACATATTCCCAGTAGCTTTTTCCCGTCACCTCACACCATTCCATGATCTCTGTCAGGGTGGTCATCGGATAAATATCCCTTCCCTCGTTCTCGGAGAGGCCAATAGCCTTCTCTCCGTCCGAAAGAGCTCCTCCGCCCACGCTGTAGACTGTCTGCGAGCCGGACAGCCTGTTGCCGCGGAATGCTTCCATCTTCAATGCGTTGGGGTGAAAAGGAAGGAATATTTTGGGTTGCCACACAATGGTGGTGGGGGCTACAGGCTCCATCACGCTCAGGATGGCCTCGTCGGTGAGGTGCCCTTTGCCTGTGGCTGCCAGGCTGCCGTAGAGGGTGACCACGAATCTTTCGGCGTCACTCTGTGCTTCGGTAAAAAGGAGGGCTGCCTTTTTGGGGCCCATGGTATGGCTGCTTGATGGGCCGTTGCCGATACGGAAAAGTTCTTTTATGGATTGCATACTCTTTGTCTGATTAATTATATGGTTGCAGGAGCTTTGAAATTGGAGGTCGTGTGTGAAATGGTTAGCCATATGTCTCATACCGGTTCCTTTTCACAAAGATAGCGATAAATATCGTCCGGAAAAAGGTATTTATTTTGTACTTTTGCGGTTCATAATTCGGAACGATGGGTGCAAAGAAAAAATACAGTTACAACATAGAGGCACAGGATATAGATTTTCGCAGGAGGGTGTCGCTCTCCTCGCTGACCAACTTTGTGTTGATCACTGCAGGAAAGAATGCCGATGAAAACGGCTTTGGCCTGCTGGAGCTGCAAACCGATAACTTCACCTGGGTGTTGTCGCGCCTGGTGATCGACATGAAAAGAATGCCTACTGAGAACGATTCCCTTTCCATTGAGACATGGATTGAGAAAATAGGGACAGCCTTCACAACGCGTAATTTTCGGATCTTTGATGGTGCTGAAGAACCTATCGGTTACGCAGCTTCTTCCTGGGCTGTAATGGATATGCATACGCGGCGCAGCGTCCTGCTCGACACGCTTCCCTCGATGCATAATTTTGTGTTCCCGGAAAGCACGCCAATCGGCGAACCGGGACGTATTGCCACTGTGTCGGGAGAGGTGGCAAACAGGTTTCAGGTAAAATACAGCGACATCGATGTAAACAACCATGCCAACAGCCTCCATTATGTGGAATGGCTATCCGATTGTTTTACGCCCGATTTTTATCGGAAGCATCATATCCGACGTTTTGAGATTAACTTTCTGAAAGAACTCACCTTTGGCGACTCCGGCGAGGTCTTTCGTCAGCTGCATGCCCCGGGCGACTACGGTTTTCAGATTGAAACATACGGGAAAGGGGCCGTTTGCCGGGCACGCATCGTGTTTGAAGAGGTGTAATAAAGTTTTTTAGTGATCTTTTCCCCCAAAGTTGAAAACGACGGGAATCGCAGCCGGCACCTTTACGACTGTGCCACCGACGGTAAATTTAGGCCATAGTTTTACCGTTACCGATGTCTCTTTGGGTGTGATGCCAAGGAAGGCACTCATTTCACTGGTTACACGTCCCTGCGAATAGCGGTTCATCAGGTTTTTCAAATCTACGCTGACGGGGATGCCCACTATCTTGGTTTCCCCGGGTTCAATGCGGATGGGGATATCCATTTTACCTTCCACGAACTCCATCTCGTTGATTTGAATGGCGTAATCTAGGGCGTCGAGAAAGGCAGCACTGCTGTTCGGGTTGGTGACGTCCATGTTGAGGGTCATGCTGAACGGGATGGTCTGCATCGTCGAGCCTCCGGCCAGCACCGTGGCAATAGAAGCCAGGTTGGAGACAGAGATGCTCGAGGCGTTCCCCAGGTTTATCCCGGCCAGTTGAATGTTGTTCAGTGAGTTATACCTGTACTCGCTCTGGGATAGCTGAATGGCTCCTCCAATCTGGTTCATGATGTTGCAACCTGAAAGCATGATGGCAGCAATGAGGATGGTGATATTTTTCTTTATCATAGAATATTATTTTATGGTTACCATGGTTGCCCCATAACCATATTCCTGAAAGGAGGCGTCCTGGTAATAACATTTGGGATACTTGGTTTTCAGCTCTTTCAGGATGGCATTTCTAAGTATGCCATCCCCTTTGCCGTGAATAAATACAATTTTTTGGTTTTTGTTGCGGATGTGACCGGCCATCACCTCGTTGAATTTATTCAGCTGGTATTCCAGCAGATCGGCGTTGTTCAACCCGCTTGTGGTGTCGAGCAATGCATCAGCATGGAGGTCGATCTCAATCAGTTGGTTTTTTTCTTTTTTCTCGATCCGTTGAATGCGAGGGCGTCTATCTGCGGCTTGCTTCTCTTTGATGGCACGCTCCAGGTCGCCTGCCGAAACCAGCAGCTCCCTCTCGGGGACATCGTCCCGCATGACGTAGTAAAGCAAGGCTTCGTCCTCAAAGTAGTCGTTTTCCCGGAAGCTGTGGAGTTTGTAAAATTTCACCGTATCAATACGCAACTCCACGGAACAGGGGTTCTTGAACCTGAACTGCTTTGGATACTTGAAGGCAATAAACTGAACGGATACTTTTTCAATTTCGTTGAGTGCCGTCTTATCGAACTCCTCCAGAAATATCTTTGTGTTTGGTTCGATAGAACCGTTGTAACGACTTTTCCAAGTGTTGTTTTCACGACTCATGTAGTTGAAAAAAAGGTAGTAGTTGCTGTCGTTCACAAAATAACATTCGTAGGATGAGGAGGATAGGTTTTTTACGTCTGTTGGCAAATAGGCCAGGCAAGCAGTAATCTTCTCCCCTTCGGCCGTCTCTTGCACGGGCTCGTTATCTTTCACTTTTACTTCCGTTACGGAGGGTGAAAGGTCTTTGTCTGTCGTTGTCTCTTTGTTCTCGGGGATGAGTCCCAGCTTCTCATTTCCGGCAGATTCAACGACCACGCATTCCGAAATGAGTATGGGGATGTCGAACCCATGTTCGTCCTCCACAATCACCAGTTGTTTGCTGAGAAAGCCCTTCACCGTGCCTCCCCCAACTGTGTTTAGAAAACGCACTTTGTCGCCTGTTTCCAATTTCTTCATGCTTTTATAGGCTGTTTTCAGCTATTTTATTTTTGTTACGTGTTGCAAAGTTGACTAATTTTGTGGAATAAATGCATTAATAATTACGAAAAATAGGTTTTTCGGTAGTAAAAAAATGAAAAAGGACCATATCGGAGAGTTGGCAATAAGCCGTTTCAATTACAATCTTCCCGACGCGAAAATAGCCAAATATCCTCTTCCTCAGAGAGACATGTCGAAGTTGTTGCAATATCACGACGGTCAGATTGCTTCTTACACCTTCACGGATTTACCTGCACTGCTGCCTGAGGAGAGCCTGCTGCTTTTCAACAATACCCGGGTGATTCATGCCCGTTTGTTGTTTCAAAAGGACACAGGAGCTCAGGTGGAGATATTTTGTCTTTCTCCGCACGAGCCGGCCGACTATGCACTGAATTTTCAACAACACACACAATGTTCCTGGAGTTGTATGATTGGCAATGCCAAGCGATGGAAGGAAGAGCCTTTGTATATGGAGGTTCCTTACCAAGGCGATGTGGTCACACTAAAAGCGGAAAAAAAAGACGCGGCGGGCGAGGAGAGAATTGTCTGTTTTTCGTGGAATCATCAAGAGCTGACATTCTCGGAGGTGCTGGAGCTTGCCGGCAAACTGCCCATCCCTCCCTATCTCAACCGTCCTTCGGAGCCCGGGGATGACGAAACCTACCAAACCGTTTACTCACGCATAGAGGGCTCTGTAGCCGCTCCCACGGCAGGGCTTCATTTTACGCCTCACGTAATGGAACAACTTCGCAATAAGGGAATCAATACCGCCGAAGTGACGCTCCACGTGGGAGCAGGTACTTTCAGACCGGTGAAATCCAATACCATTGCCGGTCATACCATGCATACCGAGTTTATTTCCATACCCCGGGAGACGGTTGAGAAATTGCTGCAAAACAGGGGGAAGCTTATTGTGGTGGGAACCACTTCGCTTCGGACTTTGGAAAGCATATACTACATTGGAAGGAAGCTGCACTCCCACCCGGAAGCATCGTCGCAGGAGCTGAGCGTTAAACAGTGGGATCCCTATGATAAGAATGACGATATTTCTCCCACGCAAGCGCTTCAAAATATTCTCGATTATCTCAACCGGCGCCGTCAAGAGCAGCTGATCACTGACACGCAGATCATCATCGTGCCGGGTTATCAGTTTCATTATGCCGATGCCATTGTCACCAACTTTCATCAGCCGCAGAGCACGTTGTTGTTACTCATCGCTGCCTTCGTGGGAGACGACTGGCAAAAAATATACGACTATGCGCTGCATCAAAATTATCGCTTCCTCAGCTACGGCGACAGTTCATTATTGTGGAAAAAGACCAAATAACCTTATTTTTTGGTTAAAATAACCACTGAGACAATGCCCTTGCTCCTTTTTTTGTAATATTGCATTGTTGAAAAATCTTGATCATTCACCTATTTTGTTTCGATAAACTTGGTTGCAAAATTTGCTCGTATACTCGCTGTCATTGTATTAAGTATTATATTGTTAAATATTATACTTTTCATTGTCTTTAGCATCCCTGCCGTGCAGAAGAGGGCCGCTGACATTGCACTCGAAAAGGTGAAGCCAAAAATAGCGGCCGAAGCATCTCTTGCGAGTATTCGTTTCCGACTGTTCAATACCATCGAACTCAAAGGTATTTATCTGGAAGATCGGCAGCAGGATACATTGGCTTACATCGGCAGGCTGGCTGTCCGCATCCATCCCATGGATCTGCTCAGAAACAAAGTAACCGTGGAGAAGGTGAGCCTGGAAAATTTTACAGCCTCCGTGCATCGCACATCACCCGGAGAACCCTTTAACTTTCAATTTGTGATCGATGCTTTCGCCAGGGAGAAGGATACCACCGTGGTGAAAAAAGAGAAAGCTACATGGCGCATCACGGCAAACAGGGTGATGTTGATGAACGGACGTCTGCAATACAATATCGATTCTGCACCCTCAACGCCGGGTCAGTTCAATGTGTCGCACCTCGATGTACACAATCTCAATTTTGATGGTAAACTTGATTTTCTGAGCCTGGAGGATATGAAGGCCGAAATAGGCCTGCTGAGCTTCCGGGAACAGAACGCCGGCCTCACGCTGCATGAGCTGAAAGTTGTCGCTGAAGCCAGCGGAACACAGATCAATAGCAATAAAATGACGGCCTCCCTGAATCGATCTGAAATCCGGGTTTCCAACGCCCGTTATGACCGGGAGACAAAAAAATTCTTCCTGAAAGCCGACAGCGAAGTCATCGATCCGAACGATATTTCCATTTTTTCGTCCCGGTTTGCTCATTTGAACAAACCCTTTTCCTTTGAAACGGAGGCAGAGGGAAAACTGCCTCAGGCAACCCTTCGTAACCTCGTTCTTCAATATGGTTCCGACACCAGGATCCACATTTCCGGGAAGATCGCCGATTACAGCGACTTCAACAACAGTGACCTGGAGGCAACGATACGACAGCTATCCGTTTCGCAGCAAGACCTGCAGGACTTCATCCGGGTGGGGGCCATCCAGTACGAATCACCTGTTCAGCTGCTGAACACGGGCCACCTTGATCTGAAGATGCAGGCACGGGGCAAGCTGCGCAATTTCCGGTACAGCGGAACCGTAAATACCGAACAGGGAGCTGTGTCGCTGCGTGGTACCGGGCGGATAAACAACAACTTTCAGAATATGGTGTTCGAGGGGCCTGTATCTGCAGACAATATGCAGGTGGACAACATTATTGGGGGAGGGGCGGGCCTGGGCAACGCCACCCTGAGTGCAAACGCCAAGGTGTCTATCCTGAAAGGTGGAGAGGTCACAGTCGTTGCCGACGGAAGTATTGAATCGATGGTCTACCGGGGCAACTACTACCATGATGTGGAGTACAACGGAACCTACAGCGGTAACAACGTGACTGCAAACATCAAAAGCAATACAGACCGGAACAGGTTTGATCTGAATGGTGAGGTGACCTTTGGAGAAGGGATGTGGTTTGCCGTAAAAGGAGATGTCGAACGGCTAGAACTGAAGCCTTTTCTGATGATGGCGGACTGGAAAGAACCGTACGTGAGCTTGAATATCGACGGAGAGATGGCCGGAGCCACCTTCGATGACATGGCCGGCACCCTTGTTATCGACAACATCTCGCTGGCCGACAGTAACTTTATCTACAATCCCGGCGCCATCTATCTGCAGGCTCAGGCCGACTCGGCAAGCGGCAAGAGGCTGCAGATCATGTCTTCCTTTCTGGAGGCGGAGATGTACGGCGATTACTATTTTTCTACGATTGGAAAGGAGTTGCGGCATGCTCTGCATCCATACCTCCCGTCTGCAATATCCCTGCCCGAAGAGGACGATTCCGGTAACGGGATCAACGACTTCCGCTTCCATATTTTGCTGAAGAATACCGAAGATCTTTCTTATGCCTTTGCCTTGCCGTTCTACAATGTGGATCATGCAACCATTGCGGGAAACATACGAGCGATGGACAAGAGTGCCGTGCAGTTAAACGCTCATTTTCCCAGGTTGATGTTTGGTAAAAACGACCTGCGCGAAACGAAAATAAACCTGCAAAGCGGTACTTCCGACATTGGATTGGATGTGAACACATATCTGGTGCAGGACAACGGATTTGTGAATGCCCGTCTGAATAGCAACGCTTCGGGTGATTCGGTGAGAAATGTGGTTTCCTACGAGTTGCGGCAGAGCAGCACAAAATCAAACGGACAGATCATGATCTCAGCGGGTTTCCTGCGCGACCATGATGACCACCTCGCGGCAGATATCCGCATTCATCCCACCACCATAGCATTCAACGATAAACAGATGAGCTTCAACGATGCCTCCATCGCTTATCGCAAAGACCACATCTCCATTACCAATTTCGGCCTTCGTGAAAAGGAGATGCTCCTTCTCGGAATCGACGGTGTTGCCTCCAGGAGCGAGGCCGATAATGTCCGGATCTTTTTCAACAATACGGAGCTGTCAAATATTCTTGCAGCATTTAACGTATCCAGTTTTGCCGGCTCCATCAACGGCGATATTTATATACGGCAGGCACTCGATAACCCCTTGATCCGCACCGAAGATCTCCGGATCGATCATATCACGGTAAACAACGACAGCATCGGTACGCTGGAAATTGAAGGCAACTGGGATAACCTCTACTCCGGTCTGGACCTGAATGCTTTCCTTACTCACAAAGGGGTACGTAATTTAGATATACGGGGTTATATCCCTACTGGAGATAACAGCCTCCGCTCTTTGGATGTAAACTTTCTGGTCGAAAATTTCGACCTGAATGCCATCCAGCCGTTTACTGCAGGCATCTTCAACCAGCTCTCGGGACGATTAAACTCAAACATTCACATTACCGGCAAGCTGTCGGAGCCGGTGACCGAAGGGTGGCTGGGAATTGATGAAGGAATTATGAAGGTTGCCTATACCAATGTCACTTACTACGTGTCGGACACCATCGAAATTAAAAAAGATAACGTGGGATTGGAAAATCTGGTGATCCGCGATCAGAACAATCATACGGCAAATCTGAATGTGAGGCTTTCGCATAGCAATTTTGGAAGAATGGCGTACAATGCCACAATCCGTCTGAACGATTTCATGCTGTTGAACAACAGGGAACGTACCGACCTGATGGTGTATGGCTCCCTGCGTTTGTCGGGCGACTTGCAAGTCACGGGCTCGCCCAACGGCATCTTTGGCGATGGGAACCTCTTTTCGCAGAGCCCGTCGGAGGTGATGGTGATGCTCCCTCAAACCGCCAGAGCCACCGAATACAGCGGCGTGGTTTATATCAACACACCGCAGGACGATTCGTTGGCTTTCCTGCGCAAAAAAGAGAGTCAACAGGCCCGGATCAACACCCCGGTGTCATCGGGCATCCCCATCGTCATGAGGGCAACCGTGAACCTGAACCCGATGCTCAGAGCGGCGGTGTTGCTGGACCCGACTACGGGCAATGCCATTGAGGCAAGCGGGGAAGGAGAGCTGAGTGTCAACTTTAATTCCAAGTCGACGCCTCCTGTACGTTTATACGGTGACTTTGTCATCAACAGCGGGAAGTTTCATTATAACCTGCAAAACCTACGGACCATCGACTTTACTATTCGCGAAGGGAGCAGGCTTACTATGGAAGGAGATCCTATGAACACACAATTCAACATCACTGCCTACCTTCCCGTGAGGGCTGATCTGGTTGCGCTCAGTCCTACTTTCTCCTCAGAGCTGGCCAATACCCGCGTACCGGTCAATGCCTTGCTTCAAGTAAGAGGTAATCTGGAGGCAATGGATCTGCAGTACGACATTGAGTTGCCCGAAAGTTCCAACGACATACAACAGCGGGTGAACAGTTTTATCAATAATGAGGAGACCAAGATCCTGCAGTTTGCCTATCTTGCCACCACAGGCAGCTTCATTCCCTCAGAAGGTTCTCCCGATTTAAATTTCGGTTCGTCGGTATTTACGAGATTTGCCTCCAATACATTGGCGAGGGGACTGGATGCGTTGTTTGCCAGTGCGTTGAACGACAACTGGTCGGTAAGCACCAACCTGGAGACGGTGGACGGCACTTTCGATAATGTGCGAATGGGGCTCGATGTCTCCACCCGTTTGTTTAACGACCGTTTGCGCTTAACAACCAACCTGAGTTACGGCGATAACACCATGCTGGCTGGTCAGCAGGCTTTCATGGGAGAGTTTGAAATGGAGTATGATATCAACAACTGGTTGATGCTTCGTGCCTTCAACAGGGCAAACGAACGGTTCTACCGACGTACTCCCACAACCCAGGGTGTTGGAGTGGTGGTGACAAAAGAGGCAAAATCATTCAGAAATCTCTTTAATTTCAGGTTTACCAAGCCAAAAGAAGACAACTAGCCGGATGAAGAAATATATACTTTGCATATTCTCCCTGATTACACTCGCTGCCTGTAATGTAACGAAAAAGGTGCCCGAGGGGAGCTATCTGCTCAACAAAGCAGGCATCAGCTCCGATGTGAAAGGCATCGGCGCATCGGAGCTAAGACCCTTTCTCCGGCAGCGGCCCAACGCCTCGATACCCATTGTGGGAAAATGGAAGCTGCATATGTACAACATTCCCGACAACGATTCTACCTGGTTGAACCGGCAACTGCTCAAATACGGCGATCCGCCCGTATTGTATAACGAGCAGCTGGCCGTTATCTCGGCAGAGCAGATCAGAATGCATCTTAACAACAAAGGGTATCTGAATGCCGAGGTGGACACCACCCTGGAGAAAAAAGATAAAAAAGCCAACCTTTTTTTTCAAGTCACCGGCAACGAACCTTACCGAATTCGTTCATTCCGGGATACCATCCGCTCTGCCGATACCACCATCCACAAAATCCTGAGCGACTCAAAAAGACTCGATATCATCCGGGAAGGGGATATCTTCGACCTGTCGGTTTTGGAGCAGGACAGGGAGCGCATGACCACCACGTTGAGAAACAGAGGGTATTATAATTTTTTGAAAGATAATTTCTATTTTCTGGCCGACACCACCGTCGGCAACCACCAGGTAGATGTGACCCTGGCTCTGAATAATCCCACCGACACCACCCTGCACAAACAGTACAATATTGGAAAAGTTACGGTCATCAATGGCGTCGATGCCCGTCTGCTTGAAGATTCCACCCGGGCCAATCGTCTGGATACGGTTCAATACCGGGGCTTGCAGATTATCTCTGAAAAAGATCGGTTTCTGTTGCCGCAGTCGGTATATTACAATATATTTCTTCGTCCCGGCCGACTTTATTCCGACCGGATTGTAGAACGGACATACTCTTCGTTAAACGGCATGGGGCCTGTGAACCAGACGGCCATTAACCTCACTCCCGTGGTACGGAACGACTCAAACTTTCTCGATTCACGGATTACGCTCTTTCCGGGGAACCTACATTACATGCAATTTGGGGTTGATGGCACCAATTCGGCGGGCGACCTGGGGGTGGCAAGCAACCTGACCTACGAACACCGCAACTTTCTGAAAGGAGGGGAGACCTTCCGTGTGCGGTTGAATGCCGCCTATGAATTTATTCGCGCTACCGACAGCCTCGATTTGCTGGATAATAGCTATTACGAGTATGGAGCCGAAGTGTTTTTGTCTGTTCCGCAATTGCTGTTTCCCTGGATGATAAAGCAATTGAAAGATCAGCCTTCTGCCTCCACGGAGTTTTCCGCCGGCATAAACTTTCAGAAGAGGCCCGAGTATTTGCGCCAGTTTTTCAACCTGTCGAGTCGTTTTCAATGGTCTTCCTTGGAATGGAAACTTCTGAATGTGCTCGAGCCTGTCGGGATCACCTATGTCAGAATGCCCTGGAAATCCAAACGGTTCATTGATCTCTATTTAAGCGAAGATGCCAGTCCCATCCTGCGATACAGCTATGATGAGCAGTTGATTGTGCGGAGTACGTACAACGTAACCTTTACCAATTACAACCGGATTTCAAGAGGGAATATGCCCGTCATTCCATTTCGTATTCGTTCAGGGATAGAGCTGGCCGGCTGGCTTCCCCGCATCGTCACGGGGTTGGGGGGTGGCAAACAAAACAACGAAGGTATTGAAGAGTTTTTCGGATTGCAATACGCCGAGTATGTGAAAGGAGACTTCGACATTGCCCCCATGATTGCTTTTGGCGACAAAAACACCCTTGCCGCCCATTTTGCGGTAGGAATGGCATATCCTTATGGCAACTCAACTGTCCTCCCCTTTGAAAAGAGATACTATGGCGGCGGCGCCAACAGCGTGCGCGGGTGGAGTACGAGAACATTGGGCCCCGGCACCTTTAGCCGTGACTCCACGGGGCATGATTTTGGCCGCAGAGTGGGTGATGTGAAGCTGGACTTCAGTGTGGAGTATCGCCGCAAGCTAACCCGTCTTTTCGAGATGGCTGCATTTGTGGATGCCGGCAATATCTGGACCATCAAAGACTACGTGGAACAGCCCGGGGGTCTTTTCTCCTGGGATAAGTTCTACAAGGAGCTGGCCGTTTCTTACGGATTGGGGATTCGCTTCGACCTGAACTTCCTCCTTATCCGGGTAGATGGCGGCATGAAAGCACACAATCCGGCGCTGCCCGAAGGATCGAGATGGACGATCTTCAGGCCCGAGTTCAGGCGTGATTTTGCTTTCCACTTTGCCATCGGCTACCCGTTCTGATTGTCGGAGGAGATGCATGCCTGGCTCCCAGGAGGTAAGTGCCCGAGAAATTGACAATTTCTGAAATCAAAATAGGCAACATCATGAAAAAAACGCTCTTTCTGCTTACGATCCTGTTGTTTCTGTTTCAACAATGCAACAGTCAACCCGGGGAGCCGGAGCCGGCACCGGAAGAAACAGGTACCTGGGCAAGTGCCCGGGAGATCAATGTCCGCCTGGGAAAAGGAATCAACATCGGGAACACCTACGAGGCAATGCAGTCGTGGCAATCGCCGTTCGATCCAGCCGACCTGAAGCGAATTGCCGATCTGGGTTTCACGCACGTACGTCTTCCCATCCGCTGGGAACGGGACGATCGCAGCATGTCCACGGCACCCTACACCATCGAGTCGGCTTTCATGCAGACCATCGAGTCGGCCGTCGACGAGGCGCTGAAGCAGAAGCTGCACATCATCCTCAACATGCATCACCACGATGCCCTGATGGCCAACCCCGCCGGGGAGAAAGCCCGTTTTCTATCGCAGTGGGAGCAGATTGCCGGCCACTTTAAGAATTACCCCGACAGCCTGTTGTTCGAGATTTTGAACGAGCCCCACGACAAGCTCACCCCCGCTTTGTGGAACGATTATGCGGAATCAGCGCTTCGGGTAATCCGCAGAACCAACCCCAGGCGTTGTGTGTTGCTGGGCACAGCAGAGTGGGGCGGCGTCGGCGGATTGCGATCATTGGAGATTCCCGACGATCCACAGCTCATCCTCACCGTCCATTACTACAACCCGTTTCAGTTCACCCACCAGGGTGCCAGCTGGTCGGAAGGATCCGATGCCTGGCTGGGAACGCAGTGGCACGGCACCGTCTTCGAGCGGCAGGCGGTGAAAGAAGATTTCAAGACAGTCATCCAATTGGCTGGCGAAAAGAATATCCCGGTGCATGTGGGTGAGTTTGGCGCCTACTCGCGTGCCGACATCGACTCGCGGGTAAGGTGGACGCGCTTCCTTGCTCGCTGGTTTGAACAGCAAAGCTTCAGCTGGGCCTACTGGGAGTGGAACTCCGGCTTCGGGATCTACGATCCACAAAATCGCCGCTACGAACAGCGGCTGGTGAATGCGCTGGTCAGCGACCCCATGCCCGATCTGTAGGCACGCATTGTCTTCTCCCTGGGAAATGCCGGCAACACCCGCGTGGTTTTATCGGATATAGAGCTGATGGAGGTGAGGTTTGAATAAATTTGTGTTTAGTCATGTGATAGTTAATTGAAAAAACAGGTTATTATGAAAGATTCAGTCGAAAGGCCCACTTTTACACCCGAGAATATCACTGTTTTATCGGCAGGTGAGATTTTTGTGTTTGGCAGCAACCTGGGCGGAAATCACGATGGCGGTGCTGCCAGGATAGCGTTGAACAAGTTTGGCGCCATATACGGACAGGGAGTCGGTTTACAGGGACAAAGCTATGGCATTCCCACCATGCAGGGAGGCATAGAAACCATTGCACCCTATGTAGATCAATTTATCGATTTTGCCGCAGCGCACTCTGAATACTTCTTCTATGTAACCCGTGTTGGATGCGGTATTGCCGGATTCACCGACAAGCAGATCGCTCCTCTTTTCAAAGAAGCGTTGAGTCTGAAGAACGTTTGTCTTCCCGAATCGTTTGTCCGGGTGCTTAGCCGTCTTTAAATTGACA
>DHSP01000059.1:0-513 GCA_002408485.1 Proteiniphilum sp. UBA5283 | reverse complement strand
TTTAAATTGACACAAATTGTCAAACCATCGCTTCAACTTTGTCTTTTTAAAATTTTGAAGCGATGGAGAACAAGCAGAAAGCAAATCAGACAGCCAGAAAGGTACAGAATACTGCCATGACGCCCGAAGAACTAGAACAGTTCTTGGACAGTTATTTGCAAAAACTGCAATCGCAAAAGGCAGAAGGGAAGATGCGATAGCTATCTCTCAATATGTATTAACATAACGCAGTTGTCAGCTTATTTACTTATTAAGGAATAATACAAGTAACACAGGAATTTAGAATATGGTTTTTCGGGACATTTAATTTCTTTAATATCAAGTCCCCCGATCGATTCTATATCATGTATCTCAAGAATTTCCAGGATACCAAGCACTGATTGGTGTAGCAATAGTGGGATGATGCCTTTTGGCTTCCACTGAGGTACTCCCTGTTTTTTGATAACTTATTTTATAGCTTTGCTGTTTAAATTTAATATATTTGTGACAACTCTGTAATGTGAGGTCCGAAAT